>NZ_CP065915.1:2732500-3332500 GCF_016134045.1 Pelagovum pacificum | reverse complement strand
TTCTTGAACTTCTTGGCGATCGTGTCGGCATCGTCGGTCATGTTGATCCGCTCCATGTCCGACTCACCCGACTTCGACATCTTCTTCGACCCGTCGCGCAGGTTCATTACGCGCATCGCGGGGCCTTCAATGACCGGCTCGGTCAGCGGGAAGAACTCCTCGCCGAAGTCATGGTTGAACTTCGTCGCGATGTCGCGCGTCAGCTCGACATGCTGCTTCTGGTCCTCGCCCACCGGCACATGGGTGGCGTGGTAGAGCAGGATGTCCGCCGCCATGAGGGACGGATAGGCGTAGAGGCCGAGCGACGACTTCTCGGCGTTCTTGCCGGCCTTCTCCTTGAACTGGGTCATCCGGTCCATCCAGCCGACGCGGGCGACGCAATTGAAGATCCACGCAAGCTCGGCGTGCTGCGCGACCTGGCTCTGGTTGAAGAGGACCGACTTCTCCGGGTCGATGCCGCTGGCCAGCATCCCCGCCGCGACTTCGCGCGTCGCACGGGCGAGCTCCTTCGGGTCCTGCCAGACCGTGATCGCGTGCAGGTCGACGACGCAATAGATCGTCTCGTAACTCTCGCCCTGCATCTCAACCCAACGCTTGATGGCACCAAGGTAATTGCCAAGCGTCAGTCCCCCGGACGGCTTGATGCCGGAGAAGACACGGGGAGCGAATTTGGTCTCGGACATGGGACACCCGCGGGTCTGGTTTTCAAGGACTTCCTCGCTTACCCATGCGCCCTGACAGCGTCAAGGAGACCAGCACGTGCAGGAAGAGTCGCCGTTCAACACCATTCCGCCGGTGATCCTGATCGTCACGGGCATCATGTTCGCGGTCGAGGTCGTGCTCTCGCTCTCCGGCCAGGCCCTGATCGGTGGCCGTGAAGGCATCGGCTGGCGTATCGCGGCGTGGGAGGATTACGGCTTCTCTCCCGCTTTCATGCCGTTCCTATTCGCGCCGGGCGTCGACCAGTTCGACGTGCTCAAGCGGTTCGTGACTTACGCTTTCATCCACGCCTCCTTCACCGATGCGGCTTTCGCGATCGTCATCACGCTGGCGATCGGCAAATTCGTGGGTGAAGTGATGCGGGATTCCGCCATGGCGATCCTCTACATTGCCTGCACGATCCTGCCGGCGATCATCTTCGGGCTCGTCGCGCCCGACGGGGCCTGGCTCTTCAGCGGCTACGCGCCGGCCTACGGGCTCATCGGGGCTTACACCTACATCCTCTGGATCTACCTGCGCAGGAGGGGGGAGCGGCAGATTGCGGCGTTCCGGCTGATCGGTTTCCTGCTGGCGCTGCAGATCGTCTACACCGCTATTTTCGGTGCAAGCAGCCGCTGGATCGCCGAGGTGCCGGGCTTCATCGTCGGCTTCTGCGTCACCCCGATCCTGTTGCCCGGCGGCTGGTCGGCGTTGCTGGCGAAGCTGCGAACCCGCTAGGTCGCGTTGCTCCGCTTCATCGCGCGCGAGAATTCGGACAGCCGGAAGGCACCGATCAGGTGTCCGATACCGAAGTAGCTGACGATGCCGAGCGCGACGAGGCCCATGAGTGCAATGTAGCGCAGCGTCGGCGTTTCGAGCGCGCCGGACAGCAACTGCGCCGCGACCCAAAGCACCACCCCCATGCTGAGCGCGGCGGCAAGGATACGCCAGCCCCGGCGGCGGAAGCGGTCATCGACACTCGCCGCGGCGCCCATGCCGCGAACACCGCTCCACAGCTGCCAGACCATCGACCAGCCGGCGAGCGTGGTGCCGAGCGCCGCGGCGGCGAAGCCGATGAACGGTGCCAGCCCGATGGCGACCGCGGCGTTCACCACCATCGACCAGACGGCGAAGCGGAACGGGCTGCGCGTGTCCTCCCGCGCGAAGTAGAGCGGCTGAAGCGTCTTCTGCAGTACGAAGGCCGGCAGCCCCGCGCCATAGATCGCGACGGCGATGGCGGTGGCAACGACGTCGCTCTGTTCGAACGCGCCGCGCCCGAACAGCACGGAGACGAGCGGCATGGGGATCGCGATCAGCGCGATGGCGGCAGGCACGGTCATCGCAAGCGAGAACTCGCAGGCGCGGTTGAAGGCCTCGCGGCCCCCGGTCTCGTCACCTGCAGCAAGACGGCGGGACAGCTCCGGCAGCAGGACGACGCCGACCGCGATCCCGACCACGCCGAGCGGCAATTGGTAGAGCCGGTCGGCATAGGACAGCCAGGCGATCGCGCCGTCGAAGAAGCTGCCGACCTGCCTGCCGATCAGCAGGTTGATCTGCACGACGCCACCGGCCAGCATCGCGGGCCCGGCGATCCGGGCCAGGCGTTTCAGGTCCGGAGTCAGGCGCGGCATCCTGAAGCGCAGCCGGAACCCGGCGCGGGCTGCGGCGACCCAGACGAGGACAAGTTGCGCGATGCCGGCAAGCGGCACGGTCCAGACCAACGTGTCACCGGGCGCCCAGCCGAGCGTTTCCGCAAGGATCAGTGCGCCGACGAACATCACGTTCAGCACGACCGGCGCCGCGGCAGCGGCCACGAAGCGCCCGGTGGAGTTCAGGACACCCGACAGTAACGCAGCGAGCGAGATGAAAAGGATGTAGGGGAAGGCAACCCGGCCATAGGCGACCGACAGTTCGAAACGCTCGTCCCCGACGAAGCCGCTCGCCATCGCAAAGACCAGCCAGGGCATCAGCGCGATCGCCAGCGTCGAGAAGGCGATCAGCACGGTGGCAAGGCCGGTGAAGGCGTCGTTGGCGAAGGTCCGGGCGTCCTCGTCGTTTTCCAGCTTCTTCGAGAAGATGGGGATGAAGGCCATGTTGAAGGCCCCCTCCGCGAAGAAGCGGCGGAACATGTTGGGCAGCGAGAACGCGACGAGGAAGGCTTCGGCCACGGGCCCTGCGCCGAGACTCGACGCGATCATGATGTCACGCACGAAGCCGAGAACGCGGCTGAGCAGGGTCCAGACTCCGACAGTCAGGAAGCCGGTGATGAGCTTGATCGGTTTCATGTCGGAAAACTGCGCCCCGGGGTTTGTTATTGCGCCGGATCTAGCCGGTTCACGAACGCGTGGGAAGGAGGGCTCTTTCGCAGCTCTTGCTTATACGCGCTCGGTCGCCGCGAAGGATTTCCGGTGCTGGGACGGGGAGATGCCCCGGATCGTCCGGAACAGGCGGCGGAAGGTCTCCGGGCTCTGGAAGCCGGCGGTCGCGGCGATGTCGTCGAGGCTCGCGGTCGTCGTCTCCAGCAGATCGGCGGCGTAGGCGACGCGCTGGCGGGCGAGCCACTTCTGCGGCGTCTCGCCTGTCGCCTCCACCATCCGGCGCATCAGAGTGCGCTCGCTCATGCCCGCCTCGCGAGCCATGTCGCCGACGGTCCAGGGCCGATCGATCGACGAGCGCACACGATCGAGCAGCGGCGCGATGGTGCCGCCGCGCTCGCGCGGCACGGGCGCGGGGATGAACTGCGACTGACCGCCTTCCCGCATCGGGGCCATGACGAGGCGTTTGGCCACGATATTGGCGTGGGCCGCGCCGAAATCCTGCCGGACAAGGTGCAGGCAAAGGTCGATCCCGGCGGCGGAGCCTGCCGAGGTCAGCACCGGCCCGTTGTCGATGAACAGCACGTCCGGTTGTACGTCGACCTCGGGAAACCGCTTCGCCAGCACGTCGGTGTAGCGCCAGTGCGTCGTCGCCCGCCGACCGTTCAACAGGCCGGCGGCGGCAAGCACGAAGACGCCCGAACAGATCGACGCGATACGTGCGCCGTTCCCGCTCGCCGCCTGTAGCGCGTCGATCAGCGGCTGCAGCACCGGCGCGTCCATGCCGCGCCAGCCGGGCACGAGGATCAGGTCCGCCTGCGACAAGGCAGCAAGGTCATGCTCGGCGACGACGTCGATCCCGCCGGTCGCTCGCATCGGGCCGGGCTCCGCTGCGATGACCTTGTGGCGATACCACGCGGGAAACTCGGGCCGGGGCAGGGCGAAGATCTCGAGCGCGATGCCGAACTCGAACATCGCGAGCCCGTCGTAGGCGAGGATGCAGACGAGTGGCGCTTTGGCGGTTTCTGACCGGAGGTTGTCCATCCTGCCAGTATGGCTCACAGGACGATTTTGCCAAGATGCCCCGGTGACCCAACATACGGAGCCGTCCATGCCCAGTGCCGTCGCCGCCATTGCCGCCGCCCCGTCCGACGAGGCGCTGGCCCACTTCGAAGCCCGGCTGCGGTTCGAGACGGATTGCTGGGACACCCACGAGTCGCTGTCGAACGGGGCGGACGATTTCGTGCTGCTCGACGTTCGCGCGCCCGCGCTGTTCGAAGCCGGCCACGTTCCGGGCGCGATCAACCTGCCGCACGGCAAGATGACCGAGCGGCGGATGGCGAAGTGGTCCGAAGATACGCTCTTCGTCGTCTACTGCGCCGGGCCGCATTGCAACGGCGCCAACAAGGCGGCGGTGCGGCTGGCCCGGATGGGCCGGCCGGTGAAGGAGATGATCGGCGGCGTGACCGGCTGGATCGACGAAGGGTTCGCCCTCACCGATCCGGTGCGCTGAGGAAACCGAGGAGCGCGGCGGCCTACTGCCGCGCCCGTTCCGCACCCCGGTCGATCGCCTCGCGCAGCTTCGCTTCCAGCGACTTGCGCTTGGATTCGGAGTAGAACTTCAGCCCGAACATGTCCTTCACATAGAAGGCGTCCACCACCTGCTCGCCATAGGTCGCGATCACCGCGGAGGCGATGTAGACGTTTAGGCCCGCCAGCGTCCGTGTCAGGTCGTAGAGCAGTCCGGGGCGGTCGCGCGTGTCGACTTCGATGATCGTGTAGATTTCCGAACCATCGTTGTCGAAAGTGATCGATGTGGGCACCCGGAACGCGGCTTCCCGCTTCTTGAGCCGGTCGCGGTCCTTGAAGGCATCCCGCGCCACGACTTCACCACGAAGCGTCTTGCCGATCATCGCCCTGAGCTTTGGCAGGCGATCAGTATCGTAGGGGTGGCCTTCGTTGTCCTGAATCCAGAAGGCGGCGGTGGCGTAGCCGTCCTTGGTGATGAAGGTCCGGCCATCCTTGACGTTGGCCTGCGCGAGCGACAGCGCGCCGCACATGCGGCTGAACGCGCCGGGGTGGTCCTGCATGACGAGGCAGATCCGCGTCGCGTCGCGTTCCCGGTCCGGAGTGATCTCGAACCGAACCTCGTCGGCCTCGATCCCGCCTTTCAGCAGGTTGGCGAAATCGACATGCGCAGTGACGTGCAGACCCTGCCAATACGGCGCGTAATGCCGGCCCGTCTCCGCGCGGAGGGCGCGCTCGTCCCAGTCCGACAGCGCCTCGCGCAGGTTCTTGCGGGCCTGCACTTCGCGCTCCTCGCGGTTCAGCGCTTCCAGCCCGTCCTCGAGCCCGCGCCGGGTCTGGCGATAGAGCGCGCGCAGCAGCGCGGCTTTCCAGTTGTTCCAGACGTTCGGCCCGACGCCGCGGATGTCGCAGACCGTCAGGACGCATAGCAGATCCAGCCGTTCGCGGGTCTTCACCGCCTTGGCGAAATCGTTGACCGTCTGCGGGTCGGCGATGTCGCGCTTCTGCGCCATGTCCGACATCAGGAGGTGGTAGCGGATCAGCCACTCGACCGTCTCCGTCTCCTTCTTCTTGAGACCGAGGCGGGGGCAGATCGTCCGCGCCATCCGCGCGCCGAGCACGGCGTGATCCTCTTCGCGGCCCTTGCCGATGTCGTGCAGCAGCATCGCGGTATAGAGAACCTTCCGGTTCACGCCGTCCTTCAGGATCGAACTCGCGACCGGCAGCTCTTCCTGAAGCTCGCCCCGCTCGATCTGGGCGAGGGCCGAGATGCACTGGATGGTGTGCTCGTCCACCGTGTAGCTGTGATACATGTTGAACTGCATCATCGCGACGATCGGCTCGAACTCGGGGATGTAGGCGGCCAGCACGCCAAGTTCGTTCATCCGGCGCAACGCGCGCTCGGGGTTGGCATGCTTCAGCAGCGTGTCGAAGAAGACCTTCGCGGCGACCGGGCTCTTGCGGACCTCGTCGTCGATCAGTTTCAGGTTGCTCGACAGCAGGCGCATCGCATCGGGGTGCAGCAGGTTGCCGGTCCGGATCGATTCCTCGAATATCCGCAGCATGTTCAGCTTGTCCGACAGGAACGCTGCCTCGTCGGCGACCGTCAGGCGGTTCTGCTTGATCGCGTAGGGCGGGCGCGCTGTCCGACGGCGCGACAGGATGCGCGTCAGCATCGGCTCCGCCTTGGTGTGACTGGCCTCGAGCGCGGTCAGGAAGATGCGCGTCAGCTCACCCACACGGGTCGCCTCGCGGAAGTAGCGCTGCATGAACCACTCGACCCCGCGCCGGCCGGCGCGGTCCTTGTAGCCCATCCGCTCTGCCACCTCGATCTGCACGTCGAAGGTCAGGAGGTCGGCGGCGCGGTTGGCGATCAGGTGGAGGTGTATGCGCACCGCCCAGAGGAAATCCTCGGCCTTCAGGAAGGTCGCGTACTCCTCGGCGGTGAAGAGACCCAAATCGACCAGTTCGGCCGCGTCGCGAACGCCATAGATGTACTTGCCGATCCAGAAGAGAGACTGGAGGTCCCGCAGACCTCCCTTGCCCTCCTTGACGTTGGGTTCGACGACGTAGCGCTGCCCGCCCTGCTTCTGGTGCCGGTCGGCGCGCTCGTTCAGCTTGGCTTCAATGAATTCCGAGGCCGAGTTCTGGAACAGCTCCTTCCAGAGCCGCGTGCCGAGCTCTTCCGCTAGCTTGCGGTCTCCGTCGAGATGCCGGAACTCCACCAGCGAGGTGCGGATCGTGAAATCCTGCTTCGACAGCCGGATGCAGTCCTTCACCGTCCGGCTGGAATGGCCGACTTTCAGCTTCAGGTCCCACATCATGTAGAGCATCGATTCGATGACGCTCTCCGCCCACGGCGTGATCTTCCATGGAGTCAGGAACAGAAGGTCGACGTCCGAGAACGCAGCCATCTCGCCCCGACCGTAACCGCCGACGGCGATCAGGGAGAGCCGCTCGGCCCCGGTCGGGTTGGCGAGCGGATGCATCCGGCGCGAGGCGATGTCGAAGATGATCGTGACCAGCTGATCGACCAGCCAGGTGTAGGAGTGCTTCGCCTTGCGCGACTCGAAGGGTTTCTCGGTGAACGCGGCGGCGATCACTTCCATCCCGTGCGTGCGTGCGGCGTTCAGCGCGGCGACGATTTCGGGCCGCGCGGCACGGACGTCCTCCGCCGCGTCGAGCAGCGCGGAGATCCGGGATTCGAGCTCTGCCCGGTCGAGGATATCCCCGGCCGGGCAGATCAGCGCTTCAGGAAGCGGGGTCTTGACGTCTTCGCCGGGAGAGCCGGCCTCAGAGGCCTGCAGCGGCGAAGCTGGATGGGGCTGGGTCAACGATGACCACCTGATTGTTGCGGATCTGGGCGACCGAGAGGGCACGTTCGTTCGTGCCGTCGGACCGGAAACGGAAGATACCCGACGTGCCCTGGAAGCCGGAGCGCTGCGTCAGGGCACCGCCGGTGAGGGCGTTGGCATTGCCGGCGGCGACGAGGGCGCCGACCGCCGCGACACCGTCATAGGCGAGCCCGGCAAGCGGGTGCGGATCGGACCCGTAGGTCGCGCTGTAACGGGCTTCGAAGGCGGCGAGGGCGTCAGTGTCGGGGCGGGCGAAGTAGCCACCCTGAAGCCCACCGAGGCTGAGCGCCTCGGGGACGGCATCCCAGCGGGTCAGCCCCATGAAGGTCGCGTCGGAGTTGGAGAGGCCGGCCTCGGGCAGGGCGGTGGCGATGATCGGAAGGTCGGCATTCACGCCGCCCGTCAGGAAGATCGCCTGCGCGCCGTTGGCCTGTGCGGCCGACGCGATGCGCGGCGCGGCTTCCATCACCGACTGCTGCGACGTCATCGGGTAGGATTCCATGCCCAGCAGCGTGCCGCCGAAGGTCTGCACGGCGCGGGAAATCGCATCGCGCCCGGCAGTGCCCTGCGCATCGTCGCCATAGACGACGAGATAGCGGTCGAGGCCCTGGTTCCGGCCGAACCCGACAAGACGGCGCGCCGTGTTCTCGAAGGTCGGCCCGAGGATGAAGAGGTTACCGCCCGCGACGGAGGTCGTGTTGGTGAAGGCCAGCACGTTCACGTTCTGGGCTGCCGCGGCGGCGCTTGCGGCGACGGCGGCATCGGCCCGGAGCGGCCCGAGGATGATCTTCGCACCGTCCGCCACGGCCTGGCTGGTCACGGTCGACGCCTGTTGCGGCGACGCACCGGTGTTATAGACGCGGAGGTCGATCTGGGCGCCCTGCAGGTCGGAGACCGCCATGCGCGCGGCGTTCTCGAGATCGCGGGCGATCAGGTCGTCGCCGCCGATCTGCGAGCCGCCGGGAACGAGCAGCGCCACCTGAACCGGTTGCGACGGATCGATTCGGGGACCGCCGGACGCGCCGCCCGGCACGGGGAGGTTCCCGCAGGCGGACAGGACGACGAGCGACAGAAGCGCGAACAGGCGCGCCGCGAAGCGGACCGGGCTGGACATGGGACTGGGGACCCCCTCTTGATATGTCGGTGTGAGGCTGTTCAAACGAACCCTCGTAAACGCCGGCATCATAGTGGCCGAAGCCGGAGGATCTAGGGATGAATTTCGAAGCACGTCCCCTCGACCCCGGCCTGTACCTTGTCTCCACGCCGATCGGGAACGCGCGCGACATCACGCTGCGGGCGCTCGACGTGCTGGCCGCGGCCACGACGATTGCTGCCGAGGACACGCGGACGGCGCGCCGCCTGCTCGAGATCCACGGCGTCCCGCTCAACGGCCGGCACGTGGTGGCCTACCACGATCACAGCGGCCCCGCGGACCGGTCCCGGCTCGTTGATGCGGCGCTTGCCGGCTCGGTCGCCTACGTCTCCGAGGCCGGGACGCCGCTGCTTGCCGATCCGGGCTTCCGGCTCGCCCGCGACGTCCGTGCGGAAGGGGGCGTGGTGACGGCCGTTCCGGGGGCCTCCGCGCTGCTCTCCGCGCTCGCCGTCGGCGGTATGCCGACCGACCGTTTCCTGTTCGCCGGTTTCCTGCCGCCGGCGCAGAGTGCGCGCCGGACTGCCATCGCCGAGCTCGGCTCCGTCCCTGCGACCCTCGTCTTCTACGAAAGCCCGAAGCGGATCGAAGCGCTGGTCGCCGACCTTGCCGAAGTCCTCGGCCCCGCACGCCCTGCCGCCGTCTGCCGTGAGCTGACGAAGAAGTTCGAGGAAGTCATCGAGGCACCCTTGGGGGAGATGTCCGTGCGGCTGGAAAGCGCCGTCCTGAAGGGCGAGATCGTGATGCTGGTCGGTCCGCCCGTCGCGGGCGAGGCGGACGAGGTGGATGTCGAGGGGGCGCTCAGGAAAGCGATGGAGACGATGCGGATCAAGGATGCCGCGACGGCCGTCGCCGGAGCGCTGGGTCTGCCCAGACGCGACGTTTACCAAAAGGCGCTGGAGATGAAGCGGGATTAGGAAAGTGTTGGTAGTTCGGTGGCAGAACGAGGTGATGATGCCGAGGGATGCCAATGCCGACAGACCAGCGACGCGAGCGTGGACGAACAAACTACATGGCGGGCCTGTCCGCCGAAACGGCCGTCGAACGTCACTACGGTCGAAACGGACTCCCGGTGGTCGGACGTCGCTGGCGCGGCCGGGGCGGTGAAATCGACCTGATTGCCGCGGATGGCGACGGGCTGGTCTTCGTCGAGGTGAAGAAGGCGCAAACCCACGATGCCGCGCTCTGGCGGGTCACCCGGCGACAGGCGCAACGTATCATGGATGCCGCGACGGAGTTCGTCGGTGCCATGCCGAAGGGCCTGCTCACCGCGATGCGGTTCGACATCGCGACGGTCGATGCGCACGGTGAAGTCCGGATCGTCGAAAACGCGTTTGCCGGGTACTGATCGGCCTATCGTCCGCTAAGGTCCTGCGCGTCAGAGGCGGGTGTCGTTCGCCCTGATGCACCGGACGCCCCATTGTCTCGGCCCACTTGCTGCGCCATCTAGGGTCGCAAGCAGACACAGGGACGGAACATGCCGCTCAAAGTAGCCATCCAGATGGATCCGCTCGGACCCATCGACATCAAAGCCGACAGCACGTTCCGCATCGCGATCGAGGCGCAGGATCGCGGGCATGAACTGTTCTACTACACCCCCGGCCGGCTCACCTTCGATGAGGGCCGGATTGTCGCGCGGGGCTGGCCGCTCGTGCTTCGGCGCGAAGTGGGCAACCACTTCACGGCCGGCGAAGAACAGCTCGTCGATCTCTCCGACTTCGATGTGGTCTGGCTACGGCAGGATCCGCCGTTCGACATGAGCTATATCACGACGACGCACCTGCTCGATCGACTGGCGGAGACGACATTGGTCGTCAACGACCCTTTCTGGGTGCGCAACTACCCCGAGAAGCTGCTGGTGCTGAACTTCCCGGACCTCACGCCGCCGACGATGATCGCCCGCGACCTCGCCGAACTTCGGCGCTTCCGCGAGCGGCACGGCGACATCATCCTCAAGCCGCTCTACGGCAACGGCGGCGCCGGGGTATTCAAGCTGAACAAGGACGACGGCAACCTCGCCTCGCTGCACGAGCTCTTCTCGACCTTCAGCCGCGAGCCGCTGATCGCCCAGAAATTCCTGCCCGCGGTGAGCAAGGGCGACAAGCGCGTGATCCTCGTCGATGGCGAGCCGATCGGCGCCATCAACCGCGTCCCCCAGAAGGGCGAGACCCGGTCGAACATGCATGTCGGCGGGCGCGCCGAGAAGGTCGAACTGACCGACCGCGACCGCGAGATTTGCGCCGCGATCGGCCCACTCCTGCGGGAGAAGGGACAGATCTTCGTCGGCATCGACGTGATCGGTGAATGGCTGACCGAGATCAACGTGACCTCGCCGACCGGTCTGCAGGAGCTCGAAAGGTTTGACGGCACCAACGGCGCGGGCCTGATATGGGACGCGATCGAGCGGCGTCGCCCCGGCTGATCCGGGCCTGACCTCGCGGGGCGTGCTGACGCACGCGCAGGTCCTGCCCGCCCTACGGGCGGACGGGTCAGGGGGCTGTCTGCCCCCTCCAGGCCTGCGGCCCGTTCACCCCCGAGAGGTATTTCCGGCCAGATGACGCCGAAGCGGTTGCTGCTCCGGCCTTCTGGATTGTCCTCCGAAGTCGCGCTATCAGGCCCCGACGTTTCGCAGAAAGGCCGCGCATGTCCGGACACGGCACACCAGTTCCCATGGTCTCCAGCAAGAGCGGCCCGCTGACCGGCGAGGCGAACGTGCCCGGGGACAAGTCGATCTCGCACCGGTCGCTGATCCTCGGCGCATTGGCGATCGGCGAGACGAAGATCACCGGTCTGCTCGCCGGCGAAGACGTTCTGGACACCGCGAAGGCGATGCGTGCTTTCGGCGCGGAAGTGACCGAAGTCGACGGCACCTGGTCCGTCCACGGTGTTGGCGTGGGCGGGTTCGCCGAGCCGGACAATGTCATCGACTGCGGCAACTCCGGCACGGGCGTCCGGCTGATCATGGGTGCGATGGGGACGTCGCCCGTGACGGCAACCTTTACCGGGGATGCCTCGCTGCGCTCGCGCCCCATGGGACGGATCACCGATCCGCTGGCCGAATTCGGGGCACGCGCCTATGGCCGGACGGGCGGGCGGTTGCCGCTCACGCTGGTCGGTGCCGCCGATCCGGTACCGGTTAGGTATCTTCTGCCGATGCCCTCCGCCCAGGTGAAATCCGCCGTTCTGCTCGCCGGACTGAACGCGCCGGGCGAAACCGTCGTGATCGAGCCCGAGCCCACGCGCGATCATACCGAGCGCATGCTGACCGGTTTCGGCGCCGAGGTCTCGGCCGAGCAGACCAACGAGGGGCGCGTCATCACCCTGAAAGGCCGGCCGGAGCTGAAGCCGCAGACCATTGTCGTGCCGCGCGATCCGTCCAGTGCCGCCTTCCCGGTTTGCGCTGCGCTGATCACCGAAGGCTCGGACGTTCTCGTACCGAACATCGGCCTCAACCCCACTCGTGCCGGGCTCTTCGAGACGCTGCGCGACATGGGGGCGGACCTGTCTTATGAGAACCCGCGCGACGAAGGCGGTGAACCTGTCGCGGACCTTCGGGCAAAGTTCTCTCCCGATCTCGAGGGGATCGAGGTCCCGCCGGAGCGTGCAGCCTCGATGATCGACGAATACCCGGTTCTGTCCGTCGTGGCCGCCTTCGCGCGGGGTCGCACGATCATGCGCGGCGTGAAGGAGCTCCGCGTGAAGGAAAGCGACCGGATCGACGCGATGGCGCAGGGGCTTCGCGCCGCCGGCGTCACGGTCGAGGAAGGCGAGGACTGGTGGATCGTCGAAGGTCGCGGTTTCGGTGACGTGCCGGGCGGCGTGACGGTGGAAAGCCGGCTCGACCACCGGATCGCCATGTCCTTCGCGGTGCTGGGTTTCGCCACGGAACAGCCGGTGCGGATCGACGATGCCTCGCCGATCGCGACGTCCTTCCCGATTTTCGAATCGCTGATGGCAACGCTCGGCGCCAAGCTGGAGCGCGTGTGATGGCGGATCAGCCGAAATCGCCCTGGCGCGCGAGGATCGTCATCGCGGTCTTCGCGCTTCTCGCGGCGATCCGGCTGTTTGAAATGTGGGTCGGCACCGGCCCCCGGTTCTGAGGAGGGGACGATGGCGCAATCGTTCACGATCGCGATCGACGGACCCGCCGCCGCGGGCAAGGGCACGATCAGCAAGGCCGTCGCACGTCATTTCGGATTCGCGCATCTCGACACAGGCCTGCTCTACCGCGCGGTCGGCGCCCGGCTGCTGTCCGGTGAGGACGCTGTGGAAGCCGCGCTGGCCTTGCGTGCCGAGGAGATCGACGAGAACCGCCTGCGCACCGCGGAGGTCGCCGAGGCCGCCAGCAAAGTCGCTGTTATCAAAGAGGTTCGTGCCGCACTGGTCGATTTCCAGCGCGCCTTCGCGCGACGTGCCGGCGGCGCCGTTCTCGACGGGCGCGACATCGGAACGGTGATCTGCCCGGATGCCGAGGCCAAGCTGTTCGTTACCGCGAGTGCCGAATGCCGGGCCGAGCGGCGCTATCTCGAACTGGCGGAGCGGGGCTTCGACGTCGATCGCGGATCGGTCCTCGCCGACGTGCGGGCGCGGGATGCGCGCGACAGCGAACGGGCGGTCGCGCCACTGCGTCCGGCGGAGGATGCGGTCGTGATCGACACGACCGAGATGTCCATCGAAGAGGCGATCGCACAGGCCGTCCGGGCAGTGGAGGCCCGGCACGCCTGAGGAAACACCTTGATTGCCGGCCTGTCGTTTCGTATATCGCGCGCGTCGAAGTGGCGGAACAGCCACGACCGAGATCATTGAGCAGGGCCGGTCAACCGGCCCTCTTTGTTTTCCCGGAACTGCTGTTCGGACACCGTGACCAATTTTCCGTTCAAGACCGGCGGAGACAACCGCCCGGCCAGAATAGCGACCAATAAAGGACACCCATAGCCACATGGCGCAAAACGCATCCATGGAGGAATTCGAGGCCCTCCTTAATGAAAGCCTCGAAATGGACACGCCGAACGAAGGTTCGGTTGTCAAAGGCCGTGTCATCGCCGTCGAGGCGGGACAAGCCATCATCGACGTCGGCTACAAGATGGAAGGCCGCGTTGATCTGAAAGAATTCGCGAACCCCGGCGAAGCGCCCGAAATCGGCGTTGGCGACGAGGTCGAAGTCTATCTCCGCAACGTCGAGAACGCCCGTGGCGAAGCCGTCATCTCCCGCGAGATGGCCCGCCGTGAAGAGGCGTGGGACCGCCTGGAGAAGGCCTATGCCGACGAAGAGCGCGTCGAAGGTGCCATCTTCGGCCGCGTCAAGGGCGGCTTCACCGTCGACCTCGGCGGCGCCGTGGCGTTCCTGCCCGGCTCGCAGGTCGATGTGCGTCCCGTCCGGGATGCGGGCCCGCTCATGGGTCTCAAGCAGCCGTTCCAGATCCTCAAGATGGACCGCCGCCGGGGCAACATCGTCGTCTCCCGCCGTGCCATCCTTGAAGAGAGCCGTGCCGAACAGCGTGCCGAAGTCATCGGCAACCTCACCGAAGGCCAGGCGGTCGACGGCGTGGTCAAGAACATCACCGAGTACGGCGCGTTCGTCGACCTCGGCGGTGTGGACGGTCTGCTGCACGTCACCGACATGGCATGGCGTCGCGTGAACCACCCCTCCGAGATCCTGTCGATCGGCGAGACCGTGAAGGTCCAGGTCATCAAGATCAACAAGGAGACCCATCGTATCTCCCTCGGCATGAAGCAGCTGCAGGACGATCCGTGGGATACGGTGACCGCGAAGTTCCCGCTGGGCTCCGTGCATCAGGGCCGCGTGACCAACATCACCGACTACGGTGCGTTCGTCGAACTGGAGCCGGGTGTCGAAGGTCTCGTCCACGTGTCCGAGATGTCCTGGACCAAGAAGAACGTTCACCCCGGCAAGATCGTCTCCACCTCGCAAGAGGTCGACGTCATGGTGCTGGAGATCGACGAAGCC
Source organism: Pelagovum pacificum (assembly GCF_016134045.1). Lineage (NCBI taxonomy): Bacteria > Pseudomonadati > Pseudomonadota > Alphaproteobacteria > Rhodobacterales > Paracoccaceae > Pelagovum > Pelagovum pacificum. The sequence continues at coordinate 3,317,986 of NZ_CP065915.1, read as the reverse complement.
AAGCGACGCGTTTCGCTGGGTCTCAAGCAGACCATGCGCAACCCGTGGGAAGTCTTCGCCGAGACCCATCCGGAAGGCACCGAGGTCGAGGGCGAGGTCAAGAACATCACCGAGTTCGGTCTGTTCGTTGGTCTCGACGGCGACATCGACGGCATGGTTCACCTCTCCGACCTGACCTGGGAAGGTCGTGGCGAGGACGTGATCGGCGACTATCGCAAGGGTGACATGGTCAAGGCCAAGGTCCTCGAGGTCGACACCGAGAAGGAGCGCATCTCGCTCTCCATCAAGGCGCTCGACAGCGATCCGTTCGCGGAAGCCGTCGGCGGCGTGAAGCGCGGCTCGATCATCACCGTCACGGTCACCAAGATCGAGGACGGCGGCATCGAGGTCGAGTATGAGGGCATGAAGTCCTTCATCCGTCGCTCCGACCTGTCGCGTGACCGCTCCGAGCAGCGCCCCGAGCGCTTCCAGCCGGGCGACCACGTCGATGTTCGCGTCACCAACGTGGACCAGAAGACCCGTCGCCTCGGCCTGTCGATCAAGGCCCGCGAGATCGCCGAAGAGAAGGAAGCCGTGCAGCAGTACGGGTCGTCCGACTCCGGTGCGTCGCTCGGCGACATTCTCGGCGCAGCCCTGAAGGGCGGCGACGACGAATAAAGACTTCTGTCTTCGGACGGAATGACAGCGCTCCCGCCTCACGGCGGGGGCGCTTTTTCTTTGCCTGTTTGCTGTCGTCAGTCGTCGGGATGGAGGCGGGCAAGACCGGGCAGGCAGCGCTTAAGCGGCTGCGAATCGCACCGGCGCCGCGTCGAAACAGTGACGGGTTGCGTTGACAATTCGATGCACTTGCCGACTGCCTTGACCCCGCGAGAGCCCCGGATCGGGCAGCTTCCAGCCGGTTCTGCACCTGCAAAGCCCCGAAATTCCCCGTAATTTTGGGAAAGTTGCTATCCAGTTCTGGCGAACTTCGCCTATAGTCTTCAGGGTGACTTCGTCAGAGATAACAGCGTCGTGACCCTGGGGAGGAATATGAATGATCCGGTCTGAACTCATCCAGAAGATCGCCGATGAGAACCCGCACCTGTACCAGCGCGACGTCGAAAAAATCGTGAATACGGTCTTTGAAGAGATCACCGCAGCCATGTCCCGCGGCGATCGTGTCGAATTGCGCGGATTTGGTGCCTTTTCCGTCAAGAAACGCGATGCGCGCGTCGGTCGAAATCCACGCACTGGCGAAAGCGTTGAGGTGGAAGAGAAGCACGTTCCATTTTTCAAGACCGGCAAGCTCTTGCGGGACCGGCTGAACGGGAAGTAGAACTTCCACATGCGCTATATCCGTTACGCCTTCTGGGCCATCGTCGGTCTCTGCCTCATCGTCCTCAGCCTCGCCAACCGCGAGCTGGTGGAACTGCAGGCTCTGCCGTCCGCTCTCGCCGATCTGGCCGGCGTTTCGCCGACGGTTCAAATCCCGCTCTTCGTCGCGATCCTGCTGGGTGTCGCGCTTGGCCTCGTGATCGGCCTGATCTGGGAGTGGATCCGCGAGTACAAGCACCGCGCCGCCGTCAGCCGCAAGGACCGCGAGGCCAAGGCGCTTCAGCGCGAGGTCGACCGCCTGAAAGCCGAAAAGCACGAGGGCAAGGACGAGGTCCTCGCGCTCCTTGAGTAGCGGCATGCCCTCGGGCATCAGAACCAAGATCTGCGGTCTGAAGACGCCGGAGATGGTCGAGGCGGCCGCAGAGGCCGGCGCGCGCTATGTCGGCTTCGTGTTCTTTCCGAAGTCCCCGCGTGCCGTGTCGATCGCCGAAGCGCAGAAGGCCGCGCTGGCCGCACCGCCCGGCGTGGCGAAGGTCGCGCTTGTCGTGGACCCCGACGACGCGCTGCTTGACGAGATCGTGGAGGGCGTACCGCTCGACATGATCCAGCTGCACGGCAAGGAGACGGCCGAGCGGATCGCGGAGGTCCGCAGCCGGACCGGGTTGCCCGTGATGAAGTCGGTGGGGATCGAGTCCGAAGGCGACCTCGCCAGTCTCGACGCGTACAGCCAGGTCGCCGACCAGTTGCTGGTCGAGGCCAAGGCCCCCAAGGGCGCCTTGCCCGGCGGCAACGGCACGTCCTTCGATTGGAGCCTTTTGTCGGGTCGTCGCTGGTCCGTGCCCTGGATGCTCGCCGGTGGGCTGACCGCAGAGAACGTCGGTGAGGCCATCCGACTGACCGGAGCACGCCAGGTCGATGTATCCTCGGCGGTGGAGCGGTCGCGGGGCGAGAAGGATATCGGTCTGATCCGGGACTTCCTCGCAGCGGTGGAGGCCTAGCCCATCCTCTGCGAGAGCGGCAGGATCGTCCATGCCCGCGCGCGCTCCAACGGACATTACCGACCGATGCGAAGGGTGCGCTGAGGGCTTTAGAGACCGCTTCGCGGCGCGGGGTCATCCCACCCACTTTACCACGCGCAAGCCGTGCTATACGGCCTGAGACTGATCTTCATCCGGGGAGGATGCCATGCCAGACGATCTGCTCAACAGCTTCATGACCGGCCCCGACGAGAAGGGCCGCTTCGGCGACTTCGGCGGACGTTTCGTGTCCGAAACGCTGATGCCCCTGATCCTCGAACTCGAGGCGGAATACGAGCGCGCCAAGACGGACCAGAGCTTCTGGGACGAGATGAATGATCTCTGGACGCATTACGTCGGCCGGCCTTCGCCGCTTTACCTCGCCGAGCGCATGACCGAACGTCTCGGTGGCGCGAAAATCTATCTGAAGCGGGACGAGCTGAACCACACCGGCGCGCACAAGATCAACAACGTGCTCGGCCAGATCATTCTCGCCCGGCGCATGGGCAAGACCCGCATCATCGCCGAAACCGGTGCCGGTCAGCACGGCGTCGCGACGGCGACCGTCTGCGCCAAGTTCGGCCTCAAGTGCGTCGTCTACATGGGCGCACACGACGTCGAGCGTCAGGCCCCCAACGTCTTCCGGATGAAGCTGCTTGGCGCCGAGGTCGTGCCGGTCACCTCCGGTCGTGGCACGCTGAAGGACGCGATGAACGACGCGCTGCGGGACTGGGTGACCAACGTCCGCGATACCTTCTACTGCATCGGCACCGTGGCCGGTCCGCACCCCTATCCGGCTATGGTCCGGGACTTCCAGTCGATCATCGGCAAGGAGGCGAAGGAGCAGCTGAACGAGGCCGAAGGTCGTCTCCCCGATACGATCATCGCTGCGATCGGCGGCGGCTCGAACGCGATGGGCCTGTTCTTCCCGTTCCTCGACGACAAGTCGGTCAACATCATCGGGGTCGAGGCCGGTGGCAAGGGCGTGAATGAGAAGATGGAGCACTGCGCCTCGCTCACCGGCGGGCGTCCGGGTGTGCTGCATGGCAACCGCACCTACCTGCTTCAGGACGACGAGGGTCAGATCCTTGAAGGGTTCTCGATCTCCGCAGGCCTCGATTACCCCGGGATCGGACCGGAACACGCCTGGCTGCACGACATCGGACGCGCCGAGTACGTTTCCATCACCGACAAGGAGGCGCTCGAGGCGTTCCAGTTCTGCTGCGAATGCGAGGGGATCATCCCCGCACTCGAACCGTCGCACGCACTGGCCCACGTGATGAAGATCGCGCCGGAACTGCCCTCGGACCACATCATCATCATGAACATGTGCGGCCGGGGCGATAAGGACATCTTCACGGTCGCCCGTGCCCTTGGCTGGGACATCGAGTAACGCGACTCGTCGACCGCCCCGCCAGACGGTCGGATCGAACTTTGTTCAAGACCCCGCGTGAGGAACGCGGGGTCTTGTCGCATCCGGCAGGCGCATCCCTGCAAAAGCCGTGCACAGCGTCGGCGACAAACCGACAAGCCCCCGATACTAGGCGAAAATCAGATCAGACAATCGGCCGTCTGAGCAGGAACATGAGCACTTAAGGGCTGCGCGTGGCGCCGTATGGAACATCGGGGCACAGCGGTCATTGTGCACTTGGATGGCGCGCCGCGAGATCGGCCGCCGCCAAAACCAAAACGGAGGTTTCTCATGAAACGCACTCTCGTACTGACCACCGCCCTGTCCTTCGCTGCCGCTGGCGCAATCGCCCAGACCGTGCAGTTTGCCGACGTCGACTCCAACGGTGACGACATCCTCACCCAAGAGGAGCTGGCAGCGGTTGTCGGCCCCGAGGGCGCCGCCAGCGTGATCGATCAGCTGGATGGTGACGACGACGGCACCATCACGCTCGCCGAGGCGCAGGTCACCGCCGCTCCCGCGCCCGGTATGGCCGAGCCCGCTCAGAACGCCGACACCATGGACGGCATGAGCGAGATGGACACGATGGACGGCATGGAAAGCGGCACGATGATGGAGGACGACTCCATGATGGAAGGCGATTCCATGATGGAAAGCTCCGACGACATGTGATTGCGCATCACGCGCAGTCTTCAGGGGATCGACAGAAATGTCGGTCCCCTTTTCACGTCGTCATCCCGCGCCGGTGGCGGCGTTCTCCTCGAGGATGTCCAGTGCCACGATCTCGAGCGCGGCCATGTGGGTCGCCGACAGGTTCACCTTGGGCGCACAGCCCTCTTCATGGGCCTGTAGAAACCTCGCGGCGCAGAGGCACCATTGATCGCCGGGCTTCAGACCGGCGAACCCGAACTCCGGGCGCGGGGTCGACAGGTCATTCCCGACGTACTTCGAGAAGGCGAGGAATTCGGCGGTCATCTCGGCACAGACCGTGTGGCTGCCTCGATCTTCGCGGCAGGTATCGCAGGACCCGTTGCGGAAAAAGCCGGTCAGCGGATCAGTAGAGCAGGGGGCGAGCGCATCGCCGTGAACGTTCAGGGACGGATCGGGTGTCATGTCGCTGTCCTCCTTCCCCGAACCTAACGCGGGGCGTCCGGGGATCAAAGCGGGCTGCCGGTCCATGTGATCTTGCGACCATGCGCATCCATGCGCCCGAGCATGTAATGACTGTCACCGGGCCAGAGCCGCGCCACGATGGGCGCACCGCCGTCGCCGTCATTTTCGACCGAAAGCCAGAACAGCGGCGCCTCGTCCGTCGCCCGCGCTCCGGCGGCTTCGATCGCGGCGGTAGCCCGCGCCTGCGTCTCGTCCGGGAAATATTGCCAGGCGATCGTGTGGTAGATCATATGGATGCCGCGCCACGGGCGCGACAGCCGGTCCTCGATCCAGTCGGCAGCGTCACCCTGGTCGACGATCCCTTCGGCGATCGCGATCGCGGCTTCGGTCCGCGCCAGCCGGTCGTGTTGGTCGGGCCACAGATACGCGAGCAGCCGCCACGTCTCCGTCTCCAGATCGACGGGGCGCAGATCAACACCACGTCGCTCCACAACTCTCGGGGCAGGGCCGTCCGGCACATCGCCGGTCCACTCGGGGGTCAGCACGAGGGCAGGGTCCGACGCCCCGAGTTGCCGGGCAGGCGTCTCCATCGCGAACCGGTCGAACATCAGGTTCAGGCCAGCGCTCGCGCCAAGCTCGCTGAGCGTGAACGGCATGTCGTAGCGCCCGGTGAGCCAGTGCGCCGCGGCCAGCAGCGCGGTCGAGCGGCGCACTTCGTTGGTCTGGGGCGAACTGTCGAGGATCGGGTCTATCTCACCCGCATGGTCGACGAGGACGGAGGTCACGGCGGTCCAAAGCGTGTCGTCGTCCACCTCGTGCGGCGGATAGACTGCTTCGAGTGTCGGATTGCCCCGTCGTTTCAGCGTGTGCAGAGCCCCGGCCAGTCGCAAAGGCAGGGACGCCGCGCCGTAGTGCACAACGCCGGGCCATGCGAAAAGCCGGTCAGCGATCGGTGTGCCCGGCTGGTAGCGTTCCGCGAAGAGGGACATCAGCCGGCCCATGAAGGGCGAGCCAAGCGCGTGACAAGCCTTCGACTGCATCTCGAACGCGGTGCGCAGCCGCCCGTCGTCCTCGATCAACTGAACCGGTCCTTCAGCTTCTGGAGTGGGCTGCGGGTGTCCTCTACTTCGGCGGGCTTGTCCGGCTCTGAGGTCCCGGCTTCAGGCTTCTCCTGCGGCGCAGGGTCAGCGGCCGGTCGGGGCTGCTTGCCCGTCGACGGTCGGGGCGGGTTCAGCCGAAGTGCGACGGCATTCTGGAACCGGCCTCCGTCCCCGGCGGCGAGATCGGCGGCACCGTCGGAGATGCCCCGCATCATGTCGTCGAGCCACGCCTCATCCGCTTTCGGGAAGTCGTGCAGCACGTAGCCGGGCACTGCTTCCTTGCGGCCCGGATGACCGACGCCGAGGCGAACACGGTCGTAATGCGGCCCGATGTGCTGATGGATGGAGCGCAGGCCATTGTGACCGGCATGCCCGCCGCCGGCCTTCAGCCGCAACTTGCCTGGCGCGAGGTCGATCTCGTCGTGGAAGACGGTGACATCGGTCGACTCGAGCTTGTAGAAGCGCATCGCCTCGCCCACCGACTGGCCGGAGAGGTTCATGAACGTCGTCGGCTTCAACAGCACGACCCGTTCCGAGCCAAGCCGCCCCTCGCTCACCTCGCCCTGAAACTTGGCGCGAAACGGTGGGAAGCCATGATCGGCGGCAATCCGGTCGAGCGCCATGAAGCCGATGTTGTGGCGGTTGTGCGCGTATTTCGCGCCGGGATTTCCGAGGCCGACAAAAAGCTGCATGCCCGTCAGTTAGCGCGGGATGCGAGCCGGGGGAAGGGGCGGCACGCCAAATGAAAAGGGACCCGCGAGGGGCCCCTGATCCGTCAGATCGCGAAGGAGATCACTCTTCGGTGGTCTCTTCGGTCGTTTCGCCGTCTTCACCTTCGCCGCCTTCATCCTCGTCGTCGGAGGCGCGCAGCCCGGACGGAGCGGAGATGTTGGCGATGACGAAGTCGCGGTCGATCGTCGGCTTCGCGCCTTCCGGCAGCGTGACGGACGAGATCGTGACGGTGTCGTTGATCTCGAGCCCGGTCAGGTCGACGACGATCTTCTCGGGGATGTCGCCGGCGGTGACGATGAGTTCAACTTCGTTCCGGATGACGGTCAGCACGCCGCCGCGCTTGATGCCCGGAGCGGCTTCGTGGTTCACGAACTCGACCGGGATGAAGAGGTTGATCTTCGAGGTCCGGCGCAGGCGCATGAAGTCGACGTGCGTCGGCAGGTCCTTCACCACGTCACGCTGCACGTTACGGCAGATGATGCGGACGTCTTCCTGGCCTTCGACCTTCAGGTTGAAGAGCGTCGACAGGAACCGGCCCTTGCGCAGGCGGGTCAGCAGCGCGTTGAACTCGAGGTTGATCGGAAGCGGATCGACGCCGCCACCGTAGACGATGCCCGGCACCATGCCGTTGCGACGAGCTTCGCGGGCGCCGCCCTTGCCGGTGCGCTCACGCGCTTCAGCGACGAGATCGGGGATCTCTCCAGCCATTTCGGTAGTCCTTCTAGTTCGCACACCCCGTGTTCTGTTCGGGGCCTACTTTTCGACATGGACGCAGCCGACAGGTGCGCCCGGTTCAGAAGCCGTGCCCTTAGCGGGATTCTACGTGTTTGGGAAGGGGAAATGGCCTGGAAATCAGGCCTGCCAACGTCCTTCGAAATCCTCGGGGATCAGCAGGATGTTCCGGTCGACATCCTTGATGTCCCGCTTGCCGCAGAAAGCCATCGAGATGTCCATCTCCTTGTGGATGATCTCGAGCGACTTGGTGACGCCAGCCTGTCCCATCGCGCCGAGGCCATAGATGTAGGACCTGCCGATCATGGTCCCCTTCGCACCCATCGCGACGGCCTTCAGCACGTCCTGACCGGAGCGGATGCCACCGTCGACCCAAACCTCGATCTGATCGCCGACCGCACGCACTACCGACGGCAGCACACGGATGGAGGACAGCGCCCCGTCGAGCTGGCGCCCGCCGTGGTTGGACACGATGATCGCGTCGGCGCCGACTTCGACGGCTTTCTTCGCGTCTTCCGCGTCGAGAATGCCCTTCAGGATCAATTTCCCGCCCCACTTGTCCTTGATGCGTCGGACCTTCTCCCAGTCGAGCTTCGGATCGAACTGTTCCGCCGTCCACGACATGAGCGAGCGCACGTCGCCGACGTTCTTGGCGTGACCGACGATATTGCGGAACGTGCGCCGCTGCGTCTGAAGCATCTCGAGCCCCCAGCGCCAGCGGAAGGCGAGGTCGGCCACCGTGCGCGGCGTCGGCTTGGGCGGCGCGGACAGGCCGTTCTTCAGATCCTTGTGCCGCTGCCCGAGAATCTGCAGGTCCAGCGTCAGCACCAGTGCCGAACAGCCGGCGGCGCGGGCACGCTCGATCAGGTTGTCGACGAACTCCTCGTCCTTCATCACGTAGAGCTGGAACCAGAACGGTTTCGTCGTGTTCTCGGCCACGTCCTCGATCGAGCAGATCGACATCGTCGACAGCGTGAAGGGCACACCGAAAGCCTCGGCCGCCTTGGCTGCCTTGATCTCGCCGTCGGCGGCCTGCATCCCCGTCATACCCACGGGCGCGAGCGCCACCGGCATCGCCACGTCCTCTCCCACCATCTGCGTGCGCAGGGTGCGGTTGGTCATGTCGACCGCCACGCGCTGGCGCAGCCGGATCTGTTCGAAGTCGGTCGTGTTCTCGCGAAAGGTCTGCTCCGTCCAACTGCCCGACTCGGCGTAGTCGTAGAACATCTTCGGCGTGCGGCGGCGGTGAAGTCGCTTGAGGTCCGCGATCGAGGTGATGACAGGCATGAGCGGTCCTCCGGGTCGATATTGGTAAAGCTCTTTGACCAATACCGCCCATTGCGACGATTGCAAGTGGAGGGGACGCCGCAACGAAAAAGCCCGGCCACAGGGGCCGGGCTTTTCGAAATTTGTCCGTGAAGACGGATCAGGCGGAGGCGGCGGCCTTCGCGATCTCTTTCTTCACTTTCAGCGCGTCGGCCGAAAGGTCCGCTTCCTTGGCGCGCGCCATGAAGGCGTCGAGGCCACCGCGGTGGTCGACAGTACGCAGGGCAGCACTGGATACGCGGAATTTGAAGGAACGGCCGAGAGTCTCGGACTGGAGCGTCACGTCCTGCAGGTTCGGCAGGAAGCGGCGGCGGGTCTTGTTGTGGGCGTGGCTGACGTTATTGCCCGTCATCGGCCCTTTTCCGGTCAGTTCGCATTTACGCGACATGGTTCATCCTCATTCGATTCGGGCGAAATGACGGTTTCGCCAATGTAGAAAGGCACCGCGGCTGCGGCGCCCGAAATCTGGTCGGCTGTCCATAGGCGGATCGCCCTGTTGCGTCAAGGGCCCCGGCGGCTCAACCCGGCCGATTGCCGAGCAGCGCGTCGAGAAGGTCCGACGCGGCGCCGGCGGGGGACAGATCGCCCGCCCCGACCCGCTCAGCAAGCTGACGCATCAACCCCTTGGCCGGTTCCCGGTCGAGCCGGGACAGCAGCGCACGCCGCACTTCCTCCTCGAACCAGTGGCGGGCCTGCTCGGCGCGGCGCCCTTCGAGGATGCCGGCCTCCCGCCGCCAGCCGGACAGCGTGCGAATCTGCTCCCAAGCCTCGGCGACACCCGTCGATTCGAGCGCCGAAACGGTCATCGCCTTGGGAAAGCCGTCCGGATCCTGCGGGCGCCGTCGCAGCAGGCGCAGCGCCCCTGCGTAGTCCGCGCATGTCCGGGTAGCCTGCGCCGCCAGATCCCCGTCCGCCTTGTTCACAAGCACGAGGTCAGCGATCTCCATGATGCCGCGCTTCACTCCCTGAAGCTCATCCCCGCCGGCGGGCGCGAGCAGCAACAGGAAGAGGTCGGTCATCCACGCGACTTCGGTCTCCGACTGGCCGACGCCGACCGTCTCCACCAGCACGATGTCGAAGCCCGCCGCCTCGCACAGCACCATCGCCTCGCGCGTGCGCCGGGCCACCCCGCCGAGCTGCGTCTGCGCGGGTGAGGGTCGGATGTAAGCGTTCGGATCGCGGGCCAGCCGCTCCATCCGGGTCTTGTCGCCAAGGATCGAACCGCCGGACCGGGACGACGACGGATCCACCGCCAGCACCGCGACCTTGTGGCCAAGGCCGGTGAGCATCAGCCCGAATGTCTCGATGAAGGTCGACTTGCCGACGCCGGGCGTGCCGGACAGCCCGATCCGCAGCGTATCCGGCTTCGGCGGCAGCGCATCGAGCAGTGCTTCCGCCTCCGCCCGGTGGTCGGCGCGGCCGCTCTCGACCAGCGTGATCGCGCGGGCAAGCGCACGGCGGTCGCCCGAGGCAAGGCGCTGGAGGAGGTCGGTCCCGGTCATGTCCGAGGGATCGCCGGGTTCGCCGCTCCTGTCCAGAGCCCTTGACGGCACGGCGGTGTCGGGAGACCAGACGGGATGGACCGGTCCCTGCCCATCGACGAGGTGCTGCCCTCGCTTGTCGCCGCGCTGCGCGAGAAGGGCCGGGCTGTGCTGCAGGCGCCGCCGGGCGCGGGCAAGACGACGCGCGTGCCGCTGGCGCTGCTCGACGAGGTGCCCGGCCTGATCCTGATGCTGGAGCCGCGCCGCCTCGCTGTCCGCGCCGCGGCCGAGCGGCTGGCCGAAGGGCTCGGCGAGACGACGGGCCAGCGCGTGGGCTACCGAATGCGCGGAGAGTCGGTGCCGGGCCGCCGGATCGAAGTCGTTACCGAAGGCATCCTGACCCGAATGCTGCAATCCGACCCGAGCCTGCCCGGCATCTCGGCGATCATCTTCGACGAATTTCACGAGCGCTCGCTCGACGCGGACCTCGGCCTTGCCCTCACGTGGGAGGTGCGCGGTGCGCTGCGCGACGACCTCTGGCTGCTTGTCATGTCCGCCACGCTCGACGCTGGCCCAGTGTCCGAGATGCTCGACGACGCGCCGGTCATCACATCCGACGGGCGGAGCTTTCCGGTCGATCTGCGCTGGCTCGCGCGGGGCCCCGACCCGTCGCTGCGCCTCGAGGCTTCGGTCGCGGCGCTGGTCGAGGAGGCGGTCGCCGAGACGGAGGGCGGCGTGCTCGTCTTTCTGCCCGGCGAGGGTGAGATCCGCCGCGTTGCCGCGCGTCTGGAGGGGCGCCTCCCGAAGAGCTGCCATCTCCGTCCGCTCTTCGGAGCGATGCCCTTCGCCGAGCAGCGCGCGGCGATCCGGCCGGAGCCGTCTGGCCGCAAGATCGTGCTCGCCACGTCGATCGCCGAGACGTCGCTCACCATCGAGGACATCCGCGTCGTGGTCGATTCCGGTCGCGCGCGCCGGTCCCGCTTCGATCCGAACTCGGGGATGTCCCGCCTTGTCACTGAACGCGCAACCCGCGCGGAGGCGACGCAGCGCGCTGGCCGCGCCGGTCGCGTGGCGCCGGGCGTCTGCTACCGGCTCTGGCCGAAGGCGGCGGAGGGGGCGATGCGGGCCCACGCCCCGGCAGAGATCGAGGCCGCCGATCTCGCCGGTCTGGCGCTGGAGCTCGCGGCGTGGGGCTCGGACGACCTGTCGTTCCTGACGCTGCCACCGCCCGGCCCGCTGGCCGAGGCCCGCGCGTTGCTGACCGATCTCGGCGCGCTCGACGCCGAAGGGCGGATCACGCCGCATGGCCGAGAGATGACCGCGCTCCCCGCGCACCCGAGGATCGCGCACATGCTGCTGAAGGCCGGGCGAAGCGCCGCGCCGCTGGCCGCGCTGCTGTCGGAGCGCGACCCGATGCGTGGCACCTCATCCGATGCCACGATCCGTCTTGCCGCACTGCGCGGCGGGGATCGCGACAGTCGGGCGAACAAGGCGGTGCTCGACCGGATCAGACGCGAGTCGAAGCGGCTGGCGAAGCTCGCGCCGCCCGCCGGTGACCTGAGCGACGGCCAGATGGCCGCGCTGGCCTATCCCGACCGGATCGCCATGCGCCGGCCCGGTGAGGCCCCGCGCTACGTGCTCTCGGGCGGGAAGGGCGCCGTGATGGGCGACGTGGACCCCCTTGCCGGGCAGCGGTTCCTCGTCGCGCTCGACCTCGACGGCGACACGCGGGAGGCGAAGATTCGGCTGGCCCTGCCTCTGAGCGAGGACGAGCTCCGCGAGATCGCGGCGGAGCGCATCACGCTTGAGACCCTTTGCACATGGTCGCGCCGCGACCGCCGCGTTCTGGCCCGCCAGCAGGAGCGGCTCGGCGCGCTGGTGCTCGACGACCGGCCCTGGCGCGATGCCGATCCCGAACAGCTGTCGCGCGCGATGTGCGACGGTATCCGCGATCTGGGCCTCGGCTTCGGCGCTGCGGCTGACCGGTTCCGGACACGTGTCGAACTTCTCCGCAGCGCAGGGGAAGACATGCCTGAAATGACGGACGAGGTCCTCTACGGCAGCCTCGAGACGTGGCTGGCGCCATACCTCGCCGGCGTGGTGACCGTCGACCAATGGAAGGGGTTCGACGCGCTGCCCGTGCTCCGCGCCATGCTGGACTGGGACCAGGTCCAGCGTCTCGACCGCCTCGCCCCCGGCAAGTTCCGGACCCCGCTCGGCCGGGAGATCCCGATCGACTACGCCGGTGACCACCCCTCGATCGAAGTCCGGCTTCAGGAACTGTTCGGCCAGACCTCACACCCTGTCGTCGCCGGGCGGGCGCTGCGGATCACGCTTCTGTCCCCGGCGCGCCGGCCGGTACAGGTGACGACCGACCTGCCGGGATTCTGGGCGACCTCCTACGCCGACGTGCGCAAGGACATGCGCGGGCAGTACCCGAAACACCCCTGGCCAGAAGACCCGACCAAGGCGGACCCGACACTGCGTGCCAAGCCGCGCGGCACCTGATGCGCACGCGCGGAGCTTTTCCAGCGGCGGAGACAACCGCAGGACCGCCCGTGGGCGGCCTGCACATGAAATCCCCATCAGGTTGATAAATCTCATTTTCTCAACGGGCATGGCAAAAAAGGGGTGCATTCGATGTCGCTTTGGGGCCTGATCGACCAATGGTGGGGCCGACAGAAGCGACCTGAGCGAACGGGTCCGAGGATCGCCAAGGCGATCCGGGCATTGCCCGACGCCCCCTGACTAGCAAGAGAGGGACATCTCGTGGGCTTCTTCGATACGATCTTCAACGCGGTCAACGACCTGACCTGGGGATGGGCGCTCATCCCCTTCCTCGTCGTGCTCGGCGTCTTCTTCACCGTCGCCAGCGGCTTCGTCCAGTTCCGCTTCTTCAAGCGGATGTTCGGCGTCCTGACGGGCACCGACGAGGATAACGATCCCACCAAGATCAGCGCACGAGAAGCGCTGTTCGTCTCCGTCGGGGGACGGGTCGGGGGCGGCAATATCGCCGGCGTCGCCGTTGCGATCACGGCCGGTGGTCCGGGCGCGGTCTTCTGGATGTGGGCGATCGCGCTGATCGGCATGTGCTCGGCGCTGGTCGAGGCGACGCTGGCCCAGCTCTACAAGCGCACGGAGCCCGACGGAAACTATCGCGGCGGCCCGGCGCGGGCGATCATCCACGGGCTCGGCGCAAACTACCGCTGGCTCGCCATCGTCTACGCGGTGTGCCTCATTGCCTCCTTCGCCATCGGCTTCAACGCGTTCCAGGGCAATACTGTTGCCGGGGCGGCGCTCGACTCGATGGGCATCCAGCGGGTCTGGACCGGCGCGGTCCTCGCCATCGCCACGGGCTTCATTGTCTACGGCGGTATTCACCGGATCGCCAAGGCGGCGGACATCATCATCCCCGTGATGGCCTTCGGCTATATCGGGATGGCGCTGCTGATCATCCTGCTCAACATCACCGGTCTCCCCGGTGTCCTGTGGGACATCTTCGCCAACGCCTTCGGCTTCCGCGAGGCGGTCGCCGGCGGCATGGGCGCGGCCATCGCACAGGGTCTGCGGCGCGGGCTGTTCTCGAACGAGGCGGGCCTCGGCTCCGCTCCGAACGTGGCGGCCACGGCCTACGTGAAGCACCCGGTGAGCCAGGGTATCACGCAGAGCTTCTCCGTCTTCATCGACACGATCCTGATCTGCTCCTGCACGGCCTTCGTCATCCTGCTCGGCGATGTCTACCAGCCCGGCGCGGAAGGCGTGGACGGCGTGGCGCTCACCCAGCAGAGCATGGTGGACCACGTCGGTGGCTGGGCGCAGTACTTCCTGACCGTTGCGATCCTGCTCTTCAGCTTCTCGTCGATCATGTACAACTACTACCTCGGCGAGAACGCACTGAGCTTCATGACCGACTCGCCGATGGCGTTCCACATCCTGCGGATCGTCATCATCGGTATCGTGTTCCTCGGCGCGGTGGCGCCGGGCGCGACGGCGGTCTTCAACTTCTCCGACCCGATGATGGGGATCCTCGCGGTGGTGAACCTGCTGGCGCTGATGATGCTGTTCCCGATCGCGCTGAGGATCATCCAGGACTTCCGTTCCCAGCTTGCCGCAGGGATCGAGAAGCCGGTCTTCGACCCGGCGAAGTTCCCCGACCTCGATACCGACCCGACCGCATGGCCGGATGCGCCGAAAGCGACGGCTGCGGAGTAGAATCGGGATAGCAAGTATGGAAAGGGCGCCTTCGCGGCGCCCTTTTTGTTGTGCAGGTGTACGTTGTCGCGGATTGACGAGTAGAGGCGTGATGGGCCGAAAATTTCCGGAAGAAGCGCAGCTGAGGGGCGCCAAGTCAGTCGCTGAACGACGATCCGAGGATCGTCACCCGCCGTGGATGAGGGACGCCAAGCCATCGGCGGAACCAGTCGAACCACCGTATTACGAGCCATCTCCGTGGGTCGCTGCGGCGATCGTGAGTGCTCTGCTGTCCGCGCTTTGGTTTGGTTTTCGAGTAATTATGAATGCGGTCACTTACTTCTACGCCCCCAACTTCTGCATGGCGACTGTCGGCTGCCGGTACTCATACGTATTCGCTGCTCTCGCCATAATTTCTCCGCTGGTGGCATTCGCGTTCATCTCGCGCCGAGAAAAAGTGGCCATCGTTCTTGTTCTTTCACCCATTCTGATCGCATGCGCCCAATTTGGCGCGCGATACGTGCAGTTTGATTATCACCAGAGCTACTGGATTGGTGACCAGCAATACGAGATACCGTGGCGCTACGATCCTCGAGACGGAGAGCAGGCTCCCGGAGGGACCGGTTTCGTCATCAAATCATCGGTACATGGTCTGACACCGGGCGGTGATACCCGCGATGGTGAGGATCTCAGGTTCGAGATCACGGCATCGACCTTGGAGGATCGTCCGCCGGAGTGCGACAGGAGTAGCGATTCGTACATAAGCTGCAAATTCATTGACGGGGGCTACAGCTACCGCGTCTCGGGGACACGGTACGACCATGAAGGCGTCGACATCAACGATTTGTTGCATAGGTTCGCCGTCCTGACGGACAGCTTCGTTGTCGAGTGATGCGCAAGGAGAATGCCGCCCGACCTATCGAGCGGCGCGCCTACAGCCTTAACCTCCCCCTACGCGGCCGAGTACATCCCCTCGTAGATCGGGCCGAGCGTCTCGCGCTCGAACAGGGACGACACCGACGTGCCGTTCCAGATGTTGAGGATGGCCTGCGCGAACATCGGGGCGGTGGGGACGATGCGGATGTTGGGGCAGGCCTTGATCTCCGCAGTCGGCTCTATGCTGTCGGTGATGACGAGCGACTTGAGGACCGAGTTCGAGACACGCTCGACAGCGGGGCCGGACAGGACGCCGTGAGTCGTGTAGGCGTGGACCTCGGTCGCGCCCTTGCTCATCAGGACTTCGGCGGCTTTGCAGAGCGTGCCGGCCGTGTCGCAGATGTCGTCGACGATGATGCAGCGCTTGCCGGTGACGTCGCCGATCACCGTCATCTCGGCCACTTCGCCCGCCCGCTCGCGGCGCTTGTCTACGATGGCGAGGGGAGCGTTGATCCGGGTCGCGAGCTCCCGCGCACGGGTCACACCGCCGACGTCGGGGCTGACGACCATCACGTCGGAGACGTCCTTGAAGTGGTGCAGGATGTCGAGCGCGTAGATCGGTGCGGCGTAGAGGTTGTCGACCGGGATGTCGAAGAAGCCCTGAATCTGCGCGGCGTGCAGGTCCATCGTCAGAACGCGCTCGATTCCCGCCTCGTGGATCAGGTTCGCGACCAGTTTGGCCGAGATCGGCGTGCGCGCCTTGGTGCGCCGATCCTGGCGGGCGTAGCCGAAGTAGGGAATCACCGCCGTGATCCGCGCGGCGGAGGACCGTCGGAGCGCGTCGGCGATGATGAGCAGCTCCATCAGGTTGTCGTTCGCAGGGCGCGAGGTCGGCTGAATGATGAACATGTCCTCGCCACGGACATTCTCGTAAACCTCGACGAAGATCTCGGCATCGTTGAACCTTTCAACCCTGGCATCGACCAGCCCGACGGACATGCCGCGGTGCATGGACATCCGGCGGGCGACCGCCTTGGCGAGGGGAAGGTTGGCGTTGCCGGAAATGAGTTTCGGCTCGACGATATTGGGCATATCTGCTGGGTCCTCGGGGCGAGACATGACGGTCCTGTGACGTTGACACCGCCTAGCACAGACCTACGCTTGCGCAAGCACGGAGAGGGAGAACGACATCCGATGGCACATATCGACTACTATTTCTCTTTGATCTCTCCGTTCACCTACCTCGCCGGGACCCGGCTGGAGGAGATCGCGGCGAAGCACGGCGCGACGGTCAGCTACAAACCGCTCGACATCATGGCACTGTTCCAGAGGACCGGGGGCACACCGGTCGGCGAACGTCATCCGAGTCGCCTGGAATACCGGGCGCAGGACCTCGAGCGGGCGGCGAAGAAGTCGGGCAAGCGGTTCAACCTGCGACCGGCGCACTGGCCGACCAACGCCGCACCGGCGTCCTATGCGGTGATCGCGGCGCAATCGGCGGGGGGCGGCGACCTCGGCGCGCTCGCGCACGGCCTCCTTCGTGCCTGCTGGGCGGAAGAGAAGAACATCGCGGAGGACGAGGTGATCCGCGCCTGCCTCACCGATGCCGGGTTCGAGGCGTCGCTCGCCGACAGCGGTCTGCTTTCGGGTGCGGAGACCTATGCCGCCAATCTCGAGGATGCGGTGAATGCCGGCGCGTTCGGCTCTCCCTTCTATATCGCGACCGACAGCGATCAGCGGTTCTGGGGACACGACCGGCTTGATGATCTGGATGCGCACCTCGCGGATCGGCTCTGAGCCCGCCGCTCGGCGCTCGCCTGCGGCATCGCCCCACTCGCCGTTCAGCGGGCGTCGACAACAAGGGGACGCCACCGAAGGGCGAAGGGTGAACCGGCATGCAATGGCGTGACAGCGGCGTCCTTCTGTCCAGACGGTCCCACGGCGAGAACGGCGTCATCATCGAAGTCTTCACCGAAGAGCACGGCCGGCACGCCGGGCTGGTCCGCGGCGGGGTGAGCCAGAAGCTCGCCCCCGTTCTGCAACCGGGTGCACAGATCGACGTGACATGGACCGCGCGGCTGGAAGAGCATCTCGGTGCCTACCGGGTCGAGCCGATCCGCAGCCGTGCCGCGATGGTGATGGGCGACCGCCTGAGCCTCGCCGGACTAAATGCCATCTGTGGTCTTCTCGCCTTCGCCCTGCCGGAGCGCGAAGCGCACGAACCGCTCTACGAACGCTCGATCACCCTCCTCGACCTGCTGGGCCGGACGGATGCATGGCCTCTGGCCTATCTGCATTGGGAGCTCGCGCTGCTGGAAGAGCTCGGCTTCGGGCTGGACCTGACGAGCTGTGCGGCGACGGGAGAGGTGACCGACCTGGCGTTCGTGTCTCCGCGCACGGGCCGGGCGGTGAGCCGGGCCGGGGCAGGGGAGTGGAAGTCGCGGTTGCTGCCCCTTCCGGCCGCCCTCCGGGGCGAGGGGCCCGCGCCGGACGACGAGATCCTGGACGGACTGAGAACCACCGGGCATTTTCTGGAACATTGGCTGGCGCCGGCGCTGGGCGACCGGCCCGTTCCGGCGGTGCGTGAACGACTGGTCGGACTGCTGGCCCGTTAGGGAGCGCCGGCGACCTGAACGAAGCGCAGCTGCACGCCCGTCGACGTCACAAGCACCAGTTCGTTCGGCCGGACAATGGTCGAATTCACCTGCTGCAGGTGGCCCAGGTAAAGCTGCTCCAACGCCAGCGACGCGCAGGACGCGCGGGTCGTCTCGGGCGGGGAGAAGGTGAGCGTCGGGAAGGGCGTGCGCGACAGCGCCCCCGAGAAGCTGTTGCAGGGGCCGCGACCGGTATAGCTGTCGATGCCGAGACCGAGCGTTGCCGGTGCCGCGAACGGCACACCCCCGATGCTGGCGAGCTGCCAATATTGGACCGGGGCGATCGGCTCCGCGCGTCGCCCGCAGGCCGACAGCCCGAGAAGTATCGAAAGTATCAAGATGAAACGCATTAAAGTTCTCCCGCCGGCGGAGACTGTAGCCTTGGGCCGGAATTCGCAACGTCCGGCAGGGTGCCGGGCGCATTCTTTTTCGTGAACGGCGACGATGCTGGCGCCGGACGCCGCTTGA
The DNA here is from genome assembly GCF_016134045.1 of Pelagovum pacificum. Classification (NCBI taxonomy): domain Bacteria; kingdom Pseudomonadati; phylum Pseudomonadota; class Alphaproteobacteria; order Rhodobacterales; family Paracoccaceae; genus Pelagovum; species Pelagovum pacificum. The sequence goes on along the minus strand of NZ_CP065915.1, from coordinate 3,299,572 downwards.
TCGAGGTTTGATCCCCGCCGCGGAATGATCCATGACGCAGGGCGTCCCGCGTGGGGACGATTTGCGAAAGGCAGAGCGATGGACTGGCTCGTCTCACTTCCCCCAGCGACCTTTGCGCTCGCCATTCTCGTCGGGCTGCTGGCGGGAACGATCAAGGGGATGGTCGGCTTCGCGATGCCGATGATCATGATTTCCGGCCTCTCCACGGTGATGGCGCCGGACCTCGCACTCGCGGCGCTGATCCTGCCGACGCTGATGACGAACGGCGTGCAGGCGCTGCGGCAAGGCTGGCGCGAGGCCTGGGCCTCCGTCCGGCGGTATCGGGTGTTCCTCGGCGTCGGGTTCGTGCTCCTGGTGGCGTCCGCGCAGCTGGTTGCCGTCCTGCCGCAGCACGTGCTGTTCCTGATGATCGGCGTGCCGATCAGCCTTTTCGCGATCATGCTGCTGGCGGGGTGGTCGCCGAAGCTCGCAAACCGCTCGATGCGGGTGGAGGCCGGGATCGGTGCTTTCGCCGGGTTCGTCGGCGGCATGTCCGGCGTCTGGGGGCCGCCGACGGTGGCCTACCTCACCGCGCTCGACACGCCCAAGCAGGAACAGATGCGGGTGCAGGGCGTGATCTACGGTCTCGGCGCGGTCGCGCTGTTCGGCGCGCATCTGCAGTCAGGCATCCTGAGCGCGGCGACGCTGCCGCTGTCACTCTTCATGATCGTGCCGGCGATGGTCGGCATGTGGATCGGGCTCAGGCTCCACGACCGCGTCGATCAGAGCGTTTTTCGCAAGGTGACACTCGTCGTGCTCGTCGTCGCAGGGCTGAACCTCGTCCGCCGCGGTCTGCTGGGCTGACCCTCAGCTGAGCAGGCTGGCGTAGTTGCAGGCCTCGGCAAGCTCGGGGACCATCCCGGGCTCCACCACCTCAAACGTCGCGCTGAAAAGGGTCTCCCCCTGGTGGATCGCTTCGAGGGTCCAGGGGCCGGTGACCAGCTCGTACTCATAATCGAACTGGAACAGCGTCTGCGAGACGCGGGAGCTGAAGATCGTGGTCTGGTAGCTTTCGCGTTGCACGCCGTCGGGTCCGACGGGCGGATGGGTAACGATCACGGTCACACCGGTCAGCTCGACGTCCCCCTTCGCGTAGGACTTGATCCCGAACCCGACGTCGAGGACCGCCGGCACGATGTGGGAGTCCGACAGGAACGGGACCTCGTCGACGACCACATTCGTGGTTCCGGCGATCGTGTCCGGTGCAGGGGTCGTCTCGAAAATTTCCGGCGCGCAGAAGATGCCGATCTTGGCGGAGCGTATCATCGGCCCGACCGTGAGCGGTGACTCCGCTTCCTGCGCAAGCACAGGCACCGGCAACGCCAGAAGAAGCAGGGCACGAAGGTGGAGCATGGCGACCTCTGGAATGCGACGGGCGGGGACGGCTGGCCGAAGCCTGCCATCCCCGCCCTGCATGTCAATCGCCTCTCGGGAAATCGGGCCGAAAGTGAACGCCAATGGCACGCACGAAAAAGGGGCGGGCGCCGAAGCGCCCGCCCGTATTCATCTCGAAGCAGTCGTGATTACTGCGGCTGAACGCTGGTCGACGGATCGACCGCATCCGCTTCGTCGTACTCGTAGGATTCGGCGATCTGCATCGCCTCTTCATCGAGCTCGGTGAGCGTCAGCTCTTCCTCGCCGTAGATGACGGAGCCGAGCGGAATGCCGACGTTGGAGCCGGACATGCCGAGCGCTTCGCCGTCGCCGAGGATCATCAGCACCTGACCTTCATAGGCCACGAAGTCCTGCGCCTCGCCGAGGCTTTCGCCTTCGGCCGACATGACTTCCTTGCCCATCAGGTCGGCGATGGTGACGTCGGACTGACCTTCAGCCTCCGACCCGGCATCGGCAGCCTCGCTCTCGCCGGACGCGGCTTCACCCTCTTCGGTTCCGGTGGCGCTGGCGTCCTGCTGACGGCGCTGCTCACGCTCTTCCGCCGTTTCGTAGACGACGTTCGCTTCACCGACATTGGCGATCTCGACCGAGGGGTCCTCGGTGAAGGTCACGTTGATGTTCGGCTCGGCACCCGAATAGGTCACCTCGGGATCGGCGGAGGTCATTTCGATCTCCGGCTCGCCCTCGGCCTGCTCGAACACCACCTGCGGGCCTTCGCCGTCGTCCTGCGTCTCGACATCGCCGGTAACTTCGGTCGCTGCGCTGGAGCCGTTTTCCGAGGCGTCCGCTTCGGCAGTCGGCTGCTCTTCTTCGGTCGCGTCGGCGTTATCGGCCTCGGCTACACCAAGATCGACGTCAAGCTCGGGCGCCGGCTGGCGCACGGTGACTTCGGGCTCGCCCTGCGACACTTCGACGTTCGGCTGTGTGCTTTGGACGTTCACCTCGGGATCGGGCGTCTGAACGTAGATCGTCGGAGCGGGGATCTCCACGCGGACGATCAGTTCGGGGATTTCGACGGAGATCGTCGGCTGTTCCTGGCGAACCTCGATTTGCGAAGGCTGCTGGTTGACGCTGACCGACGGATGTTCGGTCGACACGGTGACCTCTGCCGGCGGCACCTGAACGTCGACTTCCGGCTGGGGCACGCGGACGACGGCTTCGCCTTCGATCACGGCTTCCTCGGCGACCTCAACTTCTTCGGTGACTTCGGCGGACTCGGTCTCGCTGTCTGTCGCAGTGTCGGTGTCGGAAGCGCTGGCCTCTTCGGTCGGCTCTTCTTCGGTCATGTCACCGGAGGCGTCGGCTTCTTCGGTCGCCTCTTCGTCGGTCATGTCGTCGGAAGCGTCGGCTTCTTCGGTCGCTTCTTCGTCGGACATGTCGCCGGAAGCGTCGGCTTCTTCGGTCGCTTCTTCGTCGGTCATGTCACCGGACGCTTCGGCTTCCTCGGTCGGCTCTTCTTCGGCCATGTCACCGGAAGCGTCGGCTTCTTCGGTTGGCTCTTCTTCGACCATGTCACCAGACGCGCCGGCTTCTTCGGTCGCCTCTTCGTCGGTCATGTCGCCAGAAGCGTCGGCTTCTTCGGTCGGCTCTTGCTCGGCCATGTCCCCCGAAGCGTCGGCCTCTTCGGTCGACTCTTCGTCGGTCATGTCACCGGACGCGTCAGCTTCTTCGGTCGCCCCTTCTTCCGCTGTGGCGTCGGAGGCCTCGTCCGAGGCATTCGCCTGGTCGGTGCTGTCTTCGCCACCGGTGCTCTCGCCCTCGGTCAGCGTCACGCGGAAGTTGTCACAGGCCTGAGCGTCGTCGGCGTTCAGCGCAGCGATCACATCTTGCCCGATATCTTCGGGGATGGTGTTCCCGGCTGCTTCAACCTCTCCCGCGAGGTCCTGGCATTCCGAGGACAGGTTTGCGACCACGTCGTCGTTGAGACGGATGGTCGTCTGCGCCGAGGCGACTGACGCCATGCTGAGGGTAAGCGCAGTCGCCGTGGTCAGGCGCAGTGCCTTGCCGGACGTACTCATGTTCAAACTCCCGATTTGTTGAACTTCTGAACGCCCAACAACGGGTTTTTCGGCGGAGTTCCGCCAAAAAAAGTACGGGATTTGGTGGAACCATCTGCCGTCTTCGAAAGGTCGCTTCTAACCTATTGCGATCGCCTTCACATCTTCGTCGATGAACGGAACATACTGCGCAAAGTTTTCGGCGAACATTTCCACGAGCCGCCGCGCGGCCTTGTCATAGGCATCCGGATCGGCCCACGTCTGACGTGGGTCCAGCAGGGTTTCGTCGACACCGTCGACCATCACCGGCACGTCGAAGCCGAAGTGCGGATCCTTGCGGAACTGTCCCTCTGCGAGCGAACCATCCAGTGCGGCAGTCAGCAGCGCACGGGTGGCCCGGATCGGCATCCGCGATCCCGTGCCGAAGGCTCCGCCTGTCCAGCCAGTGTTCACCAGCCAGCAGGTCGCGCCGTGCCGCGCGATCTTCTCGCGCAGCAGGTTGCCGTAGACTTCCGGTCGGCGCGGCATGAAGGGCGCACCGAAACAGGTGGAGAAGGTCGGCGTCGGTTCGGTCACGCCGCGCTCGGTCCCGGCGACCTTGGCGGTGAACCCCGACAGGAAGTGGTACATCGCCTGCGCCGGCGTGAGGCGCGAGATCGGCGGCAACACCCCGAATGCGTCGCAGGTCAGCATGATGATGTTCTTCGGATGCCCGCCGAGCGCCGTCTCGGACGCGTTTGGGATCGCCTCGAGCGGGTAAGCGCAACGCATGTTGGCGGTCAGGCTGTCGTCCTCGAAGTCGAGCTCGAGCGTCTCGGGGTCGAACACCATATTCTCGATCACGGTGCCAGGCATCGAGCAGGTCGCGTAGATTTCCGGCTCGGCCTCGGGGTCGAGGCCGATGGTCTTGGCGTAGCACCCGCCCTCGAAGTTGAAGATACCGCGATCGGACCAGCCGTGCTCGTCATCGCCGATCAGCGTGCGGGCCGGGTCGGCGGAGAGCGTCGTCTTGCCGGTTCCCGACAGGCCGAAGAACACGGCGCTGTCGACCGGGTTGCCCCGGGCGTGGTTGGCGGAGCAGTGCATCGCCATCACGCCCTTCTCGGGCAGAAGGTAGTTCAGCAGGGTGAAGACCGACTTCTTGTTCTCGCCGGCGTATTCGGTGCCAGCGATCAGGATCAGCTTCTTGTCGATGTTGATCGTGATGACGGTGTCGGACCGGCAATCATGCCGCTCGGGGTCGGCCTTGAAGGACGGGCAGTTGATGATGGTGAAGTCCGGCGTGAACCCCTCGAGCTCGTCCTCGGGCGGGCGGCGCAGCATGTGCCGGATGAACAGCGAGTGCCAGGCGAGCTCGGTCACCACGCGGACATCCAGCCGGTGCGCGGGATCGGCACCGCCGTAGAGGTCCTGCACCCAGAAGTCCCCCCCGGCCATGTGGGCGATCATGTCGGCGTGAAGCGCGTCGAACCCGGCTTCGGACATTGGGCGGTTGTTGTCCCACCAGATCGTCTCTTCCGTGGTCGCGCTGCGCACCACGTGCTTGTCGAGCGGCGAGCGGCCCGTGTACTTGCCGGTAGTGACCAGCAGCGTGCCGCCCTTGCCGAGCGTCCCTTCGCCGCGGGAGACTGCGGTCTTCACCAGTTCGTCTTCGGAGAGGTTGTAATAGACCTCGCTCAGACCCGCGATGCCCTGTTCTGCCAGTGTCATGCGTGGAACGACGCGACCTTGATCCATTTCGCTTCCTCTCCCGAAATCGCCGCGGGACTGCCCCGCTTCAAACGCGATAGCATGGCAAATTTGTGTGTGAACAGGAGGGTTTGTCACAGTTAGCGCAACCACCGCCATGTTAGCGCAACCGCTGCGAAGCGATGCCTGCGGGCGGTCCAGCTTTAGCCGGAATTAACACTTTTTCGGCGCAAATGGGTCACGCAGCGGCATCAGATTCGTCATGAGGGATTGATTCGTTCCCGGTTTTCAGCAGAAGCTTGCGAAAAAGCAGGCAAAAACAGATCCAGAGCAGAAGAGGCAGCATCTGACATGTCCAAAATCGCCCTTGTTGACGACGACAGGAACATCCTGACGTCTGTCTCCATGACGCTCGAGGCTGAAGGCTTCGAGGTCGAAACCTACAACGACGGCCAGTCCGCGCTCGACGCCTTCAACAAGCGCATGCCCGACATGGCCGTGCTCGATATCAAGATGCCGCGGATGGACGGAATGGACCTGCTGCAGCGTCTTCGCCAGAAGTCCGCGATGCCGGTCATCTTCCTGACGTCCAAGGATGACGAGATCGACGAAGTGCTCGGCCTTCGCATGGGCGCCGACGATTACGTCAAGAAGCCGTTCAGCCAGCGCCTCCTGGTCGAGCGTATCCGCGCGCTGCTTCGCCGTCAGGACGCGATCTCGGGCGACATTCCGGAAGAGACGGAAGAGCACAAGATCATGACCCGCGGCCATCTGACGATGGACCCGCTGCGGCACGCCGTGAAGTGGAAGGGCAAGGACGTCGCGCTGACCGTGACGGAATTCCTGCTGCTTCAGGCTCTCGCACAGCGCCCCGGTTTCGTGAAATCCCGCGATCAGCTGATGGACGTGGCCTACGACGATCAGGTCTATGTCGACGATCGCACCATCGACAGCCACATCAAGCGCCTTCGCAAGAAGATGCGGATGGTGGATGACGAGTTTTCCGCGATCGAGACGCTCTACGGCATCGGTTATCGTTACAACGAGGAATAATTCCTTGGGAAGCTGGCGGTGACCGTGGCTTCGAATGTCGACGTCCGCGATCTTGGCTCCGTCCGCCGTGCGGCGCGGGAGGCCGAGAATGTCGTGCTCGGGGATGACTGGATCGTCCCCGACGCGACGGCGGAAAAGGAACTCCAGGAAAGCCGCCGTCGGCGCGGTTTCCTAGCGCTCAAGGATTCGCCCCTTGCGCGGAAGATCATCACGTTCAACCTTCTGGCGCTGATCATCATGGTCGCCGGGGTGATGTATCTGAACCCCTCCCGCGACAACCTCGGTTACCAGCGCTCGCAGAGCCTCGTCAGCGACGTCGAGCTGATGGCGAACCTCTTTGAGGTTCAGCTGCCGCAGGACCAGATTCCAAACCTCGCCGCGAACGAGGGGCAGGACGCGCAGGAAACACTCGTCGCGATTTCCCGCCGCGACGGTGTCGAGGTTCTGGTCTTCGATGCCGACCAGACGCTCGTCGCGACGACCTTCGATACGCCGCCCCCGCCAGAGCGGGAAGTGGTCGGCCTCGACGAAAGCGTCGGCAACACCTTCGTCACCGATACTCTGTCGCGCATCTGGAACGCGATATCGGGCCTCCTGTCGCCGCAGGACATGACGTCGACGCCAGAGTCGCTGGAAGATGTCGCGCGCGAGGACCTCGACGAGGCGCTGACCGGCAAGACCATCGTGGGCGCGCATGATGACCCGTCTGGCCGGACCTCCTACGTCGCCACGACCCCGATCATGCAGGGTGGGCAGGCCATCGGCGTGCTGGCCGTCGTCTCTGCCGCCGGCGAGATCGATGCGCTTGTCCGGCGGGAGCGGGAGCAGCTTCTGCAGATGTTCATCGTCGGCATGGTCGTCTCCGTCGGCCTGTCGCTGATGCTCGCCTCGACCATCGCCAACCCGATCGCCGACCTTGCCGCCGCGGCGGAGCTTGGCCGCGACAAGAACGCCCGCAAGATGTCACCCCGACGGGTCCGCATCCCCGATCTTACCGCACGACCGGATGAAATCGGCCGGTTGTCCGGCGCGCTGCGCGGCATGGTTTCCGCGCTCTACGGCCGGATCGAAGGGAACGAACAATTCGCCGCCGACGTGGCGCACGAGATCAAGAACCCGCTCGCCTCACTGCGTTCCGCAGTCGGTACGCTGCGCGTGGTAAAACGCGACGACCAGCGGACCAAGCTGCTCGACGTGATCGACCACGACGTGCGGCGCCTCGACCGGCTGGTCAGCGACATTTCCAACGCCTCACGCCTCGACGCCGAACTGGTCAAGGAAGAGGAAGAGAGCTTCGACCTCGTAATCATGCTCAACAACCTCAGTGAGCATCTGGGGCGCGAGGCGGACAGCAAGGGGGTCGAGTTCATCACGGACCTGCCGTCCGGCTCGATCGACATCCTCGGGCTCGAGGGGCGGCTGGCGCAGGTCTTCGTCAACCTCATCACGAACGCCATTTCCTTCTGCGAGGATGGTGATGCGATCCGGCTCTGGGCCCGCCGCCGCGAAAACCGCGTGCTGGTCGTTGTCGAGGATACCGGCCCCGGCATCCCCGACGGTGCGCTGACCAAGATCTTCAAGCGCTTCTACTCGGAGCGTCCGGCGACGCACTTCGGCAACAACTCAGGCCTTGGCCTCGCGATCTCCAAGCAGATCGTCGAAGCGCACGGCGGCGTCATCTGGGCGGAGAACATTCGCCCGACCGAGGCCGACCCGACCTCCGAGCCACTCGGCGCACGGTTCGTCGTCGGCCTCCCCGTCTGACGCGCCCGATGGCGGGAGCGGCAACCACAACCCTCCACGCCACGACGGTCACGGTAGCAAACCGGGCCGTCGTCCTGACCGGGCGCGCGGGATCGGGGAAGTCCGCGACCGCGCTCGAGCTGATGGCCTACGGCGCATTGCTGGTGGCGGACGACAGCACGCGCCTGACCCGGACGGGCCGGACCCTGACGGCAGCACCGGCGGGCCCGGTGCGCGGGCTGATCGAGGCCCGCGGTGTCGGACTGCTTTACGCCGCGTCGGTTTCAGGGGCGAAGGTCGCGCTGGCGGTCGATCTCGACCGGAAGGAGACGGAGCGCCTGCCACCACAACGCACAATAGCGTGGCTGGACGTTGAGATCCCCTTGATATTCCGCGTGGAAGGCAGACATTTCGCACCCGCGATCCTTCAATACCTGAAGGCCGCACGACACAGATGACCGATAGTGTGAAACATATCCAGAGGCTCGTCCTCGTCACCGGCCCCTCGGGGGCCGGACGGTCGACCTGTATCAATGTTCTCGAGGATCTCGGCTACGAGGTGATCGACAACCTGCCGATCGGCCTTCTGCCGCGGCTGCTGGACGGTCCGCCGCTGTCGCGTCCGCTCGCGCTGGGCGTGGACGTGCGCAATCGCGATTTCAGCACCGATGCGTTCCATGAGCTGATCGACAACCTCTTCGGACGACCCGATCTCGACGCGCAGGTGCTCTATGTCGATGCGGACGAGGACACGCTGGTCCGCCGCTACTCCGAGACGCGCCGCCGCCACCCGCTTGCCCCGAACGATCCCCCGTTGACCGGCATTCTGCGTGAGCGGGACCTGCTGGTGCCGATCCGGGGCAGGGCGGACGTGCTCATCGATACCTCGACGCTCAGCCCCCACGACCTCCGCGACGAGATCGAAGGCTGGTACGCGACCGATCAGAGCTCCGGCATGGGGGTGAGCGTCACCTCGTTCAGCTACAAGCGCGGTCTGCCGCGCGGCCTCGACCTCGTGTTCGACTGTCGCTTCCTGCGCAATCCGCACTGGGAGCCGTCGCTGCGCGGGCTCACCGGGCGGGACGGTCCGGTTGACGAGTACGTCGCCAAGGACGCGAGGTTCGACGATTTCTTCGAGCGGGTTCGCGACCTGATCGTGTCCCTGCTTCCGGCCTACCGCGAGGAAGGCAAAAGCCATCTCTCCGTCGGGTTCGGATGTACCGGGGGGCAACACCGCTCGGTCGCCGTAACGGAAAGGCTCGCCGCAGCCCTTGCAGCCGCCGGGTGGCAGGTGTCTAGTCGTCACAGGGAGTTGGAACGGCGCGCCGAAGTCCCGCGCCACGAGCCGTCGGTTGGGAGCCAGAACAGACCATGATCGGCATCGTGATCGTCGCTCATGGGGGTCTTGCCCGGGAGTATCTCTCGGCGGTCGAGCATGTCGTCGGCCCGCAGGACGGCATCGTCGCCATCGCCATCGGCCCGGAAGTCGACCGCGCCGCCAAGCAGGCCGAAATCTGCGATGCGGCCGATGCGGTGGACGAAGGCAACGGTGTCGTGATCGTGACCGACATGTTCGGCGGCTCTCCATCCAATCTTTCGCTGCGCGCCTGCTCCCCGGCGAACCGCCGGATCCTGTACGGAGCGAACCTTCCCATGCTCATCAAGCTGGCGAAATCACGCCGCCGCACGGTGCCGGATGCGGTGGATGCCGCGCTCGCCGCGGGCCGGAAGTATATTGACAGCATGGCGATTGGCGAGGAAACCGGCCAACCATGACCGAACAGGTGACTCGTCAACTGAAGATCGTGAACGTGAAGGGCCTCCACGCGAGGGCCTCCGCGAAACTGGCGGAAGTGGTGGAAAACCACGATGCCGACGCCACCGTCCGCCGGGATGGGCTGGACGCGTCGGGCGACAGCATCATGGGACTTTTGATGTTGGCAGCCTCAATGGGAACAACTATTGAGGTTGAAACCCGCGGCGCCGAAGCAGACAAACTCGCCGATGCGATCGAGGCGCTCGTCGCCAACCGGTTTGGCGAAGGGGATTGAAAAGGCGATCGAGAGGACGGGGCGCCTTGACTGATACAAGTAGCCGGAACATCGCCAGCGGACCGCTCGGGGGAGCGCGGGCGCCTCGGATCTACGACCGCCGCGCGCTGACCTATTCCGAGACTTTCGACAACCGGGCCAAGCGGATCGCCATCAGGACGATCGAGTGGATGACCGGCAAGATCACCATCATCCGCCGTGTCCGCCAGTTCGAGAAGTCCGGCACCGTCAAGGGACAGTCCTTCTGGGCGGCCGCGATGAAGATCATGGGGATCGACATCCTGACCCCCGATGAGCAGATCCGGAACATCCCGGCCGAAGGCCCGGTCGTCCTCGTCGCCAATCATCCGCACGGCCTCGTCGACGGCATGGTGCTGGCCGAGATCATCGGCCGCCGCCGCAACGACTACCGCATCCTGAGCCGCTCCATCCTGACCGGCCTGGACGAGAGCGCGTCGTCCTACATGATCCCGGTGCCGTTCCCGCATGAGCCCGACTCGCAGCGCCGCATGGTCGAGATGCGCGCGACCGCAATGGATCACCTGTCCAAGGATGGCATGATCGCGCTGTTTCCCTCAGGCGTCGTCGCTTCTGCGCAGACCATGTTCGGCCCGGCGATTGAGGCGGAGTGGAACCTGTTCACCGCGAAGATGATCCGCCGGTCGAACGCGACGGTGGTGCCCTGCTTCTTCCCCGGCTCGAACTCCCGCGCCTACCAGATCGCCAACAAGATCTCCCCCACGATGCGGCAGGGTCTTCTGTTGCACGAAGTGGTGCACGCCTTCGACCGCCCGCAGGCGCCGATCATCGGCAAACCGATCCCGCCGTCGGAGTGGGAAGAGCGCGCCTCCGACCAGCGCGGCTTCGCTATGTGGCTGCGTGAGCGGACGCTGGCGCTGAAAGAGACTTGAACACGCCCGAAACGGCGGCCCTGCTGTCGCTGATCCGCAGGCATCAGCCTGATGTGAGCGGGCCGGTTCGCGTACTGACAGCCGGGTTCAACTCCGTGGCGGTCATCGCCGGCCACGATCTGTGGCGTATTCCACGGCAGCCGCAGTTCGAGCGCTACCTTCGCAGCGAAGCCGCACTGATGTCCGAGATCGGTCAGCTGCAGGCCGTCGCGATCCCTGCGCTACAGCTGTTCGATAACCCGGTCATGACACGCCACCGGCTGATACCGGGCGAAGTGCTCCCGCCCGAGCGCTACCCCGACCTCTCCGACCGGAGCCGCGACGAGCTGGCAGAGACGCTCGCCGCCGGCATGGTCGAACTGCACGGGCTGAAGGTCCAGATTGATCCTCTCGAGCCGTGGGACGACGTGGAGGTGATCCGCACACGACTGAACCTGCCGGACGACTTACGGCCGTGGGCCGAACGGGTCTTGGCCGACTACGCCGCGCTCGGCCCCGATCCGGAGGGGGAGGTCTTCTCTCACTTCGATCTCCACGGCTGGAACATGGCGTTCGACTTCGACGCCGGCCGGCTGAACGGCATCTACGATTTTGGCGACGCCGGGCGGGGGCCGCTGCATCGCGACTTCGTCGCGCCAAGCCTCATCTCGACGGATTTCGTGATCCGCCTCGTGGCGCGGTACGAACGCCTGTCGGGCCGCGCCCTCGATCACCGGCGGATCGGCCTTCTGTGCGCCACGCACCGGCTGTGGGAACTCGGCGACCCGGAGCTGCCCGAAGTGGTCAGGCCGATGTTGGTGAACGCGGCCCATGAGGCCGCGCGCACCTGGCCCTAGCGGGTCGGCTTGGGCGTGTCGCCGCTATAGTCGTAGAAGCCCCGCTTGGTCTTGCGACCGAGCCAGCCAGCCTCGACATACTTCACCAGCAGCGGGCAGGGCCGGTACTTGGTGTCGGCCAGCCCATCGTGCAGGACGTTCATGATCGACAGGCAGGTGTCGAGGCCGATGAAATCGGCAAGCTCCAGCGGCCCCATCGGGTGGTTCGCACCGAGCCGCATGGACGTGTCGATCGACTCGACCGAGCCGACGCCCTCGAACAGCGCGTAGATCGCCTCGTTGATCATCGGGATCAGGATGCGGTTCACGATGAAGGCGGGGAAGTCCTCCGCCGTCGCCGCTGTCTTGCCGAGGCTGTCGACCACGCCCTTCAGTGTCTCGAACGTCGCCTTGTCCGTGGCGATGCCGCTGATGAGTTCGACCAGCTGCATCACCGGGACCGGGTTCATGAAGTGGAAGCCCATGAACTTTTCGGGTCGGTCGGTGCGGGACGCGAGCCGGGTGATCGAGATCGACGACGTGTTCGACGTGAGGATCGTGTCCGGCCCGAGATGCGGCACGAGGTCTTCGAAGATCTTCGTCTTAACTTCTTCCCGTTCGGTGGCGGCCTCGATGACGAGGTCGGTCTTGCCGAGGTCGGCCAGCGTCAGCGTCGAGGAGATACGGTCGAGGGCGGCCGCCTTGTCGCTGTCGCTGATCTTCTCGCCTTTGACCTGCCGGTCGAGGTTCTTTTCCACCACGCCGCGTGCCGTTTTGAGCGCGTCCTCGCTGATATCGGTCATCAGGACATCGTAGCCTGAGAGAGCGAAGACATGGGCGATCCCGCTGCCCATCTGTCCGGCGCCGATGACGCCGACCCGCTTGATATCCATGTGCCGACTCCGGTTGTTGCTGGCGGCAGACTACGGCGCCACGGCGGTTCGCTGCAAGGCAGCGAAATGCAGACAAGTCGTCTCAACTCCCCGGTTTAAGCGAATGGAAAGACCTGTGAGGCAATCCGGTCGGTGGTGAGTAAGAAATGTGGTGGGACCATGAGACAGGACACTGTCGGGCGTGGGGCGCTCGACTATCGACAATGCAATTACGGGCTGTCGCGGCTGGCGTTCCGCGGGCCGAGGCACCCGCTGGCCGGTCGATACGCCGCTTTCGTCGGCGGGACGGAGACGTTCGGGAAGTTCATGCAGGAGCCGCTGCCGGCTATTGCGGAGCGGCTGTCGGGCGTCTCCTGCGCAAACTTCGGCTGTGTGAATGCCGGGATCGGCGCCTTTGCCGACGATGCGGCGGTGCTTGCCGCCTGCCACGATGCCGTTCTCACGGTGATCGAGGTGACGGGCGCACACAATATCTCGAACCGCTTCTACAAGGTTCATCCGCGGCGCAACGACCGGTTCCTGAAGGCAACTCCGCTGCTGCGGGAAATCTACGATGAGGTCGACTTTGCCGATTTCACCTTCACGCGCCATCTGTTGTCGGTGCTTTGCCACATCAGCCCCACACGGTTTCGCCTCGTTCGGCGGGAGCTGCGGCGCGTCTGGCTGGACCGGATGCGCGACTTCATCGCGGAGCTGCCGGCGCCCCCGGTTCTGCTGTGGTACCGCGACACGACGGACGTGGGCGGGGCCGGGCCCGATCCGCTGCTCGTCACGGACGCCTTGATGGCCGAGATCGCCCCGCTGGCCGCAGGGATCGTCAGGGTCGACGTGACGGACCGGGCACGTGCCGACGGACAGTTCCGGATGGTCTTCGGCCCGGCGGAACGGGCTGCGGCGGCGGAGATGCTGGGGCCGGCGATCCACGAGACGGCGGCGCGGGCCCTGGTGCCGATCCTTGCACAGGCGGCACTGAGGGGGAGGCCCGCCGCGTGAGGCGGGCCCCCGAAAGGTCAGAGCTTCTCTGTCAGGTCCGGAATGGCTTCGAACAGGTCGGCGACAAGGCCGTAGTCGGCGACCTGGAAGATCGGCGCCTCTTCGTCCTTGTTGATCGCGACGATGATCTTGCTGTCCTTCATGCCCGCGAGGTGCTGGATCGCGCCGGAGATGCCGACGGCGATATAAAGCTCGGGGGCGACGACCTTGCCGGTCTGACCGACCTGCCAATCGTTCGGGGCATAGCCGGAGTCGACGGCGGCACGAGAGGCACCGACAGCCGCGCCGAGCTTGTCGGCCAGCTTCTCGATCAGTTCGAAGTTCTCTTCCGATCCGATCCCGCGACCACCGGAGACGACGATCCCGGCGGAGGTCAGCTCGGGGCGGTCGGATTCGGCGACCTTGTCCTCGACCCACTCGGACAGGCCTGTGGCTCCGGGGACCGTCACCGTTTCGACCGGCGCGTCGCCGGAGGCCTCTGCGGCATCAAAGGATGAGGTGCGGATCGTGAACACCTTCTTCGGGTCCGAGGATTTCACGGTCTGGACCGCGTTGCCGGCATAGATCGGACGTTCGAATGTGTCGCCGTCCACGATGCCGGACACGTCGGAGATCACCATGACATCAAGCAGCGCCGCGACGCGGGGCATGATGTTCTTGGCGTCCGTCGTCGCCGGGGCGGCGATGTGGTCGTAGTCGCCCGCGAGGGACACGATCAGGTCGGCCGTCGCTTCGGCAAGTCGGTGATCGAGCGACGCATCCTCGGCCAGCAGGACCTTGGCCGCGCCGAGCTTGGCCGCTTCGGCGGCGGCATCGGCGGCGGTGCCGCCGGCGCACAGCAAGTGAACCTCGCCGAGCGACGATACTGCCGCCAGCGCCTTGCCGGTGGCATCGACACTGAGAGTGCCGTCGGTGATTTCCGCAAGAAGAAGAACGCTCATTTCACGACTCCCGCTTCCTTGAGTTTCTCGACCAGCTCATCGACGGAGCCGACCATCTGACCGGCCTGCCGGACGGGCGGCTCTTCGGTCTTCAGCACTTCGAGGCGCGGCGTGACGTCGACGCCGTACTCGTCCGGGGTCTTCTCTTCGAGCGGCTTCTTCTTGGCCTTCATGATGTTCGGCAGCGAGGCATAGCGCGGCTCGTTCAGGCGCAGGTCGACCGAAACGATCGCCGGCATCTTAACCTTGATAGTCTGCAGGCCGCCGTCGACTTCGCGGGTCACGGTGGCGCTGTCGCCTTCGATCTCGAGCTTGGAGGCGAAGGTCGCCTGGCTCCAGCCGAGCAGCGCGGCCAGCATCTGGCCGGTGGCGTTCATGTCGTTGTCGATCGCCTGCTTGCCGCAGATCACGAGGCCGGGCTCTTCGGCGTCCATCACGCCCTTGAGGATTTTGGCCACCGCGAGGGGCTCGATGTCCGTGTGCACGTCCTCGGTCGCGACGATCAGGATCGCCCGGTCGGCCCCCATGGCGAGCGCGGTCCGCAGGGTTTCCTGCGCCTGCTTGACCCCGATGGAGACGGCGATGACCTCGTCCGCCTTGCCGGCTTCCTTAAGGCGGATCGCCTCTTCGACGGCGATCTCGTCGAAGGGGTTCATCGACATCTTGACGTTGGCGAGATCGACCCCGGAACCGTCCGCCTTCACGCGAACCTTCACGTTGTAGTCGATCACGCGCTTGACGGGCACAAGCACCTTCATCGCGTAAAACTCCTTGTTCTCTCGGGGCGGTGTTACCCTGCCACCGGCTGGGGAAACAGGTCAAAATCGTCACCTTTCTGACAGGCTACGTCGCGTTTCCAGTATTTTGGGCGACAGCAAGAACGGTCAGGCGGACGGGGGCGCGCAGAGGTAGAGCCTGGACATGAAGGAACGACTGGACATGAAGGACCCGGTGGTCCGCGCGCTCTGGCAGGTGGAGACGGACCTCGACCGCGTGACGGATCTCGGCGCGCTTGCGGCCAGCGTGGGCGTCAGCCGGTTCCATCTGACCCGCGCCTTCACGCTGCGCGCAGGACAACCGCCAATGCGCTACGTCCGCGCGCGGCGCCTGACGCTGGCGGCCCGCGCGCTCGCTTCCGGAAGGGAGAACGTGACCGGCGCGGGATTGCTCGCCGGCTACGATAGCTCGGAAGGCTTTTCCCGCGCGTTCCGGGCTTGGGCCGGCGTTGCGCCTTCCTCGATCCGGTCGCCCTCCGACCTCGACAACCTACCCCTTCAGGAGCCTCTGACCATGACACTCGCCCCGATCACCGACCTCGATCCGCGGATCGTCACCTCGCCCCCCGTCACGCTTGCCGGAAAGTCGTGGGAGGTGTCGATGGAAACGCGGGGCGAAATTCCCGGCTACTGGGATGCGATGATCGAAGAATGGGAGCATCTGATGTCCAAGGAAGAGACCTACGGCATCTGCCACGACTTCCAGGAAGATGGCCGGTTCGGCTACTTCATCGGGTTCCCGTGCGAGACTCCGCCGGACGGGCTGGGCCGGTTCCGACTGCCCGGTGCGACCTACGCGGTCTTCGACCACGCTGGCCACGTCTCGGGCATCGCGGCGCTTTGGGACGGCATATTCTCGGACTGGGCGCCGAAGGCGACCGTGAAGGTCGGCACCGGCCCCGAGTTCGAGCTTTACGAAGAAGGTTACGACCCTGCGACACCGGGCGGCGTGGCCGTCTGGATACCGCTGGAGGGTTAGGTCGCCCTGATCAGCGGTTCTTGCCCGGGGTCCAGAGGACATCGGCCCGGCCGTCGTCATTGGCGACGCGGGCCGCGACGAAGAACCAGTCCGACAGGCGGTTCAGGAACTTCACGGCGGCGGCGTTCACCTCTTCCTCGCCGGCAAGCGCCGTCGCGAGGCGTTCCGCCCTGCGGGTCACGGTGCGGCAGACGTGAAGCTGCGCCGAGAGCGGCGAGCCGCCCGGCAGGATAAAGCTGCGCAGAGGTTCCAGCGCCTTGTTCATCTCGTCGATCTCTGCCTCGAGGCGGTCGACCTGGCTCGATGCGAGCCGCAGCGGCGGATACTCCGCTTCGGCGTCCTTGGCTAGGTCGGGCCGGCAGAGATCGGCACCGAGGTCGAACATGTCGTTCTGAATTGCGGCGAGCCGGTCGTCCAGCGTGCCGTCGGACTGGAGGCGCGCGACGCCGATCGCGGCGTTCGCCTCGTCCACGGTCCCGTACGCCTCGACCCGCAGCGCGTGCTTTGGAACCCGGCTTCCGTTGCCGAGTGCCGTCTCGCCGGCGTCGCCGGTCCGCGTGTAAATCTTGTTGAGAACGACCATCTCAGTTCCTCCCCCCGGCCACGGCGACAAACAACAACACCAGTCCGACGGCGGCGAATTGTGCGATGATCCGCCATTGCATCAGCTTGTTGGACCGCTTCGGATCGCCGCCGATCCCGAAGTTGCCGATGCCGGCGAACAGGATCGCGGCGACGGCGATCACGGCAATTGCTGCGACGATGAATAACGGATCGCGACCCATGGCGGACCTCCCCTTCGTTGGCCCCCGATGTAGCAGCCGGGCGCCGCCTGCCAAGTGTCAGCTTCGCCGCATGATGCGATCGACGATCTTCGCCGGAAGCAGGCGGCGCATAGCTTCGGCGACCGAGGTATGCGGCGTAACCCGGTAGCGTGCGCGAGGGTTGCGGGCCTCCAGAGCGCGGATCAGCTTGGCCGTGACGGCCGAGGCCGGCCACGAGGGCCCACTCGATCCCTGATAGAGCTGGTCGAGGAGGGAGGCGCGGTAGTCATCCGCCCGGGGTGACGATTCCCAGTCCACCCAGCGTTCGAACTGCCGGATTGCGTTCTGTCGGAATCGCGTGGTGATCGGGCCAGGCTGGATCAGGACGACCTCTATCCCGGTGCCGTCCATCTCCATCCGCAGTACGTCGGTCATGCCTTCCAGCGCGAATTTCGTCGCGACGTAGGCGCCACGCCAGCGACCGCCGACGATGCCAAGCACGGAAGAGCAATTGATGATCCGCCCGCGACCTACCGGACGCATCACGGAAATCGCCCGGCGGGTGAGGTCGTGCCAACCGATGAGATTGGCCTGAAAGATCGCCGAGAGGGCCTCTGACGGAATGTCTTCAAGAGGGCCGGGGATCGCGTAGGCGCCGTTGTTGAAAAGCGCGTCGAGCGTGCCGCCGGTGTGCTCAAGCGCCGCCTCGAAGCCCGAGGCGATGCTGTCCGGGTCTTCGTAATCGATCCGCACTGCCAGAAGGCCTTCGTCACGCAGCCGCGCGACATCCTCGGCCTTCCTGGCCGAAGCCACGACCGTCCAACCCTGTTTATGGAGCTCGTGCGCGGCGTCGTGGCCGATGCCGGAAGAGCATCCGGTGATCAGGATCGAACGGGTCAAGTCAGCAGGTCTGGATCAGATGCCGTCGAGCAGCCGTTCCGCCATCCAGCCGGTCTGGCCGGAGTCCAGAACCTGAAGGCGGGCCCAGCCATTGCGGGATTCGATCACTTCGGCTTCGGTGCCCTGGTTCAGCGTCGTCACAACCGAGTAATCGGTGCCCGGACCCATCCGCATGTTCACGCGGCTGCCGGCAACGCTGACGGTGCGCATCTCGGCCTCTTCGACGCGGGGCGGCGCCTCGGTCGCGGAGTTGGCGAGAACGATCGCGTCTTCGATCGCATCGGCGGCGCTGACCCACTTCGGGCCGTCGTCTTCGGCCATCGTCTCGACCCCCGCGTCTGCGGGGGCGGAGGCGAGGACCACGTCATCGCCGGCGTCGGCAGTCGAGGGGCCCGAAATGTCGTCGACAGGGCTGACGCGGGCACGGGTCACGAATTCCGGGATGTCTTCGTCCGACGAGGCAGCCGTCGGTGTGCTCGTGCTGAGGGTCGCCGCCATACGCGTTTCAGGCACGAAGTCGGAGCCGCCCGACATTTCCCAGTAGCCCCACGCCAGGAAACCGAACGTGAGCAGAATAAACCGTTTCAAGACGAAATCCCCCCGGATTTTCGTGTGTCGCCGCAGCAGCAGTGAACGGAGTTTACACGATCGCCCCGCGATTCTGTCACTGCAAAATGACGACGGGTCACGCGCGCTTGGCCACGCTGCATATTCGACACCCTAACCCCAATTCGGGTGATCGGGTTCCCACGGACCGCTAGACCGTGCCGCCTGTGCAGTGTAACGACCCGGCATGTCCGACCCGACCGATCCCGAAAACGCCCCGAAGGATTTCAGTGAACCGCTGCGCCGGGCGATCGGCGAGCGCTACCTGACCTACGCGCTGTCGACGATCATGAACCGGGCACTGCCGGACGCGCGGGACGGTCTGAAGCCGGTGCACCGCCGCATCCTCTACGCGATGCGCGAACTGCGGTTGTCCTCGACTGGCGGTTTCCGCAAGTCGGCCAAGATCAGCGGCGACGTGATGGGCAACTACCACCCGCACGGCGACAGCGCGATCTACGACGCGATGGCGCGTCTCGCCCAGCATTTCGCCGTGCGCTATCCGCTGGTGGACGGGCAGGGGAACTTCGGCAACATCGACGGCGATAACCCGGCCGCGGCCCGTTATACCGAGGCGCGGATGACCGCCGCCGCGGAAGCGCTGCTCGACGGGCTCTCCGAGGACGCGGTCGACTTCAAGACGAATTACGACGGCACCCTGACCGAGCCGGTCGTGCTGCCGGCGGCGTTTCCGAACCTTCTCGCCAACGGCGCGAGCGGTATCGCGGTCGGCATGGCAACGAACATACCGCCGCACAACATCGACGAGTTGGTGCAGGCATGTCTGCACCTCATCAAGACGCCCGATGCCCGCGACGAGACGCTGCTGAACTACATTCCCGGCCCCGATTTCCCGACCGGCGGTGTCGTCGTTGAGCCGAAGGAAAGCATCGCCGAGACCTATCGGACGGGCCGTGGCTTCTTCCGCCTGCGCAGCCGGTGGGAGATCGAGGACCTTGGACGCGGCCAGTGGCAGGTCGTCGTCACCGAGATTCCCTACCAGGTCCAGAAGTCCAAGCTGATCGAGCGGCTGGCCGAAGTGATCCAAACCAAGAAGGTCCCGATCCTCGCCGATGTCCGTGACGAAAGCGCCGAGGACATCCGCATCGTGCTCGAGCCGCGTTCGAAGAACGTCGATGCCGAGGTGATGATGGGGATGCTCTATCGCAACTCCGATCTCGAGACGCGGTTCTCGCTGAACATGAACGTGCTGATCGACGGGGTGACGCCGAAGGTCTGCTCGCTCAAGGAAGTGCTGCGGGCCTTCCTCGACCATCGGCGCGAGGTGCTGCTGCGGCGCTCGAAGCACCGGATGGCGAAGATCGACCACCGTCTCGAGGTTCTCGAGGGCCTGATCGTCGCGTTCCTGAACCTCGACCGGGTGATCGACATCATCCGCTACGACAGCGACCCGAAGGCGGCGCTGATGTACGAGGACTGGTCGAAGCCGCACCAGGACACGATCGTCCGGGCGACCGACGAATCCGACTACGTCTCTCCGCTGGAGGGGATCGACCGCGCCTCGCTGGTTCTGGAGGCCGACCCGTCCGCAACCGCGCCATCGGAGCTCGGCGACGACGCGCCGAGCGGCGTGCCCCGCCGCTTCGCGGGCCGGGAGGAAGGTCTTTCGGACGTTCAGGCCGAGGCCATCCTCAACATGCGTCTGCGGTCCTTGCGGCGTCTTGAAGAGCTCGAGCTCGTCTCGGAACGCGACCGCCTGATGGAAGAACGCGCCGGCCTCGAGGACCTGCTCGAGACCGAAAGCCTGCAATGGTCGACCATCGCCGACCAGCTTCGCGAGGTCCGGGCGCAGTTCGGGGCCAAGGCACCCGGCGGCGCCCGTCGCACCGGCTTTGCCGAGGCGGGCGAGGTCGAGGATGTGCCGCTCGAGGCGATGATCGACAAGGAACCGATCACGGTTGTTTGCAGCCAGATGGGCTGGATTCGTGCGCTCTCGGGCCATGTGGACCTGACCCGCGAGCTGAAGTTCAAGGACGGTGACGGCCCGCGCTTCATCTTCCACGCCGAGACGACCGACCGCCTGCTTCTGTTCGCCTCGAACGGACGCTTCTACACGATCTCCGCCAGCAACCTGCCCGGCGGGCGCGGGATGGGCGAACCCGTCCGGCTGATGGTCGACGTGCCGAACGAGGCTGAGATCATCGACCTGCTGATCCATCGCCCCGGCGCGAGGATGCTGCTCGCCTCCAGCGCGGGCGACGGTTTCGTCGTTCCCGAGGAGGAAGTCGTTGCCCAGACCCGCGCCGGCAAGCAGGTGCTGAACGTGCGGGCTCCGGCCGAGGCGATGATCTGCCGCCGCGTGGAGGGCGACCATCTCGCCGTTGTCGGCGAGAACCGCAAGCTGCTTGTCTTCCCGCTGGACCAACTCCCCGAGATGGGGCGCGGCAAGGGTGTCCGGCTCCAGAAATACAAGGACGGCGGGCTGTCGGACGCGCGGACGTTCACCCTCGCAGACGGCCTCAGCTGGTCGGACCCCGCGGGGCGGACGCGGACCGTGTCGGCGGACGAACTGGCGGAGTGGATCGGGGCCCGTGCCGGGGCGGGCCGCATGGCGCCGCGCGGCTTCCCGCGCGACAACCGCTTCACCGGCTGAGGACGCCC
Source organism: Pelagovum pacificum (assembly GCF_016134045.1). Taxonomy (NCBI): domain Bacteria; kingdom Pseudomonadati; phylum Pseudomonadota; class Alphaproteobacteria; order Rhodobacterales; family Paracoccaceae; genus Pelagovum; species Pelagovum pacificum. The sequence goes on along the minus strand of NZ_CP065915.1, from coordinate 3,278,405 downwards.
CCGCGGAGACTTGTACCGGCGCGGTCAGATCTGCCCTTGAATACGCCCCGATTTCCACTTATTTCGCGCGGCGATGTAAGTCGGCAGGCTCTGTGCCTGCTCCCCTGATCAAGTAGAGCGAGACGGCGATGGCCAAGGAAAAGTTTGAACGCAGCAAGCCGCACTGCAACATCGGCACGATCGGTCACGTTGACCACGGCAAGACGACGCTGACGGCGGCGATCACGAAGTTTTTCGGCGAGTTCCGTGCGTACGACCAGATTGACGGCGCGCCGGAAGAGAAGGCCCGCGGGATCACGATCTCGACGGCGCACGTCGAGTACGAGACGGAGAACCGTCACTACGCGCACGTCGACTGCCCCGGCCACGCCGACTACGTGAAGAACATGATCACCGGTGCCGCGCAGATGGACGGCGCGATCCTCGTGGTGAACGCGGCCGACGGCCCGATGCCGCAGACGCGCGAGCACATCCTGCTCGGCCGTCAGGTCGGTATCCCGGCGATGGTGGTGTTCCTCAACAAGGTCGACCAGGTCGACGACGAGGAGCTGCTGGAGCTGGTCGAGATGGAAGTTCGCGAACTTCTGTCCGAGTACGAGTTCCCGGGCGACGACATTCCGATCGTGGCGGGCTCCGCGCTTGCCGCTCTGGAAGGCCGTGACGAAGCGATCGGCGAGAACAAGATCCGCGAGCTGATGGCGGCCGTGGACGAGTACATCCCGCAGCCCGAGCGCGCTGTCGACCAGCCGTTCCTGATGCCGATCGAGGACGTCTTCTCGATCTCCGGTCGTGGTACGGTCGTGACCGGCCGCGTCGAGCGTGGCGTCGTGAACGTTGGCGACGAACTCGAGATCGTCGGCATCAAGGACACCAAGAAGACGACCTGCACGGGCGTCGAGATGTTCCGCAAGCTGCTCGATCGCGGGGAAGCCGGCGACAATATCGGCGCGCTGCTGCGTGGTATCGACCGCGAAGCGGTTGAGCGTGGCCAGGTTCTCTGCAAGCCGGGTTCGGTGAAGCCGCACACGAAGTTCGAAGCGGAAGCCTACATCCTGACGAAGGACGAAGGTGGCCGTCACACGCCGTTCTTCACGAACTACCGCCCGCAGTTCTACTTCCGCACGACGGACGTGACCGGGACTGTGTCGCTGGCGGAAGGTACGGAGATGGTGATGCCGGGCGACAACGTGTCGTTCTCGGTGGAGCTGATCGCGCCGATCGCGATGGAAGAGCGCCTGCGCTTCGCCATCCGTGAAGGTGGCCGCACCGTCGGCTCCGGCGTCGTCTCCAAGATCGTCGAATAAGAGCGGGCGCCGGGCGCAACAAGCGTCCGGGGTTCAGGGAAATTGATGGGGCGGTACCCGCGAGGGTGCCGCCCTTTCCTTTGTGGGTGGATGGCATTGGTTGGGCGCGCGGCCTTGGTTTTCTGAAAGAAGTTGAGAGCGGTTGGTTCCGGGTGCGCATCGAGCGCGCACCCTACGCGGAACCTATCAATTCCGCGCGCCGCAAGAGCCCTCTCCCCGAGGGGGAGAGGGTTGGGTGAGGGGGCAGGCCCGATACACATCAACCACGCAGCCTACGGACCGGCCGGCACCCCGGCCTTCACGTCGATCTCATGCTGGTGGGCGGTGATCGCCGCATCCAGCTCGGCCAGCAACACCTCGCGGTCGGACTGACGGGTGATCTCCTGCCGCCACGTGCGGAAGCCGTAGACGCCACGCGTGAAGGGCAGGGGGAGCAGCATCCGGTCCCACGTCCCGAGCCTCACCTGCCGCCGGGTCGAAAAGGCGAACAGCACGATGGTTGCGCCCGACGCGCGAGCCCAGTCGATCGCAGCGCTCTTCGACTGGTGCGCCGGTCCTTCCGGGCCATCCGTGGCGATGCCAAGGCTCTTGCCCGATCGGACGCCCTGGATCACGGTCCGTGTCGCCGCGCGGCTCGGGCGGCGAGTGCTCATCGGCACCGGCTCCATCCCGAACGACGCCTGTACGGCCCCGCCGAGTCGCCCGGCAGGGGAGGGGTCACGGATTGCGATGAACGGCGCGCCCTGCCGCATCAGGAAGGCGGGACCGAGCAGGATGCGTGAATGCCACATCACGACGATCGCCGGGCCCTCGGCCAGGACGCCTTGCAGCTCCGCCTCGCCCTCGGCCGTCCAGCGGCTGGTCGCGAGGCAGAACCGCCCCCAGAGCGCCACGGCGCCGCCCAGCAGCCGGGCGAGCAGGTTAACGGGTTTGAGCTCTTTCCGAAACGTCACGTCGCCATTTCTCCGGTTCAGAGGCCACCTGCCAACCGCATTCCGCAGACAAGGGCAAGGCTGCTATTGCACGGGACGCGGTAAGGCGCTATCCGGCACACCGGCCTTAGGGGTATAGCTCAGTTGGTAGAGCATCGGTCTCCAAAACCGAGGGTCGTGGGTTCGAGTCCCTCTGCCCCTGCCAAGGCCGCCCGGTGGAGCAAGTCCGAACCGTGAGCGTCGTCCCCTCGTGAACCTTCCTGAACGCCTGATCCTGCATGTCGGTGCCCACAAGACCGGCACGACTCACTTCCAGCAGGGCCTTCGCGCCGGACAGGCCACGCTCGAAGAGGCGGGCTGCACGATCTACACGCCGCCCGATCTGCGTCCCGCGCCCGGCCTCGCCGAGATGCTGGGAATCGCCTTCAAGGGCGGCAAGCGGGACAACTGGACGCCGGAGTTGCTCCCCGCCGCGGCGAAGGGGCGCAAGACACTCATCATTAGCGAAGAGAATGTGCTCGGGCAGTTGATTACGCCCAGCGGGCAGTTCCTCGGCGCGCTCTATCCTCATGCGGCGCGGCGCATCTCGGCCGTGGTGCGGGCAGTGGCGCCGGTGAAGCCCGTGCTGTTCCTCTCGATCCGCGATCCGGCCTCCTACGTCTTGTCGGCCTATTCCCAGTCGCTGCTCGGCGGATACGGTGGGGATTTCGCGGATTTCATGGCGCGGATGTCGATCGACAAGATCCGCTGGGCCGACCTTGCCGCGGCGATCGCGAATGTCGAGGGCGTCGCGAGCCTGCGGTTCTGGAAGCTCGAGGATTATCCAGCGGTGGGGTCGAAGGTCATCAACCGCATGGCGTCCGGCCGGGTGGCCGATCCGGCCTGGCTGTCGCACCAAGCGTCTCACGTCGGCCTGTCGAAGAAAGCGGTCGAGGCAGCCCTGCGCGCGCCGTCGGGTCCGGAACGGGCGCTCGCCGCGAAGGCCGCGCGTGCGCAATACCTCGTCAGTGACGGGCATGAGCGTTTCCGGCCGATCGACGACGAGACGCTCGCCCTGTCCGCCGAATTCTACGAGCAGGAGGTCGCTGCGATGCGGGCGCTGCCCGGTGTCCGGCAGCTTGAGCCCGATGCGGGTTGAAACGGGGCCGGGAACCGCGTATCTGACCCGCTGACGTCGACAAGGAAGCCCCGAATGGCCCGCACCAATCCAGTCAAGTTCATCTCCGAAGTCCGCACGGAAGTTGGCAAGGTCACCTGGCCGACCCGTCGCGAGGTGACGTTGACGACCATCATGGTTTTCCTGCTGGCGACTTTCGCGGCCGTGTTCTTCTTCCTCGTCGATCTGCTGATCCGCACCGGTCTGACTGGTGTGCTGACGATGTTCGGCTCCTGAGCCGACCTGCATGAACCGAAAATAGTTCGGTTCGCGTCCATTTATCGTCCTCTTTCGCGTGGTTCATTTGCCGGGTGTGAAACCTGCCGCGAGTGACCGTCGTGAACCCTTTCCTTCTCGTGTTGCGCCTGCCGTGGTGGTCGTACTTCCTGTTGGCCGCGCTTCTTGTGGGCGGTGCCCAGCTGACCCGCGTCCTGCCCGGAAGCGTCGACGAGGTGCTGGAGACGCCGGTTCCGGCAGCCGTGGCGATCTCCTCCCTCGCGCCGGCCGGTGATCAGCCGGCGGAGACCGTCCTGACTGCGCAGCTCGACCTCGGCCTGTCCGGCAATCTGGTGGATGAGCGCGGCGACCGGGCGGCGCTCTGGGTGCTGATCGACGAGGACGCGACCCGGACGCCACCTGCCGTCAGTGGTCTGCTCACCGTGCCTTGGAGCGAGCGAGACAAGGCCGCCGCATGGCTGATGGATCGAGTGGTGAGCTACGGCGCCGTTGGCCCGGTCATCGAACTGCATGGCATGATTGACGGTGCTCTGCCGCAGGGCGGTCCGGAAGCGGTCTATCTGGTCGGCAAGGGTCACGGGCTTGCACCGGACGGTTTCCGTTTCGCACCATTCCTCGACGGACGCGAGGCCGGGCTTCGTGCCATGGCGGCCGCGAACGTGGGATGGATGCCATACATGTTCGGCGTCGCCGCGCTGCTTTGCATTCTGGGCGGCGGCAAATTGGCGTTCCGGCAGGTCGCCCGCAACCGGCTGGACGTATCGCTTGTGAAGCGACGGACCCAGGTGGCGGAACCGATACAGGCAACGTCGCCCGCCGGCGATTCCGTCTTACCCGGCAGTCCGATCGACCGGATCCGCGCGCGCAAACAGATCGTCTCTGCGCCGCCTCCGCAGGTCTGACCGCCGGGCGCTGCCAAGGCCCGAGGCTTGCAACCCCGAAACGGTCCGTATAAAGGCACCGCATTTCCCGGAAATGGCGCGCGGCGAATCGAGTTGCGCGCCGCTTTAATTTTCGGGAGTCGGATTCAAGACCTGAAGGTGTCGAGACAGCATGGCGAAGCGTTGGTATTCGGTAAGCGTTCTTTCGAACTTCGAGAAGAAGATCGCCGAGCAGATCCGCACGTCCGTCGCGGAAAAGGGACTTGAGGACCAGATCGACGAGGTTCTCGTTCCAACCGAGGAAGTGATCGAGGTGCGCCGGGGCAAGAAGGTTTCGACCGAGCGCCGCTTCATGCCGGGCTACGTCCTTGTTCACATGGAGATGTCCGACGAAGGCTATCACCTCGTGAACTCGATCAACCGCGTGACCGGCTTCCTTGGTCCGCAAGGCCGCCCGATGCCGATGCGCGATGCAGAAGTGCAGGCGATCCTCGGCCGCGTCGCGGAAGGCGAGGAAGCGCCGCGCACGCTGATCCACTTCGAGATCGGCGAGAAGGTGAAGGTCAACGATGGGCCGTTCGAGGATTTCGACGGCATGGTCGAAGAGGTCGACGACGACAACCAGAAGCTCAAGGTGTCGGTGTCGATCTTCGGTCGTGCGACCCCGGTCGAGCTCGACTTCACGCAGGTTTCCAAGCAGGGCTGATCGTGACTGCCGCCTGGCGGTAAGTTGACGTTAGGTCTGATCGCGCGATTGCGGTATGCTCCCGGCATGTTGCATCGCGCGTTTCTCATTCTGCTGATCGCATTAGTCGCCGCCTGCGTGCCGCAAGAACTCGAGCGTCCGGGGCTGGCCTACGTCTCGCACTGCACGGCAGGCGACAATCTCTACCCCACTCAATGCACGCGGCTCTACGCCGACGACATGCTGGTCCGCACGGTGGAAGGGAACGCCGACGGCACCTTCTACGATAGCCCGGTTGTCGATGAGCAAAAGCAGTTGGCGAGCGGCAGTTATGCGCGGGTGCTCGACCTGCTCGACGATCCGCCCGCCGAAGCGCGGCGCATTCCGGCGGCACCGCCGATTGTCGGGGGCACCGGTTTGCCCTGTTGCCACGTCTCCTACGCAACGACTGCGCTTGCGGTGGACGCCGGCGGCACGGGGCGGGCGGTGAACGATACGGTGCTGATCTACGCGCTCAACCAGGTCGATCCGCCGGTGTAGGAGACGTCCCGGAGCCCGCCTGAACACTTGCGCCGAAAGCGGAAATCCTATAGCGCGCGAGCTTCATCGCCCGACTCCGTGGAATCGGACGATGCACGTGGGAGGCGCGGCCATCGCGATGGCCAGACCGGACCACGCCACGAGACTGCACTGGACGACGCGTCGCCGGTGCGATGGAAAGGAGAGGCCCCATGGCCAAGAAACTCGTCGGCAGCATGAAGCTGCAAGTGCCTGCCGGTCAGGCAAACCCGTCCCCGCCGGTCGGCCCCGCGCTCGGTCAGCGCGGCATCAACATCATGGAATTCTGCAAGGCGTTCAACGCGCGCACGCAGGAGATGGAGCCCGGCGCGCCGTGCCCGACCGTGATCACCTACTACCAGGACAAGTCCTTCACGATGGACATCAAGACGCCGCCGGCGTCCTACTTCCTGAAGAAGGCCGCGAAGCTGAAGTCGGGCTCCAAGACCCCGGGCAAGTCGACCGCAGGTTCGGTAACCGTCGCCCAGGTGAAAGAGATCGCCGAAGCGAAGATGAAGGATCTGAACGCGAACGACGTCGAGTCCGCGATGCAGATCATCCTGGGCTCCGCCCGCTCCATGGGCATCGAGGTGAAGTAATGGCAAAGCTCGGTAAACGTACCCGCACCGCCCGCGAAGCCTTCGAGGGCAAGGAAAACCTGTCCGTCACCGACGCCGTCGCGCTGGTGAAGGGCAATGCCAAGGCCAAGTTCGACGAGACGATCGAGATCTCGGTCAACCTCGGCGTCGACCCGCGCCACGCCGACCAGATGGTCCGCGGCAAGGTCAGCCTGCCCAACGGCACCGGCAAGGAAGTCCGCGTCGCGGTCTTCGCCCGTGGCGACAAGGCCGACGAGGCGAAAGCTGCCGGTGCCGATGTCGTCGGCGCCGAAGACCTGATGGAACAGGTCCAGAGCGGCAACATCAACTTCGACCGTTGCATCGCAACGCCGGACATGATGCCGATCGTCGGCCGTCTCGGCAAAATCCTCGGCCCGCGTAACCTGATGCCGAACCCGAAGGTCGGCACGGTCACGATGGACGTCAAGGACGCCGTCGAAGCCGCCAAGGGCGGTGAAGTGCAGTTCAAGGTCGAGAAAGCCGGCGTCGTGCACGCTGGTGTCGGCAAAGCGTCCTTCGACGCCGACAAGATCGAGGCCAACATCCTCGCCTTCGTCGACGCCGTTCAGAAAGCGAAGCCGGCCGGTGCCAAGGGCACCTACATGAAGAAGGTCGCCATCAGCTCGACCATGGGTCCCGGCGTCTCCATCGACGTCGTCTCGGCCACCGGCAACGCCCCGGCCTGAGCCGCGGCACACCGTTGAATTCGCGGAGGGCGGTCCTGTCGGGCCGCCCTTTTGCATGCGGCTGGACAATCGTCCATGCACGCGTGGATTTTGTCGTGATGCCGACGATTGGCCGGGCGGAGTTCAGCCAATCACGCGGCTGTCAAGAATATTCGCATCTGCCGGGTTGGCAAAGCATCAGGCGGGGTGTAAGAGCAGCCTCCTGCGACGTGGTGACCCGCGTGGGAACCATTTCGCGATTCGTCCGAGACGGTGGGCGGCCCGAGGAATTCCGGAGGCCATAAGTCCTGCCTGAGACGGGAAAGGACCAGATTTCTTCGGTTACCGCCATGGTGCCGGGGCGAAATTGGACGGACCCGTAAGGACCCGACTGCCGGGGCCTCGCGTCCCGGCTGAAATGAGCCGGAGGGTCACCCCTCCAAACTTGGAGTGAACTGTGGATAGAGCCCAGAAAGAAAAGCTGGTCGACGAGCTCGGCCAAATCTTCGAAAGCTCTGGCGTCGTGGTGGTTGCCCACTACGAAGGTCTCACGGTTGCCGAAATGCAGGACCTCCGGGCGCGCATGCGCGATGCCGGCGGCTCCGTTCGCGTTGCCAAGAACAAGCTCGCCAAGATCGCCCTGGAAGGTAAACCCTGCGAGTCCATCGCCGATTACCTGACGGGCATGACCGTGCTCTCCTATTCGGAAGACCCCGTGGCAGCTGCCAAGGTGGTCGTGAAGTACGCCAAGGAAAATGAAAAGCTTCAGATCCTTGGCGGCTCGATGGGTGAGACCGCTCTTGATTCCGCCGGTGTGACCGCGGTTTCCGAAATGCCGTCCCGCGAGGAGCTTATCGCTTCCATCGTCGGCTGCATCGGAGCCCCCGCGAGCAACATCGCCGGTGCGATCGGCGCGCCTGCAAGCAACATCGCGAGCATCCTCTCGACCATCGAAGAGAAGGCCGAGGCGGCATAAGGCATACCCGACAGACCGTCGTGGGGTTGAACCCGCACGCGTTGGAACACACATAATCGAACGGAAAGCACGAAATGGCTGATCTGAAAAAACTCGCCGAAGAGATCGTTGGTCTGACCCTTCTCGAGGCACAGGAACTGAAAACCATCCTCAAGGACGAATACGGCATCGAGCCCGCCGCTGGTGGCGCTGTCATGATGGCCGGCCCGGCTGGCGGCGACGCTGGCGCTGCCGAAGAGGAAAAGACCGAGTTTGACGTCGTTCTGAAGAACGCCGGCGCTCAGAAGATCAACGTGATCAAGGAAGTTCGCGGCATCACCGGTCTTGGCCTGAAAGAAGCCAAGGACCTGGTCGAAGCCGGCGGCAAGATCAAAGAAGGCGTGGACAAGGCCGAAGCCGAAGACATCAAGTCGAAGCTGGAAGCCGCTGGCGCCGAGGTCGAGCTGGCCTAAGGCCTGCCGATACGGCGACGAACCCCACTGTCGCCGACGAAATCATGGGCTGGGAGCGGAGAAATCCGGTCCCGGCCTAACCTGTCTCAGGGAAGGCTTTCGAGAAAGCCTTCCCTCGGGCAGGTCACCCGGGTCGGGCGGTTGCCGGTGGGATGGCAGCCAGTATGGACCCCGTGACATCCCCTCTCGTAAGAGGCGCCTCGCCGTGGCCCACCGGTGACGTGCTTCGCAGAGACAGACAAGGTGACGCTCCACATGGCTCAATCCTACCTCGGCCAGAAACGCTTGCGCAAATACTACGGCAAAATCCGGGAAGTCCTGGAAATGCCGAACCTCATCGAGGTTCAGAAATCCTCCTACGACCTGTTCCTCAAATCCGGTGACGCGGAAGAGCCGCTCGACGGCGAAGGCATCAAGGGTGTCTTCCAGTCGGTGTTCCCGATCAAGGACTTCAACGAGACCGCCGTTCTCGAATTCGTCCGCTACGAACTCGAGCGTCCGAAGTACGACGTCGACGAGTGCCAGCAGCGCGACATGACCTACAGCGCGCCGCTCAAGGTGACGCTGCGCCTGATCGTGTTCGATGTCGACGAAGATACCGGCGCGAAGTCCGTGAAGGACATCAAGGAACAGGACGTCTTCATGGGCGACATGCCCCTGATGACCCCGAACGGGACGTTCATCGTGAACGGCACCGAGCGCGTGATCGTCTCCCAGATGCACCGGTCGCCGGGCGTCTTCTTCGACCACGACAAAGGCAAGACGCACTCCTCCGGCAAGCTGCTGTTCGCCTGCCGTATCATTCCGTACCGCGGTTCCTGGCTGGACTTCGAGTTCGACGCCAAGGATCTCGTCTACGCGCGCATCGACCGCCGCCGGAAACTGCCGGTGACGACGCTGCTCTATGCCCTCGGCATGGATCAGGAAGGCATCATGAATGCCTACTACCGGACCGTCGATTACACCTTCGAGAAGAACAAGGGCTGGGTCACCAAGTTCTTCCCCGAGCGCGTGCGCGGCACCCGGCCGTCGCATGACCTCGTCGATGCCGCCACCGGTGAAGTCATCGCGAAGGCCGGCGACAAGGTCACCCCGCGCCAGGTGAAGAAGCTGCTGGACGAGGGGTCCGTCACCGACCTGCTGGTCCCGCACTCGCACATCGCGGGCAAATACGTCGCCAACGACATCATCAACGAGGAAACCGGTGCGATCTACGTCGAAGCCGGTGACGAGTTGACGATCGAGCGCGACAAGGAAGGCGAGATCATCGGCGGCACCGTGAAGGAGCTGCTGGATGCCGGCGTGACGAGCATTCCCGTGCTCGACATCGATAACATCTCCGTCGGTCCGTACATGCGGAACACGATGGCGCAGGACAAGAACATGAACCGCGACACCGCGCTCATGGACATCTACCGCGTCATGCGTCCGGGTGAGCCGCCGACCGTCGAAGCCGCTTCCACCCTGTTCGACAGCCTGTTCTTCGACTCCGAGCGCTACGACCTCTCTGCGGTCGGTCGCGTGAAGATGAACATGCGCCTCGCGCTCGACGCCGAGGACACGCAGCGCACGCTCCGCAAGGAAGACATCGTCTCCTGCATCAAGGCGCTGGTCGAACTGCGCGACGGCAAAGGCGAAGTGGACGACATCGACCACCTCGGCAACCGCCGCGTCCGCTCTGTCGGCGAGCTGATGGAGAACCAGTACCGCGTTGGCCTGCTCCGCATGGAGCGCGCCATCAAGGAGCGCATGTCCTCCGTCGAGATCGACACGGTCATGCCGCAGGACCTCATCAACGCCAAGCCGGCCGCGGCTGCGGTGCGTGAATTCTTCGGCTCCTCGCAGCTGTCGCAGTTCATGGACCAGACGAACCCGCTGTCGGAAGTCTCCCACAAGCGTCGCCTTTCGGCGCTTGGCCCGGGTGGCCTGACGCGTGAGCGTGCCGGCTTCGAGGTGCGTGACGTCCACATCACCCACTACGGCCGGATGTGCCCGATCGAGACGCCGGAAGGCCCGAACATCGGTCTCATCAACAACCTCGCGACCTTCGCGCGGGTGAACAAGTACGGCTTCATCGAGACTCCGTATCGCCGTGTGCAGGACGCTCAGGTCACCGACGAAGTCCAGTACATGTCCGCGACCGAAGAGATGCGGCACGTGGTGGCGCAGGCCAACGCGACGCTGGACGATGAGGGCAACTTCCTCAACGAGCTGGTCTCGACCCGCCGTGCCGGTGAATACACGCTGACGCCCCGCGAAAGCGTGGACCTCATCGACGTGTCGCCGAAGCAGCTGGTCTCCGTGGCCGCATCGCTGATCCCGTTCCTCGAGAACGACGACGCGAACCGCGCGCTCATGGGCTCGAACATGCAGAAGCAGGCCGTGCCTCTCCTGCAGGCCGAAGCTCCGCTGGTCGGTACCGGGATCGAGGGCGTCGTCGCCCGTGACTCCGGCGCGGCCATCATGGCGAAGCGCGGCGGCATCATCGACCAGGTCGACGCGATGCGGATCGTTGTCCGTGCCACCGAGGATCTCGAGCTCGGCGACGCCGGTGTCGACATCTACCGGATGCGCAAGTTCCAGCGGTCGAACCAGAACACCTGCATCAACCAGCGCCCGCTGGTGAAGGTGGGTGACACGGTTCAGAAGGGTGAGGTCATCGCCGACGGTCCGTCCACGGATATGGGCGAACTGTCCCTCGGCAAGAACGTGGTCGTCGCCTTCATGCCGTGGAACGGCTACAACTACGAGGACTCGATCCTCATCTCCGAGCGGATCGTGAAGGACGACGTCTTCACCTCGATCCACATCGAAGAGTTCGAAGTGGCCGCCCGCGATACCAAGCTGGGTCCGGAAGAGATCACCCGCGACATCCCGAACGTCGGCGAGGAAGCCCTGCGCAACCTCGACGAGGCCGGCATCGTCTACATCGGTGCAGAAGTGGGTCCGGGCGACATCCTGGTCGGCAAGATCACTCCGAAGGGCGAAAGCCCGATGACGCCGGAAGAGAAGCTCCTCCGCGCCATCTTCGGGGAAAAGGCGTCCGACGTGCGTGACACGTCCCTGCGCCTGCCGCCGGGCGACTTCGGCACGATCGTCGAGGTCCGCGTCTTCAACCGCCACGGTGTCGAAAAGGACGAACGTGCGCTGCAGATCGAGCGTGAAGAGGTCGAGCGCCTGTCCCGTGACCGGGACGACGAGCTCGCCATTCTCGACCGCAACATCTACGCGCGTCTCCGCTCCATGCTCGAGGGCAAAGAAGTGGCCAAGGGTCCGAAAGGCATCAAGGCCGGGACGACCATCGACGCCGAAATCCTCGACGGGATGCCCCGCAGTCACTGGTGGCAGCTGGCGCTGAAGGAAGAGGGCGACGCGAGCCACGTCGAAGCGCTCAACGACCAGTACGAGGCGCAGAAGCGCCAGCTGGACGCGCGGTTCGAGGACAAGGTCGAGAAGGTCCGCCGCGGCGACGATCTGCCTCCGGGCGTCATGAAGATGGTCAAGGTCTTCGTGGCCGTGAAGCGCAAGCTTCAGCCGGGCGACAAGATGGCCGGCCGTCACGGCAACAAGGGCGTCATCTCTCGCGTGGTCCCGTCCGAGGACATGCCGTTCCTTCAGGACGGCACGCCGGTCGACTTCGTTCTGAACCCGCTCGGCGTGCCGTCGCGGATGAACGTCGGCCAGATCCTCGAGACGCACATGGGCTGGGCCTCGCGTGGCCTCGGCATCCAGATCGACGATGCGATTCAGGAGTACCGCCGGTCCGGCGATCTGACGCCGGTGCGTGAAGCGATGAAGCTGGCCTACGGCGACGACGTCTACGAAGAGGGCATCGAGAGCATGTCGGAAGATATGCTGGTCGAGGCCGCCGGTAACGTGACCCGGGGTGTCCCGATCGCGACGCCGGTCTTCGACGGCGCCAAGGAGAACGACGTGGACGACGCGCTGCGGCGCGCCGGCTTCGACGAGAGCGCGCAGTCGATCCTGTTCGACGGTCGCACGGGCGAACAATTCAGCCGGAAGGTCACCGTCGGGGTGAAGTACCTGCTGAAGCTGCACCACCTCGTCGACGACAAGATCCACGCCCGTTCGACCGGTCCGTACTCGCTCGTCACCCAGCAGCCGCTTGGTGGTAAGGCGCAGTTCGGCGGCCAGCGCTTCGGCGAGATGGAGGTCTGGGCTCTCGAGGCGTACGGCGCAGCCTACACGCTTCAGGAGATGCTCACCGTGAAGTCGGATGACGTCGCGGGCCGGACCAAGGTCTACGAAAGCATCGTCAAGGGCGAGGACAACTTCGAGGCCGGCGTGCCGGAATCGTTCAACGTTCTCGTCAAGGAGGTTCGGGGTCTCGGCCTCAATATGGAACTCCTGGATGCGGAGATCGGGGAAGAAGAAGAGGAGGAGGATGCCGAGTGATCGGTCTCCCGGCGCGGGGTGCGCCTCGAGCGCGCACCCTACGCCCCTCTCTTCCCTCCCTTCGCAAATGCCTAGAAAGGTGACCTGATGAACCAGGAACTGACCAACAACCCGTTCAACCCGCTTACGCCGGCCAAGACGTTCGACGAGATCAAGGTCTCGCTCGCGTCGCCGGAGCGGATCCTCAGCTGGTCCTTCGGCGAGATCAAGAAGCCCGAGACGATCAACTATCGTACGTTCAAGCCCGAGCGTGACGGTCTCTTCTGCGCGCGTATCTTCGGCCCGATCAAGGACTACGAGTGCCTGTGCGGCAAGTACAAGCGCATGAAGTACCGCGGCGTCGTCTGCGAGAAGTGCGGCGTAGAAGTCACCCTCCAGAAAGTGCGTCGCGAGCGTATGGGCCACATCGAACTGGCCGCCCCCGTCGCGCACATCTGGTTCCTGAAGTCGCTTCCGTCCCGGATCGGCCTCATGCTCGACATGACGCTCCGCGACCTCGAGCGTATTCTCTACTTCGAGAACTACGTCGTCATCGAGCCGGGCCTGACCGACCTCAACTACGGTCAGCTGATGACCGAGGAAGAGTTCAACGACGCTCAGGACGCCTACGGCGCGGACGCCTTCCAGGCGAACATCGGTGCCGAGGCCATCCGTGAGATGCTCAGCATGATCGACCTCGAGGGCGAGGCCGAGAAACTGCGCGAGGAGCTCAAGGAAGCCACTGGCGAACTGAAGCCGAAGAAGATCATCAAGCGGCTGAAGATCGTCGAGAACTTCATCGAATCCGGCAACCGCCCGGAGTGGATGATCATGACCGTCGTTCCGGTCATTCCGCCGGAACTGCGTCCGCTTGTTCCGCTGGACGGCGGCCGCTTCGCGACTTCCGACCTCAACGACCTGTATCGCCGGGTGATCAACCGGAACAACCGCCTCAAGCGGCTCATCGAGCTGCGCGCGCCGGACATCATCGTCCGGAACGAGAAGCGGATGCTTCAGGAATCCGTCGACGCCCTGTTCGACAACGGCCGCCGCGGCCGCGTCATCACCGGTGCCAACAAGCGCCCGCTGAAGTCGCTGTCCGACATGCTGAAAGGCAAGCAGGGTCGCTTCCGTCAGAACCTTCTCGGCAAGCGCGTCGACTTCTCCGGCCGGTCTGTCATCGTGACCGGTCCCGAGCTGAAGCTGCACCAGTGCGGCCTGCCGAAGAAAATGGCGCTAGAGCTGTTCAAGCCGTTCATCTACTCGCGGCTCGAAGCGAAGGGCCTGTCCTCGACCGTCAAGCAGGCGAAGAAGCTGGTCGAGAAAGAGCGTCCCGAAGTCTGGGACATCCTCGACGAGGTCATCCGTGAGCATCCGGTTCTGCTGAACCGTGCGCCCACGCTGCACCGTCTCGGTATCCAGGCGTTCGAACCGACGCTCATCGAAGGCAAGGCGATCCAGCTGCACCCGCTCGTCTGTTCGGCGTTCAACGCTGACTTCGACGGTGACCAGATGGCCGTTCACGTGCCGCTCTCGCTGGAAGCCCAGCTGGAAGCGCGCGTTCTGATGATGTCCACGAACAACGTTCTGTCGCCCGCCAACGGCGCGCCGATCATCGTGCCGTCGCAGGACATGATCCTCGGTCTCTACTACGTCACTATCATGCGGGACGGCATGAAGGGCGAGGGCATGAAGTTCGGCTCCGTCGAAGAGGTCGAGCACGCGCTCACCGCCGGCGAAGTGCACATGCACGCCAAGATCGAGTGCCGGGTCAAGCAGATCGACGACGAGGGCCAGGAAGTCTTCAAGCGTTACGAGACGACGCCCGGCCGGGTCCGCCTCGGCGCGCTGCTGCCTCTGAATGCCAAGGCTCCGTTCGACCTGATCAACGGTCTGCTCCGGAAGAAAGACGTCCAGCGCGTCATCGACACCGTCTACCGCTATTGCGGTCAGAAGGAGTCGGTCATCTTCTGCGACCAGATCATGACCATGGGCTTCCGCGAGGCGTTCAAGGCCGGCATCTCGTTCGGCAAGGCCGACATGGTCGTGCCCGACAACAAGTGGACGCTGGTCGACGAGACGCGTGAGCAGGTCAAGGACTTCGAACAGCAGTACATGGACGGCCTGATCACCCAGGGTGAGAAGTACAACAAGGTCGTCGATGCCTGGTCGAAGTGTAACGACCGCGTCACCGAAGCGATGATGTCCACGATTTCCGCGAAGAAATCCGACGACACCGGCGCCGAGGAAGAGCCGAACAGCGTCTACATGATGGCCCACTCCGGTGCCCGGGGCTCGGTCACTCAGATGAAGCAGCTCGGCGGTATGCGGGGCCTGATGGCCAAGCCGTCCGGCGAGATCATCGAGACGCCGATCATCTCGAACTTCAAGGAAGGCCTGACCGTGCTGGAGTACTTCAACTCCACCCACGGCGCGCGGAAGGGTCTGTCGGACACCGCTCTGAAGACGGCGAACTCGGGCTACCTGACCCGTCGTCTGGTTGACGTGGCGCAGGACTGCATCGTGCGTCAGGCCGACTGTGGCACCGACCTCGCCATCACCGCCGAGCCGGCGATCAGCGATGGTGAAGTCGTCGCCTCGATCGGCGAGCGTATCCTTGGCCGTGTCGCTGCGGAGGACGTCATCATCCCCGGCACCGACGAGGTTCTGGTGAAGCACGGCGAACTGATCGACGAGCGCAAGGCCGACCTGATCGAGACCAACGCGCTTCAGACGGTCCGTATCCGGTCCCCGCTGACCTGCGAGGCCGAGGACGGCGTCTGCGCCATGTGCTACGGTCGCGACCTGGCCCGCGGTACGATGGTCAACATCGGCGAGGCTGTCGGCATCATCGCCGCGCAGTCCATCGGTGAACCCGGCACGCAGCTGACGATGCGGACGTTCCACATCGGCGGCGTTGCGCAGGGTGGCCAGCAGTCCTTCCTCGAGACGTCGCAAGACGGCAAGGTGGAGTTCCGCAACGCCCAGATCCTCGAGAACGAGCGCGGCGAACAGATCGTCGTCGGCCGGAACATGGTGCTTGGCATCATGGACCCGGACACGGGCGCCGAACGTGCCAGCCACAAGATCGGCTACGGTACCAAGGTCTTCGTCAAGGACGGCGAGGAGATCACTCGCGGCACCAAGATGTTCGAATGGGACCCCTATACCCTGCCGATCATCGCCGAGAAGTCGGGTACGGCCCGTTACGTCGACCTCGTCAACGGCATCGCCGTGCGGGAAGAGACGGACGATGCGACCGGTATGACGCAGAAGATCGTGTCGGACTGGCGGTCGGTGCCGAAAGGCAACGAGCTGAAGCCGGAAATTCTCATCCTCGGTGAGGATGGCGAAGCGGTGCGCAACGAACTCGGCAACCCGGTGACCTACCAGATGTCCGTGGACGCCATTCTTTCGGTCGATGACGGCCAGACGGTTATGGCGGGTGACGTTATCGCGCGGATCCCGCGTGAAGGCGCCAAGACCAAGGACATCACCGGTGGTCTGCCGCGCGTCGCGGAACTGTTCGAAGCCCGTCGTCCGAAGGACCACGCCATCATCGCAGAGATCGACGGCTACGTTCGCTTCGGCAAGGACTACAAGAACAAGCGCCGCATCGCGATCGAACCGGCCGACGACTCCCTCGACAAGGTCGAGTACATG
The DNA here is from genome assembly GCF_016134045.1 of Pelagovum pacificum. Lineage (NCBI taxonomy): Bacteria > Pseudomonadati > Pseudomonadota > Alphaproteobacteria > Rhodobacterales > Paracoccaceae > Pelagovum > Pelagovum pacificum. Next base: position 3,261,881 of record NZ_CP065915.1, on the reverse strand, counting down.
GTGCCCAAGGGTAAGCACATTCCGGTCCAGGAAGGTGATTACGTCCAGAAGGGCGACTACATCATGGACGGCAACCCCGCCCCGCACGACATCCTCGCGATCATGGGTGTCGAGGCGCTCGCCAACTACATGGTTGACGAGGTTCAGGACGTGTACCGGCTGCAAGGCGTTAAGATTAACGACAAGCACATCGAGGTCATCGTTCGCCAGATGCTGAAGAAGTACGAGATCTCGGACTCCGGGGACACGACGCTTCTGAAGGGCGAGCATGTCGAGAAGCCGGAACTGGACGAGGCCAACGAGAAGGCCGCGCTCCGCAACGGTCGTCCCGCACAGGGTCAGCCGGTCCTGCTCGGCATCACGAAGGCGTCGCTGCAGACCCGGTCCTTCATGTCCGCCGCCTCCTTCCAGGAGACGACGCGCGTGCTGACCGAGGCATCCGTCATGGGCAAGCGCGACCGGCTCATCGGTCTCAAGGAGAACATCCTTGTGGGCCGCCTGATCCCGGCCGGCACCGGTGGCGCGACCACCCGCATCCGCAAGGTTGCGATGGATCGCGACAAGAAGGTGCTGGATGCCAAGCGGCACGAGGCCGAACAGGCCGCTGCCCTTGCAGCGCCCGAAGCCGACGATGTGATCGGCGGGGACGACTTCGACACGCTGGTCGTGGATACGCCGGAAAGCCGCGAATAAAGCGGACTTCTGCCGGTTGAGAGATCGAGGGGCGCGGGAGGCAACTTCCGCGCCCTTCTCATGTCCTGCGACACCCTTCGAGCCGATGATCTGCTGTATCCGAAACCTTGCAGGCATCACGAAAGTTGTCCTTCGGGAGGAAGCTGACATGAATGCAATGGACGTAAGAGTAACCGGGCGCGTGCAGGGGGTATCCTACCGCGCCTGGACCAAATCCGAGGCGGAGAAGGCCGGTCTGTCCGGCTGGGTTCGCAATCATGGCGACGGCAGCGTTGTCGCCCACTTCGAAGGCAGCGCAGCCGCGCTCGCCGAGATGAAGCGCCACCTCTACAGCGGCCCCGCCGCCAGCCAGGTGGAGCACGTTATCGCCGTCGACACGGAGCCGCAGAACATCTCGGGGTTCGAGATCCGCGAGACGCTCGGCGCCTGACGGAAACTGGCAGCAGGGCAGGGGTATCGTCAGGCATATCAGCCGAGGATCACCCCATGCCCTACACCACCTACCACGCAAGCTGCCATTGCGGCGACGTCCGCTTCGAAGCGGATGTCGACCTCTCTGCCGGCACCACCAAGTGCAACTGCACCTACTGTTTCAAGAACCGCTACTGGAGCCTGAGCGTTTTTCCGGACCGCTTTAGGGAAATCGCGTCTCCGAACGTCGCGAAGTCCGGGTCCCTCACGCCGGGCCGATGCGCCAGATGCGGCGTCCTGACCTTCGCGAGGGTCACAGCGACTGACTGGAATCCGGTGGATCATGTGGCGATCAGCGTCGCTGCATTCGACGACATCGACCCCACGGACCTTGCCAGTGCTCCCGTCACGCATTGCGACGGGCTGCACGACAATTGGTGGGCTGCTCCGGCAGAGGTGCGCCACCTCTGACTCGCTGAATGGATCTGGCGGCGGGCACGGGGCACTGATACCGGCTCGCCCATGACACTGTCGGACAACATGCGCGGTGCGCTTCTGATGGTCGCCGCGATGACCTGCTTCACGCTCAACGATGCGTGTCTCAAGTCTTTGTCCGACGGGATGTCGGCGATGCAGGCGATCTTCATGCGCGGGATCGTCACCTCGACCCTGCTTGCCATCGCGGCATGGAAGCTCGGCGCGTTCAGTGTGCCGGTGAGCCGCCACGACAAGGGCCTGATCGTCCTACGTTGCGTCGCCGAGGCCGGCGCAGCGTGGTTCTTCCTGACAGCGCTGTTCCACATGCCGCTCGGCGATCTGACGGCGATCCTGCAGGCACTGCCGCTCGCCGTGACGCTCGGAAGTGCGCTGGTCTTCAAGGAGCCGGTCGGCTGGCGCCGGATGAGCGCGATCCTCGCCGGCTTCCTTGGCGTTCTGCTGATCGTCCGCCCCGGCAGCGACGTCTTCAGCATCTACTCGGTCTACGGCGTGGCGACCGTGCTCTGCGCCACGGTGCGCGATCTCGCGACGCGCAGACTCTCGAAGGAGGTCCACACGATGAACGTGACCTTCTGGACCGCGCTGATCGTCACGCTGTTCGCTCTTGTCGTCGGCTTCGGGCAGGAATGGGTTCGACCGAGTGCCGGCCAGCTCGGCCTCATCGGGTTGGCGGCGTTGCTGGTGCTGGCGGCTTACCTGACGATCATCATGGCCGTAAGGGTGGGCGAAATCGCCTTCGTCGCGCCGTTCCGCTACACCGGACTGGTTGTCGCGATCATCGCCGGGCTGGTGATCTTCGGCGACTTCCCCGACGCTCTCACGTGGATCGGCAGCGCGATCGTCGTCGGCTCCGGCCTGTTCGCCTTCTGGCGCGAGCGGCGGCTGGCAATTCCACGCCGTGGCATTCCTCGCCCCAACGTGCCTCCGCGCTGATCCGCTTGAGCGGCGCACCGCGCTGCCATAGGGTCCCGCGAACGAGGCAGGGAGAAAAGATGTCGGCTATCCAGGTCCTTGGGCTTTGCAGGTTTTCCTACCCCTCGGCCCCGGGCGGTTTCGAAGATCACGCGATGGACATGGATGCCGTCCGTGCGAAGCTCTACGAGCCGTCGCGCCTGGAGCTTCGCTTCCTCTGGTTCGAGCATGTCGCGCTGCCGAGCATGCGTCGCCAGACCGATCCCGACTTCACTCTGGTGGTTCTCGCCGGGGATCACTTGCCGGCACCGTACCGCGCCCGGCTGGAGGCGCTGCTGGCCGATGTGCCGCAGGCGAAGCTCGAGATCATGCCGGAGGGAGAGCAGCACCGCTTCGCCTGCCGCCGTGCGATGCTGGCGCACCGGAACCCGGACGCCAAGGCCGTCGCGGAGTTCAGGCTCGACGACGACGATGCTGTCGCGGAGATCTTTGTCGAGCGCGCAAGGCTGGTCTTCCGTCACGTCCGGCAGCTCTTCGACATGCGCCCGCGAGTGACGGTCGATTTCTGCCGCGGCGTCGTGCTGCGCGCGACGGGGGATGGGGTGGTCCTGCGCCCGGTGATCGCACAGCACTGGACGCCGGCGCTCATCACCTATCGGGCGCCAGACGACCAGATGAGCCTGCTCGACGCCCTTCATACAAGGCTGTGGAAGGGCATGCCTCAGTTGACGATGCCGTTCCCACCGATGTACGTGCGTGGAAGCCACGAGGTCAACGAGAGCGAGATCGACCGTCGCTGGGACCGGATCGAAACCTGGAAGGCCGAACCGGACGACCTCAGGACGTTGCTCGCTGAATCGTTCGGCATCGATCTGCCGGGGATGGAGACGGCGCTCGACACACTCTTGCGGAAGCGTTGACAACCCCCCCGATTCCCCCTAAAGAGCGGCCACTCGGGACCGGGGTTATGCCCTGACGCTCCTGAAATCAGAGTTGAAGTGGTCACGATCCGGGCCTGTGCCCCGATCCTCTGGATACCCACCGCACCGATCCTGAATGGGGTCGTCTGCGGGTGTTTGCGCTTTGCGGACGCGCGAAGCGTGTAGTCGAAATCCGCGGCCCCTCGGGTCCGCAACACATGTGTCAGGAATCGGGGAAGAACGCCCAATGCCAACGATCCAACAGCTGATCCGCAAGCCGCGGCAGCCGAAAGTCAAACGCTCCAAGTCCATGCACCTGGAACAGTGCCCGCAGAAGCGCGGCGTCTGTACCCGGGTCTACACCACCACGCCGAAGAAGCCGAACTCGGCTATGCGTAAGGTGGCCAAGGTGCGTCTCACCAACGGCTACGAGGTCATCAGCTACATTCCGGGCGAGAGCCACAACCTTCAGGAGCACTCCGTTGTCCTGATCCGTGGCGGCCGTGTGAAAGACCTTCCCGGTGTCCGTTACCACATCCTTCGCGGCGTCCTCGACACCCAGGGTGTCAAGGACCGTAAACAGCGCCGCTCCAAGTACGGCGCGAAGCGTCCGAAGTAAGAGGAATTACAGATGTCCCGTCGTCACGCTGCAGAGAAGCGCGAAGTTCTCCCCGACGCCAAGTTCGGCGATCGTGTGCTCACCAAGTTCATGAACAACCTCATGATCGACGGCAAGAAGTCGGTCGCAGAGAAGATCGTCTACAACGCGTTCGATCGCGTTGAGGGTCGTCTCAAGAAGGCTCCGGTCGAAGTGTTCCACGAAGCGCTCGACAACGTGAAGCCCTCCGTCGAGGTTCGCTCCCGCCGGGTCGGCGGCGCCACCTACCAGGTGCCGGTCGAAGTCCGCCCCGAGCGTCGTGAAGCGCTCGCGATCCGCTGGCTCATCGCCGCCGCGAAGTCGCGCAACGAGAACACGATGGAAGAGCGCCTCGCAGGCGAGCTGGTCGATGCGGTCCAGGGCCGCGGCACCGCCGTCAAGAAGCGTGAAGACACCCACAAGATGGCCGACGCCAACCGCGCGTTCAGCCACTACCGCTGGTAACTCGGTCGGCAGCTCCGCTTCGACCCAAGCTCAGGCTTTAAGGACCCTTTCCAATGGCCCGCGAATACACCCTCGACCGCTACCGTAACTTCGGGATCATGGCGCACATCGACGCCGGCAAGACCACGACCACGGAGCGGATCCTTTACTACACCGGCAAGTCCCACAAGATCGGCGAAGTCCACGACGGCGCCGCCACGATGGACTGGATGGAGCAGGAGCAGGAACGCGGGATTACCATTACCTCCGCTGCGACGACCACTTTCTGGTTCCGCACCGAGGACGGCAAGAATCCGACCGGCATCTACGGTGACACGCCGGACGAAGCCCGCTTCCGGTTCAACATCATCGACACCCCCGGCCACGTTGACTTCACCATCGAAGTCGAGCGTTCGCTCGCCGTGCTCGACGGTGCCGTCTGCGTGCTCGACGCCAACGCCGGTGTCGAGCCCCAGACCGAAACCGTCTGGCGCCAGGCCGACCGCTACAAGGTTCCGCGGATCGTCTACGTCAACAAGATGGACAAGATCGGCGCGGACTTCGACAACTGCGTCAAGATGATCAAGGACCGCACCGGTGCCATCCCGGCCCCGATCCAGTTCCCGATCGGCGCGGAAGACCAGCTCGAAGGCATCGTCGACCTCGTCACGATGAAGGAGTGGGTCTGGAAAGGCGAAGACCTCGGCGCGTCCTGGGTCATCACCGAGATCCGTGACGAGCTGAAGGAAAAGGCCGAGTCCATGCGCGCCGAACTCGTCGAGCTTGCCGTCGAGCAGGACGATGACGCGATGGAAGCCTACCTCGAAGGCAACGAGCCCGACCTGCCGACCCTTCGGTCCCTGATCCGCAAGGGCACGCTGTCGCTCTCCTTCGTTCCGGTCCTCGCGGGCTCCGCGTTCAAGAACAAGGGCGTGCAGCCCATGCTCAACGCGGTCATCGACTACCTGCCGGGTCCCCTCGACGTTCCGCCCTACATGGGCTTCTCCCCGGACGACGAGACGGAAACCCGCAACATCGAGCGTCGCCCCGGTGACGAGCAGCCCTTCGCCGGCCTCGCGTTCAAGATCATGAACGACCCGTTCGTCGGCTCGCTGACCTTCACCCGCATTTACTCGGGCCTGCTCGAGAAGGGCAGCTCGGTCATGAACTCGACCAAGGGCAAGAAAGAGCGCATCGGTCGTATGATGATGATGCACTCGAACTCCCGGGAAGAGATCGACTGGGCGGGTTCGGGCGACATCATCGCCATCGCCGGCCTCAAGGACACGACCACCGGTGACACGCTCTGCGACTCCAACAAGCAGGTCGTGCTCGAGACGATGACCTACCCGGAGCCGGTGATCGAAATCGCCGTCGAGCCGAAGACCAAGGCCGACCAGGAGAAGATGTCCGCCGGCCTTCAGCGGCTCGCCGCCGAGGACCCGTCCTTCAAGGTCGAGACCGACTTCGAGAGCGGCCAGACCATCCTGAAGGGCATGGGCGAACTTCACCTCGACATCATGGTCGACCGCCTCAAGCGGGAGTTCAAGGTCGAGGCGAACATCGGTGCGCCGCAGGTGGCCTATCGCGAGACCATCGGTCACGAGATCGAGCACACCTACACCCACAAGAAACAGTCGGGTGGTTCGGGCCAGTTCGCCGAGGTCAAGCTCATCATCTCGCCGACAGAGCCGGGCGAAGGCTACTCCTTCGAGTCCCGCATCGTTGGTGGTGCCGTGCCGAAGGAATACATCCCCGGCGTCGAGAAGGGCATCAAGTCGGTCATGGACTCCGGTCCGCTTGCCGGTTTCCCGGTCATCGACTTCAAGGTCGCCCTCGTGGACGGCAAGTTCCACGACGTGGACTCGAGCGTCCTGGCGTTCGAAATCGCGTCGCGGATGGCCATGCGCGAAGGTCTCCGCAAGGCCGGCGCCAAGCTGCTCGAGCCGATCATGCGGGTCGAGGTCGTGACGCCCGAGGAATACACCGGTGGCATCATCGGCGACCTCACCTCGCGGCGCGGTATGGTTCAGGGTCAGGACACCCGCGGCAACGCGATCGTCATCGACTCCTTCGTGCCGCTGGCCAACATGTTCGGCTACATCAACACGCTGCGCTCGATGTCCTCGGGTCGTGCCGTGTTCACCATGCTCTTCGATCACTACGAGCCGGTGCCGCAGAACATCTCCGACGAGATCCAGTCCAAGTACGCATGACCTTCGGTGCGCCCTCGCGGCGCACCCTACACCCACCCGTAGGGTGCGCCCCCGCAGCGCACCGAACGACAGACAAAGGAGCCTCCAATGGCCAAGGAAAAGTTTGAACGCAGCAAGCCGCACTGCAACATCGGCACGATCGGTCACGTTGACCACGGCAAGACGACGCTGACGGCGGCGATCACGAAGTTTTTCGGCGAGTTCCGTGCGTATGACCAGATTGACGGCGCGCCCGAAGAGAAGGCCCGCGGGATCACGATCTCGACGGCGCACGTCGAGTACGAGACGGAGAACCGTCACTACGCGCACGTCGACTGCCCCGGCCACGCCGACTACGTGAAGAACATGATCACCGGTGCCGCGCAGATGGACGGCGCGATCCTCGTGGTGAACGCGGCCGACGGCCCGATGCCGCAGACGCGCGAGCACATCCTGCTCGGCCGTCAGGTCGGTATCCCGGCGATGGTGGTGTTCCTCAACAAGGTCGACCAGGTCGACGACGAGGAGCTGCTGGAGCTGGTCGAGATGGAAGTTCGCGAACTTCTGTCCGAGTACGAGTTCCCGGGCGACGACATTCCGATCGTGGCGGGCTCCGCGCTTGCCGCTCTGGAAGGCCGTGACGAAGCGATCGGCGAGAACAAGATCCGCGAGCTGATGGCGGCCGTGGACGAGTACATCCCGCAGCCCGAGCGCGCTGTCGACCAGCCGTTCCTGATGCCGATCGAGGACGTCTTCTCGATCTCCGGTCGTGGTACGGTCGTGACCGGCCGCGTCGAGCGTGGCGTCGTGAACGTTGGCGACGAACTCGAGATCGTCGGCATCAAGGACACCAAGAAGACGACCTGCACGGGCGTCGAGATGTTCCGCAAGCTGCTCGATCGCGGGGAAGCCGGCGACAACATCGGCGCGCTGCTGCGTGGTATCGACCGCGAAGCGGTTGAGCGTGGCCAGGTTCTCTGCAAGCCGGGTTCGGTGAAGCCGCACACGAAGTTCGAAGCGGAAGCCTACATCCTGACGAAGGACGAAGGTGGCCGTCACACGCCGTTCTTCACGAACTACCGCCCGCAGTTCTACTTCCGCACGACGGACGTGACCGGGACTGTGTCGCTGGCGGAAGGTACGGAGATGGTGATGCCGGGCGACAACGTGTCGTTCTCGGTCGAGCTGATCGCGCCGATCGCGATGGAAGAGCGCCTGCGCTTCGCCATCCGTGAAGGTGGCCGCACCGTCGGCTCCGGCGTCGTCTCCAAGATCGTCGAATAAGAGCGGGGCAACCCGTAGGGTGCGCGCTCGACGCGCACCCAAACCCCAAAAAAGACCCTTACGTGGGCCGCCAATACCGTCGGTCCACCTCTTTGGGAAAACGCCGCGAAAGGCTGAGAGACAATGGCAATCCAGAGCCAGAATATCCGGATCCGGCTGAAGGCCTTCGATTACCGCGTGCTGGACGCCAGCACGCAGGAGATCGTCCAGACCGCGAAGCGCACCGGCGCTTCCGTCCGGGGCCCGATTCCGCTTCCGAACAAGATCGAGAAGTTCACGGTTCTCCGTGGCCCGCACGTCGACAAGAAATCCCGCGACCAGTTCGAGATCCGCACGCACAAGCGTCTTCTCGACATCGTGGACCCGACGCCCCAGACCGTGGACGCGCTGATGAAGCTCGACCTCGCCGCTGGCGTCGACGTCGAAATCAAGGTGTAAGGAGGGCTACCGAACATGTTGCGCTCTGGAATCATCGCCAAGAAGGTCGGGATGACCCGTATCTTCCAGGAAGACGGCAAGCAGGTCCCCGTGACCGTCCTTCAGCTCGACAAGCTGCAGGTCGTCGCTCAGCGGACCGCGGACCGTGACGGCTATACCGCCGTTCAGCTCGGCTGTGGCACTGCCAAGGCCAAGCGGACCTCCGCGCCGATGCGTGGCGTCTTCTCGAAGGCCAATGTCGAACCGAAACGGAAGATCGCGGAATTCCGCGTCGCGCCGGAAAACCTCATCGAAGTGGGTGAGGAAATCACCGCTGACCACTACTTCGCGGGTCAGTTTGTCGACGTGTCCGGCACGTCGATCGGTAAAGGTTTCGCCGGTGCCATGAAGCGGCACAACTTCGGCGGCCTGCGCGCCACCCACGGTGTGTCGATCTCCCACCGGTCGCACGGCTCCACGGGGCAGTGTCAGGATCCGGGCAAGGTCTTCAAAGGCAAGAAAATGGCCGGTCATATGGGTGCTGCCCGTATCACCACCCAGAACCTGCAGATCGTCCAGACCGATGCCGAGCGCGGCATCATCATGGTCAAGGGCGCTGTGCCGGGCTCCAAGGGTGGCTGGGTCACCATCAAGGATGCGGTGAAGAAGCCGATCCCCGATGGCGTCATCTACCCCGCCGCGCTGAAGTCCGCTGCCGAGGAAGCGAAAAAGGCTGCTGAAGAAGCCGCCGCCGCCGCCGAGGAAGAAGCCCGCCTGGCCGAAGAGGCCCGTCTCGCCGAGGAAGCCGCCGCGCAGGAAGCTGCGCTGCAGGAAGCCGAGGCCGACATCGAAGCGGACAAGGACGCCGAAGCGAACGCTGACAGCGAGAAGAAGGAAGGCGAGGAATGAAACTCGACGTGATCAAACTGGACGGCGGGAAGGCCGGATCGGTCGATCTGGACGAGGGCCTCTTCGGGCTCGAGCCCCGCGCCGACATCCTTCACCGTGTGGTCCGCTGGCAGCGCAACAACGCGCAGCAGGGCACCCACAAGGTCAAGACCCGGAGCGAGACCTCCTACTCGACCAAGAAGATCTATCGCCAGAAGGGCACCGGTGGCGCACGCCACGGCGACCGCAACGCGCCGATCTTCCGCAAGGGTGGTATCTACAAGGGTCCGACTCCGCGCAGCCACGGCCATGACCTGACCAAGAAGTTCCGCAAGCTGGGCCTGCGCCACGCGCTGTCCGCCAAGCTGAAAGCGGGCGAACTGGTCGTCATCGAGTCGGCGGAACTGTCCGAAGCCAAGACCTCGGCCCTGGCCAAGCAGGTGAAGAACCTCGGCTGGAAGCGCGCGCTGATCATTGACGGCGCCGAGCTGAACGAGAACTTCGCCACCGCGGCCCGCAACCTGCAAACCGTTGACGTGCTCCCCTCCGTGGGCGCCAACGTCTACGACATCCTCAAGAGTGACACGCTCGTGATCACGAAGGCGGGTGTCGAAGCCCTGGAGGCCCGACTAAAATGACCGTGAAGCCCGAGCATTACGACGTCATCGTCAAGCCGGTCATCACCGAGAAATCCACCATGACCTCCGAGGCCAATGGTGTGGTGTTCGAAGTGGCGATCGACAGCTCCAAGCCCCAGATCAAGGAGGCCGTCGAAAGCCTCTTCGGTGTGAAGGTGAAGGCCGTGAACACGACCATCACCAAGGGCAAGCAGAAGCGTTTCCGCGGCCAGCTTGGCCGTCGGAAGGACGTCAAGAAAGCCTACGTGACCCTCGAAGAGGGCAACACGATCGACGTTTCCACCGGCCTCTGAGCCACGGACCCGTCGACTGAAAAGGGCCCCCGGTTCGCGCCGGGGGCCCTTTCGCTTATTGATGCATCCGGCTTGTCCTAGAGCGTCATGGTCGTGACGTAGCGAAGCGCACGCGCGACCTCCTGCGGGCTCCGCGCCACGGCATTTGCGGCGGCGTCGACTTCCTTGAGCGCATGGTCATGTTCCGGGGGCTGAAGCACGATGATCGCCTTGCCCCTCGCCGCGGCATAGCCAGCGTCGAACGCGGCGTTCCACTGCTTGTACTTCTCACCGAAGCACACGACCAGCACGTCGCACCGGTCCAGCGCCGTACGGGTCCGCACAGCGTTCAGCAGCGCGCCCTTGCGGTCGTGCCAGAACTTGTCCTCTTCCGCGCCGAAGATCTCGACACCGCAATCATCCGAAGCGGCATGATCGGTCACCGGTCCCATCCAGTCGATCTCGAGCCCGTCGCAGGCTGCGATGACTTCATCGCGCCATGCGCTGTGGATTTCACCGGCGAGATAGACGTTGAGCTTCATTTCTTCACCTTGTCCGCTGTGACATCGATCCGGTTCTTGCGCGGGGAGAGCGGGCGTGCAACCGCTTAAGGCGTTCCGGTGCCGTGGGCCCGTGAACTGGCCCGGGTCGGGCGGTTCATGGGCTATCAGGCTTGACGCCGGGACCTGACATTCCTAAAAGCGCCCATCCGCAAAGCCCCGGATTCGTCCGGGGCTTTGCTGTTGTCCTGAATGGACATTCGACCGGGGACCTTTGGGGCCCTTAAACAGCCGGGTCGCTTGCGATCCGCAAAGCAACGGAAAGACAGTAAACATGGCACTCAAGTCGTATAAGCCGACGACGCCTGGCCAGCGTGGGCTGGTTCTGATCGACCGTTCGGAGCTTTGGAAAGGACGTCCTGTCAAGTCCCTCACCGAGGGTCTGACGAAGTCGGGCGGCCGGAACAATACCGGACGGATCACCATGCGTCGTCGCGGCGGTGGGGCAAAGCGCCTCTACCGCGTGGTCGATTTCAAGCGGAACAAGCACGACGTCGAAGCCGTCGTCGTCCGCATCGAATACGACCCGAACCGCACCGCCTTCATCGCCCTGATCCAGTACACGGACGGTGAGCAGGCCTATATCCTCGCGCCCCAGCGGATCGCCGTCGGCGACAAGATCGTCGCGGGCACCAAGGTCGACATCAAGCCGGGCAACGCGATGCCGTTCTCCGGCATGCCGATCGGCACGATCGTTCACAACATCGAACTGAAGCCCGGCAAGGGCGGCCAGATCGCACGCGCCGCGGGCACCTACGCCCAGTTCGTCGGCCGTGACGGTGGCTACGCGCAGATCCGCCTGTCGTCGGGCGAGCTGCGGATGGTTCGCCAGGAATGCATCGCGACCGTCGGTGCCGTGTCGAACCCCGACAACAGCAACCAGAACATCGGTAAAGCCGGCCGCAACCGCCATTACGGCAAGCGTCCCAGCGTCCGCGGTGTCGTCATGAACCCGATCGACCACCCGCACGGTGGTGGTGAAGGCCGGACCTCTGGTGGCCGTCACCCGGTTACCCCGTGGGGCAAGCCGACGAAGGGTGCGCGCACCCGGAACAAGAACAAGGCGTCGCAGAAGCTGATCATCCGCTCGCGTCACGCCAAGAAGAAAGGGCGGTAATCCATGACCCGTTCTGTTTGGAAAGGCCCGTTCGTCGATTCCTACGTGCTCAAGAAGGCCGAGAAGGCCCGCGAGTCCGGTCGGAACGACGTTATCAAAATCTGGTCCCGTCGCTCGACGATCCTGCCCCAGTTCGTGGGCCTGACGTTCGGCGTCTACAACGGCCAGAAGCACGTTCCCGTCAACGTGTCCGAGGACATGATCGGCCAGAAGTTCGGTGAATACTCGCCGACGCGGACCTACTACGGTCACGCAGCCGACAAGAAAGCGAAGCGGAAGTAAGTCATGGGCAAGGAAAAGAACCCCCGCCGCGTGGCAGACAACGAAGCGATGGCAAAACTGCGCATGCTTCGCACGTCTCCGCAGAAACTCAACCTCGTCGCCGGCATGATCCGCGGCAAGAAGGTGGACAAGGCCCTCACGGACCTGACCTTCTCCAAGCGCCGGATCGCGCAGGACGTGAAGAAGTGCCTTCAGTCCGCGATCGCCAACGCCGAGAACAACCACAACCTGGACGTCGACGAACTGGTCGTCGCCGAGGCTTACGTCGGCAAGAACCTGGTGATGAAGCGTGGCCGGCCCCGTGGTCGTGGCCGTTTCGGCCGGATCATGAAGCCGTTCTCGGAAATCACCATCAAGGTCCGCCAGGTCGAGGAGCAAGCCTAATGGGTAACAAGGTCAATCCGATCGGGATGCGCCTCCAGGTCAACCGCACCTGGGACAGCCGCTGGTACGCCGACACGAAGGACTACGGTGATCTTCTCCTGGAAGACGTGAAGATCCGCGAGTTCATCAAGACCGAGTGCAAGCAGGCCGGTGTTTCCCGCGTGATTATCGAGCGTCCGCACAAGAAGTGCCGTGTGACCATTCACACTGCGCGTCCGGGCGTGATCATCGGCAAGAAAGGCGCCGACATCGAGGTGCTTCGCAAGAAGCTCGCCAAGATGACGGACTCCGAGCTGCACCTCAACATCGTCGAGGTCCGCAAGCCCGAGCTCGACGCCGCGCTGGTGGGTGAGAGCATCGCCCAGCAGCTCGAGCGCCGTGTGTCCTTCCGTCGTGCCATGAAGCGTGCCGTTCAGAACGCCATGCGGATGGGTGCGCTCGGCATCCGGGTCAACGTCGCGGGCCGCCTCGGCGGTGCCGAGATCGCCCGGACCGAATGGTACCGCGAGGGCCGCGTGCCCCTGCACACCCTTCGCGCCGACATCGACTACGCGCACAGCGAAGCCGTAACGCCGTATGGCATCATCGGGATCAAGGTCTGGATCTTCAAAGGCGAGATCATGGAGCACGATCCCCAGGCACGTGACCGCAAGGCGCAGGAGCTGCAAGACGGCCCCGCTCCCCGCGGTCCCCGTGGCCGGTAAGGAGTAAGTCATGCTTCAACCGAAACGCACGAAATTCCGCAAGCAGCACAAGGGCCGTATCCACGGCCTCGCTAAAGGCGGATCGGACCTCAACTTCGGCACCTACGGCCTCAAAGCCCTTGAGCCGGAGCGGGTTACTGCTCGTCAGATCGAAGCCGCCCGTCGTGCCATGACGCGTCACATGAAGCGTCAGGGCCGTGTCTGGATCCGTATCTTCCCGGACCTTCCGGTCACCGCGAAGCCGATCGAGGTTCGCATGGGTAAAGGTAAGGGTTCCGTCGACCGCTGGACCGCCAAGGTCAAGCCGGGCCGCGTGATGTTCGAGATCGACGGCGTGAACGAAGCCACCGCACGTGAGGCCCTGCGCCTCGCCGCGATGAAGCTGCCGATCAAGACCCGCACCGTGGTCCGCGAGGACTGGTAAGGTTCGCGGGGCGCCGCCCCGGACCATGAGATCTGAAAACGCCCCTGCCGAAAGGCCGGGGCGTTTTTCATGCGTAGGATGCGCGCTCGATGCGCATCCGGCACATATGCATCCAAGATGCACCCGATGAAGGCGCCAAGGACGGATGCGCATCGAGTTGCGGGTCGTTCCGGGTGCGCATTGAAAGCGCACGCTGCGCAGGCGACACGAGAGGCCCCGTCGGACGTTAGGCGTCGTTCTCCGGATAAATCGCTGCCATCTCCTGCTCGAACGTGACCCACGTCATCGTCGCGGCATTCCCGGCGTGGCCGTGGTAATAGGAGCGCCCCGACGAAGTCGGCAGTCCCGCCCAGACTCGGGCGAGGTTGTTCATGAAGCTCTCCCGGTCCAGGTCGCCCGACTGGAATTTCGTCAGGCCGGCCTCGCGCAACAGCTCGACGGCCAGTCGATCTTGCAGAGCCGGCGAGAACAGCTCATCCGCGCGCACGCCGACCTGTTCCGCCAACCGGGCCAAGGTTGTGGGTATGAACTGATAACGCCCTATCGCATGGGGCTGACCAGGAGTCGCTGCGATCCAGGCCGTGATCTCGCCCAGCCGCATCTGCGTCGGGGGGCGGGGAGGGCGCACCCGCGCCCCGTACTGGACTGCGTCATATCCGTCCGCTCCGGCCTCCGCCGTTGCAATAAGGTCCATCAGACGATCGAGTTGGCTGGCGGAACTGAACCTCTCCGCCGACCGCGAGGCAGAGACGACAACAGGTGCAAAATACCCAGTGACGGCCCGGTCGACGAAGAGGCTGCCGTTGCGGCCCACCCCGGCGACGCCGCTTCGGTCGGCCGCGATCAGAGGGGCCGCCGCAGTGTCGAGGATCGACGCGCGTTGCGCGAAGGCCGGCACGACGCCTGACATCAGCGCGACCAATGCCGCGCAAAAGAACTGCCACCTCGCCATTCGCGGACCCCATATCCTCAGTTCGGACCGTCATCGGTGGCAAAGGTTGAGATTCGCTTGCCGTTCCCCCGCCGCCGGTGCGAAACCGGCGCGGATAACCGGAGTTCGACATGCCCAAGCTCAAGTCCCTTTTCGCCACACGCCTCTACCATGCGCCGCTGTCCGAGCACGGACCGGCGATCGACCCGGACGAGTTGGCCAATTCCTGCTACTCGATCGCGCAGGACGATGACGCGGGACAGGACTGGTGCGAAGAGCACGGCTATCCCGGCTACACCTCCTATGCCTCGCTCACGGACCTGCCTTGGCGCTTTCCGATATTCGCCGACGTCGTGAAGTCGCTCGATGCGCATGTCGCGGCCTTCGCCGAGGACCTCGAGTTCGACCTCGGCGACAAGGAGCTGAAGCTCGAGGACATCTGGATCAACATCCTGCCCGAGGGCGGTGTCCACGGTAGCCACATCCACCCGCATTCTGTCATCTCCGGAACGACCTACGTCGCAATGCCGGAGGGGACGTCCGCCCTGAAGCTCGAGGACCCGCGACTGCCCTTCATGATGGCCGCGCCGATCCGGAAGACAGGTGTCCGGGAAGAGTTGAAGACCTTTCACTCCGTCCCGACTGAAGTGGGCGATGTACTGCTCTGGGAAAGCTGGCTGCGCCATGAAGTGCCGATGAACATGGCCGAGGAAGACCGGATCTCGGTCTCCTTCAATTACGCCTGGGGCTGAGCGGATGGATGCGCGCAAGCTCGAGATGACGGTTCTGATGACGCCCGACATGGCGAACTTCAGCGGCAAGGTGCACGGCGGGGCGCTGCTGAACCTGCTGGACCGGGTGGCCTTTTCCTGCGCCTCCCGCTTCTCCCATCGCTACGCGGTGACGTTGTCGGTCGACCAGGTCGTCTTCAAGGAGCCGATCAATGTCGGAGAGCTGGTGACTTTCCGAGCCTCGGTGAACCACGCGGGCCGCACTTCGATGGAAGTCGGCATCCGCGTCGAGGCGCAGGACATCACATCGGGCCGGACGCGCCACACCAACTCCTGCTATTTCACGATGGTGGCCGTGGACGACGACGGCAAGCCGGCCGAAGTCCCCGAACTGGCGGTGCTGACCGAAACCGAAGACCGCCGCAAACGTGCCGCGGGCTTGCGCAAGAAACTGCGCAAGCAGTTCGCCGAAGAGATGAAGGTCGCCTCGGAAGGGTAGCGCGGCATAGCTTCGGCTCGGAGTTTGGCCCAGCCGACCAGATTGGTATCTCGGCGCAACGCGTTTCGTTAGGCTGCCGATCATTGCGATGCAGAACGAGGGTATTGTCGATGGCGAAGCAGGAGCCGCTGAGGCTGAGCTGGTGGAGCGGACGTCCGAACTTCGGTGATGCGCTGAGCCCGCTCGTCGTGTCCCACGTCTCGGGCCGGGAAGTGATCCTCGGCGACCGGTCGGAAGTCGACCTGTTCGCCGTCGGCTCGATCATGATCCGGGCTCGTCGTGGCTACAATCAGCCACAGGAAAACCGTCCCACGATCTGGGGCACCGGCATGATGGGACCGCACAAGACGGACTTCGTCGATAACGTCGATTTCGCCGCGGTCCGTGGTCCGATCACGGCCTCGCTGCTGGGGCTCGGCCAGCTGCCGTTCGGCGATCCCGGGTTGATCCTGTCAGAGCTCGCCAAGACAGAAGTGGAGCGGGGCGACAGGGTCGGGGTGATTCCGCACCATGGGGACTTCAAGGACCCGCAGACCAAAGGGCAGATCGCGGCTCTGCCCTGGAGCGATGATTTCGTGCTCATCGATCCGCGCAACGACGATCCGCTCGACGTCGCGGACCAGATCCAGGCCTGTCGGCATGTCTTTTCGGCGTCACTGCACGGGCTCATTATCGCCGATGCCTTCGGCGTACCGAACACCTGGGTCGCGGGGCGGGAAATCCACTCGACCGCCTCCTTCAAGTTCCTCGACTATTTCCTGTCTGTCGGCCGGACGTACCAGGCGCCGATCGGCTTCGCGGACATCGTCGATGCCGAGAAATCGGTTCGATCCATCTCTGCCCTCGGCTACGCCGACGGTGTCGCCTCCTCGCGGCAGGCGTTGATCGACGCCTTCCCCGAAAGGCTGAAGGCAGCGTAGCGAGCGGGTTCTCTGCCGATTCAGAGTTGCGTAACGGCCTCATGACGGCTATAGGCGGCGCTCATCCATCCTCCACCGGGAATCAGGGTGACCCCGCACTTAACGGGCAGGGGCCCTCCGGTGATGTTGAAACCAAGAAGGAACCGGCGACATGACCGCCAGCGACCTGCGTGACAAGACCGCGGACGAGCTCCGCGACCAGCTTGTCAACCTGAAGAAAGAGGCCTTCAACCTGCGCTTTCAGCAGGCCACCGGCCAACTCGAGAATACCGCGCGCATGAAGTCCGTCCGCCGTGACGTGGCTCGCGTGCAGACCATCCTCAACGAAAAAGCGGCCGGCGCCGCATCGGAGGCCTGATAGATGCCCAAACGTATCCTCCAAGGCACCGTGACCTCCACGCAGAACGCCCAGACCGTGACCGTTTCGATCGAGCGTCGCTTCAAGCACCCGCTGCTGAAGAAGACCGTCCGGAAGTCGAAGAAATACCGGGCTCACGACGAGACCGAGCAATTCAACGTTGGTGACATTGTCCGCATCCAGGAATGTGCACCGAAGTCGAAGACCAAGCGCTGGGAGGTGATTGCCTCCTGAGGCATCACATCCCGGTTTGAACGAAACCCTGGGGTCCACGTCCCGCCAACGGCGGGTGGTCCCATAGGTCGGGAGAAACCTAAATGATCCAGATGCAGACCAATCTGGATGTCGCTGACAACTCCGGCGCTCGCCGGGTGCAGTGCATCAAGGTCCTCGGCGGCTCCCACCGCCGTTACGCATCGGTCGGCGACATCATCGTCGTTTCCGTCAAAGAGGCCATTCCGCGTGGTCGTGTGAAGAAAGGTGACGTCCGCAAGGCCGTCGTCGTTCGCACCGCCAAGGAAGTCCGCCGTGAAGACGGGACCGCGATCCGCTTCGACCGCAATGCCGCCGTCATCCTGAACAACAACAACGAGCCGGTCGGCACCCGTATCTTCGGGCCGGTGGTTCGTGAGCTGCGCGCGAAGAACTTCATGAAGATCATCTCGCTCGCTCCGGAGGTGCTCTGATGGCCGCCAAGATCCGCAAAGGTGACAAGGTCGTCGTCCTTGCCGGCAAGGACAAGGGCAAGACCGGCGAAGTGAACTCCGTCGATCCGAAGGCCGGCAAGGCCGTCGTCGATGGCGTGAACATGGCCGTGCGTCACCAGAAGCAGTCCCAGACGAGCCAGGGCGGTCGCACGCCCAAGGCGATGCCGCTGGACCTCTCCAACATTGCCGTCGTCGACGGCAACGGCAAGGCAACCCGCGTCGGCTTCCGCATGGAAGACGGCAAGAAGGTCCGCTTCGCCAAGACCACGGGAGACGTGATCTGATGCTCGACACAGCGAACTACACGCCCCGGCTCCGCTCCGTCTACCGCGAGACGATCCGTCCCGCGATGAAGGAAGAGTTCGGCTACAAGAACGACATGCAGATCCCGCGCCTGGACAAGATCGTCCTGAACATCGGCGCTGGCTCGGAAGCGGTGAAGGACAGCAAGAAGGCCAAGACGGCCGCTGACGACCTCACCAAGATCGCCGGTCAGCAGGCCGTCGTCACGAAAGCGAAGAAGTCGATCGCCGGCTTCCGCGTTCGCGAGGACATGCCGCTCGGCGCGAAGGTGACGCTCCGTGGCGAACGTATGTACGAGTTCCTCGATCGCCTGATCACCATCGCCATGCCCCGCGTCCGCGACTTCCGCGGCGTCCCGGGCAAGAGCTTTGACGGTCGTGGCAACTATGCCAT
Organism: Pelagovum pacificum; assembly: GCF_016134045.1. Lineage (NCBI taxonomy): Bacteria > Pseudomonadati > Pseudomonadota > Alphaproteobacteria > Rhodobacterales > Paracoccaceae > Pelagovum > Pelagovum pacificum. The sequence goes on along the minus strand of NZ_CP065915.1, from coordinate 3,243,359 downwards.
GGGCATCAAGGAACACATCGTCTTCCCCGAGATCAACTTCGACCAGGTCGATGAAGTCTGGGGGATCGACGTCGTCATCTGCACCACCGCGGCAACCGACGCGGAAGCCAAGGCGCTGTTGAAGCATTTCAACATGCCGTTCAACAGCTAAGGGGATCATAGGACCATGGCAAAGAAATCCATGATCGAACGCGAGAAGAAGCGTCAGCGGCTGGTGGAACAATACGCTGCCAAGCGCGCCGAGCTCAAAGAGATCGCGAACGACGAATCCAAACCGATGGAAGAGCGGTTCAAGGCTCGCCTGAAACTGGCGAAACTGCCCCGCAACTCCTCTCCGACCCGTCTTCACAACCGCTGCCAGCTTACGGGGCGTCCGCACGCCTACTACCGCAAGCTGAAAGTCAGCCGGATCATGCTGCGCGAGCTTGGCTCGAACGGTCAGGTTCCCGGCCTCGTGAAGTCCAGCTGGTAAGGGAGGGACAGCGATGAACGATCCTATCGGCGATATGCTGACCCGTATCCGGAACGGCCAGATGCGCGGCAAGTCGACGGTTCTCACCCCCGCATCCAAGCTGCGTGGTTGGGTTCTCGACGTGCTCGCGGACGAAGGCTACATCCGGGGTTACGACAAGGCCACCGGTGCCAACGGGCACCCGGCCTTCGAGATCAGCCTGAAGTACTATGAGGGCACGCCCGTCATTCGCGAACTGAAGCGGGTCTCCAAACCCGGTCGTCGCGTCTACATGGCGTGTAATGACGTCCCGTCGGTCCGCCAGGGCCTCGGGGTGTCGATTGTCTCCACCTCCAAAGGTGTGATGTCGGACGCAAATGCACGCACCGCCAATGTTGGCGGCGAGGTGCTTTGCACGGTATTCTGAGGAGCGGACGATGTCTCGTATTGGGAAAAAACCGGTCGAGCTGCCGTCGGGCGTAAGCGCCTCGGTGTCCGGCCAGACGATCGAAGTGAAGGGGCCGAAAGGCACCCGCAGCTTCACCGCCACCGACGATGTCACTCTGTCCGTCGAGGACAACAGTGTCAGCGTCACGCCGCGCGGCAAGTCCAAGCGTGCGCGCCAGCAGTGGGGCATGTCCCGCACGATGGTCGCGAACCTCGTTCAGGGCGTGACCGACGGCTTCAAGAAAGAGCTCGAGATCAACGGCGTCGGCTACCGCGCTCAGATGCAGGGCAACACCCTGAAGCTGAACCTCGGCTACAGCCACGACGTCGATTTCATCGTGCCGGACGGCGTGACGATCAACGCGCCGAAGCCGACGCAGATCATCGTCGAGGGTGCCGACCAGCAGATGGTCGGTCAGGTCGCGGCGAACATTCGCGAATGGCGCCCGCCGGAGCCCTACAAGGGCAAGGGCATCAAGTACGTGGACGAATATATCTTCCGTAAGGAAGGCAAGCGTAAGTAAGGACGACAGGAATGGCTACCAACAAGCGCACCTTGTTCCTCAAGCGCCGCCTGCGCGTCCGGAACAAACTCCGCAAGGTGAACACCGGGGTTCCCCGGCTCTCCGTTCACCGGAGCAACAAGAACATCAGCGTTCAGCTGATCGACGACGTTCAGGGCAAGACCCTGGCCGCGGCCTCCTCGCTGGAGAAGGACCTCGGGATCGTCGGAACGAACAACCTCGAAGCGGCGGCCAAGGTTGGCTCCGCGATCGCCGAGCGTGCCAAGGCCGCCGGTGTGACCGAGGCCCAGTTCGACCGCGGCGGCTTCCTGTACCACGGGAAGATCAAGGCCCTCGCGGACGCCGCCCGGGAGGGCGGCCTGAAGATCTGATCCCTCCGGGGATCGGTCACCGGTGACCGTAGGGTGCGCGCTCGATGCGCACCCTCCACACCATTTCGGAAGGGCGTAAGCCCTCGATGATCGGGGACCCGAGAGGGTCACTTCGATTGGACAGACCAGGCGCGCTCCCGCGCCACGAATTTCAGGAGGCCTCATGGCCAGAGAACCCAACAACCGTGGCAACAACCGTGACGGTGGTGGCCGCGGCCGCCGCGATCGCGAGGAGCAGACGCCCGAGTTCGCCGATCGTCTCGTCGCGATCAACCGCGTGTCCAAGACGGTCAAGGGCGGTAAGCGTTTCGGCTTCGCCGCGCTCGTCGTCGTCGGCGACCAGAAAGGCCGCGTCGGCTTCGGCAAAGGCAAGGCCAAGGAGGTCCCCGAGGCCATCCGCAAGGCCACCGAGCAGGCGAAGCGCCAGATGATCCGCGTTCCGCTCCGTGAAGGCCGGACGCTGCACCACGACATGGAAGGCCGCCACGGCGCCGGCCGCGTCGTCATGCGCACCGCCCCGCACGGTACCGGTATCATCGCCGGTGGTCCGATGCGTGCTGTCTTCGAAATGCTCGGCGTCCAGGACGTCGTCGCCAAGTCGATCGGTTCGCAGAACCCCTACAACATGATCCGTGCCACGCTCGAAGGCCTCGTGCAGGCCCAGTCGCCCCGCGCTGTCGCTCAGCGTCGTGGCAAGAAGGTCGCGGACATCCTGCCCAAGCGTGACGAGGCTCCCGAGGAGTCCTCTCAAGTCGCGGAGGACGCATAAACCATGGCCAAGACCATCGTCGTCAAGCAGATCGGCTCCCCGATCCGCCGCCCGTCCAAGCAGCGTGCCACGCTGGTTGGCCTGGGCCTGAACAAAATGCACAAGACCCGCGAACTGGAAGATACGCCTTCCGTGCGTGGCATGGTCGAGTCGATTCCGCACCTCGTCGAGATCGTCGAAGAGCGCGGCTGACACTCAGCACCTCGAATTATCCTAAAAGGCGTCCCTTTTCGGGGCGCCTTTTTCATTGGGCCCTGCGCTCGGTCCGTAAAATACGTCCTATTTCCTTGTTGCCCGACTCCGCCGATCGCATCATCGAACGGTCGAGGAAGGTGATCTTGGATGCAGCAAGTGAAGCCGAAGTCACATGTCGGGGAACTCGACGGCCTTCGCGCCGTCGCCGCGCTGATCGTTGTCCTGTCCCATTCGGCGAACCACGGGCTTCTGCCGGCGGTGCTCGGTCATGGCTTCGGTGAGTTCGGGGTCCTGCTGTTCTACGGCCTGAGCGGCTGCCTGATGATGCGGCTGGCGTCGGGACGTGCCTGCACTCCGACTACGGCCGGTGAATTCGCCCTGAAGCGGGGCGCGCGGGTTCTGCCGCTGTTCTTGGTGGTGCTGATCCTGTCGCCCGTCCTCCCCGGGTACGAGGTTGAGACGGCCGGCGATTTCTGGCGCGCAGCGATGCTGATCGACGCGCCCGGCGTCCTGTGGTCGATCCCGGTCGAGGTTCAGTTCTACACGCTGTTCCTGTTGCTCTGGCTGGCAGACAGTTACGGGCGGTTCCGCACCGGACTTGTCGCACTGCTGGCTCTTCAAGGGGCCCTGCTGTTAGCCGGCAAGGCATCCGGCAATCCGGACACGTCCGACATCGCCCACTGGCTTCATGCTTTCCTCATCGGTTGCGTCATCGCGAAATTGCCATCCGGGCGCTGGCTGGGCATCTGGCTTCTTCCCCTTCTTCTGCTGACGCCGCCTGTGATCCGTGACGCGCTCGGCCTCCCTGTCACGGCGACCTACAAGGACCCTGTGGCCCTCGCGCTGGCGGCCGTCATCATCCTGGCGACCACCTCTCGCGCCAACATCACGCGCCCCCTCTCTGCGCCCGTCCTGCGGTGGGTTGGCCGCTACTCCTTCGGGCTGTACCTGCTTCACATGCCGGTGCTGGTTGTCGTCGCCGAACATGTCAGCGGTCCGTTCGCTTTTTCCATCGTTCTGTGCGGGTCGCTCACCTTCGCCGTCGCGGCACATCATCTGGTGGAGCTACCGGCTCAACGCGCGATCCTTCGGCCCGGTCATCGCGCCCTCCGCGGCGATGGTCGAAATGACCGGAACGTGATTGCCGAGCCAGTAGCGCGGATTACCTATCGGCAACCAACCCGACAGGAGAGACCCATGACACAGACGCGTCGCGCATTTCTCAAGACAGCAACCGCGTCCGCCGGGGCCATCACGGTCCTGCCGTTCGCCGCAAAGGCGCAGGACCAAATGTCCGATACATTCGAGACAAGCGCCGGGGACATCATCGTACACCCGATCGAACACGCCTCCTTCGTGATGGAGACGCCACTTGGCACGATCTATTGCGACCCGGTGGGTGAGGCCGACGCCTACGCCGACTACCCGGCGCCCGACCTGATCCTTATCACGCACGAACATGGCGACCACTTCAACGCCGACACGCTTACCGCGCTGATGGGGGACGAGACGCACCTGATCACCAACCCCAACGTCCATGGCATGCTGCCCACAGACATGATGGAGACGGCGGAGACACTGGAAAACGGTGGCTCGACCACGTGGAACGGTCTGACGATCGACGCTATTCCGGCCCACAACACGACCGAGGACCGGCTGAACTATCACCCGCCGGGCCGGGACAACGGTTACGTGCTCAGCTTCGAAGACTTCCGGGTCTACATCTCCGGCGACACGGAGCCGACGGAAGAGATGATGGCGCTCGAGGACATCGACCTGGCCTTCCTCTGCATGAACCTCCCCTACACCATGACTGCCGAGCAGGCGGCCGAAGCGGTCCAGAGCTTCACGCCGACCTACGTCTATCCCTATCACTACCGCGGTCAGGATGGCGGCACGCAGGATCCGGCCGAATTCGCCGAGCTTGCCGGCGATGCGACCGAAGTGAAGATGGGCGACTGGTACGCCGAAGGCGAGATCTGATCATCGCCTAACGGCTTGCATCCACGCGGCCGCGTGGCGAAAGTGCGCGCCATGAACATGGATGACGTAACTGCCCGCGGCCTCGTGCTGCTTGGCTGTGGAAAGATGGGATCGGCGATGCTCGCCGGATGGCTGAAAGGCGGTCTGCCGCCCGGGTCCGTCCACGTCGCCGATCCGAACCCCTCAGACTGGCTTCAGGCGCAGGGGGTTCACATCAATGAGCCTCTCCCCGCCGATCCGGCGATCCTTCTGGTTGCCGTGAAGCCTCAGATCATGGACGAGGCGCTCGCGGGGCGTGAGACATTCGGCTCCGGAAAGACGCTGATCCTGTCTGTCGCTGCCGGTACACCATTGTCCCGCTACGAAGCGGCGTTCGGCGACTCCGCCCCCATCATCCGCGCCATGCCGAACACTCCCGCCGCCATTGGTCGAGGCATCACCGCGATCGCCGGAAACGCGAACGTCGGCGAAGATCACCTTTCGCTTGCCGAAGCGCTGCTGACCTCGGTCGGGCAAGTCGTTCGCCTTGAGGGCGAACACCAGATGGACGCGGTAACCGCCGTGTCGGGCTCTGGCCCGGCCTACGTCTTCCACCTTGTCGAAACGCTCGCCGCAGCGGGGGAGGCCGAAGGGCTGCCGCCGGACCTCGCCATGGCGCTCGCCAAGGCGACTGTGGGCGGTGCCGGCCAGTTGGCCGAGGACGCGGACGAGGCACCGGATCAGCTTCGTCGCAACGTCACCTCGCCCAACGGCACGACGCAGGCCGCGCTCGAGGTTCTGATGGATGAAACGAACGGCTTCCCCGCCCTGCTGCGCCGCGCCGTAAAGGCCGCCGCCGAACGCTCGAAGGAATTGTCCCGTGGCTGAGATCACCTTCGACGACTTCCTCGCGGTCGATATCCGCGTGGGTGAGATCACCCACGCCGAGCCCTTCCCCGAGGCGCGCAAGCCCGCGATCAAGATGTGGATCAGTTTCGGCGACGAGATCGGGGAGAAGAAGACCTCGGCACAGATCACCGTGCATTACACGCCGGAAACGCTGATCGGGCGCCGGGTGATGGCGGTCGTCAACTTCCCGCCCCGCCAGATCGGCAAGTTCATGTCCGAAGTCCTCGTCCTCGGCGTGCCGGATGAAGAGGGCGCCATCGTTCTCGTCGCACCTGACAAGACAGTCCCGGTCGGAGGTCGCCTGCATTGAAGACGCTGTTCATCAGCCGTGAGCCGCTGCCGCCCGTGATCGAAGCCGCGCGAGAGATGTTCGATGTGACCATCGGGACCGAGGCGCTGGACCGTGCCGCCGCCGCCACCGCGTTGCAGGATTACGACGCGATGATCCCCACGCTCGGCGACGACTTCGGCGCGGAAACCTTCGCGGCCGCCGGAGACATTCGCTGCAAGGTGCTCGCCAACTTCGGCGTGGGCTACAACCACATCGACGTCGATGCGGCGAAAGCTGCAGGCCTCGTCGTATCCAACACGCCGGACGTCCTGACGGATGCGACGGCGGACATCGGCATGACGCTGATCCTGTCGACCTGCCGCCGCGCGGGTGAGGGGGAGCGGTTGCTGCGCTCCGGCGCGTGGGGCGGCTTCGGGCCGAAGTCGATGCTCGGCACGCATGTCACCGGAAAGACGGTCGGCATCGTCGGCATGGGCCGGATCGGCGCTGCGGTCGCGCGGAAGTGCCACCACGGTTTCGACATGAAGGTGATCTACCACAACCGGTCCAGGAAGGACGCGCCCGTCCCGGCAGAGCAGGTCGACAGCCTGCACGACCTGATGCATCGCGCCGACATCGTCGTCGTCACCGTGCCCGGCGGGCCGGCGACCACGCACCTGATCGATGCGGAGGCGCTCGCCGCGATGCGTCCCGAGGGTATCTTCGTCAACATCGCGCGGGGCGAGGTCGTGGATGAGGCCGCGCTGATCGACGCGCTGGAGGCTGGAACCATCGCGGGAGCCGGGCTCGACGTCTACGAGAACGAGCCCCACGTGCCCGAGCGCCTGCGCGCGCTGGAGAACTGCGTTCTGCTGCCCCACCTCGGCAGCGCGACTTACGAAACGCGCGTCGCGATGGGCATGATGGCCGTCGACAACGCGAAGGCCTGGGCCGAGGGACGCCCCCTGCCGCAGGCCGTCTGAGCCTACTCGGCTGCGGTCGAAACGAGGGGCAGGCCGCCGACTTCGGCGAGGTGGGCGATCACCGCGTCGATGCCATCGCCCTTGCGCAGGCTCGTGAAGACCGTCGGACGGCTGCCGCGCATTCGGGCGGCGTCACGCTCCATCACCTCCAGCGACGCGCCGACATGTGGCGCGAGGTCCGTCTTGTTGATGACCAGCACGTCCGACCGGGTGATCGCGGGACCGCCTTTTCGCGGGATCTCCTCACCCGCGGCGACGTCGATCACGTAGATCGTGACGTCCGCGAGCTCCGGCGAGAAGGTGGCCGACAGGTTGTCGCCGCCGGACTCGATCAGGATCACGTCGAGGTCGGGATGCCGGCCGCGCAACTCGTCCACGGCGGCGAGGTTGATCGAGGCATCCTCGCGGATCGCGGTATGCGGGCAACCGCCCGTCTCGACCCCGAGGATACGGTCGCCGGGCAGGATCTGCATCCGCATCAGCGCCTCGGCATCCTCCTGCGTGTAGATGTCGTTGGTGATGACCGCGATGCTCAGCCTGTCCTTCAGTCGCTCGGCGAGGCGGGCGGTCAGGGTCGTCTTGCCCGCACCGACAGGTCCGCCGATGCCGACTCGAAGGGGGCCGTTGGAGGAGGTCATGTCCAGTCCTTTCGGTTGTCCCGGCCCGTCACGAACGGAAAAGCCGGGGTTCGAGGGTTTCGTGCCGCATCGAGGCTGTGTCGATGGCGAAGGCCGCGCTGCCGAGGTCGTCTTCGGTCGCGTGGGCGAGAGCCTCCGCCAGCGACGGTATGTCGTCGAGCAGGGCGCGGAGCACGCGCTGTCCGCCCGTCTGGCCAAGTGGCATGAGCCGCAAAGCACATTGCACGAGGTTCGTCAGGAACGCCTGCAGGTGCTGGGCGATCACGTCCGCCACCGGAAGGCCTGCAAGTTGCGCCGCATGGCCGAGCGCGACGGGGTAGGGCATGTCGGGCACGGGCAGGTCCCAGGCGTCGCGCAGCGTGCGGGCAAGGGCGCCACCGGTGCCGAGCGCTTCCTTCCGCCGCTCGACGGAGGGCGACAGGGCATCGGCGAGTGCGGCGACGGGAGCGGGGTCTTCGGCATGAAACGCCAGCGCGATCAGGATGGCATCGTTGCGGCCGGTTCCGTGGTGCAGCAGGTCGCGAAGCCAGTCGGTCAGGCTTGCGGCGTCCCGAACGGCGCCTTCGGCGATTGCCTGTTCCAGCCCGTGCGACCACGCGAAAGCCCCGGTCGGAAAGCTGGCCGAGGTCCATTGCGTCAGAAGGAGGCGGGCATCGGCCTGCATGGTCAGTGATCGCGGTGATGGTGGTCGTGCGTATGGTCGTGATGGTCATGCGCGTGGGAGTGACCGTCACCGTGGGAATGTCCCATCGTGCGGCCGACGCCATAGGCCCCGCCCTCGGGTCGGAACGGTTCGCGCACCTCCGTCACGGTCGCGCCGAGCTGTTCCAGCATCTTCGCCAGTACCGGGTCACGACGGATCAGGATGCGCGGTGTACCTTCGCCACTTTCGATCTGCGCCGGCGCATGACGGTTGCCGATGTGCCAGGCGATCCGGGCGACAGCCTCCACTCCGGCCGAGACCTCGAGCAGCTCTTCCTCCGCCGCAATGACCTCCACCAGCCGTCCGTCGGCCAGCGCAAAGCAATCGCCCTGATCGACGGACACCGTCTGTGGCAGGTCGACGAGAAACCCCTCGTCGTGCGCGGTGACAAGCCTGCGGCGTCGAAGCATCCGCTCGTCGTAGGTCAGCGGCACGAGATCGAACGGCGTCTTCCCCGCCCTGTCGGCGGCGCGCAGCACCGATCCGGCGGCGGGGAGGTCCGTCATTGCACGACCGTGATGTTGGCGGCGGGCGTGTCGGTCCGCTCGTCGGACTCGACCCAGAAGGCGAGGTAGGCGATGCCAAGTTCGGTAATGTAGGTCAGGCCATCGACATAGGTGTCGTCGTCGCCGTAGCTGACGAGGATGTCGATCGCCTCGTAAGTGCAGTCCCCGATCTGAAGGTCGTAGGCGGCGCTGGTCTCGTACCGCTCTGACTCGCCGTAGAGGTCGCCGAACTCGAGCACGACCGGCTGCAATTCGAACGTGGCGTTCGGTGTGATGTCCGGCAGTTCGCCGGGTGGCACCGGGTAGGCGTAGACCGACCGGGCGCTGGCGTCGAGCTCGCCCTCGTAGAGGTCCTGGAACACCAGCGTGAAAACGCCTTTCCCGAGGTCGAGAGAGTAGGTCTCTCCCTCGTCGACGTCGCCGCCGGTCACGCGGATCACGTCTGCCGTCAGGGGGCGGAACGTCTCGATCGTGCCGTCTTCCAGCGTCAGCTGCACACCTGCACCGAGGTCTTCGGCGGTCGGGCAGGCAGTCTGCGCGGCGAGCGGCGTGGCGCCAACGGCCGCCAGAAGAAATGCTGTCTTCAGACTATCCATACTCATAATCCTTTCTGCGATATGCATCAGAACATGAAGTAACGCTGGGCCATCGGCAACACCTCGGCCGGCTCGCAGGTCAACAGTTCTCCGTCCGCACGCACTTCGTAGGTTTCGGGGTTCACCTCGACCTTGGGCGTCGCGTCGTTCAGCTTCAGGTCCTTCTTGCCGATCTTCCGGGTGTTGTTCACCGCGATCAGCTCCTTGTCGGTCGCGTAGCGTTCGACGATGCCCGCATCGATGGCGGCCTGGCTGGTGAAGACGACGGAGGTGGCCGTCCGCGCCTTGCCATAGGCGCCGAACATCGGCCGGGAGTAGACCGGCTGCGGCGTCGGGATGGACGCGTTCGGATCGCCCATCTGTGCCGCCGCGATGGCACCGCCGAGCAGCACCATTTCGGGCTTCACGCCGAAGAAGGCGGGGTTCCACAACACGAGGTCGGCGCGCTTGCCTTCCTCGATCGACCCGATCTGGTGACCGATGCCGTGCGCGATGGCCGGGTTGATCGTGTATTTCGCGATGTAGCGGCGGACACGGAAGTTGTCGTTCTCGCCCGTCTCCTCCGGGAGGCGACCGCGCTGCTTCTTCATCTTGTCGGCGGTCTGCCATGTGCGGATCAGCACTTCGCCCACTCGGCCCATGGCCTGCGAATCCGACGCGATGATCGAGAAGGCGCCCATGTCATGCAGGATGTCCTCGGCCGCGATCGTCTCGCGCCGGATGCGGGACTCGGCGAAGGCGACATCCTCGGGGATCGATTTGTCGAGGTGGTGGCAGACCATGAGCATGTCGAGATGCTCATCGATGGTGTTCCGGGTGAAGGGCCGCGTCGGGTTGGTCGATGAGGGCAGAACGAACTCCTCACCGCAGATCTTGATGATGTCGGGCGCGTGTCCGCCGCCCGCACCTTCGGTGTGGAACGCGTGGATCGTCCGGCCCTTCATGGCGGCGACGGTGTTCTCGACGAAGCCGCTCTCGTTCAGGGTATCCGTGTGAATCATGACCTGCACGTCCATGTCGTCTGCGACGGACAGGCAGCAGTCGATAGCGGCGGGCGTCGTGCCCCAGTCCTCGTGCAGCTTCAGCGCGCAGGCACCTGCCTTGATCTGCTCGATCAGCGCTTCGGGGCGAGAGGCGTTGCCCTTGCCGGCGAAGGCGAGGTTCATCGGGAACGCATCCGCTGCGCCGATCATCCGTTCCAGGTGCCAGGGACCGGGTGTCACGGTCGTGGCCAGCGTGCCGTGTGCGGGGCCGGTGCCGCCGCCGAGCATCGTCGTCAGGCCGGAGTGCAGTGCATCCTCGATCTGCTGCGGGCAGATGAAGTGGATGTGGCTGTCGAACCCGCCCGCGGTCAGGATGCGACCCTCCCCGGCGATGACTTCGGTGCCGGGGCCGACGATGATGTCGACACCGGGCTGAACATCAGGATTACCGGCCTTGCCGATCTTGGCGATGCGTCCGTCCTTGAGGCCGACGTCCGCCTTGATGATCCCGGTCCAGTCCACGATCAGCGCGTTGGTGATGACCGTGTCCACGGCACCGTCCGCCCGTGTCGCCTGGCTCTGGCCCATGCCGTCGCGGATGACCTTGCCGCCGCCGAACTTCACCTCTTCGCCATAGGTCAGCGCGTTCGCCCCCGATCCGCCTGTGGCCGCGCCGGTCCGCTCGGCGATCAGGTCGCGCTCCACCTCGATGATGAGGTCCGTGTCGGCAAGACGAACCTTGTCGCCGACGGTCGGGCCGAACATGGCGGCGTAGTCGGAGCGGGAAATGCGGGCTGGCATCTAGCTGTTCCTTTCGTTCGTCCCGGCAGCGCGGACCCGGAGGGTCGCTGTGCCGTAAGCACTGTTCAATGTCGAAGGGCCGGTCATTTGCGTTTTCTGCGCCGGCTGGCGGCCGTTCCGCCTCCGCCCCAGATGCAGGACAGGCCGATCAGGAAGCCGAAATCGTACCAGCCTCCGGAGTTCGGAACGCCGTACATCGCGACGCTGTCCGAGAAGATCGAGATGACAAAGGCGATCGGGGCGACGCCCCCGTCGATCAGGCCCCAGAAGAAACCGCGTGTGCCTTCCGTCGCGGCGGGGGCCGTCGCGCAGGCCCCCAGCAGCAGGAGGGGTGACAGCGCCAGCCACCTAGTCCAGCGGACCCGCCGTGTGGTGCGCAGGCCCGCCATCAGGACCGCCCCCGCTTGTCGAGGCGACGGGCATTGCCGTGGGCGCGGCGCTCCACCGGGGCCATCGCGGCGAGAGCGATCTGGTCGGGGCGCTTGCCCGCCATCACGGCCTGGGTCGCGGCCAGCGCGGCCTCACCGAATGCGGCGGGCTTTTCGGCAAGCATCCGTCCGATCTCGGACGGGGAGGATCGCTCGAGCATCGCGAACCCGAACATGCGGTGCGCCACGACGGATTGCGCGTCGACCCAGAGTCGCCAGCACGCGGTCGAAAGCCGGATGCAGTCGGCGGGGGACATGAAGAGTGTCGGTCTCATGCTTCGTCGAACCTGTCGTCGACCGGCACCTGAAGCGCGGTGACCTGCGCGTTGGTCTGGTTCGCCATCGCGATCGTCGCGACGAGTTCGGCATGCATCTCGGGCGTCATACCCTTCGCCTTGGCGGCTGCGGTGTGGGAGTGGACGCAGTAACTGCACCCGTTGGCGGTCGAGACGGCAATGTAGATCAGCTCTTTCACCAGTGGATCAAGCGCGCCCGGTCCCATCAGCCTGGAGAGGCGCGCCCATGTCTCCTCGAGCGCGGCCTCGTCATGGGCGAGGGCGCGCCAGAAGTTGTTCACGTAGTCCGTGCCTCGCGCCTCGCGGATCGCTTCGAAGACGGCGCGGGCGCGGGGCCCGGCCTCTTCATCGGAAAGAAGGGGCACGGTCGCCATGGTTCAGGTCAGTGCCAGAATACGGGCGGGACCGCCGGTGCCGCCCTTGTGCTTGGGAGCACCGACGAACAGCGTCGCCCCGGTCGCCGGAAGCTGATCGAGGTTGGCGAGGTTCTCGATCCCGTAGTGCCCCGAGGGCAGCCAGGAATAGTGAACCGCGAAATCGGCCGAGTTGCCGGGGTCGAGCGAAAGCGTATCGACGCCGATCGCGGCGACGCCCATCTCCGACAGCATGTCGGTCGCGCTCTTCGCGAACCCGGGGAAGGTGAAATTGCCGTCGGCGTCGTTTCGGTAGCCTTCTTCACCCATCTTGTCCGCCCAGCCGGAATTCATCGCGACACACGCGCCTTCCGGGATGTCGCCGTTGGCGGAGATGAAGGCCTCGATGTCTTCGGGCTCGAGCATCGCGTTCGGGTCGTCCGCGGCCTTCGACTTGATGTCGATGATGCAGAGCGGGCAGACCAGCGAGGACGGGTCGAGCTCGTCGACCGATGTGCCGTCTTCGGAGAAGTGCAGCGGTGCGTCGATATGGGTGCCGGAATGCTCGAAGAAGGTCACCTTCCAGATCTTGTAACCGTCCGGGTCGAAGGTCTTGTCCTCTTCGAACATGATGCCGGGCAGGCCGTCGAAGGTCGGGAAGTCGCCGTCGAGCGCCCAGGTCAGGTCGGTGACCGTTCCCGTCGACTGCGCAAGCGCCGGACGCGCCGAAATCGCGCCAGCCGCTGTCGCCGCGATGCCGACCGCCGCGCTGCGCCGGAAGAAATCACGTCGCGATAGCATCGAGCTCTTCACGTTATTGATCACACACGCGTTGCACATGGCCTTGGTCCCCCGGGGTTTGCGGTTGGTTATCCGTCTAGTTCATTGAAAATCGTCAGGTCTTCCGTTCGTGTTTCGGTCAGTCGAGCGAGGCAGCTGTTGCGGACGAGTGGCGCCATCGAGCCGCCCTCGAACGTCGCCGCCTCGGCCTCGCACGCCGCGTCGCGGTAGGTGATCCACGCGCGCTGGGCGGTGAGCAATTTGTCGTCGTAGCCAAAAGTCCGGGCGGTTTCGATCGCCTCGCCCCACGCCTCGTTCAGCTTCACGTCCGCCGCTTCGTAGTCGCGCTGCGAACAGGCGTTCATCTCCATCTGCGTGGTACCGCCGTCGCTGCAGTCGAGCTCCTCTGCCGCGGAGCCGTCCGGCACGCCGAGCAGCAGCGCGAACGCCAGCGCGAGTGGACCCATGATCTTCTGGTTGAAGCCGTAGACCTTGCGCTCTCCCGCCAGCGGGATCAGCGACACTTCGCGCCGCTGGCCGGGTTCGAACCGGACGGCGGTGCCCGCCGCGATGTCGAGCCGCATGCCCCGCGCCGCGTCCCGGTCGAAGTCGAGCGCCGGGTTCGTCTCGTGGAAATGGAAGTGGCTGCCGACCTGCACGGGACGGTCGCCGGTGTTGGCAACCATCAGGGTGATCGCCTTTCGGTCCGGGTTCAGCTGGATGTCGCCATCCGCGGGAATGATTTCGCCTGGGATCATCGCCATACTTCCTCTGTCCGTCCGTCTGCGCCCGCTACCGGGGCGCGCAAGTCTTTGTCAGCGAATGGGATCGTGCACCGTCACAAGCTTCGTTCCGTCCGGGAACGTCGCTTCGACCTGCACCTCGTGGATCATCTCGGCCACGCCTTCCATCACGTCGGCACGGGTCAGCACCGCCGCACCCGCCTGCATCATCTCGGCGACCGTCCGGCCGTCCCGAGCGCCTTCGACGACGGCATCGGTGATCAGCGCGATCGCTTCGGGATGGTTGAGCTTCACGCCGCGTTCGCGCCGTTTCCGGGCGACCTCGGCGGCCATTGCGACGAGGAGCTTGTCCTTCTCGCGCGGGGTCAGCTGCATGTCGTCAGAGCCTCCATACTTTCGGCACCGGGCCGTCCGTCAGCCGCTCGATCGCCGGAACGATGAGGCTGCGCAGGGCGAACCCGTCTTCGGTTAACAACCTTGCCACCAGCACGCCGTCGCGCAAGAGCGAAACGCCGGACGGTGCCGGCAGCGTCGCGCGCAGCGGGGCGAGGTGGCGTTCGGCATCGGGGGCGACGTGAACCAGCGTCGCGTAAGCGCCCGCACCCGCGCCCGTGCGGGCGAGCAGGGCGCTGACGTCACCGTCGAGCCGGGTGCGGTCAGCATAGATCAGTTTCCCGTCCCGCCGGATGTCCCAGCTGTCTCGGAACGCGACGTCGCCGCAGCGTTCACCCATTGCGACCCGCCCGAGGATGACGGGCTCGACCAGTGTCAGCCGGGCGTCGCACGCCATCTCCACCGTCAGGCGGCGCGACAGGCGGGCGCGGTCGAACAGGATCGTCTCCTGCGGCAGCCAGTCGAGGCGGGAGCCTCCAGCGAGGTGGATCGATGTCGTCATCTGCGCCGGCACATCGCCGGTGCTGGCATAGGCGCGCTCGGCCGCTTGTGTGGAAAAGGTCAGCGCCGCACCGGGTTCGGTTCCGATCTCCAGCGACAGCCGGTCCCCACCGGTCAGCCCGCCCGAGGTATTCAGGGCGACCGCCTCCAGCGCCGTGGCGGAGGGGCGGGGAAACAGCAGTTTCATGGAGCCGGACTGGTAGAGTTCGCCAATCCGCGAGCGCCCGGAGCCGTCGGCACGGGCCGTCACGCGGCCTTCGCCCCGAGTGCGGGGCGGTTGTGGTCGGCTTGGCGCTACGGGAGGGCGGCGGGCGTAGATCTTCGGGCTCCTCGTCTTCTTGCCCGACCTTGGCCCGGCGGCGACGAGGATACCAGAGAAGAGGCGTGCCGGGTTGCCGGGTTCGGTGACAAGTGCCCGAAATCCGGGCAGTTGCCGGGCGTGAGGTCGCCTCGCCCTCGAGGGGAGAGGGCGCGGTTTTCCGTAGGGTGCGCGCTCGATGCGCACCCGTCCCGGCGTCAGAGCTCAGATCGGGTTGTCCATCCTGACCATGCAGCGCACGCGGCCCTTCACGTTCTCGCTCCACGTGATGCGGAACTTCTTGTTCGACGGTTCGTGGTCGGGCCGCACGTAGAAGCCCGGAAATCGCTCCGAGCCCGATCCGTTCTTCAGCCCGTCTTCGGCGACCACGCTTTCGATCACGCGAGGCCGCCCGCCGAAGGGCAGGTAGTCGTAGGCCCCGACGTTCCAGTGCCTCGCGGCGGTGTGCTGAGTGTGTGTGACGCTCACCGGGTTCAGCGTCTCGTCCGTCACGCCGTGATAGGTGTTGCCCCGGAATTCCACGTTGCGCATCCGGCTGAAGTTCAGGTCCGCGTAAGTCGTGTCCACCGACTCGATCCGGTCGATCGTGCAGTTCAGTGTCCGGAAGGAGTTTCCGGTGACCGACAGCCCGTGGATGAAGTGACCCGAGCCGTAGGGCTTGATGACCAGCCAGTTGAACCACGGAGCGACGTCGATGACGACGAACGTGTTGCCCGTGATCGTCAGCCCGCCGAAGGAATACTGGTTGCCGAAGTCCGGCGTCGCGTCGTGCTCGTTCGTGAGCTCGATGAAATTGTTGTCGATGTAGTTGCCGGTGATGATCGACTGCAGGTTGGGCGAGGTGAAGATGATCCCGCCCTTGCGGATCCCGTTCGTCGTGCCGTCGCCGTGGAAGTAGTGGTTCCCCTCGATGAGCGAGCCGGTCCCACCGAGGATCGCGAAGTGCTTGAAATGTACCACGCGGTTCTGGCGCAGCTTCACGTCGTTGGCGGCGGCGTTCAGGCAGATGCTCTTGCGCTGGCTGACGGTCTTGCCGCTCTCGTCGGACAGGAACTGGCACCGGTCGACCTGCAGGCCCTGGCACCCCCGGCTGGGCGAGGTGATGCCCCGGTCCTTGGGGCGGGTGATGAAGCAGTCCCGCACGTGGAAGGTCAGCCCACCCCGCGCCAGCATGATGGCGCTCGACAGGCCCTGGCACTGGAACTCGATATCATCGAGCGAGAACAGGCTGAGGCTGTCGTAGCCAGAGAAGTCGAGGATGTAGCGGAAGCGCCGGAAGGTGAAGGTCTGCGTGCCGGCGGCGTCGAAGAGCTGGGTGTTCAGCGTCAGCGTTTTGTTGGCGATGTCGCGCCCGGCAACATAGACTTCCCTGCCGACGCCGTTGCCGGTGACGAGACTGCCGACCGGGATCGCGGAAATGTTCTGCACGTTGGTGAGCTTGAGGTTGTTCGATGCCGAATAGCTCGCCTGTGCCGTGACAGTGATATCGTCCCAGTCGCCGGTGGAGGCGGCGAGGATCTGGCCGTTACGGATCACCCTGCGCTGGGCGAAGCTGGTCTTCTCTCCTTCGGCCGCCTGCATGTCGATGGGCGAGAACACCGCAATCCGTCGCCCGCAAAGGTCAAGGCTTTCATGGTCGGCGGCGTTCAGCAGCGCCTGGTAGGCTTTGCGGAAGGCCAGTTCCTCGTTCTTGAAGGCCTGGTAGTAGGCGTCGAAATCGAAGTTCTTCTGCAGGATAAATCGCTTGTCGGCAGGCATGGCGATCGTGCCTTCAAAGGACACGCGGCTTTCCATCGTGACGTGGTTGTTCAGGAAATATGTGCCGGCGGGGACGTGCACCGTGCGGTCGCCGGCGTCGGCATCCGCCGCCTCGAACGCGGCGCTGTCGTCGGTCGACCCGTCACCCTTCGCACCATAGTCGCGCACGTCCACGATCGCCATGAGGTCGCGCAAGAAATAGCCGGTGACATCCTCGATCTCGATGTCGTCCACCCGAACGACGGCCGAGTTCGGGCCGGTGATGTCGATCCCGAAGTGCCCGTAGGCCGCGCCGGTCCAGACCATGTCGACCCCCTGCCGGTCGCCGGTCCCGACGATGGCCGTCACTTCCACGACCTCGCCGTAGTCTGTCAGTTGGGTCGAAGGGCCCACCTCGGTCACGCCGCCAAGGTGCGCGCCGTTCGGCTTGCCGGCCCATCCGGCGATGCGAACGGCGGGCAGGGGGCCGCTGACGGCTTTCACCTTTGCGCGGATCTGAAGGTAGCAGCCCGGCAGGATCTGCGTCTCCCCGGTGTAGCGGACCTTGGCCACCGTCTCCGTCTTTAGGACCTCGAGACAGCCGGCGAAGGTCGAATCCGCGGCGACGTAGATGCCGTTGGGGATGATGTCATAGGTGTCGGAGCCGGGGATCCCGTCGCCCGCCGACCAGACGTCGAGCCCGCCCGAGAAGGGCGGCGGCATGAAGACCAGTCCCTCGGTGATCGCCTTGTTCATTCCGGTCCCTTTCCCCGCTTGTCTCAGCGCGGGGCAGGGGTAACCGGTTAGGGTTGAGGCGGCCTGAGCCCACCGTGACGGCGGGCGTTGCGCCTCAGGCGCCGACGTCGGGCGCAGGCACCAGCGATACGCCGTCGATCTTCCAGCCGCTTTCCGTTTCGATCATCACGTATTCCAGCGCGTGGATGACGCCGTCAGAATCCTCGATGATGACCCGCTGCCGCATCCGGTCGCCAAGCTCATCGAGCTGGGTGAAACGCGGGTCCCGGTTTGTCCAGACCATCGGGTAGCCGTTCTCGACCATCATCCCGAAGTTGGACGGAGAGCCGAACAGCCCTTGGATCATAGGGCTGGCATGGGTCCATGCCTCGTCGATGTCCCGATCGTTGAAGGCCTGTAGCTGGTCGGTGATGACGCCCCGGATCTCCGCTTCATCGTCCTGGGCGAAGGCGGGCATTGCGAGGACGCAAAGCACGACGAGCGTAAGGAACATTCGCATGGGGGTCTCCTTGTCTGACATCGGAGATACGGATGACGCCGCGGAATGGTTTCATTTACCCAGCGGAACGATTGGCGGCCGGCGCGGTTGCCTGTCCATGACATACAAGATCGCAACCACCGACCACAGCGTCGGCACGCTGTTCCGGCGCATCGCGACCGATCAGGTCGGCTCTGCGATAGATGCCCTTCGGGACATGCCCGAAGATGATCCGGACGAGGCGGTGCATGACGCCCGCAAGCGGATCAAGAAGCTGCGCGCGCTTCTGCGGCTGGTGCGGTCGTCGTTCCCCGGCTACCAGACCGAGAACCGGTATTTGCGCGACAACACCCGGCTTGTCGCGGACTACCGTGACGCGGTCGCGGTACTGGAAGCGCTAGACGGAATAGAACCCGCCGCCCGCGAGGCCGGCGTCGACCTCACCGAGGCACGCAAGGACCTGGTCGAACGGCGACGCCTGCTGCTAACCGATCCGGAAACCTGGGACCGCTTCACGACTCTGCTCACCGCGCTTGAAACCGTCCGCTCGGCCCTGCCGGACTGGACGCTGGAGGCAGATGGCTGGGAGGCGATGGAGCCGGGACTGATGCTCACCTACAAACGAGCGCGCAAGGGGCTCAAGCGCGCGCTCGACGAACCGAACGGTGAAACCCTGCATGAGTGGCGCAAGCGCGTGAAATACCACCGTTACCACGCGCGACTGCTGTCACCGACGTGGCCCGGCTTCTTTGACGTCCATCAGCGCGCGGCGAAGCAGCTCGCCCGGATACTGGGCGACCGGCATGACCTCGATGTGCTGGACGCGCACCTCGAAGAGCTTTCGCTGCCCGACAAGGACCGCAAGGCCATGTCGTCGCTGTTGTCGGACGAACGGGACCGCCTCGAAGCGATCGCCCTGCCCCTGGGGCAGAGGCTGCTGGCCGACAAGCCCAAAGCGCTCGTCGGCCGCTGGCAGACCTGGTGGGAGCTGCGCGACGCTCAGGCGGCCTGAGCGAGCTTGCCCTCGAGTGCGGCGTCGATCAGCGCGACCGTCTCGTCCACGCCGTAGAGCGCGATGAACCCGCCGAAGCGCGGCCCTTGGCTCGCGCCGAGCAGCACTTCGTACAGCGTCGAGAACCACGCGCGCAGCGGCTCGAACTCGTGCGCCTTGCCGACGGCGAAGACCATGCTCTGCAGTTCTTCCGCGTCGAGCCCGCCGTCCCACACCGCAAGCCGGTCGCGCAGGTCGACGAGCGCGGCACGCTCCCGGTCGTCGGGCAGGCGATAGGTCTTCGTCGGCTTCACGAAGTCGTTGTAGTAGCGCACGGCAAAGCCCGCGGCCTGGTCGAGGTCGGGGTTGTTCTCCGACGAGGCCTCGGGCGCATAGCGCCGGATGAAGCCCCAGAGCTGCTCCTTGTCCTCGGCCCCGGCGACGGAGGCGAGGTTCAGCAGCATCGAGAAACTGACAACCATGGTCGAGGCCGGCACGTTGTGGCCGTGGATGTGGAACACCGGGTTTGCCATCCGTTGCGTCGCGTCCTGATCGGCATAGGCGCGCAGCTGCTGGTGATACTCGTCCACCGCCTTCGGGATCACGTCGAAATGCAGACGCTTCGCCGTCTTCGGCTTGAGGAACATGTAGTAACTCAGGCTCTCGGTGCTGGCGTAGGTCAGCCACTCGTCGATCGAGAGACCATTGCCGGAGGACTTGGAGATCTTGTGCCCGCTGTCGTCGAGGAACAGCTCGTAGGTGAAATGCTCCGGTTTGCGACCACCGAGGATCTCGCAGATGCGGTCGTAGATCGGCGTGTTGGTCGAGTGGTCCTTGCCGTACATCTCGAAATCGACGCCGAGCGCGGCCCAGCGGGCGCCGAAGTCGGGCTTCCACTGAAGCTTAACGTTGCCGCCGGTGACAGGCAGGGTCCACTCGCGGCCATCCTCGTCGTCGAAAGTGATGGTATGATTCACCGGATCGACGGACTTCATGGGCACATACAGGACGCGGCCGGTCTCGGGGTGGATCGGCAGGAAGATGGAGTAGGTCTGCCGCCGCTCTTCGCGCAGCGACTTCAGCATGACCGCCATCACGTCGTCGTAACGTTCACAGGCGCGCTTCAGCACCTCGTCGAACTTGCCGTCGCCGTAGAACTCGGTCGCCGAGTAGAACTCGTACTCGAACCCGAAAGTGTCGAGGAAACGGCGCAGCATCGCGTTGTTGTGGTGGCCGAAGCTGTCATGCGTGCCGAACGGATCGGGCACGGAAGTCAGCGGCTTCTGCAGATGCTCGCGCAGCGCGTCGGGGTTCGGGACGTTCTCGGGCACCTTGCGCATTCCGTCGAGGTCGTCGGAGAAACAGATGAGCCGCGTCGGCACATCCGAGATCACCTCGAACGCGCGGCGGATCATCGTGGTGCGCAGCACCTCGCCGAAGGTCCCGATGTGGGGCAGGCCAGAGGGGCCGTAGCCCGTCTCGAACAGCACGTAGCCCTTCTTTTCCTTGTCGGACTCGTAGCGCTTGAGCAGCCGGCGCGCTTCTTCGAAGGGCCAGGCTTTGGAAGTCATCGCGGCGTCACGCAGATCGGACATGGGTTTCACCTAAAGGGTCAGGAGGGCGGAAGACCTCCTATTGCGACAGGCTCAGCGCGTCAATAAGTAGTCCCGGACAGCAAAGGATGACTTCTCACATGGACGATACGACTTCCCTGTCGGCCCAGGACTGCCTTGTCGCCGTGATGATGGTGACTTCCGCCTCGGACGAGAACATCCGCACGGCGGAACTTCTCGAGATCACCAACCAGATCAACCACCTGCCGGTCTTCGCCGATTACGATACCGACAACCTTCAACGCGTGGCCTCGATGGTGTTCGACCTGCTGGAACAGGAAGACGGGCTCGACGCTCTGTTCGGTCTCGTTCGCGGCTCGCTGCCGGAAAAACTGTTCGAAACAGCCTACGCGCTCGCCTGCGACGTCGCCGCGGTGGACGGTGTCGTCGGCCAGACCGAGCAGCGCATTCTCGAGGAAATCCGCTATGAGCTGGGTCTCGACCGGCTCCACGCCGCCGCGATCGAACGCGGGGCGCGGGCACGCTGGATGACGCTCTAGCCCGCGGAACCTTGTGTCAGGCGACGTTGTTCACCTTTCGACTGAGACTTCGAAAGGACGAAACACATGACTGCAGAATTGGGCTTCTTCGGCGCCATTGTTCTGGTCGCCGACATCTACGCCATCTTCAACGTGCTGACGTCCAGCGCGTCGACCCTGTCGAAGCTGATCTGGACACTCGCGATCGTAGTGTTGCCGGTGCTTGGCTTCATCGCTTGGCTGATCTTCGGCCCGCGCGGCGACCGCGCCAAGGTCTGAGCGTTTTCAGCCTGAATAGATCAGGCCCCAGCGCTGCAGCAGATCCTGCTGCAGCCCCTTTGCGGTGCCATTGAAGTACCGGGAGCCTTCGGGAATTTCGTCGTTGGTCAACTTCGATGCTTCCCGACGCTCCATATCGCCGCAGAAGATTGCGAAGGCGAGGTCGTTGCCCTCCGCCGTCGTGATGTACCCGGCAAGCGCGCTGACGAAGTTCAGCGTGCCCGTCTTCGCACGGACATCGGCCGGATAGTTCTGGATCGGCGCGCCTTCGTCATCCTTCAGGTCGTGGACCTTCAGGATCGGGTAGAGCCGCTCCTTCACGCCGTCGGCGGTCAGGTATTTCACCATCTCGATTGCGGAGATTCGGTTCTCGTCGCCGAGGCCGGAGTGATCGACGAAGCTGCTCGCGACGCCGAACGACCGCTCCAGCCAGCCGCTCATCGCCTGCGCGGATGCTTCGATCGTCTCAGGGCGACCGGAGGAGGCGGCAGTCGCAGCGAGGCCGACGACTTCCGCGGTCAGGTTGGTCGACCAGCGCAACATGTCTTCGAGGATGTCGACCAGTGGCTCGCTCTCGTGCCGGGCCAGTTCCGTGCCCTCGGGCAGTTCCATGACCTTTTGGGCGTCGGACAGCAGGATGCCGTGGCTGCGCGCGAGGGTCCGGAACACGTCGCCGGCATAGAGCGCGGGCTGGCGCACCGGCAGCCAGCGGGAACCGCCATCGCCCAACTGAGAGCGTGCGACTGTCCATTCATCGATGTCGTTCGAAGTCGTGTAGGTATAGACGGGCGACCCCCGGTCCACGACCGTCATCCGCGCGGTCGACACCGTCGGGCGGAGCGTATCGCTGCGGGCGTCGAGACCGACCGTGTAGTCGCTGCCCTGCCGCGCCCATTCGAAGTGGACACGGTTGTAATTCAAATTCAGCCCCGACACAGCCGGATTGTAGCCGAGGTGGTCGAGCTGACCGGGATCGATTTCGTCCTCGTAGGGCAGGGCATTGCCGTAGACGAGGAAACGCCCCGTGACCTCCAGCACCCCCGCCGCCTTCAGGTCGGCGGCCAGCGTCGCCAGGTCGTCCGTCGCCAAGGTGGGATTGCCGCTTCCGGCGAGGATCAGGTCCCCGTCGAGGGTGCCGTCCACGACTGGCGCGGTCGCCAGCAGGCGCGTCGCGAACCGGTGGTCAGGGCCAAGATGCTCGAGTGCGTAGACGGCAGTGAGCGACTTGGTCACCGACGCTGGCGGGAGGCCGGATTCCCCTTCGAGGGACTCGAGTTCTTCGCCCGACGACAGGTCGGAAACGGACAGCGATACGCTACCGGTCACCCGGCTGTCGGCCACGATCTGTTCGAGCGACGGACGCGCGACCGGCGCAGTGGCGCCCGGATCGAAGTCCGACACTTGTCCGTCAGCGGACGGTCGTCCCTGCGGGCGCAGCGATGTGAGCGGTGCATCCGCCAGCGCCGCCTGTCCGGCAGCCGCCGCGATCGCGCTCAGAAACGCTCTTCGAGAAATGTCCCCAGCCATGCGCGGCACACTATCCCGCAGGCCAAGGGCGCGGCAACTCTGGATCCCCGGCCGAAGGCGCGGAAGCCCGCCGTTTTAAAGGGTGTGTGGTTCAACATCGCGTGGGGCCGGGCTCGTCAGAGCGACTTCGCTCGCAGCCGTACCGGCCCGTCAGCGAATCAGGAGGGGTCTGGTGGATTCGATGTCCTGGGAACTGCGAGCCCTGCGGACTGTGTCGCGCATCCGTCCTAGACGGCGCTCTTGCCCAGGGTCGTTCACGATCCCCGGCGTCCTTGCGGAAACGTGAAGATCAGCAATTGCTACAACTACGGGGCGGGGCAGGCCGTCCGTCCGATGCCTTTGGCCCAATCCTACATGACCCAAGCGCTTGCGCGGAGGATGTTGCGTGCAAAACATGCGCGCCGAGCCTCGTTAAGCGTCACCAGAAGCCGTTATTGACCTAAGTCCAAACTTTCGACAGCTTTTGGAACGTCCTTTTGGATTGGCCCCTTACGATGCACCTTACCAAGTTCACTGATTACGCTCTCCGGAGCTGTCTCTACCTTGCAGCCCACCCGGAAAGACTGGTGAACATCGCCGAGATCTCGAAGGCGCACCGCCTGTCGCACCCGAACCTGATGAAGGTGGTGCGCAAACTGGTGGACGGCGGCTTCCTGCAAAGCACACGCGGCCGGTCAGGGGGCATCAGCCTCGCCCGTCCGGCGGAAGAAATCCGCGTTGGCGAACTCGCCCGTTACATGGAAGGCGACACGCAGATGGTGGATTGCTCCACCTGCATCCTGCTCGGCAGCTGCGGTCTGGTGCGCGGGCTGAACGAAGCGAAGATGGCCTTCTACAAGTCGCTCGACCGGTTCTCGCTCGCGGATGCGGTCGGTGCACATCCCCGGACGCTGCCAATCCTCAGGGGCGCCGCGGCCGAGGCCTGACCGCGATCAGAGCTCGTCAAGCGGCAGTTCGAAACCGCTTTTCACCCGATCCATGACCACGTGTGTCTTGAAGCCCTTGATGTCGGGGTTCTCATAGAAGAAGCGCGTGGTGAAGGCTTCGTAGTCGTCCATGCTGCGCGACGTGATGACGAGGATGAAATCGGACTCCCCCGTCACGTAATAGCCGCTCATGATCTCGGGGGCGTCGCGGATCGCTTCCTTGAAGCGCGAAATGATCGTGCTGCGCTCACGCTCCAGAGTGACCATCACGATCATCGTGATCGGCCGGCCGACCGCCTTGGGTGAGACGATGGCGACGTCCCGCTCGATGACGCCTTCGGAACGCAGCCGCTTCAGCCTGCGTTGAACCGCTGTCGGGGAAAGGTTGACCGCCGCGCTGAGCTGATCCGACGTCAGCCGGTTGTCGCGCTGGAGTTCGCGCAGGAGGCTGATGTCGATCTTGTCCAGTTCCATCCGACTTCCTGCGTGACGATGCGCCCTGACGCCAGAAACCGGCGAAGCTTCTGTGAAGTTGGCAGAAAAGCTGCGCCCATGAAAGTGTAGGGTAAGGCTACGGGGTCACGCGCTCCGGTCCGCTGCCCTCGAACCCCCTGACACGCCCGGCCCCACGCCGCCGGATCATTCTGCCGAAACGACCGTGGCCCGGCCACGCGCCGCTCGGCCAAACTCATGCAGGAGACGTCCATGCTGCTCGCCAGAACACCGATCGCCGACCCGCTGAACAGCCTTGCCGACACGGCGCTGCTTCGGACGAGTGCCTACGTCGGCGGTGCCTGGGTCCATGCCCGGGATGACGCTTCCTTCGATGTCCGCAACCCCTACGACGGGGCCGCCGTCGCCAAGGTCGCCGCGCTGGGCGGCGACGAGGCGCGTCAGGCGGTCGATGCCGCGTCCGACGCGCTGCCGGCATGGAAGGCCATGCTGCCCCAGGACCGCGCGCTCATCCTGCGCCGCTGGCACGACCTGATCCTCGAGGCACGCGAAGACCTCGCGCTCATCATGACGATGGAGCAGGGCAAGCCGCTGGCCGAAAGCCTCGGCGAGATCGGCTACGGTGCTTCCTTCATCGAGTGGTTCGCCGAAGAGGCGAAGCGCATGAACGTGGAAACCGTGACCTCGCACCTCGACGGGGCGCACATGGCCCTGTCGCGGGAGCCGCTCGGCGTCGCCGCGCTGTTTACGCCGTGGAACTTCCCGTCCGCCATGCTGGCCCGCAAGGCCGGCGCCGCGCTGGCCGCCGGCTGCACGGTCGTGGCGCACGTCGCCTCTCACGCGCCGCTGTCGGCGCTCGCTCTTGCCGAGCTGGCGGAGCGTGCCGGCGTGCCTGCGGGTGTCTTCAATGTCCTGACCGGCGATCCGGCAGAAATCGGCGAGGTCTTCACCTCCGACCGTCGCGTGCGCGTGGTCAGCTTCACCGGCTCCACCGAGATCGGACGCAAGATCGCGGTCCAATGCGCGCCGACGCTGAAGCGCCTGTTGCTGGAGCTTGGCGGTCACGCGCCCTTCATCGTGTTCGACGATGCCGACATTGAAAAGGCCGTCGACGTCGCCATCGCGGCGAAGTTCGCGACCTCCGGGCAGGACTGCCTGGCGGTGAATCGCATCTACGTGCAGCGCGGCGTCTACGATGCTTTCTGCACAGCCTTCGCCGAACGGGTCGAGGCGCTGAAGGTCGGCAACGGCATGGATCCGGTCAACGAAATCGGCCCGATGATGCACCAGGGTGCCGTCGACAAGGCGCGTGCGCATGTCGAGGATGCGCTCGCCAAGGGCGCCCGGCTGATCGCGGAGGCCGACGTCGACGACGGTCAGCTGATGGTCGCGCCGGTCGCGCTGGCCGATGTGCCCGACGACGCGCTTATCATGCGGGAAGAAACCTTCGCCCCCGTCGCGCCCATCGCGATGTTCGACACGGAAGCGGAAGTGGTCGCGCGCGCCAACGACAGCGAGTACGGCCTCGTCGCTTACGTGCTCACCGAGAACGCCGGTCGCGCGCTGCGTCTGCCGAAGATGCTGGAATATGGCATGGTCGCCGTGAACCGCGCCAAGCTGACCGGCGCACCGATCCCCTTCGGTGGCATCAAGCAGTCGGGGATGGGGCGCGAGGGCTCTCGCCACGGGCTCGAAGCGTTCACCGATCTGAAGTACGTCTGCCTCGACGTGAACTGAGGCGCCTCAGTCGGGATGGAATAGAAAGGCCGGCCCATCGATGGGCCGGCCTTCTTCGTTCAGGCCGTCGCGGTGGCGAGGCCTTGATCGAGGTCTGCAATGATGTCGTCGACATCCTCGATACCGATCGACAGGCGCACCACGTCGGGCGCGGCGCCCGCCTTGATCTGCTGCTCTTCTTCAAGTTGCCGGTGCGTGGTCGAGGCCGGGTGGATGATGAGGCTGCGCGTGTCGCCGAGGTTGGCGACGTGGCTGAACAGCTTCAGGCTGTCGACCAGCTTCACGCAAGCATCGTAGCCGCCCTTCACCGACATGGTGAACAGCGCGCCCGCGCCCTTCGGCACGATCCGCCCGGCACGCTCGGCATAGGGCGAGGAGGGCAGACCGGCGTAGGTCACCTTTTCGATCCGCGGGTCCTTCTCCAGCCACTCGGCAACGGTCTTGGCGTTCTCGATGTGGCGCTGCATTCGAAGGCCCAGCGTCTCGATCCCCATCAGCGTGTAGTGCGCGCCTTGCGGGTTCATCGTCATGCCGAGGTCGCGGAGGCCGACAGCGATGGAGTGGAACGTGAAGGCCATCGGACCGAGCGCCGCATGGAAGGTCAGACCATGATAAGCGGGCTCGGGCTGCGACAGCGACGGGAACTTGTCCGAAGCGGACCAGTCGAAGTTCCCCGAATCGACCACGATGCCGCCGGTCACGGTGCCGTTGCCCGTCATGTATTTCGTCGCCGAATGCACGACCAGCGTCGCGCCGTGATCGATCGGCTTGCAGAGGTACGGCGTGGCCGTCGTGTTGTCGACGATCAGCGGGACACCCGCCTCGTCCGCGATCTTCGCCAGCGCGTCGAGGTCGGAGACGTAGCCGCCCGGATTGGCGATCGTCTCGCAGAAGACGGCGCGGGTCTTGTCGTCGATGGCGCCTTTCACGGCGTCGAGGTCGTCGGTATCGACGAAGGTCGCCGACCAGCCGAACCGGCGGATCGTCTGGCTGAACTGGGTGATCGTCCCGCCGTAGAGCCGCGAGGACACCACGATGTTGCAGCCCGGTCCCATCAGCGGGAACAGCGCCATGATCTGAGCGGCGTGCCCGGAAGAACAGCCGATGCCGCCCGCCGCACCCTCGAGCGCCGCGACACGGTTCGCCAGCGCGTTCACCGTCGGGTTCGTCAGGCGCGAATAGATGTAGCCGACTTCCTCAAGGTTGAAGAGCCGGGCCGCGTGGTCCGCATCGCGAAACACGTAGGACGTGGATTGATAGATCGGCACCTGCCGCGCGCCGGTCGCGGGGTCGGGCTCTGTCCCGGCGTGAACGGCGAGCGTGTCGAATCCTTGGGGTTTGTCACTCATGATGATGCGTCCTCCTTGCATGAAGAAGCTAAGGAAGCGCCCGACCAGCTACAATGACGAATGGACGCCCGGCGCGTCAGACTGCACCCTCGTTCCCCATCAACAGAGTCGACGGCCCGAAAGCCGGAGCATCCGCTTTGCGGGGGCGGCAGTCGTTGTCTCGGGAGGGAATTGGTGGAGCCGAGGGGGATCGAACCCCTGACCTCGTCATTGCGAACGACGCGCTCTCCCAACTGAGCTACGGCCCCAACGGCGCGATATGTGGCTTGCACGGGGCGGAGTGTCAAGAACCGTCAGAAGTCCAGCCATGCCGCGATGCGCAACCCCGTGCCGAGATCGCCGGTCAGGGCCTGAACCGCGCCGACCTCGAACCGGAGGCGCTCGTTCACTGAGAGCAGCACCGACGGCGCCGCCTTGGCATAGAAATCGCCGGCGGTGCCGATACCGGTCTGGAGTTGGAGGATCGTCGTCATGCGCGGCGCAACCTCGCGCCCCCACGTGACGTCGAGCTTCGCTTCGAGTGGCGCCTCGACGAGCGGCTGGATCGCGGCGGCGTCGATGGCCACCCATCCGCGCGGCAGGCCGCGGCCGGTCGACACGCCGAAGCGCAGGATTTCCTCCAGTGTGGCCTCGGTCCGGTCATGGCGCAGGCCGTATCCCACTGTCGCCGACACGGGCCACGTCAGATCCCCCTCGCGCAGCGGGTAGCGCGCGAAGACGCCGGCGGTCTGCTCTTCGTCGCCGTTGGCAATGTAGAGGTCGAAGCCCACGGTCAGCCGCTCCGTCAGCCCGTATTCGAGGAACACTGTCGGATCCCAGTGCACCGGCCGCACCGCGCTGTCGGAGATCGCGACATTGGCCCCGAACGACAGGAAGACCGCGCCCTTCTCCCTGAGCCACGGGCCGGCATTGGCCGAAGTCGCGAACGTCAGGAACAGTATGACAAGAGCGTGGAACGGCATCTGACCTCCGGGTTATGTCGCCCGGAGCTACCGCAATCTCGGTTAAGGCTGGGTTAAGTCGGCACGGGAAGATCGGTGCGCCGGACGAGATACCACGCGATGGCCGGCACTTCGCGCACCGACTGTCGAAGTTGCTCTTTCGGATTTGCGCCCTGCCAAGGCGTCGGTGCGCCCGTCGCCCGCAGGCCGAAGCGCCGCGCGGCCAGCCGGGCGCGTGGCAGATGATACCGGTCGGAGACGATCAGCACGTCCTTCGTCCGCAACCGATCGAGGATCGGACACGCGAAGCCGATATTCTCCCAGGTCGAGGTGGACAGCGCCTCCGGCGTGATCGCGTCGGGCGGCACACCTTCCGATATGAGGAGGTCGCGCATGACCTCTG
The DNA here is from genome assembly GCF_016134045.1 of Pelagovum pacificum. Classification (NCBI taxonomy): domain Bacteria; kingdom Pseudomonadati; phylum Pseudomonadota; class Alphaproteobacteria; order Rhodobacterales; family Paracoccaceae; genus Pelagovum; species Pelagovum pacificum. The sequence goes on along the minus strand of NZ_CP065915.1, from coordinate 3,214,768 downwards.
CCTCGGCCGGGCCGACGCGTCCGACGCCACCGCAGGGGACAAGGTGCGATGCGACGCCATCGTGAAACAGGCGGGCGGCATGGAGGGTCCGCCGCTTCAGCGTGGGGGACGGGCCATCCGCCCAGACAGCGGCGCCGAGGATCAGCGTGACCGTCATCTGCCGGAACCTCCCTTGCCAGTGACCGGTGCGACTGGAATGTAGCGCAGACGGGCAGGGACAGAAGTGGGGTGACGACATGAAGCTGGAAGTCTGCGTCGAGACGATCTCGGGCGCGATGGCGGCGAAGCGCGGTGGCGCGCATCGGCTGGAACTCTGCGCTGCCTTGTCGGAGGGCGGGATCACGCCCTCGGTGGGGCTGATGGCCGAGGTCGCCGCGCTCGACATTCCCACGATGGTGATGATCCGACCGCGGGCCGGGCATTTCTACTTCGATGCCGCCGAGATGCGTGTGATGCAGCGCGATATCGACGCGGCCCGGGACGCCGGACTGACCGGGGTCGTCATTGGGGTTCAGCGGGAGGACGGCACGCTCGATGGTGAGCGGCTGGCCCAGTTGGTCGATGCGGCCGACGGGCTGGAGGTCACGCTCCACCGGGTCATCGACCTCGTGCCAGATCGGCTTGCCGCGCTCGACATCGCGATCGACCTCGGCATCGCGCGGGTGCTGACCTCCGGCGGAGCGTCGGATGCGCCAGCCGGGGCGAAGGCGATCGCGGAGATGGTAGACCACGCCGCCGGCCGGATCACCGTCATGCCGGGAGGCGGCGTGACGCCCGACAACGTCGCCGCGCTCGTCCGCGAGACGGAGGTGTCGGAGGTCCACGGCAGCTGTTCGGAAGCTTCTTCGTCCTCTCTGCCCGGCTTCGATCCTGCCGGGGGTATGCGAATGACAAGTGAAAGCCGCGTTCGTGCCATGCTCGCGTCGCTCGGTCTGGGCAACGTGCCTTCCGGATCCTGATGGAGTTTCAGCATGATACGTTCCCTCGGCCTGTCCGCCGTGATCGCCTTCCTCGGTTTCGTCGGCAGTCTCGCGCAGGCCCAGTCCTTCAGCTGTAGCGAAGGCGACAGCGGCGTCTGTCTTCAGGCGGGGGAAACGGTCTGCAGCGCGTTGGGGCAATGCGTGTCAGACAATGCGGTCTGTTTCGACCGCATCCAGTGCGACCACGAAGGGTTCACCTGCCGCTCGGACGTGACCGAGTGTACCGCTGAGATCGCCGCGGTGGCGGAGCAGATGGAAGCGCTTCAGGCGCGATATGCCGAACTCCAGGCCGAATATCGTGAGCTCGCCGAAGCGTCTGCCGCGCTGATCGACGATTACGACGACCTGATCGAATGCGTTCGGGACATGCCGGTTTCCGGGGACGTGATCGACTGCACCTACTGAGGATCGAGGTCTTCGGGCATCAGGTGATAGGCCTTGCCGAAGCCGCCATTCAGCAGGATGCGCCGGGGCGTCAGCCGGAACATCGTGAAATCCGCGAAGTCGAACCAGAGCTTCGCCGGCGGGTGCCGCTGGAGCCATCGTTCGCGATGGGCCAGCTTGTCCGTCGCGAAAGCCTCCGCGATGAAGGTCATGCGCGGGTGCGTGAGCGGGTCGCCCTTGGGCCCCGGCTCTCCGATGAGCAGCGAGCAGTTCCCGTCCGACCGCAATCCTCGCGTGTGCGTCGACAGGTCCGAGACGAGGATCAGCGCGTCGCGTTCGTCCGCCATGATCGCCACGCGCGAGGCGAGCGGCGCGGGGCCGTCGGGATCGTTGACCGCAAGCGCGGCATGACCGGCCCCCTGCAGTAGCCTGCGCGCCAGTTCGCGGGCCTCCTCGTTTGTCTCGTTCACGGCAGATTTGGACATGATTTATCCCGCGCTTGTCCTGTTACGTCGTTAACGTAAGCTCACGAGAGCGAGGACTCACCGTCCGATGCGGTCATTTCAGAGGGATCCTGATTTCATGCGCAAATTTCTTCTCTCCCTGGGGCTGGCCCTACTGGCGCTCCCGGCCGCCGCCCAGCAGAATATCGGCGGCTATTACGCCTACATCGGCGCGGCCGATCTCTACAACTCGAGCGGCACGCGGCTTACCTCTCCGGGTGCGATCCTGCAGCAGGACCGGGCCAACTTCCACCGCTACGGCGTCCGCCAGCAGTGGGACAGCGCAGACCCCTGGTTCGGCTCGCAGGGGCATCGTGCGTCGCTCCCGTCGCTCTATGCTGACGGGCCGAAATACAGCGGTATCGCGCAGCAGATCGTCAACGGCGACGGCTATTTCTACATCCAGGTTTTCGCGTGGGGCGACGGCCAAATGGCCTATATCACCGTCTCGCAAGGCGCGGGCTAGGCGCGGGACATCAGTACCATCGCCGCCACGGCAAGCCCGATGGCGCCGATTTCCCGAAAGCTGAGCGGCTCGTCAAACGCGACGGCCCCGATCACGCAGAGTCCGATCAGGGTGAACATCGAGTAGGCCACGGCGGCCTGCCCGAGGCTGACGTGCCGCATCGCGAGAAACCAGACGATTGCGGAGACCGCATAGAGCGCGGCGCCAAACACGACATGGCGTGAAGAGACCGGGTGCCCGCCATCGGCGGCGACCTTGATGACGTAATCGCCGACGATGACGATAGCGGACGTGAGCAGGGCGAGTATGAGCCCGGCGGCCAGGTTGAACATTTCATGATCCTCGAAAAAATCGGTGCGCCGATGGGCGCCTTCAATGTCGAGGAGTTTGCCCGCCCGTGGCGAACGGGCAATTACGATATTCCTGACCTTCGGCTTGAGTGGTGCCGTTACTCGCAGCCCACTCCGTCATTGTTTCGGTCGAGGTCGTAGATATCGCGCCCTATGACATAGACTGGCCCGCGCACGTACGCCGGCCCATTGCCGGAGCCCCCGGCGCAGTCGACGTCGGAGGCAATCGGAACACAGGCCCCGGAATAGTTGGGGTCACATGCTTGGGCGAGCTGGATATTTTCGCGCTGGGACGTCGGAGCGTCCTGCGCACTCGTTGGCAGGGGCAACGTTGCTGCCATCAGGCAGCCGACTAGAGCTTTCTTCACAGTGTCCTCGTTAACCAAAATTAATGTTTGGTTAACGTAGCAATCGCTCAGAGCAATACAACTAAAAGTGGCACTATTTACCCCTCACCCAACCCTCTCCCCCTCGGGGGAGAGGGCTATGCGGCGCGCGGGGCGTTGATGGGGGGCACAAGTCTAAGCGTTGTTCAGTCTCCGAACCGCTCAAAATGCGCCGAAACCCTCTCCCCTCGGGGGAGAGGGCAGGGTGAGGGGGCGCGCCCCCTAGTGCTTCTTCCGACGCTGCACGTTCCCGCCCCGCTGACCGGCGCGGCCGGCGGTGGACCGCCCTTCCGACTTGCGGGAGCTCTCGACAGCCTTGTCGACGGCCTGCTGCCGCGCCATCGGGTCGTCGCTCACGACGAGGTCGACCGTCTCCAGCCGCTTGACCTCGTCCCGGAGGCGGGCGGCCTCTTCGAACTCTAGGTTCTCGGCTGCCTTGCGCATATCCGTGCGGAGCCCGTCGAGCACCGCCTGAAGGTTCGCACCGGTCGGCGCATCGACCTTGGCCGTGACGCGCGACATGTCCGTGTCGCCCTTGTAGAGACCGGCCAGCACATCAGAGACGTTTTTGCGCACCGTTTCAGGAGTGATCCCGTGTTCGGTGTTGTAGGCGATCTGCTTTTCCCGGCGACGCTCGGTCTCTTTGAGCGCGCGCTCCATCGACCCGGTGATCCGGTCTGCATACATGATGACCCGGCCGTCAGCGTTTCGCGCGGCGCGGCCGATGGTCTGGATCAGCGAGGTTTCCGAGCGTAGAAACCCTTCCTTGTCGGCGTCGAGGATCGCGACCAGTCCGCATTCGGGGATATCGAGCCCCTCGCGCAGCAGGTTGATCCCGATAAGTACATCGAACGCGCCGAGCCGCAGGTCGCGCAGGATCTCGATCCGCTCCAGCGTGTCGATGTCGGAGTGCATGTAGCGCACCTTGATGCCCTGCTCGTGCAGGTAATCGGTCAGGTCCTCGGCCATGCGCTTGGTCAGAACGGTACAGAGCGTGCGATAGCCGTCCTGCGTCACCTTGCGGATTTCGTCGAGCAGGTCGTCGACCTGCATCTCGACGGGGCGGATCTCGACCTGCGGGTCGAGAAGGCCGGTCGGACGGATCACCTGTTCCACGAACACGCCGCCCGACTGGTCGAGTTCCCAGTTGCCGGGCGTTGCGGAGACATAGACCGACTGGGGCCGCATCGCGTCCCATTCCTCGAACTTCAGCGGCCGGTTGTCCATGCAGGAGGGCAGGCGGAAGCCATGCTCGGCCAGCGTGAACTTGCGGCGATAGTCACCCCGGTACATGCCGCCGATCTGCGGAACGGATACGTGGCTTTCGTCCGCGAAGACGATGGCATTGTCGGGAATGAACTCGAACAACGTCGGCGGCGGCTCGCCCGGCGCCCGTCCCGTGAGGTAACGCGAGTAGTTCTCGATCCCGTTGCAGGCGCCCGTCGCCTCGATCATCTCGATATCGAAGTTGGTTCGCTGCTCCAGTCGCTGCGCCTCCAGCAGCTTGCCTTCGCCGACCAACTGGTCGAGCCGCTGCTTCAGCTCCTTCTTGATGGAGATTACGGCCTGCTTCAGCGTCGGTTTCGGGGTGACGTAGTGGCTGTTGGCGTAGACGCGGATCCTGTCGAAGTTGCCGGTCCGCTCGCCGGTCAGCGGATCGAACTCGGTGATGCTCTCAAGTTCCTCGCCGAAGAACGACAGCCGCCAGGCCCGGTCCTCGAGGTGCGCCGGAAAGATCTCCAGGCTGTCGCCGCGAACCCGGAACGTGCCGCGCTGGAACGCCTGGTCGTTCCGCTTGTATTGCTGGGTGATGAGGTCGGCCATCACCTGCCGCTGATCGTATTCCTTGCCGGTCACGAGGTCCTGGGTCATCGCGCCGTAGGTCTCGACCGAGCCGATGCCGTAGATGCAGGAGACCGAGGCCACGATGATCACGTCGTCCCGCTCCAGCAGCGCCCGGGTCGCCGAGTGGCGCATCCGGTCGATCTGGTCGTTGATCATCGATTCCTTCTCGATGTACGTGTCCGAGCGCGGAACGTAGGCCTCCGGCTGGTAGTAGTCGTAGAAGCTGACGAAATACTCGACCGCGTTCTCCGGGAAGAAACTCTTGAACTCACCATAGAGCTGGGCGGCCAGCGTCTTGTTCGGCGCAAGGATGATCGCCGGGCGCTGAGTTTCCTCGATGATCCTGGCCATGGTGAAGGTCTTGCCCGTCCCCGTCGCGCCAAGCAGCACCTGGTCGCGGTCGCCGGCATCGACCCCGGCGGTGAGCTCCCGGATGGCGTTCGGCTGGTCGCCGGCCGCGCTGTATTCCGTGTGCATGACGAAGCGATGCCCGCCCTCCAGCTTGTCCCGGTTCTTCACGTCGGGCGCGGGGGCTTGCATCATCGGCATGGTGGTGTCGGAGTTGGCGAACGGCATGGTAATCCTCGGGACAGATACCCTTAGAATGTCGCGCAGCGGCGACGGTTCAAGGGCAGAGGGATGGTGACCCCTGATGAGTCGCCGTGCAATGCACTCTCCTGACAGGATGCGTCAGCAGCGGAGAGGTTGCGTCCCGCTGGCGCAGTCCTGTTCGCCGCCTTGCCGAATGTCGGCTGTTGGAAGTATAGGTCAGGTCGCAACCAAGAGGATCGAGATGCGCGCACGAATCTACCGTCCCGCCCGGAACGCCATGCAGTCGGGAACCGCCAAGTCGCGGAAATGGGTGCTGGACTTCGCCCCCGCCACCTCGCGCGAGGTCGATCCGCTCATGGGCTGGACGTCCTCCTCCGACACGCAATCGCAGGTGCGCCTGACCTTTGCGACCAAGGAAGACGCGCTGGACTACGCCAAGGAGCACGGCATCGACGCCGAGGTCCGCGAACCTCGCAGCCGCGCCGCAAACATCCGTGCCGGCGGCTATGGCGAGAATTTCGCAACCAACCGCCGTGGTGCCTGGACGCACTGACGCGCGACCTGCGTTTGTCGATTTCTGCGTTCGGCTCAAGTCGTTGGGCTGACGACGTGCGCAGGTCTATCTATGGCGATCCCTCGAGGACTCGAACCCCGAACCTGCTGATTAGAAGTCAGCTGCTCTATCCAGTTGAGCTAAGGGACCGCTGGGCAACCGGATAGCAAAGCACGTTGCCTCAGGCCAGCAGCTTCGGTGCCGGCCCGATCGCTACAATTCGACGCTTAACGGTCCATAAGCTTTTTCGCTTTAGGCGATGGCGAAGCATAATCGAAAGGATTGCCAGATGCTTCGCTTCAGCCTGACTGCCGCGCTGGTCGCGGCTACGACCCCCGGTATCGCCGGTCAGTACGATTCCTCGATGGAGGCCTATCTTCTCACCGAACTGCGTCCTTGGTTCCAGTCGGAAGAGATCGTGGGCGCTGTACTTGCCCAGAACCGAACGACCGGAACCTACGATTCGGAAGAGATCCTAGAGATGGATGAACGCTGGCGGGCGGAGGTGAACTCCAACGCACAGCCGACAATCCGGTCCGTCGTGAACAACTCGACCTCCGACTTCCTGCGGGAGCGTATGAACGATTCCGGCGGCACCATCACGGAGATCATCCTGATGGATGCGTCCGGCCTCAACGTGGCTGCCTCGCACGTGACCTCCGATTATTGGCAGGGGGACGAGGACAAGCATGCCATGACCTACGGCGTCGGCCCGCTGGCCGTTCACTTCGGCGAGATCGAGTTCGACGAGTCCAGTCAGATCTTCCAAGGACAGGTCTCGGCCACCATCGTCGATCCTGAAGATGGAAGTCCGATCGGTGCGATCACCATCGGGCTGAACGCAGAAGCGCTGATGTAACCCAGCGGGGAGAGCCTGCCATGTCGCCCGTTCGCCTGCCGAAGAGCCTGTCCGCACCTTTTCGGTCGATCTTCATGAAGTGTGTTGCCCTGACGACGGCAACGACATTCGTCGTCGTCCTGATCGTCTCGATACTCGGCGCGCGGCAGGCGAGCGAGGTCGCGGAGCGTGGACTTCGGTCCCTCGCGGTCGAGACCGCGCGCGCGCTCGCCGATGCGTCGGCGGGCGCCATACAATTCGGCCGGCAGGAACAGGTGGTCGAACAGCTGGACCTCTATGCCGAGCGTTTCGGGGAGCACCTGACCTACGTGGCGGCTTTCAATTCCCGAGGCGAGGCTCTGGGTGAGAACGGACGCCTGTCGCCCGAACGGCAGGGGGCTCTCGCGGATCTCCTGCTCGAGACCGGGCAGGACGGTCTGGTCCACGGGTCAAGCGGCGGCCTCATGATCGTCGTTCCGGCGACCTTCGGCGCTGAGGGGGGCCTCGTCGGGACGATCGCGGCGGTATGGTCGCCTGAGGCGATGCTCAGCGAGATCACGAAAGGCCGGATACTGAACTACGGAATCGCCTTTGGGGTTTTCGTTGTGCTCCTTGCGCTGAATGGGGTTCTGCTGCGGCTCGTCGTGTCCAAACCATTGGTGCAGCTTGCCGCCCGCACAGGGTCGGTGGCCGAGGGAGACTACGCCTCCGAAGTGCCGCTTACTGCCTTGAAGGATGAGATCGGCGGCATTGCTCGAAGCCTCGAAACACTCCGTCATCGGCTGATCGAGGGCCGCGAAAGCCGGCAAATGCAGGAGCAGGATCAGAAGCGCCAGGAAGAGGTCGTTGCCACGCTCCGCGGGGCTTTGCGCGCCTTGGCCGAGGGCGACCTGACGCACCGTCTCTCAGAGCCCTTCCCCGGCAATTACGAGTCCCTCCGCCAGGACTTCAACGCCGCGCTGGAGCGGATGGGCGAGGTCGTTGCGGACGTCGGTCGCGGCGCTGGGAGCATCCGCGACGGCGCGGAGGAAATCAGCCGGTCGTCGGACGACCTGTCCCGCCGAACCGAGACGCAGGCGGCCACGTTGGAGCAGACTGCGGCGGCGCTCGATCAACTGACCACGTCCGTCAACTCTGCGGCACAAGGTGCCCGCGAAGTCGAGACGATCGTCATTTCCGCCCGCAGTCATGCGGAACAGAGCGGTGAGGTGGTCCAATCAGCCGTCTCCGCGATGACCGAAATCGAAAAGAGCTCCGAACAGATTTCGAAGATCATCGGTGTGATCGACGACATCGCGTTCCAGACCAATCTCCTCGCCCTGAACGCGGGCGTAGAGGCTGCCCGCGCCGGAAATGCGGGCAAGGGCTTCGCAGTCGTCGCCTCGGAGGTGCGTGCCCTGGCCCAGCGGTCCAGCGAAGCCGCCAAGGAAATCAAGTCGCTTATCTCCGGCTCGTCACAGCAGGTCGAAGATGGGGTAACGCTGGTCGGCAAAGCCGGCGAGGCGCTCGAATCCATCGTAGAGCGGGTCAGCCACATCTCGGATTTGGTAACCGAAATCACGCGCGGAACCGTAGAACAGGCGACAGGCCTCGGCGAGATCAACACCGGTCTGACGAACCTGGATCAGGTCACCCAGAAGAACGCCGCGATGGTCGAGGAAAGCACCGCCGCTGCCCATGCTCTGTCATCCGATGCCAGATCGCTCACCGAGCTGGTCGCGCAGTTCCGGGTCGATCTCTCCGGTGAGAAGCACGTGCCCCCACCCAAGGCTGCGTGATCTTGTGCGCGGGACAGAGGGCAGGACGTGCAAAAGACCAATCACACCCCCCAGATCGCACCGGTGATATGGAAGAACACTGGCGCTGCGAAGATGACGCTGTCGAGTTGCTCCATGAAGCCGCCCTGACCGGGAATCAGGTGCGACCAATCCTTGACGCCCCTGTCCTGCTTGATCGCCGTGAACACGAGGTTGCCGGCCGTTCCCGCCGCGAATGAGACTGCGGCCATGAACATCGCCGCGAGCGGAGAGAAGGGGGTGATCCAGGCCAGAAGTCCGCCGATCAGCGCGGCGAACGCCAGCCCGCAGGCGACGCCCTCCCAGGTTTTCGGCGACAATCCGGGGGCGATCCGCGTGCGGCCGATCCGGCGACCGAAGAAGTACTCCAGCAGATCGCCAAGTTGGACGACCATGACGAAGAATACGATCAGCAGCGCGAGCCGGTGATTGTAACCCGGAATATCCAACGTCATCAGCGCCGGGACATGGCTGGCGCAGAAGACCGCGGTCATCAGGCCCCACTGGGTCTCGGCCACACGGACAAGGAACATCTGAGAATCCCCGCGAAGGGCAGAAATGACCGGCAGCAGCAGGAAGGCGTAGACCGGGATGAATGTGCCGAAGAGCCCCTCGTGCCCGATCCCGACGAACAGGTACTGAAGCGGCAGGACGACAAAGAAGGCGAAGGCGAGCGACAGGTGGTCCGCCTGCCGTTTGCGCGTATAGGTCAGGAACTCCCGCAGCGCCGCAAAGGAGCAGAAGGCAAACAGGAGAACGACTCCGGTCCGCCCGATGATGAGGGCGAGCGACAGCAGGATCACCATCCCCCACCAGGAATGGACCCGCGTGACGAACGTCTCGACCACCGGGTTGGTGGCACCGTCGGGCACCCGCGTCCGCAGCACCTCACCCACGAATGTCAGCGTGGCGAGCAGCGCGACGACGCCGAGCGAGAGGAGCAGGATGTCGTTGACCGTGGCGCTCATGCGGCGACGTCCGTCTCGCCCTTGCGCAAACTGCGCTCGGGGGCGAGGTCGACCAGCGCAGCGGCGGCCCGTTCGAGGAAGGCATCCTTGTCTTCAGCTTCGCCGACGTGGATCGGCGCACCGAAGGTCACCGTGCAGATCAGAGGCAGGGGGATGACTTCGCCCTTCGGCATGATCTCGTTGAGATTGGCGATCCATGTCGGGACGAGGTCGACCTCGGGCCGCTGCCGCCCGATGTTGAACAGCCCAGCCTTGAACGGCAGCAGCGGATCCGACGTCATGTTGCGATTGCCTTCGGGGAAGATGATCAGCGACGAGCCCTCGTCGAGGGCGGCGATCATGGCCTCCATCGGGTCTGATGTCCTGTGTTCGGGCCGGCGGTCGACGAGGACGCAGCGAAACACCTCCGGCCCGACGAACGCCCGCAACCGCGACTTCAGCCAGTAGTCCGCCGCCGCCACCGGGCGCGTGTCGCGCCGAAGGGCAGGGGGCAGCACCGACCAGATCATCGGCATGTCGGCGTTGCTCACGTGGTTGGCGAAATAGACGCGCTGACGCCGGACCGGCTCGATCCCCCGCCATTCGGCTCGGACGGCCGTCACGAACTGGGCGAAGAAGACAATGGCGTACCCGACGGCGCGGGCCGCGAGGCGGCGGATCATCCTGTCTCCTTTCCGAGAAACGGACGCGGCGAAACGTCACGTTACATAGGAAAGAAGACCGCGACCACCCGCCGGTTCCCGCGAGACCGTCTAAAGGCGCTTCATGTAGTTGGTGCCGCTCTCGCCGGTCCGCTCGAAGCCGAGCGACTCGTAGTAGGCCTGCGCACGACGATTGCCCCGGTGCGCGCTCACCCGGACGTAGTGCGCGCCGTCGATGCGGGCACGTGTCGTGACGGTTTCGATCAACTGCCGGCCGAGGCCCCGGTTGCGCCAGCCGTCATCAACCCAGAGCAGGTGAATCTCGACGCCGCGTATGCCGTTGTGAAGTTGCAGCGCCGGCATCGTCGCCGCGAAACCTCGCGGCTTGTCGTCGACCACGGACATCAGCACCTTGGCGAGCGGCGCCGATCCCGTCACGTCGCGCAACAGCGTGGTCGGCGTGTGGCGTGCGACATCGCCATGATGGTCAGCGATCTGGCGTACCATCCGGTCGAGCACCGGAAGATCGGCATATTCGAACCGCCGCACGGTCGCGTCGGTCGATATGGGCGGTGGTATCAGGTCTTTCATGGTCCGCTCCCGGACTGAGGCCACAGAGCGGGATCCTGGTCATGAAAAAGCCGCCCTGCGGCGGCTTCGTTCTGTCACACGTGTCCGCCGGCCCTATTCGGAGCCGGTAAAATAGACGGTAGAGATCGCATGACGGGTCATGAGCGATGGCATAGACCCGCCCGACCTACCGGTCAACAGGCTTGGGCGGGGCGCCGCCTTCGAAGACGTTCTCTTCGTGGTAGCTCATCGGGGCCTCCTGCATCTGCAGGTGCAGTCCCTCGTCCTCGTAAGGATGAGCGCGGGCCAGCTCCTCGTCGAACTCTATGCCGAGGCCCGGGGCGTTGCTGACTTCGACATAGCTGCCTTCGACCCGGATCGCGCCGCCGACGAGGGCGGAGTGGAAGTCGGTCTCGATCGTCTCGGCCATCAGCAGGTTCGGGATCGCCGCGCACAGCTGGAGGTTCGCCGCCCACTCCACCGGACCGGCATAGAGATGGGGTGCGACCTGCGCGCCGAAATGCTCTGCAAGGACCGCGATCTTGCGCCCCTCCCAGATGCCGCCGGCGCGGCCGAGCGCGGGCTGCAGGATGCGTGCAGCGCCGGCCTTGAGCACGTCCGCGAACTCCTGCGCGGTCGCCAGCCGTTCGCCGGTGGCGACAGGCACGCCCACGGCGCGGGCGACTTCGGCCATCGCGCGGGGATCGCCAGGCGGGACCGGTTCCTCGTACCAGAGCGGATCATAGGCCTCGATCGCGCGGCCCATCCGGATCGCGCCGGGCACGGAGAACTGGCCGTGAGTTCCGAACAGGATGTCCGCCTTGTCCCCGACCGCGTCGCGCACCGCCTCGCAAAACGCCATGGAGCGCGAGATGTCGGACAGTGCCGGCATGTGCCCGCCGCGAATGGTATAAGGTCCGGCAGGGTCGAACTTCACCGCCGTGTAGCCCTGTTCCACCAGCGCGATCGCCGCCTCGCCCGCCATTTCGGGCGAATTCCAGAAAGCGGGAAGGGGGTGATCCTCCCCGGGGTAGAGGTAGGAATAGCAGCGCACCCGCTCGTTCAGGCGGCCGCCGATCAGGGCATGAACCGGCTTGTCGCGATCCTTGCCGAGGATGTCCCAGCAGGCGATCTCGAGCCCGGACCACGCCCCCATGACCGTCAGGTCGGGCCGCTGCGTAAAGCCCGAGGACAGGACGCGGCGGAACATCAGCTCGATATTCTCCACCTCCTCGCCAGCCATGTGCCGGGCGAAGACGTCGGCGATGACGGCCTTCATCGCTTCCGGGCCGACCGAGGCGGCGTAGCATTCGCCATAGCCGACGACGCCGGTGTCCGTCGTGAGTTTCGGCACGATCCAGTAGCGTCCGCCCCACCCGGGGGCCGGGGGCGCGACGACGAATATTTCCAGATCGGCGAGCTTCATGACCGGTGGCCTCCCTGCGGACTCTGCAGGCGACCCCATCACGAAGCGGCGCAGGGGTCCATAGGCCGACCTTCGGACAAGGTGTGCGCCGCGCAGCCCTCTCCCGGAGGGGAGAGGGTTGGGTGAGGGAGAGGAAAAAAAGAACGGGGGCCGAAGCCCCCGTCCACGCGTCATGCAAAAGCGGTCATGAAATTCAGAACGGTCCGACCTGCCAAAACAGCGTCTCACCGGAGTGATCGTCGACACCGTCGTTATCGGTCGACACCCAAGCCGTGCCGTCTTCGAATATGGCGAGGCCCTCGACCTTGTCCTGTGCGTAGCCGTTCAGCTGGAGCAGGTCCGGTGCAACGTCGTAGACCATCTCTTTCGAAACGACGGGGTAGTCCTCGCCAATGGCGACGGGCTGCATCTCGGCCAGCGGCACGCGGGTGATGTGCTTCACCGCGACCGCCTCGCCGATCTGGTTGTCCCGCTCGATCAGGTAGACGTAGTCGCCATGGGCGACGATCTCGCTCAGGCCAATCCAGCCGGTCTCGGGCACTTCGAGCGGGTAGGCCACCGCGCCCCATTCCCCGGACGCCGGATCGTAGGAGAGCAGCTTGACCGTGTTCTCCGCATCGTCCGACCACGGGCGCTGCTGCGCGGCCCAGAGGACGCCGTCGATCATGGTCACACCTTCGAAGCCGGAGTTGGTCTGCACCGCTTCCAGTTCTGCCGGCAGCTTGACCTCTTCCAGAACCTCGCCCTCGGCGGAGACGTGGTAGAGCGCGTTGAAGCGGCCGTTCTCGAGGTTGCCCTCGGTCGCGACCCAGAAGCCACCCTCGCCGTCGAGCGTGATGCCTTCCATGTCCATCACGTGGTCGCCGGACCGGATCGGCAGCGCATCGGTGATCCGGGCCGGCGTCTGCGTGGTGTCGATCGTGTAGATCGTCGGCGAGCCCTGGTAGAAGCTGTCGTTGACCGCGTAGACGATGCCGTCCTCACCCGCGACCATGCCGGAGATCGCGCCCCAGCCGATCAGCTCGTCTGCGCCTTCCGAGGTCAGTTGCGGATAGGCCGGCGCGCCTTCGCCGTATTCGAAGATCATCACGTGCGCCCGCGCGCCGCCGTCGGGGCCGAGGTCGGTCTCGTTGGCGGAGACGAGCAGGTTGCGCTCGGGAATCGTCACGTAGCCTTCCGGGCCGATGCCCGACGGCAGGATCTGCGTCAGCTCGGGGGCGGTCGGGTCGGTCACGTCGTAGACGCCGACGGCGGAGCCGCGCTCGGAGCCGACGAAGACCATCGGGGTTTCACCGAAAGTGTCGAAGGTCACCGACTCGGGCTCGACGCCCTTGTTCTCGGACCGGCCCTCCGGATAGTGGCCGATCTGGATCAGCGCATGCTCGAAGCTGTTGCCGCTGTCGTAGATCACCTCGCCGGCTTGGCTGAAGATCGTCCACCCGCGGGAGCCGCCATCCATGTCGCCTTCGTTCGCGGTGGCGAAGTGGGTGTCGCCGATCCACTTCACCGAATCCGGCTCGCGCGGAATGTCGGCGAGGCTCTCGGTAAAGGACAGGGCGTCGTCTTCGGTCGCGTCGATCTCGTCGAGGCTGACGGTCCCGGCGGAGAAGTGGTTCAGCACTTCGCCTTCGGAGGAGAGAACGACGATGTGGTTGTTCTCCTGCATCGTCACGACGATTTCGCCTTCCTCGTTCGTGTCCACGAACTCGGGCTCCGGATCCTCGGGGGCGATGTCGGCGAGGCCGGTCACATCGGCGGTGATGATCGCGTCGCATTGCAGCGCGCCATCGGCCAGCGGCACGATGACGACGAAGCCGGCGGGCATCTGGCCGACCCGGCCGTCGCCGGCGTCCTCGTCACGCTCGTTCTCGATCGCGACGGTCACGAAGGAGGCGTCCTTCGCGATCGCGACGGAGTCGGGCTGGCCGCCGAGGTCACAGCGGGCGACTTCCTCGCCGGATTCCATGTCGAGCTCGAACAGGAAGCCCGACGGATCGGTGTAGCTTTCGGAGGTGTTCACGCCGATGAAGGCGCTCATCCCGTCGACGGCGACGGAGGTCGGCTCACCGCCGTCCATCTCGACTTCGCCACCCGCGACCGGGTTCGCCGGATCAGTGATGTCGATCATGCCGACCACGCCCGCGGGGCTGTCGGTGTAGATCAGTGTCATGCCGTCGTCGGAGACGTCGATGATCTCGGCGGAGGTCTCTTCCGCGTCGGGCGAGTTGCCGGTCGTCGCGAAGCTCGCGATTCGGTTGAAGCTCATCTCCTGTGCGGCGGCAGCGCCCGCGAGCAGCGTCAGCGCGGAGCTGGCCAGCAGGATTGTCTTGATCGTCATGGTCCCTGTCCTTCCCGGTAGTATCCGGGACGTTCCATGACGCGCTTTCATGACGCCAACGTAACAGGGCGCCCTGTTTTATCGACCAGTCTTTGGCTGGGTCGAAAGCAAGAGTTCGGATCGCGCAACGTATCGTCGACCGTCTCGAGTCCGGCGGTGGTTGAAGAAACGGCTGGCACAGTGACGAAACACAAAGGCAGCGTCGGAAATGTGCCTGTTTCGAGGACAAGTTCGCCACCGTTTCGGGGCGCTGGTTGACGTATGGTCAATTTATTTCGGTCGGTTTGTTCAGCCAGTTCAGCGCTTTGCAGGGAACGTGGGCGGAGCGCAGGCAAAAAGCCCCGCTAAAACACAAGCTGGCCTCACCTCTGCCGGATTTCGGGCCGACGGTGCGCCAAGGGACGACACGGTCGGAGGACAGGATGACAGCAATTCCATTGGCGCTGACGACGCTCATAAGCATCTGGGCGCTCGCAACGAGCGATGTCGCGGTGGATGTACTCATGATGGTGGCATTGCTGTCGGCCGGGCTGCTGATGCTGCAGTCGATCCTGAACCTGATCTGGCCAGCGCTTTCCATGTTGTTCGTCGACCGGCGGATGCAGGCGCAGATCATGCTCGCCCGGGCTTTGTCGGCGAATGCTGCGTCGGACGAGGCCGACAACGCCTTCACCGCCCTCGTGACGGCCTACGACCTTCGGCCCGGCGAGCACGCGCTTGAAGACGACGTCGAGTATCGCGACGCGGAGCTCGAACGTCTGAAGGCGCTGTTCGTCGACCTGTCCCGCGCCGCACGGCTGCTGCCGGATACCCACGCCACCGCCGGTGTCAGCGATGTCCGGGCTGGTCTTGCCGCCCGCATCGACGCCCGCCCGCAGCGGCAGGCGTACCTGTCGCTGATGGCGGAAGCCGAATGGCTCAGCGGAGAGATCGGCGGTCCGCGCCGGACGACGGCCAACGTCGACTTTGCGCCGAAGATGGCCGCCTCCGCCTGATCCGCAGGCTCGTCAGACCGACGTACAGATGTATTTCATCTCGAGGTAATCCTCGATCCCGTGACGGGAGCCTTCGCGGCCAAGGCCGGATTGCTTCACGCCACCGAACGGGGCGACCTCGGTCGAGATGATGCCGGTGTTCACGCCGACGATTCCGTACTCCAGCGCTTCCTGCACCTTCACCACTCGGCTCAGGTCCTTGGCGTAGAAGTAAGACGCAAGGCCGAAGATCGTGTCGTTGGCCATCGCGATGACGTCGTCCTCGGTCTCGAACTTGAAGAGCGGAGCGAAGGGCCCGAACGTCTCCTCCTTCGAGACCTTCATGTCTGGCGTGGCGCCAGTCACGATGGTCGGGTTCAGGAACTGTTCGCCGAGTTGGTTCTCGTCTCCGCCGAGCAGCAACGTGGCCCCCTTGTCGAGCGCGTCCTTCAGGTGTTCCTTCACCTTGTCGCTGGCCTTGGGCTCGATCAGTGGGCCGAGGTCGGTGCCATCCTGGAGGCCGTCGCCTACCTTCAGCTTTCCGACCGCGACCTTCAGTTTTTCTGCGAACGCGTCATAGACCCCGGACTGGACGTAGATTCGGTTCGCGCAGACGCAGGTCTGCCCGTTGTTACGGAACTTGCACTGGATCGCGCCTTCGACGGCCGCGTCGAGGTCGGCATCGTCGAACACGATGAACGGCGCATTGCCGCCCAGCTCCATCGAACACTTCATCACCTGATCGGCAGCCTGCTTCAGCAGGATACGTCCGACCTGCGTCGAGCCGGTGAAGGTCAGTTTCCGGACCTGCGGGTTCTCGCAGAATTCCTTGCCGACGCCGGACGCATCCTCGGACGTCACGATGCTGAGAACACCTTTCGGCACGCCGGCCTCTTCTGCGAGCTTGGCGATCGCGAGCGCCGACAACGGCGTCTGCGAGGCGGGGCGCCCCACGAAAGAGCAGCCCGCCGCAAGCGCCGGTCCCGCCTTGCGGGTAATCATCGCGATCGGGAAGTTCCACGGCGTGATGCTGGCTGCGACGCCGATCGGCTGACGGATCACCGTGATGCGCTTGTCCGACTGGTGGCCGGGTATCGTCTCTCCGTAGACGCGCTTGGCTTCTTCGCCGAACCATTCGATAAAGCTCGCGCCGTAGGCGACTTCGCCCCGGCTCTCGGCTAGCGGCTTGCCCTGTTCGGCGGTCATGATGATCGCGAGGTCTTCCTGATGCTGCATCATCAGGTCGAACCATTTGCGCAGGATGTTGGCACGCTCCTTGCCGGTCTTCGCGGCCCAGTGGTGGCGCGCCTTGTCGGCGGCATCGATGGCCTTGGCGACTTCCGCGCGGCTGAGGTCGGGCACCTTGGCGATCACGTCACCCCGCGCGGGGTTCACCACGTCGAAGGTGGCGCCGCTTTCGGCGTCCGTCCATTCGCCCGCGACGAAGGCCTTCTCGCAAAGCAGCGACGGGGTCTTCAGCAGTCCCTTGATATCGGTCTTCTCGTCCAGCATCGCGATCTCCTTTTCGTCTCAAGCGGCATTTATGCCGTGCCGGGTCAACGTCCAGACGCCCCGAAGCGGTCCCGCCACGTGGGGAGCGGATCGCCGTCGGCTGCGCTTGCCTCATAGACACCCCGGGCGATCGCTCGCGACAGGCAGACCGCGGCGGCATGCCCGAGCCTGAGCGGATCCGCCTCGACCGCACCCGTCGACAGCGCGAAGACGAGATCCCCGTCCATTGGAGTGTGGCTCGGGACGAGCGCGCGCGCCATGCCGTCATGCGCCGCCGTCGCCATACGGGTACAGCCGGCCTTGTCGAGCCGCGCGTCGGTGGCGACCACCGCGATGGTGGTGTTGCCCAGCGGGCCGAGCTTGGTGTTGGGCCAGTCGGGCGACGGTGCTGGCTCCACGCCGAGGCCGCCGAATTCTCCGTCGAGCTCCCACGGCGCGGCCCAGAACCGACCAGATTCCCCTGCAACCGGGCTTCCGAGTGCGTTGACCACGACCAGCGCGGCGACCGTCGCGTCGCCCACGCGGACCGACGCCGACCCCAGCCCCCCTTTCAGGCCGGCAACCGTGGCCCCGATACCGGCGCCGGCGGAGCCGAGCGCGAAGTGGTCGCCCGCCTCGGCGAACGCGGCTCGCCCGAGGGCCGGATAGTCAGGCCGTTCGCCGCTGCCCCCGGCCAGAAGGTCGAAGATGATCGCAGCCGGCACGATCGGCACCCGCACCGGCCCGACTTCGAGGCCACGCCCGGACTCCGCCAGCGCGTCCTGCACGCCCTGCGCCGCGGCAAGGCCGAAGGCCGACCCGCCCGACAGCACGATCGCATCGATGTCCGACACACTCTTGTCCGGGGCGAGGAGGTCCGTCTCCCGCGTGCCGGGTGCCCCGCCCATGACCTGCACGCCGGCGACGAAGGGTTTGTCCGCCGTCACGACCGTCACGCCCGACTTCGCGAGGACATCCCCCGCGTTGCCGACCCGCAGGCCGGGCACGTCGGTCAGGAGGTTTCGCATACCGCTTTGCATGAGATCAGGTTCCTTTCGCGCCGCCGGAATGTCGAGCCACCCCGGAAGGACGGGTTTTCCAGACCCGACCCCCGAAACCGGCTACACCTGAGTGACAACTGGAGCTAGGTTTCACATATATCGCGGGACAGGTTTCATTTTGAGGTAGCGACGATGGCCGATTTCGACACTCAGATCCGGGAAAGCCAGGGCCAGGTGGCCGAGGCTCAGACCAAGATCGCGGAACTGACCAGCCGGATCGAGGCCGCGCGTCAGAAGATGGAGCAGGGCGGCGACATCGCGGTGGACATCGAGAATGCCACGCTCGAGGAGGTTCACGCCCATACCGACATGATGAACGCCAACATTGCCGAGCTCATCATGGGGCTCGACGACGTGACCGCCGCCTTCTCCAAGGATTTCGACGAGATGCGCGGCAAGACGGGCTGGGAAAGCTTCGTCGGCGTCTTCTCCCGGGCGAAGTCGGACTCGATGCGGCAGGAGCGGATCCGCACCGCCTCCGTCGACGACAAGTTGCAGGACCTGATTTCCAAGTCCGACATCATCACCAAGCTCCTGCAGAACCAGCTCGCCGTGCTGAACGAGCAGAAGACAAAGGTCGAAGGCAACCTTCAGTCCACGCTCGAGGAGCGCGAGGCGACGGTCGCCGAACTCGAGGCCGTTCGCGTCGAGATCCAGGCGATGGACCCGAAGATCATCGAACTGGAAAACAAGATCTCCGTCGAACAGGATGCCGGGGAACGCACGAAGCTCGAAACCCAGCTCGCCGAGATGAACGCCAGGTACAACGAGATGGTGCGCGACGAGCAGGTGAAGCTCGCCAAGAGCCAGACGCTCGAGCGCTACATCGAGAAGGGCAAGACCTGGATCGACTCGCTGCAGAACCAGGCGGCGACGCAGATGGTTCTCATCAACAAGCTTGAAACCGACACCAAGCAGCGTGTCGTGCTGTACGATGCGCTGACCAAGTCGCTGAAGACCGCGCAGCAGCAGGACGTCGCGCACCGGATCAACGAGATCGGCGTGAAGACCGACCAGGAGGCGCAGACGGCGATGGCCGCGATCGGCTCAGCCACCAACTCCCGGATGGCCGACATGCTGGAGGCGCACGAGGATCACATGGTCTTTGCCCGCGATGTACTGGAGCAGAAAGCCCGCGCCGACGAACGCTTCATCCGGCGCTTCCAGAAGATCGTGGAGAAGCACGATTCCAACCAGTACGGAGCCTGACGCCGGCATGGTCGAACGCTCCTACGAAGCCCCCGCCGTGTCCGGTCCCCGGCCCGGCGGCGCGGCGCGTTAGGCAATGGCGATGGACTCCCAGCTGGACCACTTCAGGCTCGAAGATACGCGTGTCACCCGGCGCTACTTCGACAAGTTCAAGGCGATCACCGGCCATCTCGGTCGGGTCGCCGGGGTCATGGAAGCGGAGAAGCGGCTGGAGCGGACGGAAGTCGACGTCATCGCGCGCTACCTCCTTGGCCTCAACATCACGTTCCGGGCGCTTGCTCACAAGTACCACTTCGCCGGGCGCTGGGCGCACGCCGGCAACCTGACGTTCGATCGCGTCGAAAGCGGGTTTCCGGTGTTTTCCGAGCTGATGTCGATGGCCAATGATGCGCTGCAGGCGGAACGTCACCTCGCCGGCATGCGCGCTCCAGATGAGCTGAAGGACGCGATGATCCGCAGCATCGTCGGTGATCTGGAAATTCCGACCAAGCTGCAATTCGCCCTGTCCCAGCGGCTCTATTACGAGGAACTGGTCAAGGGAAAGCTGTTCTGGGCGCGCAACGATCCGCAGGCGATCTGGCTGGGCAACGAGGGGACGAGGCGACGTTTTCTCGTGCATTGGGCGGTCTACGACAGTGTCGTGAACCTGCCGCAGATCTACCTGATGGAGGTCGAGGACACCGGTCGGATCGGCCTGCCGAAGGATGAGCGGCGTTGGCCCGAGGTGCAGCAGCATCTCATGGCGCAGGCGGTCGGCGGGCTGAAACTGCTGACCATCGCACGGGGCTTCGACGAGGATTTCGACGACCTGCACCCCAAGCGGCTACGGCGGTTTCACGTCGGGCCGATGTATTCGCACGCCTACACCCGGCAGGCCGGTCCGCTGCGGGAAGTGCTGGCCGCAGCCCGCGCGCCGGAGGGCGAGGACTGGGCGCTGGTCTGGACCGAGGAGGACCTGCTGGCAGAACGGGCAGAGCAGGTGTCGTCAGGCTGGTTCGGACGCGTCGAGCGGCAGGTCTTCGCGCTGGACCCATTTGCCGGACGTGGCCCCGACACCGGGGCGACACGAACGGAACGCGCGATCATCCTGCCCGAAAGGCCGTTTCAGGCCCTGTCCGAATTGTCCCCGCCGGGCTTCGCCGACGTCCGCAAGTTCGTCGTCACCCCCGGCGGCCGAGTTCTGAGCTACCGATGAGAATTTTCGTCGAAAATTCTATATCGAATTTTCCTGAAAATTCGTTAAGGACGGCCGGTCCGAATTTCCTGCTTTTTCATGAATTTATCGTTCTCTACCGGGAGGATTTTCGATGAGCCTGTCGTCCGATCAGATGGAGCTTCGCGAAGAAGACATCCGCAAGCATTACCCGGCCGCCCTGTCGCTGCTCGAAGGGTTCGATCACTCGCCCCGGATCGCCCGTGGCACCGACGCCCCGCGACCTGAGCGCTCCTCCGGCATCGGCACGCGACGTGCCTTCCGCTCCACGACTCCCGGCCTCGTCACGCGCCGCACCGCCCGCACCGAGGGCGTCCAGCTGATCGCGCGGATCGAAGGCGCGGACGAAGACGCGCTGATCTCGCCGCTGCAGGCCTCCGTGCTCAACGTGCTGCGCCGGTCCCTCGCCATCGCGCTAGCGATCGCCGAACAATACTCGGATCGCACCGGGCTCGCCGATCTGAAGCGCGCCAATCTCGACGGCACGCTGTCGGCCGGCAAGTCGTCCGACTTCAGCGAACTCCTCACGGGTGAGGCCCTTGTCACCGCCTTCACTTTCGCTTCCGCGACGGCCTTCCACCTCGCCGACCATGCGAGCGAGGACAATGTCGAGATCGGCGAGGTCGAGGAACTGCTGACCGAGAACGGCCAGCTCGCGCTCCACGGCCTCCTATGGGAGCTCGACCACGATCTCGCTGCGCATGGCACGACGGATGGGCGGATCGTGGCGACCCTCATGGCCTTCGCCGAAGCGGTGATGGAAAAGACGTCGGTACGGGCCACCACGACCGGGCGGCTCGAGCCCTTTACCTCCGCGAGCTGGCGGGTTGAGGAAAAGGGCTTCACCGTGCAGGGCTTCGCCCCTGCGCGCGCGGCCAAGGGCTCGACCCCGACGATGACCTTCAAGAAGCCGCACGAAGTCGTCGGCAACCACATCGCGAAATACCAGGCGATGCGGCTGGCCAAGATGCTGATGGCCTACGACTTCGACCGGCGCCTGAACCCGTTCGCGGAGCTGGGCGGTTTCATCTTCACATTCATGGGCGACGGCAAGCCGGGCACCGGCAAGACGACCCTGATCCAGATGATGGCCGGGCTCGTCAACGATTACTGCCAGGTGGCGGGCTACCCATTCCGTTACCAGAACCTGTCGACGGACAACATCGACAGCTACCAGGGCAAGTCGGGGCAGAACGCGAAGGCCTTCATCAACAACATCGTTGACCCCTCGGCCATCGGCTTCGGCACGATCGACGACATCGACCAGCTCGCCGGCAAGCGTGGCGACCGCCAGTCGAGCGCCGGTCAGCTCGAGATCACGGCCGTCCTGATGGAGAGCTTCGCCGGGGCCAACACCGTGGTGCGCGGGAACTGCACGTTCGGGATGTTCTCGAACTACCCCGAGAACGTCGACGATGCGCTGCGCCAGCGGGCCGGCGCGCGCTTCCTCGTCGACGGACCGCAGACGCGGGAGGATTACATCGACATCCTTCACCTGCTGATGGGCAAGAACCACGACATTGGGCTCGGCGACCACGACCTCTATGCCAACCAGGAGATCAAGTCGGCGGTCGCGAAGTCCTTCGAAAGCCACGCCCGACCGCATGAGGAAGGGCTGATCGCGGTCTTCGATCGGGTCCATGACCGGCTCGGCGAACTCGACACGATCGCCAAGCTCGGCACCTACCTCAAGGCGATCCAGGAGGCGGACGAGCGTTTCACGGGTCGCGCGATCAAGAATATCACGGATGCGGTGAAGGTCCGCGCCATGGACTTCGAACTGCCCGATGAGTGGATGGAAAACCCGGAGCTCTTCCTGTTCAAACCTTATGAGACGAAGCGGGACATGATCTCCGAGCTGCGTCAGCCGATCACGACCGAGATGGTGATACAGGAAATAAACCGCTACGCTGACAGTGAATTCCGCTATGCCGACAAGTCGGACGAAGCTGCGATCGACCAGATGGTGCGCGACTACGGCCGACAAGAAGAGGCAAAGCGGCGTTACCTCGAAAGCCGGGAGGACTGATGGACACGTCCCTTCTCTCGGGCGGAATCCTGATCCCGGCGATCGTGCTGGCAGCCATCGGCTGGGTGGTCCCACGATTGCTGGCCATCGTCTTTCCCGAGGGGGTCAAACCACTCCTGCTGCTCGCGTTCGCGTCGACCTGCATCATGGTCGCGCTCGGCATGATCTTCTTCCTGCTGCTCTATATCCTGCAGGGTCTGTCCCTGTCCGAGGTCTTCTCCCTCGGCGTTCGCGAGGGGCTGGTACATTTCGCCCGCCTCGGCCTCGCCTCCGCCCTGCTATGGGGGCCGATCATGATCCTCAGCGTCGCGGGTCTGCCGAAGCACTGGGTCGAGGAGACGTGGTGATATGAAACGCCTGATCGAAAAAGGACTGATGTTCGGCAACCTCGTCCGGGTGACCTCGCCGATCCTCGTCGAGCGTTACAACCGAGCGCTCCGGCACCTGACGGGCAAGCAGACGACGCTCGACGATTTCCACATCGACATCTCGGGGTTCTCCCCCGAAATCGGGGCGGAGCTTGGCGATGAGCTCTACCTCAACCAGCGCGGCGTGAACCGGCAGTTCATCCTGCTGACGACGGAGCAGAAGACGGCCCCGCTGCTGAACGCGAAATTCTCGACGAGTCGTGGCATCCTCAAGCAGTTCATCACCGAGAACGAACCGCAGCTCTTCGCACTGACGACGAAAGATGCGGTGGCAGGCGAACTCGTGAACTCGGTCTTCAGCGTGGAGAGCCCGGCGAAGCTGTTCGATATCCGCCGGATCACGGTAGAGGCGGACACCACGGCCCGCACGGTCGCGACGGCGGCCGAGCTCGGCAAGCTGATCGACCGCTTCAAGGCCGAGGACAACGCCTGGTACGACGACGTTCTGATCGCCCAGATGATCGGCCTCGCCAAGCAGACCGGCGATGTGGTGCGCAACCCGGTGAACCTCAGCCGGATGAGCTTCGACCAGCAGAATTTCTGGACCGCGCATTTCGGCGGGATCTACATCTTTCGAGGCGTCGATGAACCGGCCGCCATCGCGGCCGGCGACAAGGCCGCGCTGGGTCCGCTGCCGATCGAGAGCACCTTCGACCTGCGCGACCGGACCGAGATCGCGATCTTCCTTGAGGTGAACGGCCTCGCCGAGCCGATCGTGAAGGCGCGCGGCGTCGACGGCGGTGCGATCCTGCACCAGAAGATGGACTTCGTTGTCGCCGAACTCGCCGCCCGGATGGGCGAGAACCTCTCGGGCGCGACACGGCGCGACTTGCGGGCGCTCGGACGCCGCTATGCCGATCAGCTGCCCGAGGAATACCAGGGCCTCGCCGCGCTGGCCCGCTGGGTCGAGGACGGAGGCCCCTGGCCCCGCATCACGTCGGAGCACCCCGCCTATTTCTACACGCTTCGCGCGGCGGACGTTCCGGACGCCGATCTCGTGAACATGCTGCTGGCGCAGCTGTCACCGCTCGATATCCGGCAGCTGTTCATCTGTCACAAGGAGGCGTTCTACGCCGCCTATTCCTCCTGGCCGGACGAGAAGCGCGCCTATGTCGCGGACTTCCTCGACCGCGAATACCAGGTGGACAAGGCGGGAACGCGGGCGGCACTGTTTGGGCACGAGGCGCCGATGGAGGAGCCGCAGAACGAGCCGAAGACCCCGGCCGCCGACATGATCGACCTTGTCGGCCCGTGGGGCGCGGTGCGGCGGCGCTAGAGGAGGAGAAGGTCCATGCAGTTCGTCCGGTTGATCGTGTTCGGCTTCATCATCATGACGATCGTCTATCTCTGCGTGTCGATCTACAGTCGCTCCGTCCGGCGCGAGAAGCTCGAAGACCGCTGGGACGCCGATCCGCAGGGTGACGCCGCCGCACGGGACGCCTATATCGAGGCAGGGATGGCGGAGTATCACGGCTCGCTCCGCAAGAGACTGATACTGCTTGTGTATGTCGTGCCGACCATTGCGGTCGGCGTGATCATGTACATGATCAACTGAAGGGACGCTTGAGACATGCGCAACGTTCGCCGGGTCTTCCGGATGATCCTCACCCTGATCGCCGTGCTGTTCCTCTATTACGTGCTGCCGGGGCAGGACGTGGCCCGCGTGGTCAACACCGAGGTCATCCGCACCGACTTCTCCGCCGTGAACCGGATTTTCTATGCGCAGGCCGACGCCGGAGCGAGCGACATCGGCAACCGGGACCTGCGCCTCATCAATACCGTGCGCAAACGGACCTACCTGTTCGGACTGATCCGGACGGGGGATCAGACGATGGTCTACCGCAACGAGGACACCGGCTGGATCTACCCGCCGTACTTCAAGTTCGATTCCTCCAATCTCCAGACGGAGGCGGAGGACCGGCGCTCCACGCAGGCCAACCCGGAGTGGGTCGTCCTGACCCACTACGGCTGGCGGATCCCGTTCCTGTCGGTCTATCCGAACGCGGTCTCGATCCGTGCCGCGCCGGGTCCCGATTTCCGGCCGATCCCGTGGGTGAACATCGTGGTCTTCCTCGTCCTGATCGCCGGCTACTTCTTCGTCCGCGCCATGTGGCACCAGTTCCGGGAACGGACACTCGACCCGTTCGCCGACGCGACCGGTGACCGCTTCGACCAGGCACAGGCCCGCGTTGCGGAACGGCGGGGCAGGGTGCGCCGCTGGCTCGACACTTGGAAGTCGAAGGACAAGCGGCGCTGACGCGCCCGACCGTCGCAGGTCGAAATGAGCCGTATACAGCAAGCTCCGATTGAGCTAGTGAAGCGCCTTCCGGCCTGACGACACGTTGGCCGGGACGCGCCGACGGCGTCCTTTCCCTACATTAGACCGGCCCCTCCGATGATACAGACCCTTTCCGATGCGCTCGCCGAGCGTGGTTACGACACCCTGACCCCCGTGCAGGAGGCCGTGACCGATCCGGAGCTTGCGAGCGCCGATCTGCTCGTTTCGGCACAGACCGGGTCCGGCAAGACCGTGGGCTTCGGCCTCGCCATCGGGTCGACGCTGCTTGGGGAGGCGGAGACGCTCGGTCTGGCCGAAGCGCCGCTCGCCCTCATCATCGCCCCAACGCGCGAGCTGGCCTTTCAGGTCAGCCGCGAGCTTGGCTGGCTCTATGCGAAGACCGGGGCACGCGTCGCGACCTGCGTCGGCGGCATGGACATGCGCGACGAACGGCGGGCGCTGGAGCGGGGCGCGCATATCGTCGTCGGCACGCCGGGTCGCCTGCGCGACCACATCCAGCGCGGATCGCTTGACATGACCGGCCTGCGCGCCGTGGTTCTGGACGAGGCGGACGAGATGCTCGACCTCGGCTTCCGCGAGGACCTCGAGTTCATGCTCGGCGAGGCACCCGAGGATCGGCGCACACTGATGTTCTCCGCCACCGTGCCGCCGTCGATCGCCACCCTGGCGAAGAGCTACCAGCGCGACGCCGTTCGAGTGACCACGCTGTCCGAGAAGAGCCAGCACGCCGATATCGCCTACCAGGCGATGAAGGTCGCGGACCGCGACGCCGAGAACGCAATCATCAACGTCCTGCGCTTCCACGAGGCGCAGAACGCCATCGTCTTCGCCAACACCCGCGCCACCGTGAACCGTCTCACGGCCCGGTTTGCCAACCGGGGCTTCGCCGTCGTCTGCCTGTCGGGTGAGCTCAGCCAGTCCGAACGGACGCACGCGCTTCAGGCGATGCGCGACGGTCGGGCGCGGGTCTGCGTCGCCACCGACGTCGCCGCGCGTGGCATCGACCTGCCGAACCTCGAGCTGGTGATCCACGCCGAACTGCCCACCAACGCCGAAGGCCTGTTGCACCGCTCCGGCAGGACAGGCCGGGCAGGGCGCAAGGGCATCTCCGCGCTGATCGTGCCGCCGAAGATGGTGAAGCGCGCCGAACGGCTGCTGAAGTTCGCCAAGGTCACCGCCGAATGGACGACTGCCCCCGACGCCGCCGACATCCTGCGCCGTGACGAGGAGCGTCTGCTCTCCGACCCGTCATGGAGCGACGAGGCGACGGAAGAGGAAGCAGCCTTCGCCGAGCGTCTGCTCGCCGCGCAGTCGCCGACTGCCATCGCCGCCGCCTATCTGCGCCTCTACCGGACCCGCCATTCGGCCCCGGAAGAGCTGTCCGATCCCGACGTGCGTACGCCTCCCAAAGAGCGGGTGCCCTTCGGTCCGAGTTCGTGGTTCTCGCTGTCTGTCGGTCGTGAAGAGCGGGCCGAGGCTCGTTGGCTGCTGCCGCTGCTCTGCCGCGCCGGGCGCATCGACAAGAGCGCGATCGGCGCGATCCGGGTTCAGCAGGGGGAGACGTTCGTCGAGATCGCCGAAGCCTCCGTCGAGCGTTTCACCGCCGCGCTCGGTGACGGTCAGCTTGAAGAAGGCGTGACGGCGCGCAAGCTCGACTCCGCGCCCGATTTCGCGCGCGGGCCGCAGCCCTCCGACAACCGCCCGTCCGGGCCTCGTCCCCGGCGGGAGGGCAAGCCCCATGACGGCGCGTCCGACCGTCCGCAGCGGCGAGACGACTACAAGCCCCGCAAGCCCAGGCCGGACGCTCCGCGCGACGAAGCCCCCGCCGAGGATACGGCGCCGCGCCAGAAGAAGACCTTCAAGGCGAGGCAGGACAACGACGACCGACCGCGCAAGCCGCGTTCCGACACGCCGCGCGACGATGCTCCGAAGGCCGAGGGCGCCGCGCGTCCCAAGCGGGTCTTCGGCGGAGCACCTGATCGCGATGGTAAACCGCGCAAACCGCGCTTCGACGGGCCCCGAGACGGCGCCCCGAAAGGCGACGGCACCGGACGTCCGAAGAAGAGCTTCGGTGGATCGCCGGATGCCGACGGCAAGCCGCGCAAGCCGCGTCACAAGGCGACCGGCAAACCGGGCAAGCCCGCCGGTCCGAACCGCAAGCCGGGTGGAAAACAGCCGCCGAAGCGCCGCGACCGCTAGGAGAGGCCGAACGCGAGCTGCACCTTGACGACGCGGCTCCGGTCTCCCGCCAGGGCCATCGCTTCGGCCGCGTCCGACACCGGCACGCTGTGGGTGACCACGGGGCCGAGCGTCAGGGCGCGGGTGTTGATGAGATCGACAGCCTCGCCGAACTCGACATCGAAGCGGTGCGTGCCGACCAGCCGCAACTCCTTCGCGACCAGTTGATTGACCGGGATCGGGGTCTCGCCCATCAGGCCGACCTGCACGATCGTGCCCGTCGGGCGCGTGCAGGCGATGGCGCTCCTGAGCGCGGCTTCGGAGGCCGAGCACTCGAAGGTCACGTCGAACCGCCCCTTGTCGGCTTCATAGGTCGTCAGCCCGTCCGGCCGGGTCGCGACATTGACCAGCGTCGTCGCACCGACCTTTCCGGCAACGTCGAGCGCGGCATCCTCGAGGTCGGTCACCACAACCTCCGCCGCGCCGTAGTGCCGGGCCAGCGCGGCGCAGAGCGCACCGATCGGACCCGCGCCCGTCACCAGCACGCGCCGGCCGGCGAGGTCTCCGGCCTGTCGCATGGCATGTCGGCAGACGGCCAGCGGCTCCGCCAGTGCGGCTTCGGCCATAGGAACCTCCGTTGACACCGGAAAACACTGCGCCGCCCCGACGACGAGCCGGTCACGGAAGAAACCCTGCTCATGTGGCAGGTACATCGCAGAGCCGCGGAACCGCATCGTTAGGCAATGCCGCTCGGCCCCCGCAAGGCAATAGTCGCAGCCTCCACAGGGGTTCGACGGGTTCAGCGCGACCCGGTCCCCAATGGCGAGGCCGGTCACGCCCGTGCCGAGCGCCTCGACCGTGCCGGCGGCCTCGTGGCCGAGGATGATCGGCTCGCGCACCCTGATCGCGCCGATGCCGCCGTGGCGGAAATAGTGCAGGTCGGACCCGCAAATCCCGCCCGCGCCGATCGCGACGACGACCTCTCCGGGGCCCGCCTCAGGGGCGAGGTCCGCTTCGATCCGAAGGTCTCCGGGGGCGTACAGGCGCGCGACGCGAATGCTCATGGTTGGAAACTAGTCAACATCGCCGCCCCCTGCTACCTCTCCCGGACAAGCAGGGAGGACGGAAACCGATGCAGCAGACCTGGCGATGGTTCGGGCCAAAAGACCGTGTGAGCGTCGATCACATGATGCAGGCCGGGGTCGAGGGAGTCGTATCCGCCTTGCACCATCTGCCGACGGGCGCGACCTGGTCGCCCGAAGAGATCGAGCGCCGCAAGTCCGAGATCGCGACGCGGGCCGACGGCACGCCGTCGACGCTGTCCTGGACGGTCGTCGAATCCCTGCCGGTGTCGGAGAACATCAAGAAGCAGAAGGGTGACTGGAAGGCGGACATCGCCGCCTGGAAGGAGTCCATGACCAACCTCGCCCATGCCGGGATCGAGGTGATCTGCTACAACTTCATGCCGGTGCTCGACTGGACCCGCACCGACCTCGGCTGGGAACGCCCGACCGGTGCGCGCTGCATGCGGTTCGACCTGATCGACTTCGCAGCTTTCGATATCCACATCCTCGCTCGCCCCGGCGCGGCGCAGAGCTTCCCGGACGATGTGGTCGAGGCAGCCGCCGGCCGGTTCGCCGAGATGGACGACGCGCAGAAAGAGCAGCTTTCGGGCAACGTTGTCTTCGGCCTCCCCGGCACGGCGGAGCACTTCACGCTCGACGACGTGCGCGGCCACCTCGCCGAATATGACAACATCTCCGAAGGCCAGCTTCGCGGACACCTGATCGACTTCCTGTCCGAGGTCGCGCCGCTCGCGCGGGACCTCGGGATGCGGCTCTGCTGTCACCCGGATGATCCGCCGTTCCCGCTGCTTGGCTTGCCGCGCATCATGTCGACCGGGGCCAACTACCGCGAGGTGCTGGATGCCGTCGACCTGCCGTCGAACGGGGCGACGCTCTGCACGGGGTCGCTCGGCGCGCGGCCGGACAATGATCCGGTGGAGATCTTCCGACAGCTCGCCGATCGGGTTCACTTCCTCCACCTGCGCAATGTCGCGATCGAGGGCACGGCGGTGATGAACTCCTTCTATGAAGATGAACATCTGTCCGGTCATACCGACATGGCCGGCATGGTCCGCGCGGTCGTCGCGGAGGAGGCCCGCCGCAAGGCTGAGGGCCGCGCCGACTGGTCGATCCCGTTCCGTCCGGACCACGGGCAGGACATCCTCACCGATATCGGCCACCAGACGCAGCCGGGTTACCCCGCTGTCGGACGTCTCAAAGGGCTGGCCGAACTGCGCGGCCTCTACCGCGCGTTCGAGTACCAGCGGGGCTGAACTCAGAAGATGTCGGGCTCCCCCGCCGTCCGACCGAAATCGGACTGCAGGAAGTCGAAGTCGCAGCCCTCATCGGCCTGCGTCACGTGGCGAGAGAACATGTAGCCCCAGCCGCGCTCGAACCTCGGCTCGGGCGGCTGCCACACGGCGCGGCGGGCGGCGATCTCGGCCTCG
This sequence comes from Pelagovum pacificum, assembly GCF_016134045.1. Lineage (NCBI taxonomy): Bacteria > Pseudomonadati > Pseudomonadota > Alphaproteobacteria > Rhodobacterales > Paracoccaceae > Pelagovum > Pelagovum pacificum. The sequence continues at coordinate 3,184,778 of NZ_CP065915.1, read as the reverse complement.
TCGACCAGCATGTCGAGCCGACGGTTCGGCAGGTCGAGCCGGATCGTGTCGCCGGTCCTGAGCAGCGCGAGCGGTCCGCCGACGAAGCTCTCCGGCGCGACGTGCAGCACGCAGGCTCCGTAAGAGGTGCCCGACATCCGCGCGTCCGAGATCCGCAACATATCGCGGTGACCCTGACGGATCAGCGCCTTGGGGATGGGCAACATGCCCCACTCGGGAAATCCCGGCCCGCCGAGCGGCCCGGCATTGCGCAGCACCATCACGTGGTCAGGTGTGATGTCGAGTGTCTCATCCTCCACCGCCTGTTTCATCTCGGGGTAGGAGTCGAAGACCAGCGCCGGCCCTTCATGGACGTGGAAGCGCGGATCGCAGGCGGCGGGCTTCATCACCGCGCCCTGCGGGCAAAGGTTGCCGCGCAGCACGGCGAGCGAGCCCTCGTGGTAGACCGGGTTCGACAGCGGGCGGATCACGTCGTCGTTGAAGACTTCCGCGCCCTGAAGGTTCTCACCGAGTGTGCGTCCAGTCACCGTCAGGCAGGAGATGTCGAGCCGGTCCTCCATCTGCTTCATCAGCGCGCGCAGGCCACCGGCGTAGAAGAAGTCCTCCATCAGGTAGTCCTTGCCCGAGGGCCGGACGTTGGCGATCAGCGGAGTCGTCCGGCCGAGCGCGTCGAGTTCGTCCAGCGTCATCGGCACGCCCGCCCGCCGGGCCATTGCGATCAGGTGAACCACGGCGTTGGTCGAACATCCCGTGGCCATCGCCACGATCGCCGCGTTCCGGCAGGACCCGGGGGTGATGATGCGATCCGGAGTCAGCTCCTCGTTCACCATTTCCACGATCCGCCGTCCGCAGGCCGACGACATCCGCTGATGCCCGGAGTCGACCGCCGGAATGGACGAGGCGCCCGGCAGCGTCAGACCCATCGCATCGGCGATCGCCGTCATGGTGGAGGCGGTGCCCATCGTCATGCAGGTCCCCGCTGACCGCGCGATGCCGCCCTGCAATCCCAGCCATTCGTCGTCGGTGATGTTGCCCGCGCGCCGCTCGTCCCAGTACTTCCACGCGTCCGACCCGCTGCCGAGGATACGGCCCGCGTAATGTCCCCGCAGCATCGGACCGGCGGGCAGGTAGATCATCGGCACGCCTGCGCTGATCGCCCCCATCACCAGACCCGGTGTGGTCTTGTCGCAGCCGCCCATGAGCACGACACCGTCGAGCGGGTGGGAGCGGATCGTCTCCTCCGTCTCCATCGCCAGCATGTTGCGGTAGAGCATCGAGGTCGGCTTGGTGAAGCTCTCGTCGACCGACAGCGACGGCAGCTCCACCGCGAAACCGCCGGCCTGCGCGACCCCGCGCTTCACGTCGAAGGCGCGTTCGCGGAAATGCCCGTGACAACTGTTCAGTTCCGACCAGGTGTTCAGGATCCCGATGACCGGCTTGTCGCGGAACTCTTCCTCCGCGTAGCCAAGTTGCATCAGCCGGCTGCGATGGCCGAAGGATCGCAGGTCATCGGGGGCGAACCAACGCGCGGAGCGTAGGGTCTTGGGGTCCTTTCCCATGATCGCCCTCCTCCCCGGCGCCTTGGGTGTGGGTCGGGTTCGCTACTCGCCGTAGGGCACCCAGACCGTCTTCACCTCGGTCGCGGCGTCGAGGAAGACCGCGCCTTCGCCCTCTGCCGTCGTCCAGTCGCGGGCCTTGCCGTGGTTGACCCAGGTCCGCTTCAGGTTGCCGGCGGCGCGTTTCTCGATCCCGCCCGACAGGTCACTGGAGGAGAAGCTCCACACCGCGTCCACGTCGAGGTGATCGGCCAGCGTCGGCGCGAGCTCTTCGTGCGAGCCGGTCACGATGTTCACCACGCCCCCCGGCACGTCCGACGTCTCGAGCAGCTGGTAGAAGTCGGTGGCGGCGAGCGGGAACGGCTCCGAGGCGACGAGCGTCACCCGGTTGCCCATCGCGATCGCCGGCGCCATGACGGACACCAGTCCGAGAAGCGGCGCCTCGTCGGGGCAGAGCACGCCGATCTTGCCGACCGGCTCTTTCAGGGCGAGTGCCATGCCCCTGATCGGAACGCCCTTGGCGACTCCATCGTACTTGTCGGCCCAGGCCGCATAGGTGAACAGCCGCCGGATCGACAGGTCGACCTCCTTCGCACCGCCCTTGCCGCACATCGCGTCGATGCGGGCCGCGAACTCCTCGCCCCGGGCGAACAGGTTCTCGGCGAGGTAATAGAGAATCTGCGCGCGCAGATGCCCGGTGGTCTTCGACCAGCCCGCCGCCGCGTTCATCGCTTCGACCGCGTTGCGTATGTCCTTGCGGTTCGCCGCGCCGACATGGCCGAGCAGCTTGCCCTTCGGCCCGTGGATCGCGGTCGAATAACCGCCGTCGGGCCGCGCCTGCTTGCCGCCGATATAGAGCTTCGCCGTCCGGTCGAGCGGATCGGTCGGAGCCGGGTCCCCTTCGAATGCAGCCACTCGCTTCAGCGCCGTGGTGGAGCCTTTGGGACGGGTGTAGGCCGACAGCCCCTCCCATCCGCCTTCGCGACCGAAGCCCGACTCCCGCACGCCGCCGAAGGGCGCCGCGGCATCGAACATGTTGGTGCCGTTCACCCAGACCACACCTGCCGTCAGGCGCGGCGCGATGCCGAGCGCCAGGTTCACGTTCTCCGACCAGAGCGTCGCGGCGAGCCCATAGCGCGTGTTGTTGGCAAGCTGCACTGCCTCATCCGGAGTCCGGAACGTCGTCGCGACGAGGACGGGGCCGAAGATCTCTTCCTGCATCAGCCGCGCGGAAGAAGAGAGGCCGGTAATCAGCGTCGGCGGATAGAAGCAGCCGCTCGCTGGTACGGCCCCGGCGGCGCGGTAGGTCTCGCCTTCGGTGTTGCCATCGACCAGACGTGTGATCGTGTCGAGCTGCACCAGGTCGACGATGGCGCCGACATCGATGCACTTGTCGAGCGGATCGCCGATGCGCAGTTTGTCCATCCGTTCGCGCAGGCGGGCGTAGAACGCCTCGGCGATGCCCTCCTGCACCAGCAGCCGCGAGCCGGCGCAGCAGACCTGACCGCCGTTGAACCAGATCGCGTCGACCAGCCCCTCGATCGCGCTGTCGATATCGGCGTCGTCGAAGACGATGTAAGGGCTCTTGCCGCCGAGCTCGAGCGTCAGGGACTTGCCGGTGCCTGCCGTCGCCTCGCGGATACGGCGGCCCACGGCGGTGGAGCCGGTGAAGGCCACCTTGTCGACCTCGGCGTTGACCAGCATCTCGCCCACGTCGCCGTCGCCGGTGACGATGTTGACGACGCCCTTCGGCACGCCGGCCTGTCGGCAGATGTCGGCGAACAGCAGCGCGGTGAGAGATGTGTACTCCGCCGGTTTCAGGACCACGGTGTTCCCGGCGGCGAGCGCCGGCGCGATCTTCCACGACAGCATCAGCAGCGGGAAATTCCACGGCACGATCTGTCCGCAAACGCCGATCGCTTCGCGGTCGGGCTGCTCGGCCTCCATCAGCTGGGCATAGCCCGCGTGATGGTAGAAGTGCCGGATGGCCAGCGGCACGTCGATGTCCCGGCTTTCACGGATCGGCTTGCCGTTGTCGAGCGTCTCGAGCACCGCGAACAGGCGGGAGTGCTTCTGCAGCAGCCGCGCGATGGCGTAGAGTACGCGGGCCCGCGCGTGACCGTCCTTCGCCCAGGCTGGCTGCGCCTTGCGGGCGGCCTTCACGGCGGCGTCGATATCCGACTGCGTTGCCTGCGTGACATGCGCCAGCACGTTGCCGGTGGCCGGGTTCTTCGACTCGAAGGTCTTGCCGGGTTTAGTGAAGGCGCCGTCGATGAAACAGCCGAACCGGTCGCCCATGTCGACGAGCCAGGCGAGCGCTTCGGACGCGCTCTCGGGGGCGGGGCCGTAGTCCATCGTCTCGAAGATTTCCTTGACGGTCATGGTCTTACCTCTTCGGGTCAGGCGAGCGCATGGCGCCAGCTTGCGGAATAGGACCCGGTGACGAAATGCTCGAGCTGCCGCTCGATGTCGCCGAGCAGCGACGAGGCGCCGAACCGGAACATGTCGGGCTGCAGCCAGCGGTCGCCGAGCTCTTCCTTCATCAGCGACAGGTAGACCAGCGCGTCCTTCGCCTTCGAGATCCCGCCGGCGGGCTTGTAGCCGACGTTGAAGCCGGTGCGCTCGCGGTAAGCGCGGATCGCGCGGATCATCGTCAGCGAGACGGGCAGGGTGGCGTTCACGCTCTCCTTGCCGGTCGAGGTCTTGATGAAGTCGGCGCCCGCCATCATGCAGACCAGCGATGCCCGCGCGACATTGCGCAACGTTCCGAGTTCGCCGGTCGCGAGGATCGCCTTCACGTGGGCCTCACCGCAGGCGGCGCGCATCTCGGCCATCTCGTCGTAGAGCGCCTGCCAGTTGCCCTGCAGCACGTGGCGCCGGGTGATGACGATGTCGATCTCGGCGGCCCCCGCGGCGACGCTCTCGCCGATCTCCGCGATCCGCAGGCGGAAAGGCGACAGGCCGGCGGGGAAGCCGGTCGAGACTGCAGCGACCGGAATGCCGGAGCCCGACAGCGCCTCGACGGCGGTCGGCACCATGTCGTGATAGACGCAGACCGCGCCGGTGGTGAGGTCGGGCAGGCCGAGCTGCTCGAGGATGGCTGGCGAAACCGGCTGTTTCGCCTTCGCACAAAGACGGCGGACCCGCCCCTCGGTATCGTCGCCGGCCAGCGTCGTCAGGTCGATCAGCGTGATCGCCTTCGCCAGCCACGCGGCCTGATATTCCTTCTTCACGGACCGGCGGCCGGGCAGGGTGGCGGCGCGGCGCTCGATCGCGGAGGTGTTGGCCTGCACCGACCGGACCCAGTCGAGGTCCAGTGGCATCCCCTCGTTCCGGGGTTCGTGCAGGGACGGCAGCTGCGACGTCGCCACGTCCTGCGGGCTTTCGATACTATCCAAGAGTGACCTCCAGAAATCGCACCAACGGTCGCACGGAGCCCGTTGCTTGGCAAGGAACGACGCTCCGTCAGCCCGGCTGGACGAGGTCTCTCTGGTGGGCCTTGCGGTAGCGCTGCGGGGTCATGCCGTGGTGCGCCCGGAACAGCTTGTGGAAGTGGCTGAGGTTCGGGATGCCGCAGTCCGCCGCGATCTCGGCGAGGCTGTCGGACGTGCTGGTCAGGCGCCGCGCCGCATAAGCCATGCGGTTGGAATTGACGATTTCCGACGGGCTCTTGCCGAGGTAGCGCCGTGCCGTCCGGCTGACGTGAGGGTGCGCACGGCCGGCCGCGCGGGCAAAACCGGCGGCGCCTTCGCGGAACACCTTCGGGTCCTCCGACGCCGCGCAGGCAATCGCCAGCCAGTCGGGCGCATCGGGCGGAAGCTGGTTGGTGCCGTCGCGCAGCGTGGCGAGGAACGGCAGAAGGAAGGCCTCCGCCTCGTGCGCGTCGCGCCGGCTTCGGTCCAGCCGCAACGCGGCCTGGTTCAGCGCGGCGAGCTGGCGCATGTCGCGGTGCACCATCGCCGGCTCGCGGGAGGTCGCCCAGAAGTAGCGCGCCTCCAGGCCGGGGTGACGCAGGATGATCCCGTCGATCAACGCTGGGTCGAGGACCAGCATGACGGCCAGTGTCTCGTCCGCGCGGGCCTGCAGCGCATGGGCATCCGACTGGCGCAGGAAGACGACGTCGCCCTCGACCATGTCGAGTCGGGTCTCTTCGAGATAGAGCCGCATTCGGCCGTTCTGAAGCCACAGGAGTATCGGAAAATCACGCTCGATCAGTCCCTTGGGGCGGCGTGGATCTATCGACGCCCGCGCAAGGTGAAAGGCCTCGCCGGATTTGAGAAAGTCCGATACTCGCAACTGGGAGTTCATGAAACTAGACGTTGATTGCTTGTGCACTGACCGCTGCGCACGCCGACAGTATCATGTAATATGACACTGCACGGCAAGCCTGCGTCGGATGAAAAGCCCGATGAGCGGAAATTTGTGCGAAATCTGCACGAGTGGCGCCGCTGTTTCTGCACGGTCCTGAGGCAGTTTCGGCATCGAACAGCCGCGTTGCGGCAGACCGTATGACCTGCGCGCCCGACGACGCCGACCTGAACCGGTGGCCCGCGACGAGAGGAGAGAGCAAGATGAGCCAGACCATTCTCATCGTCGATGACGACCCCAATATCCGGGACGTTCTGTCCATCGCCTTGCGTCAGGCGGGGTTCACCACGGTGGAGGCCGCCGACGGCGAGGCCGCTCTGCGCGCCGTCGCAGAGGAAGGGCCTGACCTCGTCGTGCTCGACATCGGACTGCCCGAGAAGGATGGCCTCGAAGTCTGCCGCGACCTGCGGCGCGACAGTGACGTGCCGGTCCTGTTCCTGACCGCGCGGTCGGACGAGATCGACAGGGTCCTCGGCCTCGAGATGGGTGGCGACGACTACGTCTCCAAACCGTTTTCTCCGCGAGAGCTCGTCGCGCGGGTCAAGGCGATCCTCAAGCGGAGTGGTGGCGCGCTGCCCGACCACGAGCTGCTGAAACGCGGCCTGCTGGAAGTCGACGAGACGCGCCACCTGACGCGCGTCGCCGGCCAGCCGGTGCAGCTGACCTCGCGCGAGATGGACATCCTGGTGAAGCTGATGGCCAAACCCGACCACGTCGTCGCCCGCCCGCGCCTCGTCGACTCCGTCTACGGCCTGAATGTCGTGGTCAGTGACCGCACGATGGACAGCCACCTGCGCAATCTCCGGGCAAAGCTGGCCGAAGCCGGGATCGAGGATGCCATCGAGACCGTTCACGGTGTCGGCGTCCGGATGGGGCCATGCAGGGGCGCCTGACCAACAAATGGCGTCCGAAGCTGGGCCTCGTCCTCGGCGGCACCCTTGGGGCCGTTCTGTGCCTGCCGCTTGCAGGGATCGTCGCGGTGCGCAGCCTGTCGCCCGCGCTCGACTACAATCAGTCGGTGATCCTCGTCGGAATGATCGTACTGGCGGCGACCGTCGTGCTCGGCTGGCTGCTCTGGCGGTTGCTCTACGGGCCGATCCGCGCCCTCGCCAACCGCGCCGCGATGGCGAAATCGAGCGATATCGCCGCCTTCGATCCGGTGCGGCACTACGGAACGTCGGAAATGCGTGATTTGGGGCAGGCGATGCTCGACATGGGCAAGGTGTTGCAGGGGAGGGAGGCCGTGCTGCGCTCCTACGCCGATCACGTGACGCACGAATTGAAGTCGCCGCTGACCGTCCTGCGCGGTGCGGCGGAGTTGCTGGACAGCGACGACCTCACGGAGGGCGAGCGCAAGCGGCTCGTCGAACGTATCCGCGGCGCGACCGACCGCATGACTCAGCTCCTCGACGCGCAGCGCGCACTGGCACGCGCCCAGGAGCCCTATGCGGAGGGCGAGACACGGCTCGGCGAGCTGCTGACGGAGATGTCCGCCGATATCGGAGAAATCCGCCTGTCACTCGTCTCCGACGGGATGGTGCCGCTTGCGGCGGATGGTCTGCACATGGTGCTCGGGCACCTGATCGAAAACGCGCGCGCGCACGGCGCGGGCGAGGTCCGGTTCTACGCTGCGCCCGGCCGGTTGACGGTGACGGATGACGGGCCCGGCGTGTCGCGCGGAAACCGGGAGCGGGTCTTCGATCCGTTTTTCACCACCCGCCGCGACGACGGAGGTACCGGTATGGGGTTGCCGATCGTGAAGCGCATGCTGGAGGCGCACGGCGCAACGATCCGGCTTGGTCCCAACGATCCGGGTGCGAGCTTCGTGATCGACTTCTGAAAGTCAGATGATCGCGCGTTCGAGCGTCGGCGCGCCGCCGAACAGCCGCTCGATCCCGAGCGGTGTCAGGTCGAGCGACGTGTATTGTCCGTCGCGGATCAGCTCCGCGATGCCCCGTCCGACACCGGCGGCCTGCTGCAACCCGTGACCGGAAAATCCGTTTGTAAACAGGAAGTTCGGCAACTCCGGATGCGGTCCGAGGATCGCGTTCTGGTCGAACGTGTTGTAGGCGTAATGCCCGACCCAGCTTCGCATCAGGCGCACTCGCTCGAAGGCGGGTATGCGAGTTGCTATCGCGGGCCAGACCTTTTCCTCCCAAAGCGTGTGATCTTCGACGAAATCATCCGGCGCGACCGGACCATCCTCGAACGGCGGACAACCGGCGAGGTAATAGCGCCCCTCCGACCGGACATGCACGCCCGACGGGTCGATCGTCAGCGGCAGTGGCCGGTCAAGCGGCTCCGCCGCATCGAAGACGAAGGAATAGCGCTTGCGCGGTTCGACCGGCAGATCGAGCCCGGCCATCCGCGCGGTGAGCGCCGCACGCGGCCCGCTCGCGTTCACCACGATCCCGGCTGAAATATCCTGCCCCGACGCCAGCCGGACGCCGGTTGCCCGGCCTTCGGCGACATCGATGCCGACCACCTCGTCCGCCACGTAGGTGACGCCCGCGTGGCGTGCCTTGCGCCGGAACCAGTCGAACAGCGTCGCGCCGTCGAAGTAGCCCTCGTCCCGGCTACCGAATGAGGCGAGGCGCACGTCATCCGTCACCATGAAGGGGAAGCGTTCGGCAACCTCGTCCCGCTCCAGCAGGACGGTCCCTGCGCCGAGACTCGTCTGCAATTTCTGATCCCGCCGAAGCACATCGGCGAACCCCTCGTCGGCCGCCAGGTAGAGGTAACCGAAGTCGTGCAGCGCGATCTCCGGCGCCTCATCGTCCGCCATCCATCCCTTGAGATCGCGCATGAAGTCGAGCGTGAAGCGGCTCAGCCGGATGTTCACCTCCGACCCGAACTGCTGACGGATGCAGCTGTTGGTGTGCGTGGTCGACGCCCACTCGTAGCTCGGGTTACGCTCGACCACGACGATGCGACCGTCGAAATCCCGGCTCAGCCACCAGGCGATCGACGAGCCGATCATCGCGCCGCCGATGATCACGACATCCGCAACGTCCGTCATGGGTCAGTCCGCGTCGGCAGGAACCAGGTCGAGCTCTCCCGTGTGCGACAGGTAGCAATGACCGTTCGCCGGAAGCTCCAGCGCAGTGCCCGACAGCGATGCGTTCGCCGGGCCGACAATCTCCGCGCCGCCGCTGATCGTCATCGAGACGGGGTCGGGCGAGAGGTTGAAGACGCAGGTCAGCGCATCGTCCCCGGCTGTGCGGCGGAAGGCGAGGATCGGCTCCTCGGTCTTGAGGAACGTCGACTTTCCGACGGTCAGGCAGGGCGTCGCGTGCCGGAAGGCCAGCGTTTCCTTGTAGGCCTGCAGCACGCTGTCGTTCTGCCGCGCCTGGAGGTCGACCGACCGCGCGGCCTGCGGCGCCTTGACGGGCAGCCAGGGCTTTCCGTCCGTGAAGCCGGCGTTCGGCGCCTCTGCCTCCCAGACCATCGGCGTTCGGCAGCCGTCGCGCCCCTTCACCTCGGGCCAGAAGCGGAGCGCAGGCGGGTCAGTCAGTTCCTCGTAGACGAGTTCCGTCTCGGTCTGGCCGAGTTCCTCACCCTGGTAGATGCCGATCGTGCCCTCGAAAGACGCGAGCATCGCGATCGCCTGCTTGGCCAGCGTGTCGCCATCGTTGGCGTGCTTGTTCCAGCGGGTCACGTGGCGCGGCACATCGTGGTTCGAGAAGGACCATTTCGGGTGCCCGTCGGGCGCACCGCTCTGGAACCCCTCGATCACCTTGCGGAAATGCTCGGCAGAGAAGGCCGGGCCCAGCATCGCAAAGGAATAGCACATGTGCAGACGATGTTCGCCGCGGGTATATTCCGCCATGACTTCGACCGAACGGTCTCCGTCCTCGCCCACTTCGCCGACCATCATGATGTCGTCGTACTCGTCCGTTAGCTTGCGCAGCCTTTCGAGGAAGGCGATGTTTTCGGGCCGCGTCTTGTCGTAGAGGTGCTTCTGCATCCCGTAGACGTCGGTCGCCATTTCCCAACCGCCGCCGTCGGCCGGCGGATTCGAGCGCAGCTTCTGGTCATGGAAATAGTAGTTCACGGTGTCGAGCCGGAACCCGTCGAGCCCCCGGTCGAGCCAGAAGCGCATCGTTTCCAGCAGCGCATCCTGCACCGCCTTGCAGTGGAAATTGAGATCCGGCTGCGAGATCAGGAAGTTGTGTAGGTAGTATTGCTTGCGCCTCGGCTCGAACTCCCAGGCGGACCCGCCGAAGACGCTGGCCCAGTTGTTGGGCGGCGAGCCGTCGGGGTTGGGGTCGGCCCAGACGTACCAATCCGCCTTGTCGTTGCTGCGGCTGGCGCGGCTTTCCTCGAACCACGGATGCTTGTCCGACGTGTGGCTCAGCACCTGGTCGACGATCACCTTGAGGCCGAGTTCGTGTGCGCGCGCGATGAGTTCTTCGAACTCTTCGATCGTGCCGAACAGCGGATCGACATCGGTGTAATCGCTGACGTCGTAGCCCATGTCGTCCATCGGCGAGGTAAAGATCGGAGAGAGCCAGATCGCCGTCGCGCCGAGGTCCGCGACATGAGGCAGCCGCCGCGTGATGCCCTTCAGATCGCCGATCCCGTCACCGTCCTCGTCCTGGAAGCTGCGGGGGTAGATCTGGTAGATCACTGCGTCGCGCCACCACTCTCTCATCATGTATCCCTTCGGGTCTTGCCTGTTTCGCGACGGGCCGGCGCCGTTCGAGCCCCTCCCGCCTCCCGCGTCGCGACTGGTCGCATGTCGCGGGCACCCCACGACCTAAGAAGGTTCGGATGGGTGTTGCAAGGACCATCGGTGTTCGGCCGTCATGCGCTCTGCAGATTGGCGCCTTTCCATTCTGGTCGTGCTGAAAGCCACAGCTCCAGCTCCTCCAGCGGCATGGGGCGGGCAAAGAAGAACCCCTGAACCCCGGCACAGCCGGCGGCCTCTAGCACTTGGCGTTCCGCTTCGCACTGCACACCCTCGCACAGCACCTCGATGCCGAGCCCTTGGCACAGACCGATGATCGACGTCGTGATGATCCGCAGTTCGTCGTCCCGGTCGATGCCATCGACCAGGCTTCGGTCGATCTTCACCCTGTCCACGCGGAAACGGCGGAGGTTGCCGATGGCCGCGTGCCCGGTGCCGAAATCGTCGAGCTCGACGGAAAATCCGCTGTCCGAGAGCCGATGCACGTTCTCGACCACGTTCGCGGCGCGATCGTCCAGCAAGGTGCTCTCGAGGATCTCGATCACGATATTGCCGGGTGAGAGGTCGTGACATTGCAGATGCCAGTTCATCGTTTCCAGCAGGCGCGGGTCGCTCAGCCGCGACGTGGACAGGTTGATGCTGACCCGGACGTCGGGCCCGTTGATCGTGGCGAGCCGCCCCGCCGCCGCACAACTCAACCGCAAGACCTCTGAATCGAGGGCCTCCATCAGGTTCGCTTCCCGTGCCGCGTCGAGGAACTGATCCGGGCCGATCAAGCCGCGTTGGGGATGTTGCCAGCGGATCAGCGCTTCGAACCCCGTAACGCGGGCACCGCTGATCTCAAGCTGTGGCTGAAGCCAGATGCAGAACTGCCCATTCTCGAGACCTTCGACGATCTCATGCGAGATCTCGGCGCTGATCCGGGCGGCATCCCGCATCTCCGGCCGAAAGAAGACGTGCCTGCCTCGTCCCGATTCCTTGGAGAATTTCAGTGCGATATCGGCATCCTGGAGGGCGCGCTCACCTGAACCGATGAAATCCGGCACCCAGATCGAAATGCCGATGCTTGCGCCGACATGACAGACCTTGTCGCTGTAGGGGATCGGCGCGGACAGCGCGTGGACAAGCCGCCGCGCGAATTCCGACAATTCACTGATGATGCCGACGTCGCGACAGACAAGCACGAATTCGTCGCCGCCGACCCGCGCGCAGAAGTCGCCGTCCCGCGTAAGCCGCTGCAGGATAGAGGAGCATGCCGACAGCACGTGATCCCCTGCGTCGTGACCGAGCATGTCATTGACGGATTTGAATTTATCCAGATCGATGTGCATGACCGCAAGACGCTCGTCCTCAGGCCCGTGCAGTTCGATTTCGTTCATCGCTTCGGTCAGGCCGCGCCGGTTCAGCAGACCGGTCAGCGGATCGGATTGCGCCGCCATCAGCAGCTCCTGCTCCTTCACCTTGAGCGGAGTGATGTCGATGCCCAGCCCCACCCGGCCGCCGTCGGGAGTGCGACGTTCGACAAGCCTGATCCATCGCCCGCCTTCAACCTGAAGCTCCATGTCGTTTTCACCGGAATCGTGCGAAGCGTTGCGGCGGGCCAGCCACTCTTCTTCCCGGCCGATGGCTTGCGGGAATTGTCCGGCCTCCAGGCCGCGCCGGTGGATTTCCTCGAACGACATGCCTGCCCGCAAGTCTTGGACGGCGTTAGAGAAAAACTCCCGGTATCTTTCGTTGCACATGACAAGCCGGTCGTTCCCGTCGAACAGCACGAACCCGTCCGGCAGCGCCCCCATCGCCACTTGCAGCTGGGTTCGCGCGACCTTCGCGGCCTCCATCGCGCTGTGCGTGCCGGACGGATCGGACAGGAGTACGAGCACGGCAGGTCGAGCCCCCGGAGACCATGCGAAATTCAATTCGGTCGACCGTGATCGGCCGTCTGGCAAGCGCAACTCTGTATACAGATAAGTGTCGGTCTGCCTGCCATGCTCGATCTCACCGATCAGATCGAAGACTGCTCTTCGATCCAACGCCGGTGCGACATTGAAGAGCGTGCGAGTCACCCCGGCACTGAGGTCGATCCCCAGTCGCTGACGCACGCCGTCGCTTGCGAAGCTGATCGCCAATGTTTCGGGCTCCAGCGTGAGCACCTCGAGCGATGATCGCCGCACCAGCCTGCCGAATTGCAGGTCTGCGCGGTCCCCGCCGCTGAGATACCCTCGCTGTCTCGTCATCGCTTCGTGCCATTCCTGGTTCACGAAACGAATAACGGTCCGCCCTTAATCGAGCATGAAGCCGGGCCGGGCGAAGCCACTCAAATGCTTGGCATTTTAGCGACTTTCCTTCCGTTTGCCCAATCGCGGCCACGTCGATTCACGCTTCATTAGGCGGCCGGCGGGTAGGGTCGGCGCATCACGCCATCCACTAAGGAAGTTCGACATGAAAGCCCTTGTGATGCAGCCCGGTTCGGAACCGGCGCCCCTTTCCGCCCGTCGGCTGGAACTCACCGCGCTCGTCATCGACGACAATCCGCTCGATCGAAGCCACCTCGCCGAAACCTGTCGCAAGGCAGGCCTCACCTTCGCGTTTACGGAGGTCGGGGACCTGCTCGAACTCAGGCGCGCGCTCGGCCGTTGGAGCTACGATTTCATCTTCATCGACCACAACCTCGGCCTCGATACCGGCCTCGAAGCGCTCAAGATGATTTCGTCCCATGACCGTCAGGACGATGCGATCGCGATCATGGTCGCCGGTGTCGGGCGCCACGACATCGTCGTCGAAGCGATGCGTTGCGGTTGCGCGGACTATATCATCAAGGAAGAGCTCAGCGTCGACTCGATCCGCAAATCGGTGACCGCCGCGATCGAGCGCCGGCTTCTGCTCGCCTCTCTCAGCCGCGAGCGCACGATGCGTCTTGCGATGAAGGAGACAGTGGAACGTTTCAGCCGCGCCTGCGCGCCCGAGATGCGGCGCATCCTCGCCACGATGCTGGGCCAGCTCGGCACTCTCCGGGACGAGGACCGGACACGCGACGAAATTCTGGAAGGATCGCATGAGCTTGAACGATCCTGTGATGAGCTCGCCGCGTTCATCGAAGAGATCGAAACCATCATCGAAAAGGGCGAGCCGGACAGCGCGAAGGTCGTGCCCCTGATCTCTCATTCCTGATGTCGATCCGGGCGAAATTCACGCTGTTCGCGGTTCTGGTCGCGGTCGTGGCCTCATCGCTCCTGGTCGGTTTGTGGCTGCGCTACGAGTTCATACAGGCTCGCGAGGACATCGGCGATCAGCTGCGACCTTCTGCCGACAGCTTTGCCCGTGCGATTACGGATCAGATGAACCTGATGACGGCTGACGCGGAAACGCTATTGGTGGTGCCCTCGCTGGAAGAGTTTGCAGATGGGAATGTCGCCGCCCGCAGCGTCGTGGAGGAGTCGCTCTTCACGTTGATCCGCGCCCGTCCGCATTATGCGCAGGCCCGTCTGATCGGGCGAGCCGACGGCTGGCGGGAGCTAATCCGGGTCAATCGCGTCGGTGACGACATCGAAATTGTGGACCGCGATGACCTGCAGCAAAAGCAGAATGAGCCGTACCTAGCCCCGCTGGTCGACGGTTTTGCCGAGCCGCGACCCTATTTTGCGCAGATCAGTCCGAACCGTGAACATGGTTTGGTTGAAGGTCCTCCGATGCTCCGGATCGTCAGGCCGGTTCACGATAGCGCCGGAGAGATCTTCGGCGCGATCGTCTTCAATGCCGAAGCCGAGACACTATTCGCACACGCCGTGCAGGACAGTGCCATCACGATGCCGGTGACGCTCGTGACGGATGGATTGGACTACCTGCAAATCGATCCCGGTGGGCCCGAAGGCAGCATCGTCATGTCTGGAAGTGCTGACTGGCGCAGGCCGGTGCCGGACGACTGGCAGCTATCGAAGGAGCCGCATGAACCGGTGCTTGAGGGCAGGTCGGCGCGGTATGACGTCAAGCTGGCCTTCAACGGAGTCGAGGAGGAACTGGTGTTCTGGGTTTTCGACGAAGTCGATGTCCTCGAGTTCTGGCCCTCCATGCGCGCGAGGTTTGCCGGCGTTCTCGCGCTCGCCGCCTTCATGATCCTTGCAGTGACTTACCTCAGCTACAGGTTCGGCCATCGCGCCATGCGGCCATTGCGTGAACTGTCGGACAGGATCGCGACGCACCGGGTCGGTGAGCCGCTCGACTACCTGCCAAGCGACAGGACCGACGAGGCCTCGCTTCTCGCGAAAGCCCTGGTCGATTTGAATGCCGCCGCCACGAGCGAGGCGAACAGAAGCCGGGCGATCCTCAACAGCGTGGACGATGTCATCGTTTCCATCACGATGGACGGCGTGATCGAGGCCATAAACCCGGCGGTGGCGCAGATGTTCGGCTATCTCCCGACGGAACTCATCGGCCAGCCGCTCACGAAGCTGATGCCGCCAGAGGCCGCTCGTGCTCATCAGAAGTATGTCACGGAATCCACGCTTGGACCCGGCACACGACGCATGAGCGGCGAGAAGGACGTCTTCGGGCAGCGGCGGGACGGTTCGCTCATCCCGCTCGACATCTCGATCAGCCGCGCGAACTTCGGCGGCTCGCCACACCTCGTCGGCGTGGTGCGCGATGTGTCGGCCCGCAAGGAGGCGGAGGAGAAGACCGCCCGACTGGTCCGCGCGCTGGAGACATCCAACGAGGATCTCGATCGTTTCGCCTATGTCGCCTCTCACGATCTTCGCGCCCCGCTCAGGGTCATCGACAATGCTTCGAAGTGGCTGGAGGAAGACCTTGAACCGTTTCTGAATGACGATACCCGCGAGTCTCTCGCCATGTTGCGTGGGCGGGTCCGGCGGATGGACCGCCTGCTGGACGACTTGCTGCAGCATTCACGGATCGGACGCGGTGACGCGGCTATGGAACACGTGCCGGGCGATGAACTGGTGGCGGACGTGATCGCCCTGCTTTCGATTCCAGAGGGGTTCTCGGTCGAGGTGTCGGACGCATTTGCCGAGATCAATCTGCCGCGCATGCCGATGCAGCTTATTCTGCTCAACCTCGCAAGCAACGCGCTGAAGCATCACGACAGGAAGACCGGGGTTGTTCGCCTCGATGTTGATCAGCGCCCCGACTGGTTGGTCATCTCTGTGTCGGACGATGGCCCGGGCGTTCCGGCGGATTACCATCGTCGTGTTTTTGAGATGTTCCAGACCCTTCGCCCACGGGATGAGGTCGACGGCAGTGGCATGGGGCTCGCCATCGTGCAGCGGCATGTCGAGGTCGCAGGCGGCTGGGTGGAGCTCGAGTCTGACGGAGTCAGGGGCTCGACGTTTCGGGTCCACTGGCCCGCGAAAAACACCAACAAAGGCGGACAGGACACGGAAAGGCGGGCGGCGTGAGTTCAGCAACCATACTGCGACAAGTCGATTTCCTGAACATCATCCTGGTGGAGGATGACGACGGGGACGCAAAAGCGCTAACTCGGGCGATGGCGCAATCGGGCTTCGCCGATCGCGTCATCAGGGCCGTCGACGGTGTCGAAGCGCTGGCCCTGCTACGACGCAACGATATCAGCCTCGACCGGTGCATCATGCTGGTTGACCTGAACATGCCGCGAATGAGTGGTCTGGAACTCGTCTCCCGCATTCGCGCCGATGACCAGCTGAGGCGTGCGATCATCTTCATCATGTCGACATCCGATGACGAACGTGACCTTGCCTCTGCCTACGACAACCAGGTGGCCGGTTACATCATGAAGCGCCGGGTCGGCTCCGGGTTTGAAAATCTGATCGCCCTCTTCGACAGCTATCGCCACATTGTCGAAACACCGAAGCTGAGGGCAGCAAATGCCTGAGACACGTTCGTCCCTCGTCCTCGTCATCGATGACGACGACGCGGACCGAAAACTGATCCGGCGGCTTCTCCATAGTGCCGAGGGCCAATTCGAGGTGACGGAGGCGCGGACAGCCGAGGAGGCGCGCGCGGTGAACGTCGATCCGGATGCGGTTCTGCTCGACAACAGTCTTCCGGGATCAGAGGGACTCCACCTACTGTCGTCGCTCGCCGAGAGATGGCCGAAGGCGGCGTTGATCCTCACGACGGGCCAGGGAAGCGAGGACATCGCGAAGTCCTCGATCCAGCGAGGTGCGACGGATTACGTGCCGAAGCGCGATCTAGGAGAGGGCATGTTGAAAGACCTGCTCGAAACCTCGGTTCGCACGGCGCGGGCCGCTTTTCGGCAGAAAGAACGGCAGGCCGAACTGTCGATCTTTTCCGAAGTCCTCGTTCACGATTTCAGGGCACCGATCCGCGGTATTCACCTGTTGCTCGACCGACTCGAAGGTTCGATGTCGAGCGGCGTGCGGACCGATATCGCCGGCGACCTTCATCAGTTGCGCCAGACGTCGGACCAGATGGCGGCGCTGGTCGACAGCCTCGCCGCTCACATCCGACACGATCAACTCGTCCATCCGGAGGTCGCGGACATCGGAACACTCGCCCGTGACGCGTTGACCACCCTGCGCGCCGACATCGAGGAGTGCGGCGCAAAGGTCGATCTCCAAGCGGGAGAAACCCGGTTCTCCTGTTTGGTCCCGCAGGTCAGACAGCTGTTTCAGAACCTGATCGGCAACGCGTTGAAATACGTGTCGGACATTGCGCCGCAGATCAGGATCGAGGTGTGTCAGAACAAGGCGGGTATCGGGGCGAGTGTCGCCGACAATGGCCCCGGCATACCCCCGGCCCATCACGAGGTCATCTTCGAGCCGTTCCGCCGCGGATCAAACGGGCGCGGCGCGCCCGGGACGGGCCTTGGCCTCGCCACTTGCCGGAAAATCGTCCAGCGCCACGGGGGGCGGATCTGGTGCGAGTCCACGCCGGGGCAGGGGGCCACCTTCTACTTCACATTGACCGATACGAGCGGATGACTTGGTCGTCCACCAACCGTACTGCCCGCATCGGCCAGCCGCCGGCACCCGGGGCGCCGTCCGCCCCGATGCTACTAGCTGGCGCGGGCGCGGTCCGAATCCGTCAGCTCGTCCGGGATGTCGTCGAACGATGCGTAGTTCAGGCTGTAAAGCTTTGCATACAAGCCATTCTTCTCGATCAACGCGTCGTGGTTGCCCTCTTCGATCAGCGCGCCGTTCTGCAGCACGACGATCCGGTCCGCATTGCGGATGGTCGCCAGCCGGTGCGCGATGACAAGGCCGGTGCGTCCGACAAGCAGTCGCTGCAGCGCCTTCTGGATCAGCATCTCGGTGTAGCTGTCGATGTTCGCGGTCGCCTCGTCCAGAACGAGGATCTTGGCGTCGGCCACCAACGCCCGGGCGAAGCTCAGAAGCTGTCGCTGGCCGAGGCTCAGGTTGCCGCCACGCTCTTCGAGGATGGTGTCATACCCCTGAGGCAGGGACATGATGAAGTCATGCGCGCCGACGGCCTCGGCCGCTTCGCGCACCGCGTCGTCGCTGGCCCAATAGGTCGAATAGCGGATATTCTCGGTCACGGTCCCGGTGAACAGGTAGGGCTCCTGCAGCACCATGGCGATGTGACGGCCGAGGCTTTCCAGAGTCACGTCCCGTACGTCGCGACCGCCGACGAGGACCGTCCCCGACTGCACGTCGTAGAACCGGTGCACCAGCGCCATCGCCGACGACTTGCCAGAACCCGTGGGGCCGACGAGAGCGACCGTCTCGCCCGAGTTGACGCGGAAATTGACGTCCCTGAGGACAGGCTCTTTCGGATTGTAGCCGAAGGTGACGTCCTTGAACTCCACGGACCCGTCGTCGTTTTCGTCGAGCGGGTGGGCGCCGGGCTTGTCGGCGACGCTGACCGGAACGTCGAGGACCTCGGTCAGGCGGTGACCGGACGCCATGGCGCGCTGCATCACCGAGTATTGCATCGTCAGCGACCGGATCGGGTCGAAGAAACGCTGAATATAGAACAGGAAAGCGACCATCACGCCGACGTCGATGCGGTCGGACGCGACGATCGTGCCGCCCATGACGATGACGAGCGCCATCGCCACGCCGGTGAGCGTGTCGACGATCGGCACCATGATCTGCGCCATCCGCGAGGCCCGAAGGTGCGCCTGGTAGTTGTCGGCAACCAGATCGGAATAGAGCGACTGGTTCAGATCGGCCCGATCCATCCCCTGGACCGCGCGAACGCCGTGGATCGCCTCGGCAAGCGCACCGTTGGTCACGGAATTCGCCTCGTGCGCGGCCATGAAGGCCGCCCGGGCGCGTTTGAGCCAGAGAACCCGGACCCCGAACAGGATCGGCAGCACCGTCAGAACCAGCAGACCAAGCTGCCAGTCGAGCCACAGCATCACCCCGATGATGCCGAACAGCAGCATGATGTCCCCAACCGAGAGAACCGACGTCTCGAGGAATTCCTGCATCGAGTTCACGTCGCCCTGCAATCGGCTCATCAGGCGGCCGACCTCGGTCTTGTCCATGAACGACAGAGAGACACGCTGGAGGTGCGCGAACATCTTGCGGCGAATGTCGAACAGGACGTTCTCGGCCATCCGCCCGGTTACGGACTCCTGCGTCCAGGAGGCGGCAAAGTTGATCGCGATAACGGCCGCGAACATCGCGACGGCCCAGCCGAGAACGCCGAAATCGACGTTGCCCTCTGTCATGCCGTTGTCGATGGCGTAGCGGATGATGAGCGGGATCGACAGCTGCGTCGCGGTGAAAGTCAGCACCGCCGCGATGGAGATGGCGACCTGCTTGCGGTAGGGTTCGACGAACGCCCAGATCCGCTTCACGACCTTGCCGTCGAAGGCGCGGCCGAAGATCTCTTCCTCGATCCGGTGGGAGCCGACAACGGCCCTCAGCCGCGGCCGTCCGTCGTTGTGGGGGTCATGCGGTTCGCCGGCGCGGTTCGGGCTCATTGGTTCGCCTCCATCTCGTCCAGCACGTCGCCTTCGGGGCGCATCTGCAGATCATGCAGCGCACGATAGCGACCTCCAAGCGCGAGCAGCTCTTCGTGAGTGCCCTGCTCGACGACCTTGCCCTCTTCGAGGAACAGGATCTGATCGGCATGCATCAGGCTGTTCAGCCGATGCGCGACGATAATCGTCACCCGGTCTGCGGCGTAGTTGCGCATCGCGGAGCGAATCCGCCCCTCGGTGCCCGCGTCGATCGCTGCGGTCGAGTCGTCGAAGATCAGCACTGCGGGTTCCAGCATCAGCGTCCGCGCGATCGAAAGCCGCTGCCGCTGCCCGCCGGAGAGCGAGACGCCGCGCTCGCCCACGACCGTGCGATAGCCCTGCGGCAAGCGCAGCACGTAATCGTGCAACTGCGCACTTTCGCTGACACCGTGAATGCGGCGGTCCTGCGCACGTGGGTTGCCGTACGCGATGTTGTTCTCGATCGTCGTGGTGAAGAGGAAGCTGTCCTGCTGCACGACGGCGACAGCCCGGCGCAGCGACGACAGCGTCACGTCGCGGATGTCCTGCCCGTCGATGCTGATCGAGCCGTGGTTCACGTCGTAATACCGCGGGATCAGGTGCATCAGCGTCGTCTTGCCCGACCCGGGGGCGCCGACGATGCCGACGGTCTCCCCCCGCTTCGCCTCGAAGCTGACGTTGGCGATGGCACGGTGGCCATCGGCGCTTTCGTAGGCGAAGCTCACGTCGTCGAGCTTCAGCGTTCCTTCGGTCACCTCGAGGTCCGGCGCACCGGGCTTGGTGTCCACGTCGACCTTCATGTCGAGCAGCAGGAACAGCCGCGCCCCGCAGGTGGATGCACGGGCATAGGCGTTCACCATGAGGCCGAGCTGGCGCACCGGCATCTGCAGGATCGTCATGAAGGTCAGGAACGTCGCGAGCGTCCCGACCGACATATCGCCGGCCGCGACCTTGCGCCCGCCGACCCAGAGGACGAGGCCCATGGCGGTGAAGAAGGCCAGCGTCATGGCGCTGGAGTTCATCACACGGATCTTCACCCGGTCGTGCGACAGGTCGAGCGCCGTCTTCGATGCCCGGTCGAACTTGTCGAGCTCGTGATTGGCCGCGGAGAAGGCCCGCACAACGCGGATCCCGGCCAGGTTCTCTTCCATGACGCGGCTCAGAACGGCGAGCCGCTCCTGCAACTCGATCCAGGTGCTGCGCAGGGTGAGCTGCGTGACCGAAGACCGCCAGGCCGCGAACGGCACGAAGGACAGGGCCAGCAGGCCGAGAACGAAGTCCATCGACAGCAGCATCGCCGCGCCGACGCCGATCAGCAGCACCAGCAGCAATGTCCGGACGAGGGCGGTGGAAAAATACATCCGCACCCCTTCAAGGTCGAGCATCCCGACGGTGATCAGATCACCGGAGTGCGTGCGGTCGTGGAACGAGAAGGGCAGGTGCTGGATCTTGTTGTAGACCGACAGCCGCAGGTCGTGGGCCAGCGCGTGGCCCACCGACTCCGCCGAGTAGTTCTGCGCCATCGTGAACAGACCGCGCCCGATGCTGACCAAGAGGAGCGTGAGCGCGATGGTCACCAGTCCGCCCCGCCCCATGTCGGGGTTCGCGGCCAGTGCCTGCGTTTCGTCCACCGCGCGGCCCAGCAGGACCGGGATCGACAACTGCAGCGCGACCGCGACCAGTGTCGCCACGAAGGCGACCGCGACCCGGCGCGGATAGCGCAGCATCATCCTGTTGATGCGGTTCAGCGCCTCGAGTCCGAGGCCGCCGCCCACTTTGTTGGTGCGCCGGAACAGTCGTTCCGACGGATCGTCGGACGGGCCGACGTCGGTCGATGTTGTATCTGCCATCGAGATTATGCCGTAGGGACACGGCCCTCCCAACGGGTCGCCGTCGGAATGAAGGAGGGAGGGCGGCCCGTGGGTCGGGTTTACCGAAGGTCTTGCAAGAGCACAAGTTGCCGCACCGGCGATCGCGTTGGACCGCCGATCGACTCAGGCTTCGGGGAAATAGCAGGCCGCCGGATGCGGCTGTCCCTCGAGGACCGGGCGCTCCTGCCGGCACTTGTCCTGCGCCTTCCAGCAGCGCGGCGCGAAGGCGCAGCCCGGCGGTACGGCGAGCGGCGAGGGAAGCTCGCCTTCCAGCTTGATCCGCTGCTTCTGCGAAGCAGGGTCGGCCACCGGCGTCGCCGACAGCAGGGCCTTGGTGTAGGGGTGGCGCGGCGCCGAGAAAACTTCGTCCTTGGGCCCGTGTTCGACCGGCCGGCCAAGGTACATCACCACGACCTCGTCGGCCATGTGCCGCACGACGGACAAATCGTGCGAGATGAACATGTAGGCCAGCTGAAGCCGCTCCTGCAGGTCGATCAGCAGGTTCAGGATCGACGACTGGATCGACAGGTCGAGCGCGGAAACCGGTTCGTCCAGCACCAGCAACTTCGGCTCCAGCATCATCGCGCGGGCGATGGCGATCCGCTGCCGCTGCCCGCCGGAGAACATGTGGGGATAGCGCTCGTAATGCTCCGGCCGCAGCCCGACGAGGCGCATCATCTCGCGTCCCTTCTCCTGCCGCTCGGCGGCGGACATCTTGGGGCGGTTGATCTTCAGCGGCTCCTCCAGGATCGCGCCGACCCGCTGGCGCAGGTTGAGCGAGCCGTAGGGGTCCTGAAACACGATCTGTACGTCGGTGCGCAGGCTCGCCCAGTTGTCGGGCGTCGCCTGCTTGCCGTCGATGACGAGGTTGCCGCTCGTCGGCTCCTCGATCAGCGTGACCATACGGGCGAGCGTGGACTTGCCGCAGCCGGACTCGCCCACGACGGCCAGCGTCTTGCCCGCCTCGATGCTGAACGAGGTCCCGGCGACCGCACGGACGATCTTCGGCTTGCTGAACATGCCGCCGCCGACCTCGTAGTCGCGCGACAGCTCGGTGGCGGTGACGACGGTCTGGCTCATGCCGATTCCTCTGCCTTGGCGTTCAGCGGGTAGTGGCACCGCGCGCGGCCCAGCTCAGGCCCCATGACCGGCGGCTCGACGGTGCGGCATCGGTCGTCCGCCAGCTTGCAGCGAGGCGAGAACAGGCACCCCTGCGGTCGATCGAAGGCGCCGGGCACCATGCCCGGAATGGTCGGAAGCCGCCGTTCGGTCGCGCGTTCGGGAAGCGCGGCGAGCAGGGCGGCGGTGTACGGGTGGTGCGGCTCGCGGAACAGGTCGCCGACCGGTTGATCCTCGACCTTCTGGCCCGCGTACTGGACCGCCACACGCTCCGCCGTCTCGGCGACGACACCCATGTCGTGGGTGATGAGGATCAGCCCCATCCCCGTCTCGGACTGAAGCCCGGTCAGCAAATCGAGGATCTGCGCCTGGATCGTCACGTCCAGCGCGGTCGTCGGCTCGTCCGCGATCAGCAGGCGCGGCCGGCAGGCGATCGCCATTGCGATCATCACCCGCTGGTTCATCCCGCCCGAAAGCTGGTGCGGGAAGGCCGACAGCCGTTTCTTCGGATCGGGGATGCCGACCATCTCGAACAGCTCTTCCGCGCGGCGCTGCCGCCCAGCACGGTCGAGGTCCATGTGGATCTTCAGTGCTTCCTTGATCTGGAAGCCGACCGTGAAACACGGGTTCAGCGAAGACATCGGTTCCTGGAAGATCATCGACATATCCTTGCCGATGATGCGCCGACGTTGCTTGGCCGACATCTTGCGCAGGTCCTTGCCGTCGAACAGCAGTTCGTCCGCGGTGACCGTCGCGGTCCACGGCAACAGGCCCATCGCGGCCAGCATCGAGACGGACTTGCCCGAGCCCGACTCGCCGACGATGGCGAGGATTTCGCCTGCCTCGACATCGACGTCGACGCTGTCGACTGCACGGAAGGGCCCGGCAGAGGTCGTGAACTCGACCGAGAGGTTGCGGATTTTCAGCAGGCTCATCGCTCAGCTCCGCTTCAGTTTGGGATCGAGCGCGTCGCGAAGTCCGTCGCCCATCAGGTTGATCGACAGCACCGTGACGAGGATCGCCAGACCCGGCAGGGTCACGACCCACGAGGCGCGCAGCACGAACTCGCGGCTGTCGGCGAGCATGGTGCCCCATTCCGGTGTCGGCGGCTGCGCCCCCATCCCGAGGAAGCCGAGTGCCGCGGCATCGAGGATCGCGGTCGAGAAGGACAGCGCCGCCTGCACGATGATCGGCGCAAGGCAGTTCGGCAGCACGGTGATGAACATCAGGCGCGGCAGCTTCGCACCGGCGACACGGGCGGAAGTCACGTAGTCCTTCGTCAGCTCGTTCATCACGCTCGCCCGCGTCAGGCGCACATAGTGCGGCTGCAGCACCAGCGCGATCGCGATCATCGCGTTCAGCAGGGACGGCCCGAGGATGGCGACCAGCACCAGCGCCAGAAGCAGCGACGGGAAAGCCAGCACGATGTCCATCAGACGCATGATGATCGTGTCGAGCCAGCGCGGCGCAAAGCCCGCGATCAGCCCGAGCAAGACGCCGCCCGTCGCGGCGACCACCACGACGACGATCCCCACGAAGAAGGAGTAGCGTGCGCCGTAGATCAGGCGGGACAGCATGTCCCGGCCGAGTGCGTCGGTTCCCAGCGGGAAGGACCAGGTGCCCCCGCTCCAGACCGGGGGCTGTAGCGTGAACGACCGGAACTGTGTCGACGATTCGTAGGGCGCGATGAGATCGGCGAAGATCGCGATGAGCACGAAGAAGAAGAACACGTAGAGCCCGATGACCGCGCCCCGGTTCTCCTTGAAGTAGCTCCAGAACTCCTTCAGGCGGCCGGGCCGCTGGTGTTCGATCACGCCTTTGGCGGTGTGAGACGATGCGTCGGCCATCAGCGCTTCCTGATCTTGGGGTTGATGAAGCCGTAGGCGAGGTCGACCGTCAGGTTCACGACCATGACGATCAGCGCGACCATCAGCAGGCCACCCTGAACGACCGGGTAGTCACGGCGGAAAATGCTGTCGACCATCCACTTGCCGATGCCCGGCCAGGAAAAGATCGTCTCGGTCAGGATCGCCCCGGCCATAAGCGCGCCGACGTTCAGCCCGATCACGGTAATGATCGGGATCATCGCGTTGCGAAGCGCGTGGAGACCGTTGACCCGCGACGGCTTCAGCCCTTTGGCGCGGGCGGTGCGGATATAATCCTCCGACAGCACTTCTAGCATCGCCGACCGCGTCTGACGCGCGAAGATGGCGAGCGGGATCGTCCCGAGCACGATCGTCGGCAGGATCAGGTGCTGCACGGCGGACGTGAACGCGCCCTCCTGTCCCGACAGCAGCGAGTCGATCAGCATGAAACCGGTCACGTCATCGAAGTAGAACATCAACCCGATCCGGCCCGACACGGGCGTCCAGCCGAGGTTGCCGGAGAAGACGATGATGAGCAGCAGCGCCCACCAGAAGATCGGCATCGAGTAGCCCACAAGGGCCGTCGACATAAGCGCCCGGTCGAAGAACTTGCCCCGGTACACCGCCGCGACCACGCCCGCCGGGATACCGACGAGGATCGCGAAGGTGATCGCGCAGAGCGACAGCTCTACCGTGGCGGGGAACAGGGTGAAGAACTCCGTCCAGACGTCCCGGTTGGTGACGAAACTGGTCCCGAGGTCGCCTTGCAGAATGCCGGTGAGATAGTCCCAGAATTGCTCATACAGCGGACGGTCGAAACCGTAGCGCGTCGTCAGCTCCTGGTAGCGTTCCTCGGTCAGGCCGCGCTCGCCGGCCATGACGATGATCGGATCGCCGGGCAGGACGCGGATGAACGCGAAGGAAATCAGCGTGACCCCGATGAAGGTCGGGATGAACGTCGCGATGCGGGCGAGGGCGAACTTGAGCACTTACAGGATCCTCAATTCTCGCGGGAAAGTGGTGAGTGACCGGCACCCGTCTCCTGTGACGAGTATGTCGTCCTCGATCCGGATCCCGAAGGCGCCGTCCTTCTTGAGGCTCGGCTCGTTGGTGAAGACCATCCCCGGCTGCAGCACCTGGTGGTTGCCGCGCATCATGTAGGGATCCTCGTGGACCGCCCGGCCGAGGCCGTGACCGGTCTTCGATCCGATCTTGAAGCCGAGGTCGTCACGCGCCTCGAGCACGGACATCACCGCGTCGTCGACGTCATGCGCGGTCATCCCGGCCTTCGTCACCTCGTGCCCCTTGGAATTGGCGGCGAGGACGGTCGCGTAGACCTCCTGCGCGAGGTCGCCGGCGTGGCCGACGAAGAACGTGCGGGTGATGTCGGCACAAAGCCCGCCCCACCGTGCGCCGAAGTCGATCAGCAGCGCGTCGCCGTCCTGCAGCGCATAGTCGGCCCGGGCATGGCCGTGGGCGCGTGCCGAATTGTCGGCGGCCACCACGATGGGGGTGAATGCGAAATCTTCCGCCCCGAGCGAGAACATGGTCGAGACAAGGAGGCTTTCGACCTCCTTCTCGGACATGCCGGCTACGATGCGACCGAGCGTCTGCTCCAGTGATTCCTCGGAGATGCGGATCGCTTCGGACATCGCCGCGATCTCATCGTCGGTCTTGCAGAGGCGGAGCGAGGAAATGTCGGCTTCACCGTCGAGGATGGTCAGACCCGGCCAGGCCCTGGCCATATGATGATGGACGAACACCCGCATCACCTGTCCCTCGACGACGACCGAGGTCAGCGACAGCGCATCGGCGGCTTTCGCGAAAGCGTCGGCGGGTCCGGTCTGGTCGGGCCAGTCGTAGGTCTCGCCCTCGAACCCGACGAGCGCCCAGGAGGCGAGCTCAAGAGTCGGGACGACGGCGACGGGGGTGCCGCTGGCGGGCACGATCACCACGAACGCGCGTTCGTTGGTGTGGAATTCTGCGCCGAGGATGCGCGTGAAGTTCGGCCCCGGGACGAGCGCTATGGCATCGACCCCGAGCCCCTTCGCGAGGGCCCTCAACTCGGCAAATCTGTCGGACATTCGGATTGTGCTCCGGAAAGACGGGCGGGCGGAGTGATCTCCGCCCGCCCGGTCGCACGCCTTATTCGGCGATGCTGACTTCGTCGAAGATGTGCCCGCCGAGCGGGTGCATCACGTAGCCCTCGACTTCGGGGCGCATCGGCATGAAGACGACGGAGTGCGCGATGGTCGCCCACGGCGCCTGCTCCTTGAAGAGAACCTGGGCTTCTTCATAAAGCGCGGTCCGCTCTTCCTGGTCGGCGATCGTCTTGGCCTCGTTCACGAGGTCGTCGAACGGCTCGTAGCACCAGTTGGCGGCGTTGCCGGAGGCAACCGCGTCACAGCCGAGCAGAACGGCCAGGAAGTTGTCCGGGTCGCCGTTGTCGCCGGTCCAGCCGAGCAGAACGGCACCGTCACGCTCTTCGTCGCGGACGCGCTCGAGGTACTCACCCCACTCGTAGGAGACGATTTCGACCTCGACGCCGACTTCGGCGAAGTCTTCCTGGATCAGTTCCGCCATGCGGCGCGCGTTCGGGTTGTAGGGACGCTGCACCGGCATCGCCCAGACCTTCATCGACAGGTCGGTGACACCCGCTTCCTCGAGCATCGCACGCGCGGCTTCCGGATCGTAGGGGTCATCTTCGATCGCGTCGTTGTAGGACCACATGGTCGGCGGGATCGGGTTTTTGGCGATCTGGCCGGAGCCTTGGAACACGACGTCGATGATGGCTTCCTTGTCGATCGCCATGTTCAGCGCGCGACGGACGTCGGGGTTGTCGAACGGCTCCATCATCGTGTTGTAGGCGAGGTAGCCGACGTTGAGGCCTTCCTGCTCCATGAGGTTCACGTCATCGGACTCCCGCATCGCTTCGACGTCGGCGGGGTTCGGGTAGGGCATGACGTGGCACTCGCCGGCCTGCAGGCGCTGGTAGCGCACGGAGGCTTCCGGCGTGATCGCGAACACGAGGTTCTCGACCTTCGGCACGCCTTCGACCCAGTAGTCGGGGTTGGCGGAGTAGCGGATCACGGCGTCGGACTGGTAGTCGACGAACTGGAACGGACCGGTGCCGATCGGCGCCTGCGTCAGCATTTCCGGCGTGCCGGCTTCCATCATCGCGTCGGCATATTCCTTCGACACGATCGAGGCGAAGTCCATCGCCATGTTCGCGACGAACGGCGCTTCCGGCTGCGTCAGGTTGAAGGTGACCGTCATGTCGTCGACCTTCTCGATCGACTCGACGAGGCTGCCCATCGACATGGCGTTGAAGTAGACGTACTCGCCCGAGTACCCGAAGTAGGGGTTCTCTTCGTCCATCTGGCGCTCGAACGAGAAGATCACGTCGTCGGCGTTCAGATCGCGCGACGGGGTGAACATGTCGTTGGAGTGGAACTTCACGCCTTCACGCAGGGTGAAGGTGTAGGACATGCCGTCTTCGCTGGCCTCGTAGCTTTCAGCCAGGCCGGGGACGACTTCGGTCGTGCCGGTGACGAATTCCACGAGCTGGTTGTAGATCGTGTGCGAGGAGGCGTCGAAGGTCGTGCCGGCCGTGTAGAGCGCCGGGTCGAAGCCTTCGGGCGAGCCCTCAGAGCAATAGACGAGTGTCTGTGCACCCGCAGCCGCCGCGGAAAGCGCAAGCGCTGCCGCCCCGGATGCGAGAACGTTACCGAGTTTCATAGTTGAACTCCCTGTTGAAGGTACTGGCGTCTGCCCCCTTGTCCGTCGAATCCGGACGCCTGTCCGAATGGAAAGAGTGGAGGTCTGCCATGCAGGTGATGAGAACCTAAAAAATTTTTGTACGCAACCGTCACGCGTCCGGCGGCTCGTGAATGCCGCAACGGCATGCCCATCCTTTAAGCGCCTTGCCGGAGCCTGAGGCGGTCGGAGGCGCTGTGCATCAAGGGCGTCTGGGTCGGCCCGAAGGTCGCTCCGCGGGCATTCGGCCGGAGCACAGCGCAGCGGATCGCTCCACGAGCGGCCGTTGGTCCCGATCCCGATTCGTCGCGTCCAGAACGCACTGGCCATCCGCGCCGCCCCGGCCTACCCCTTGATCCAAGAGGGAGGATACCGGATGCCAGATCATTTCACGCTCGCCGCCTGTGCGGAATTCCTGTGGCCCGACAAGCCGATGCCGTGGCGCTGTTCCCGGCTCGCGGAAATGGGCTTCCAGGCTGCGTTCTGGAACTGGACCTCTCACGACGTCGACGCGATGGCGGCGAGCGGGGCCGAATTTGCGATCATGAACGGTTTCCTTGGTGGCAATCTCGTCGACGACGAAGGTGCGGACGAGATGCTGCGCACCGCGCGCGAGACGGCGGAAGTCGGCAAGCGGCTGAACTGTGCCCGGCTCTGCCTGACCGGGGCGGACCTGCTCGACGGCGGCAGCCCGCGCCGGCCGTATCCGGAGGTGACCGACGCGCATCGCACCAAGGCCAGGGACACGCTTCAGCGGATCGCCGACCTTGCCGACGAACTCGACGTCGTCTTCGCGCTGGAGAACCTGAATGTCACCGTCGATCACCCCGGTGTCCCGTTCTACAGGGCCGAGGACACGATCGCGCTGGTGTCGGAGATCGACCGGCCGGGCCTCGTCCTGAACCTCGACCTCTATCATGCGCAGATCGAAGAGGGGAACCTGATCGAGACCTGTCGCAAGGCTCTTCCCTGGATCGGTGAAGTGCAGGTCGCCGACGTACCGGGCCGTTTCGAGCCGGGCACGGGAGAGATCAACTTCAATGGGATCGCCCGCGCGCTGAAGGAGATGGGCTACGCGGGGACGGTGACGCTCGAATCCAACTGCAGCGGCACGAGTGAAGACGCGCTCGAGGCGTTCCGCGCGGCCTTCACCGTCTGAGTTCAGGCCGGCAGCGCCGCCCGCGCAAGGGCGACCCAGTAGGCGACGCCGGTCGGCAGGATGTCGTCGTTGAAATCGTAGGCGGCATTGTGCAGCGCCGTGCCGCCTTTGCCATCGGGCCCACGATTGCCGATCAACGCGTAGCAGCCGGGCTTCTCCAAGAGCATCGCCCCGAAATCTTCCGACGCCATGACCGGCGGGCAGTCGGCCTCGACCGCTGAGACCGTCCGGGCGGCGGCCTCCGAAATGGCGGTCTCGGCGGCGGAATTGATCGTTGGCGGAAACACCCGGTCGTAGGTGATCGTCGAGGTCGCACCATGTGCCGCGCAGATGCCGTCGGCCAGTGTCCGGATGCGCGCCTCGATCAGGGAGGAGATGTCTGGCCGGAAGCTGCGACAGTCGCCCTTGATCGTAACGTTCGTCGGGATGACGTTGACCGCGCCGTCGGTCAGGAACTCGGTCGCGGAGACGACTGCGCCATCGACGGGGTCGATGCTGCGGGACACGATGGTCTGCAGGCCGGTGACCAACGCGGCTCCGATCGTCAGCGCATCCTGACCGAGATGGGGCATGGCGGAGTGACCGCCGCGACCAGTAATCCGGACCGCGAAATTGTCTTCGGCGGCCATTATCGGCCCTCGACGCATGGCAATTTGCCCGGCTGGACGCGATGGCATGTTGTGCAGCCCATAGACGGCGTCCGCCGGAAAGCGGTCGAACAGCCCGTCCTTCATCATCGCAACGGCGCCTTTGCCGTGCTCTTCCGCTGGCTGGAAGATGAAGCGAACCGTACCATCGAAGCCGGCTTGCCGTGTCAGCTCGCGGGCCGCGCCGAGCAGCATGGTCATGTGCCCATCGTGGCCGCAGGCATGCATCCGCCCCGGATACCGGGAGCGCCAATCGACATCCGACGTCTCTTCGATCGGTAGCGCGTCCATATCGGCCCGCAGTCCGATGCACCCCGTCCCCGAGCCGAGCGTAAGCGTCGCCACGATCCCGGTCCCGCCGATGCCCCGCTCGTAGGGCACGCCGATCTCGTCCAGCGTGCGGCAGACGAGGTCGGCGGTCCG
Source organism: Pelagovum pacificum (assembly GCF_016134045.1). NCBI lineage: Bacteria > Pseudomonadati > Pseudomonadota > Alphaproteobacteria > Rhodobacterales > Paracoccaceae > Pelagovum > Pelagovum pacificum. The sequence continues at coordinate 3,154,401 of NZ_CP065915.1, read as the reverse complement.
GCTCTCCTCGAAGCCGAGTTCGGGGATGCGGTGAAACTGCCGGCGAAGATCGGTCAGGCTGTTCGACATCGGGCGCACTCTCTTGTTGGCCGGGCGATTGCACCATTCCCGGAGGGCGGGGGAAAGCCCCGACGGCTTATGCTCGGGGGCCGAAGCCTGCCGTCAGCGCAAAGCCTCCATCCGCTGCGCGAGATCCTGGGCAATGCGGGCCCGGTCTTCGGCGCTTCGCTCGGATCGCGGCACGTCCGGTGTGATATCCGCGGCGATCCCGTCACGGGACAGGATTACGACGCGGTCCCCGAGCCGCGCCGCGTCGGTCGCCGCGTGCGACACGAGAAGGACCGTCGGCCTGCGCCGGTCGATCACGTTCAGCACGAGGGTCTGCAACTCTTGCACCAGCGCCTCGTCCAGCGACACGAACGGTTCGTCGAGCAACAGCAACCCCGGCTCCGCCGCAAGTGCGCGGGCGACGCCCACGCGGCGCTGCATTCCGCCGGACAGTTCGTGGGGCAGGGCGCCCTCGAAGCCGGACAGGCCCATGTCGGCGAGGAGTTCCCGCGCGTGTGTCTCTGTCACCGAAGGCCCGGCCGCCCGGATGTTGCCGACCGCATCGAGCCACGGCAGCAGCCGTGGATCCTGGAAGACGAAGCCGGGTGGCGCGGCTGCGGCGGCCTCCACTCCGTCGAGCGTGATGCGCCCGGTGAAATCGGTATCCACGCCGGCGACCATGCGCAGCAACGTGGACTTGCCGATCCCCGACGGGCCGAGCAGCGCGACGACCGACGACGGCGCGATCTCCAGTTCGAAGTCCGCAAACAGCGGCTCGGGCAGAACGTCGAACCGCTTCTCTCTGATCTCGATCGTCAGCGCTGCGCCGGACGCCATCCGAGGACCCTCCTCTCGAGCGGGCGCATCGCGCCGTATTCGACAGCGAAGACCACGCAGATGAAGGTCAGCGTGTAGGCGAGGATCGCAGCCATGTCCCAGAAGCCGAAGAAGATGCCGATCCGGAAGCCGACACCGCCATCGCTGCCGAGCACTTCGAACACCAGCACGATCTTCCAGATCAGCGACAGCCCGGTGCGCGCGGCGGTCAGCAGGTAGGGCATGAGCTGTGGCACCTCGACCAGCCGCAACCGCCGCCAGACAGACATGCGATAGACGGCGGCGAGCTCCCGGTAGTCGGCCGACAGGTTACGCACGCCCTCCCGCATCGTCGTCGCGACAAGCGGCACCTTGTTGATGACGACCGCGGTGATGAGCGCCGTCTCCGTCAGGCCCATCCAGATGTAGCAGATGATGGCGACGACGATCGCGGGCAGGTTCAACCCGATGACGATCCAGCTCGCGAACAGCCCGTCGGCGCGCCGGAACCGCCCGAGCAGCGCGCCGATCATCGAGCCAAGACCCATCGCGATGACGAAGGCGATGGCGACGCGGGTCAGCGTCGCGCCGAAGTCCGCAAGCAGATTGCCCCGGACAAGCTGGTCCGTGATCTCCGCCACGACGATCCACGGCGGCGGCACCGTCTCGTCCTGCGCCAGCAGCGCCGCGACAGTCCAGACGACAAGAAGCAGCGGAATGGAAAGCCATTCCGCCTGCCGCCTCTGTCGCCGTCGCTGCTCCGCTGTCACTGACTGGTCCGATGGATTGGGTGGTCCGCCTCAGTATCCGGTCCAGAAGGTACCATCGGCCATCGTGGGTGTCTCTCCGACAAGCGCTTCGCCCCCGAACTCCACCATGATCGCGAAGGTCTGGTCGGCGGCTTCGATCACGGACGGATCGAACTCGGTGATGATCCCGGCGCGATAATCGTCGCGAAGCTGGGCAAACATCGCCTCGTCATCCTCGGCGCCCATGATCCCGCGCAGGCTTTCCCAGATCTCGTCATCCTCGAGCAGCAGCTGCTTCGCGGCAAAGGACGCGTCGATGAAGCCGCGCACGGCCTCGGGCTTTTCCTCCGCGGTGGCGTCGCGGAAGGCCCAGCCCAGCAGCGGCGCCTGGTCGGAGACGCCGAGCTCACCCAGCATGTCGGTGACGGAGATCACCTCTTCCATGCCGGCGGCCTTGGCGCGGGCGTTCCAGTGCCAGAAGTTCAGCGACGCATCGAGCCCGCCGTCGGCCAGCAGCTGATTCACCAGCGGAGGCGCTCCGAACCGGGCGTCGACCAGGTCGACAAGCGACGTGTCGTGTGACTGCGCCCAGTAGGCTTGAAGGATGATCCAGCTCTTGTCGACGGGGCCGCCGGCGATACCGATCGTCGCGCCGTCCAGATCGTCGAGCGAACCGATCCCTGATGCGGGGTTGGTCATCACCGCACCCACCGCCTTGGAGTGCGGAACGAGCGTGATCTCGCGTCCCGCATTGCGCTGGATCGAGACCCAGATGAAGTCGGTGAGGATGATATCGACGTCCCCCGACTGCAGCGCCACGTCTCCCGCCTGCTCGCTGCCGAGGTCGCGCAGCACGAGGTCGACGCCGTGCGCCGTGTCGAGGCCCATGTCCTCGATCACCTTCATTTCCCACTGCGCGGTGCCATAGGAAAGGACGCCGACCTCGATCTCGGGGAGGTCCTGCGCGACTGTCGCGGTGCCCGCGAGGATGACCGACAGGGCCGCGGCCCCGAGCTTTATTTGATTGATGTGCATAAGGCCCTCCCGCTCCCTTCGGTCCGTCGAAGGGAACCCCGATGAAATTCGGCAATCCAGGTCTACCTCGTGCCGCGCCGGCCCGAAGCGGGCAGGGGCGGACGATGGTCGACCGGACCTGTTGTGTCGATGGCGTTATGTGCCGCCGCCGGCGGAGCCGCAACCGCCGACGGCAGGGCGGTCAACCGGACGCGCCCTGCAGTGATGCGCTAGTGCCCTTACTCGGAGCCGTCGCCGTCGCCCGTGGCGGCGGGGTCGTAGTCCGGCGAGAACGAGGCGATGTAGGCGATGACCGCTGTGCGGTCTTCCTCGCGTCGCAGGCCGGCGAAGGTCATCTTCGTGCCGGGGACGTAGTCGCGCGGGTTCTCGAGGTAGGCGTCGAGCGTCTCCTCGGTCCAGACGAGACCGTTTTCGCCCGCTTCGATCATCGCGTCGGAGAAGTCGTAGTCCTCGTGACCCTGACCGGCCTGTTCCCCCATGACGTTGTTGAGCTCGGGCCCGACGCGGTTCGTCGCGCCGTCGCCGATCATGTGGCACGACATGCAACGGCGGAACATGGTCTCCCCCTCGTCGATGAGCGCCTGATCCTGGGCGGCGAGGAGTCCGGGAATAAGGCCGGCGAGCGCGATTGCGGTCAGCCGGCGAGTGGCTTTGCCACGAAAAGCAAGATGTTGGGACACGATTCCTCCTCGGATTGTCTGCTCGGCCCACGGGCCGGCGGCGGCACGCCGTGCCGGCACAGAGTGAGTCATGGCGTGATGATGCCTCAAGCTCCGTCCCGGTGACAGCCTTTCACTAGCGACGAAACGGCTCACCCAGGGAGGCCACGGAATACATCCGCAACCGCTGCCGGTTGGACGAGATCAGCCCGAGCACGATGATCGTGGCGAGGTAGGGCAGCGCAGCCAGGAGCTGCGAGGGGATGTTCACGCCCGTCGCCTGCACCACGAGTTCCCCCAGCGACAACGCGCCGAACAGGATGGCCCCCGCCGCGACGCGACCTGTCTGCCACGTGCCGAACACCACGAGCGCGACCGCGATCCAGCCCCGCCCGGCAATCATCCCGTCAGCCCAGAGCGGGGTGTAGACGGTCGAGGCATAGGCCCCGCCGAACCCCGCCAGCAGCCCGCCGAAGGCGATGCAGGCGAGCCGCAGTCCCAGCACAGACGTGCCGATTGCATGCGCGGCGTTCGGGTTTTCCCCGACCGAGCGGATCGTCCAGCCGAGCCGCGTGCGCTTGAACGTCCACGCCATCGCGAACGCCAGCGCGACCGACAGCCAGACGACGATGTCCTGCCGGAAGACCCCGCCGATCACCGGAAGCTCCGTCAGCAGCGGGATGGAGAACTTCGGCAACGCCGTGACGGTCAGGCTCTCGTAACTTCGCCCGACCAGTGCCGAGAGGCCCCCGGCGAGGATGCCGACGGCCAACCCCGCCGCGACCTGGTTGGCCCGGAACGACAGGACCGGCAGAGCGAAGACCAGCGCGGCGGCCATGCTCGCGACCCCTCCGGCCAGGAAAGCGAGCAGATGGTTCCCGGTTTCGTAGGCGACGATGAAGGACACGGCAGCGGCGAGCGCCATCATCCCCTCGACACCGAGGTTCAGGACGCCCGACTTCTCGACCACCAGTTCGCCGAGCGCGGCGAGCAGCAGCGGGGTCGCGGCGGCCAGCGTGCCGGCGAGGATGAACTCGAGCGGTGTCATGGCGTGACACTCCGGTGGCGAACCACGCGGTAGCGCACCAGCGTCACCGCGATCAGGTAGAAGACGAGCAGCAGCCCCTGCACCACGCGCACCGCCGCCTGCGGCAGCTGTGCCGAAACCATCGCGTTGTCGCCGCCAATGTAGATCGCCGCCATCAACAGCGACGACACCATGATGCCGATCGGGTGCAGCCCCCCGAGGTAGGCGACGATGATCGCCGCGAAACCGTAGCCCTGGCTCACCGACCGTTGGAGCTGGCCCAGCGGGCCGGCGACTTCCGCCGCCCCCGCGAGCCCCGCCGCGGCGCCCGATAGCACCAGCGACAGCCAGACCGCGTGGCTGGCCGAAAAGCCCGCATAGCCTGCCGCCTTCGGCGCGGTGCCCCCGACGACGAGACGGTAGCCCGTCAGGCTGCGTTGCATGAGCACGAACGCGGCGAGGCTGACAACGACCGCGAAGATCAGCGAGATGTTCACCCGCGTGCCCGGCAGCAGCGTCGGCAGCATCGCCTCGAACTGGAACATCACCGATTGCGGGAAATTGAAGCCGGCCGGGTCCTTCCACGGCCCGAGCAGCAGCCAGTTCAGAAGTTGGGTCGCGACCAGCGACAGCATCAGCGTCACGAGGATCTCGTTGGCGTTCAGCGCCGTCCGCCAGAACGCCGCGATCGCCGCCCACAAAGCACCGCCGAGAATGCCGAGCAGCATCATTGCCGGCCAGAGCAACGGAGAGGTCGCATCCGGGAAATAGACCGGCACCGCCGACGCGAAGATCGCTCCCAGCACCAGCTGCCCTTCCGCACCAATGTTGAAGACCCGCGCTCGAAAGCCGATGGCAAGTCCCTGCGCGACGAGCAGCAGCGGCGCGGTCTTCAACAGCACTTCCGAGAAGTCATACCAGGAGGTGAAGGGCGAGACCGCCAGCACCCACAATGCATAGCCCGCGTCGCGCCCCAGCAGGGCGAAGATCAGCCACGCCACGGCACCGGTCGCGACGATGGCGAGCAGCGGGGCGAGCACCGCCATGCGGACCGAGGCACGCTCGCGCCGGACGAGGTCAAACTGCATGGGCTGTCCCCTCTGCCGCACCGATCATCCACTCGCCGACTTCCTCGTAAGTGGTGTCCGACGTGACCAGCGGCGGCGACAGCTTGCCCGAGCGCAGCACGTAGAGGCGGTCGCTCACCTCGAACAGCTCCTCGATCTCTTCCGAGATGACGAGGATCGCGCAGCCGGCGTTGCGCATCTCGATCAGGCGGCGACGGATCGCAGCGGCGGCGCCGACGTCGACGCCCCACGTCGGCTGCTGGACGAACAGAACCTTCGGTTCGAGCATGATCTCGCGGCCCACGACAAACTTCTGCAGGTTGCCCCCCGAGAGCGCGCCGGCCTCCGCGTGGTCGCCGGGCGTGCGCACGTCGAAGTCTGCGATGCACTCCTTCGCGAAGTCCCGCGCGCGTCGGCGGTCGACCATCCCGCGCCGGACCAATCCGCGTCCGTGCGCCGTGAGGATCGCGTTCTGCCAGAGCGACAGCTCCGGCACCGCGCCATGACCGAGCCGTTCCTCGGGCACGAAGGCGAGGCCCCTCCGCCGCCGCTCTGCCGCGCCAAGGTGGCCCACCGGCGCGTCGCCGAGCAGGATTTCCCCCATCCGCGACCGGGGCAGGGCGGTCTCACCTGAGATCAGGCCAGCAAGTTCGGATTGTCCGTTGCCCGAGATCCCGGCGATGCCGACGATCTCGCCCGCGCGAACCCGCAGCGACAGGTTCGACAGGCTCGGCGCGAAAGGATCGGGGCCGGCCCAGTCGAGCCCGGCGAGCTCCAGCATCGCCGCGCCCGGCGTTCCGATCTCAGCCGGCAGCGGTGGCGGCATCGCGCGCCCGATCATCATCGTGGCAAGCTCGCGGGCCGATGCCTCGCGCGGGTCGACGCGTCCGGTGACGGTGCCGTCCCGAAGGATCGTCGCATCGTCGCAGAGCGCGCGGATCTCCTCGAGCTTGTGGCTGATGAACAGGATTGACACGCCCCGGTCGCGCAGCACACGCAGCGTCACGAACAGCCGGTCGACCATCTGCGGCGGCAGAACCGACGTCGGCTCATCGAGGATGAGCAGCGCCGGGTCGAGCATGAGGCAGCGCAGGATCTCCACCCGTTGCCGTTCGCCGACAGACAGCGCGTGGACCAACGAGTTCGGGTTCACATCGAGCCCGTATTCCCGGCCGAGATCGGTGATCCGCGACGCGAGGTCCGACAACTTGCCCGGCACGACGAGCGCGACATTCTCCAGAACCGTCAGCGTTTCGAACAGGGAGAAATGCTGGAACACCATGCCGATGCCCAGCTTGCGCGCGTCGGCGGGCGACGCGGGAGAGACCGGCGCGCCGCGCCAGGCGATCGTGCCGGCATCGGGCGCCTCCACCCCGTAGATCATCTTCATCAGGGTCGACTTGCCGGCCCCGTTCTCGCCGAGGATGGCGTGAATCGAGTTGGGTCGGACGGTCAGGTCGATGCCCCGGTTCGCCTGAACCGGACCATAGGACTTCGCGATGCCCGAGAGGCGGAGGAGGGGCGTGCCCTCCTCCGCGATGTCAGCGGCAGCCGTCACCAATCATTCCGGCAGCGGCGTGGTGACGCCCGCGACGTGCCAGTCCATCGACTGGAGCTCCTGGTCGGTCATCACAACATCGGCCGCGACGCGCTCTTCGCCCGACTGATCGGTGAGCGGCCCGGCGAAGGGGCTGAAGGAGCCATCGGTGATCGAGGCGAGCGTCTCTTCGATCTGCGCCATCACGTCCTCGGGGATGTCCGGGCTCCAGTCCGCGACGAAGACCGTGTCGTCCTCGATGCCGAGGTAGTAGTTCGCGCCTTCGAACGTGCCGTCGAGATGCGCCTGCGCCTGCGCGGTGAAGAACGGCGCCCAGTCGGTGCCGACGACGCCGAGGTACTTGGTCTCGGCGTAGCTCTTCATCGAGGAGTTCAGGTTGAAGGCATAGACGCCTTCCTCTTCCGCCACGGAGATGACCGACGGCGTGTCCTGCGCATTGGAGAACAGCACGTCGCACCCCTGGCTGATGAGCGCCTGCGCCGCCTCGCGCTCGGATGCGGGGTCGAACCAGGAGTTCGTCCAGATCACCGACAGCTCGACGTCGGGGTTTATCGCCTGCGCACCCAGGATGAAGGCGTTGAGCGACGTGATGAGTTCCGGGATCGCGAAGGCGGAGACGGAGCCGATCTTGCCGGTCTCCGACACCGCGGCGGCGGCCATGCCCATCAGGTAGGTGCCTTCCCAGTATTTCGCCGCGAAGGGTGAGAAGTTCTCGGCCGTCTGGTAGCCGGAGGCGTGCAGGATCGATACGTCCGGATAGCGCCGGGCGAGCTGCAGCCCGCCGTTCATGTAGCCGAAGGAGCCGAGGATCACGAAGCCCGCGCCATCGGCGACCGCCCGTTGCATGATCCGGTCGGCGTCGGGGCCTTCCATGATGTTCTCGAGCAGTTGCAGCTCTCCGCCGACCGCCTCTGCGGCGGCTTCGGAGCCGGCGACCAGTTCATGGCTCCAGCCGACATCGGCAGTGGGCGACGGGGTCACCAGCGCCAGCGACAGTGCCTCCTGCGCGAAGGCGGCCTTCGGCAGCGTCGCGCCCAGCGGGGCGAGCGCGGCCGTGCCGAGGAACGTGCGGCGGGTCTGTTTCATCTTCATCTCTCCAGTCGTTATGCGTTTGATCTTGTTATGAATTGGCGGCCTATCGGCTCAGGGCATGGTGCATCGCGGCTTCGGCCCGTGCGGCCATCTGCAACTCGTCGAGGCCGGGGAATTCGCCCTTCGCCCAGACGATCCGTCCATCGATCATCGTCAGTTCTACCGGCGCGCCGAAGCCGACCTTCGCGGGCAGCGAGACCGGGTCGTGCCGGGTGCCGACATAGTCCATCGCACGGGTGTCCACGGCGAAGAGGTCGGCGGCCATGCCCGGCTCCAGTCGCCCCAGCTCGGGCCGGCCCAGCATTTCCGCGCCGCCCTCCGTCGCGTAGCGCAGGAAGTCGGCCGGGAAGGGCACGGGGTACTCGCGCGTCCGAGCGGCGAGGCATTGCAGCATGTAGCCGGAGTGAATGCAGTGCATGAGGTTGGAATTGTCGTTCGACGCCGCGCCGTCCGCGCCGAGGCTGATCCGAACGCCTGCCGCCGCCATCGCGGGGATGTCCGTCACTTCGGCCCCGACCAGATAGACCGGCTCAGGACAGTGGCTGACCCCGGTGTCCGACGCGGCGAGCGCGCGGATCTCGTCCGGCGTCAACTCCCAGCAGTGGGCGTACCAGGTGTCGGTCCCCGCGAAGCCCATCTCTTCGAGGTAGGCGACCGTGCGCTTGCCGTGGCGCGCCTCGATCACCGGGCTTTCGCCCTCACCGACATGGGTGTGCAGCCGCACGCCCTTGTCACGGGCGAGCTCGATGGAGCGGGTGAAGGTCTCTTCCCAACAGTTCACCGGCTGGCACGGTGCGACCGCGACCTGCCGCATCGCGAAGGGCGAGGGGTCGTGGTAGGCGCCGATCAGCCGCTCGCAGTCGGCAAGGAACCCGTCCGTCGTCTCGAGCAGCGCGTCGGGAATGGTGCTGCCCTCCGACTTCGGCAGCGTGTTCGCACCGCGCCCGGCATGGAAGCGCATGCCCAATATCTCCGCCGCCTCGAACTGGCGATCGACCAGCCGCGTGCCCGCGTTCTTCGGGAAAGCATACTGATGGTCGAAGGCGGTCGTGCAGCCGTGCTTGATGAGCTCCGCCATCGCGACGAGCGAGGCGTGGTGAAAACACTCTTCGTCCAGCTTGGCGAAAATCGGGTAGATCGTGTCGAGCCACTCAATCAGCGACAGCCGCGTCCAGTCGAGCTCCACCCGGTTGCGCACGAAGCACTGGAAGAAGTGGTGATGCGTGTTGACGAGGCCGGGGTAGATCACCCAGCCGGTCGCGTCGATCACCTCTACCCCGTCGGGCGCCTCAAGGTCGGGGCCGATGGCGGCGATCCGATTGCCGTCGGTCAGCAGGTCAGCACCGCGCTGCACCGGGGCGGACGCGGAGGTCACGATCGCCTCGGCATTGCGGAACAGGACGCTCATACCAGCTGCTCCATTTCCGGCTCGGGCATGAGTTCGTGCAGCCGGTGGATACCCGGCATCTCGACGAAGCCCGGCAGCGCACGAACGGCCCGTGTCCAGAGCCGGATCGAGGGGTAAGGATCGAGCCGCAGCCCGCCGTCCGGCGCCAGCATCACATGCGGGAAACAGGCGATGTCGGCGATGGTCGCCGTGTCGCCGGTCAGAAAGATGCCGCCGTCGATGCGACGCTCGGTCAGGTGCTCCTCCAGCTCGCGGAGGCAAGTGCGCCCCGCCGCCTGCGCCTCGGCCAGAGAACCGCCCTGGTCCAGCATGTCGATCGCCCGTGCGACACCCGCCGTCCGCGTGAGCCGCTCCGCGAAGGCGAGCCACTGCTGGATCCGCGCCGTCGTCGCGGCGGACCCGTCGCCCATCCAGCCGTCGGCCTTGTCTGCGAGGTAGGCCAGCATCGCCCCGCTTTCGGTCAGCGTCAGGTCGCCGTCCTGCAGGATCGGCAACGTCCCGGCCGGGTTCAGGGCGAGGTACTCCGACGAAAGATGCTCCCGGCCGGGGTAGAAATTCACCGCCCGTTGCTCCAGCGGCTGGCCGGTCAGCGCCGCCATCAGCCGCACCTTGTAGCAGTTCGGGCTCAGCACCCAGTCATGCAGGATCATGCCGCCACCAGCTGCGCGCCGTAGGTGTAGCCGTGGCTCTTCAGCCAGCGGCGATAGGCGATCGAGGTCATGTCGGCGCGGGTCGGCATCTCCTTCCCCGGATCGAGGGGCAACAGCGCCGGCACCTGGTTCTCGAGGATCGAGCGGTCCTGCACGAAGATCATCTGCTGGAACCCGACGAGATCGCCATAAGGCGTGTCCTCGTCGAACAGAGCCATCCACGGCCAGACATCGCAGACCGTCTCCGAGACGGGTTGGACGAAGATCGCAATTACGTCCCATTCTCCGGGGCGTGGCGGGCAGGTCTTGTAGAGCACCGACACCGTCGGCGCGGGCACCCGGTACATGTATTCGGTCGTGATCCCGCCTGCGGCGGACTTCGCCGCCTGTGGCTGGAAGAACTTCACCTTGGTGGCCCAGACCTCGTCCGTGTCGTCGTGGACCTTCACCTCGTAGCGCTCGACCTCGGTGTGCGGTTCGGAACCGAGGATGTCGGTATGCACGAACGGGAAGTGGGCGATGTCGAGAAAGTTCTCGACCGCACGAAGCGGGGAGCAGGCGACCCGGACGCGGCCGCAAGGCACGAAGGTCCGGTCCGCCTGCGCCGCCTCGGGAATGTCAAAGAGCGGCTTCGCCGGCGTTCCGAGCGAGGTCCAGATGTGGTGATAGTGTTCGCAAACCGGCAGCGTGGTGCCGTCAGCGGTCTCCGCCGCGGGTCGCCCGTCGCTGAGCGACAGGCGGACTGTCTCGCCCATCAGGACCGTCTCCCGGCCCGCTTCGGTCAGGTCGGCGGTGATGCCGACGGGATACCACTGATCTCTCATGCCGCAACTCCCGCTTCGAGATCGCGCCGCAGCACCTCCAGCCGGCGCGAGGCTGCCTTGCGCTCCCCCGGATCGGTGCTGGCTGTCAGCGCGTGAAGCCCGGTGCGCCCGCCGGGCAGCGGCTGAACGAGAAGGGTCATCCCATCCACTTCGCTCACCGGGTCGAGCACGGTGATCGCGTCGACCGTCACCGACCGCAGGGGCGTCAGGCCGGTCAGCGGGGGCGGGGGCTCTGCCATTTCGCCCTCGGACAGCCAGATCACGCCATCCTGCTCGAGCGCGGTGAAGCTGCGGACCTTGATCGAGGCCGGCGGCTCGAGGCCGGGGTGCGCGGGGATTTTCTGACAGGTGCCGGTCTGGTCGTAGCGCCAGCCGTGGTAGATGCAGCTCAGCATCTCGCCCCGCACGAAGCCGTGCGATAGGCGCATGCCCCGGTGTGGGCAGCGATCCTCCCATGCCGCGACCTTGCCCGTGGCGCTTCGCCAGAGGGCGACTTCGGCGTCACCACAACAGGCGGGCATCGCGACCGCGTTCGGCAGGTCATCGGAAAGGGCGGCTGGATACCAGCGGGCAGCGTCGGTCACGTCATTCGGTCCGGATCAGGCAGTGGGCCGTCCGGCCGCACGTTTCGACCTCAATGGATATTCCCGCCCGCGGCATTCCGCACGACATGGCCGCACCCGCCGGACTGCTGAATTGATGTGGCGCCCGCTTTCTAGGCGGTCAGCCTGGAAATTGAGCGCTCATGAATCGGCGCTGTTCAGGATCGTGCGGTCGATCTCGTCCACCGAGACGTCGATCGGGCCGAGGCTGCAGCCAAGCTCCATCGCGTCGAGCAGGTCCGGCTGCCCCGTCGCGCTGACGGACAAAGTGCCGTCGCCCGGCGCGATTTCGATGTCCTCCAGCCCCAGCTTGGTGCCGTAGCGAAGGATCCACGGCGGGAACGTTTCGTGCTGGACGTCTCCGACGATCCGAAAGCTCTCACGGCGGGTGATTGGCATGGCGACTCCGGCGGTACTGCGACCCAAGGTGGTCCGCTGTGCAGTCGGCGGCAAGGGCCGGGCGCGCTGGGCATAGGCCGCCACGGCGCGTGTCAGCTCCCCGGAGGCGGCCACCCCACCATCGCGGCGCGCGCGACGTCCAGCAGAGTTTCCCGGTCGGCACCATCTCGAGCAAGGACGGACATGCCCTGCGTCACGGTTATGGCGAGGTTGGCCAGCACGTCTGCCCGCGTTGTCTGCGGCAGGAGCCCATGTTCGACATCGCGCGTGATACGTCTGGCAACGATTTGCTGAATGGCACGCCGTTCCTGCGCGGCGGCGTCCCGGACGTCGGCGGCGTCTTTCGATCCCGTGGCCACGGCGCTGGCCAGCAGGCACCCTCGCGGCGTCAAATCTCCGGTGAACAGCTTCGCCGCGTTCTCCAGCATCCGGGACACGGCCTCCCGTGCCGTCGGCGCGCGGTCGAAGATGTCTTCGAGATCTGCCGGATCGCCGGCGTAGCGCCGCAACGCCTCCAGGAAGAGCCGCTTCTTGTCGCCGAACGCCGCGTAGATACTTGGGGCTGTCACCCCCATGGCCGCGGTCAGATCACTGATCGAGGTCGTCTCGTAGCCGCTTTCCCAGAACGCGAGCATCGCCTTTTCGAGCGCCGCATCCCTATCGAAGGACAGGGGGCGGCCGGTCTTGCGGCGGTGTGTGACGGACTCTTTCATAGCGATCATTAATAAATTCATTGACGTGAGCGTTCAAGACCTACATGGCGTTTCATAACGATCACTAGGGATAAGGGAACACACCTCATGTCTCTCACGGATTTCCGCGCTCTCGGGCGCTCCGGGCTCGTCGTCAGCCCCCTCTGCCTTGGCACGATGACCTTCGGCCCCGGCGAATGGGGCGCTGACGAAGCGGCCTCGCGCGAGATTTTCTCCGCCTACCGCGACGCGGGCGGCAACTTCGTCGATACGTCCGACATCTATTCAGGCGGTGCCAGCGAGGAGCTCGTCGGCAAGTTCATCCGGGAAACCGGTTCGCGGGACGAGATCGTGCTGGGCACGAAATTCGGCTTCAATGCCTCGAGCAGCCCTTTGACGAGCTCTCAGGGTGGCGGTGGCAATCCGCATGCAGGCGGAGCCGGATCGAAGAACATCCATCGCGCGTTGGACGCGTCCCTGAAGCGGCTCGAAACGGACTACATCGACCTCTACTGGATGCATATCTGGGATGGCGTGACCCCGGTCGAGGAGATCGTGCAGACGCTGGGCGATCTCGTGCGCGCCGGCAAGATCCGTCACTACGCGTTCTCCGACATGCCGGCCTGGGTTGCGATGAAGGCCGCGACGATCGCGTCCGAGCGCCGTGTGCCCGGCCCGATCGCCATGCAGGTGGAATATTCGCTGGTCATGCGGGAAGTGGAGGCCGAGCATTTCCCGGTCGCGCGCGAAGGCGGGATGGGCGTGATGCCCTGGAGCCCACTGGCCGGCGGTTTCCTGACCGGCAAATACAAGCGTGAAGACACCTCCGACACCGGACGCCTCAGCGGCGCCAATCCGTTCGGGGACAGCAAGTTCACCGATCGCAACTGGGCCATCCTCGACACCCTTCGCGAGGTGGCCGACGAGCTTGGCTGCGAACCCGCGCAGGCGGCGCTGGCCTGGGCGATGTCCCGGCCCGGTGTGGCCTCGACCATCATCGGTGCGCGTACGGCCAAGCAGCTCAAGGGGAACATCGCGGCTGCAAGCCTCCGCCTGACAGAAGACCAGAAGGAGCGGCTCGACAAGGTCAGCGCCCCGACCCCCGGTTTCACATCGTCGCTCGGCTCTCCTGCGATCCGTGAGATGCTCTTCGGCGGTCATGACGTGACCGGTTGGGGGGAATAAGCGCCGCCACGGCGCAGGGCTTCAGGCCGGGAGCGGGCGTCGCACCAGTGGCGGCGTCCGCCGCGCCACGAACTACGTGATCGGATGCAAGTCATCTGCCGAGAGAGGCAGGACTATCCGGTGCTTTTCTAAGGGGGATTTGGTGGAGCCTAGGGGAGTCGAACCCCTGACCTCTTGCATGCCATGCAAGCGCTCTCCCAACTGAGCTAAGGCCCCGCCTTGTGTCGCGTTCCCGCGACGTGCCGCTCTCTAAGCGGCGGGCCGGGGGGAGATCAAGTGAAAAATCTCTCCCCGGTGAAAACTGTCAGTCGTCGTTCTTGTCGTCGGAGACATCGGCCAGCTCGTCGAGCGAAACCGTATCTTCGTCGTCGTCATCCTCGAGAACGTCGTCGCCGAGATCGACATCGTTGTCGTCATCGTCGTCATCGTCGAGCACCAGCTCTTCTTCTTTCTCCGAAGTCTCGAGCTTCTTGGACTGCGAATCCTCGGCGTCAGCGACCATCGTGCGGGCCTTGCCGCTGTCGACCGACACGACTTCGCCCGTGTAGGGGCTGACAATCGGGTTGGCGTTCAGGTCGTAGAAGCGCTTGCCCGTGGTCGGGCAGACGCGCTTGGTTCCCCACTCTTCCTTGGGCATTCGTCCTTGTCCTTCATCGTCTGGCTTGCAGCGGATCGCGCTCCCCTGCCATAAGGTGCGCGCGGTGTCAAAACCCTTGCGGCATCGACCGCGGGCAGAAAGGCGCATATGGGCGAAACACGCCGTCTGGGCAACCCCCCGATCGAATTGAATCTGCGCCGGTCCGCCCGGGCGCGGCGTCTTTCGCTGCGTGTGTCGCAGCTGGACGGGCGCATCACGCTGACGCTGCCGAAAGGCGTGCCCGAGCGGGAGGGCATCGATTTCGCGCTCGAGCGGGAGGCGTGGCTGCGCGGCCACCTCGCCGGGCTGACCGACGATCGGCACCCGGTCCCCGGCGGCACGGTGCCCTTCGAAGGCGTCGACCTGCCCATCGTCGCCGCCCGCGTCCGAAGCCCCCGGCTCGAGGGTGGGCAACTGCTGGTCCCGCCCGATCCCGACCGCGCCCCGGTGAGGATCGGCGCGTTCCTGAAACTCGCCGCCCGCGACCGGCTGACCGAGGCCTGCGACCGCCACGCCGCCGCGATCGGTCGGCGCTACGGGCGGATCACGCTGCGCGACACCCGCTCGCGGTGGGGGTCGTGTTCCTCCAACGGCGATCTGATGTTCTCGTGGCGCCTCATCATGGCGCCGCCCCGCATCCTCGACTACGTCGCCGCGCACGAGGTCGCGCACCTTGTCGAGATGAACCACGGTCCACGCTTCTGGAAACTGACCGAACGGCTCTTTCCCGATCACAAGCCCGCCCGCGCGTGGCTGCGCGAGCATGGAACCGAACTGCACCGGGTGCGCTTCGATGGCTGACCGGGAGGACTGCTGACCATGTTGATCCAGTCCCGCAACGAACCCGGCTCCGCCCCGACCGGCGCGGCGCATGACCGGGTCTACCGTGCCCTGCGCACCCGGATCATGCATGGCGAGATCCTGCCCGGGCAGGCGCTCACCCTGCGCGGCATCGGCCGCGAGTACGGCACCTCGATGACACCTGCGCGGGAAGCATGCCGCCGCCTCGTCGCCGAAGGGGCGCTGTCGCTGTCCTTCTCGGGGCGCGTCTCGACCCCCGAACTGTCCGATGACCGGATCGAGGAGCTTGCCTCGCTGCGTGCGCTGCTGGAGCCGGAACTGGCGACGCGCGCCCTGCCACGCGCCCACTTCGCGCTGATCGACCGCCTCCAGTCGATCAATGACGGAGTGGCGCAGATGGTCGCGAAGAAGGATGCGACCGGCTACATCCGGATGAACCTCGAATTTCACCGCACGCTCTATCTTCGCGCGCAGGCCCCCGCGATGCTGGCGATGACGGAGACGGTCTGGCTGCAGCTCGGGCCCACGATGGCTGCGCTCTACGGGCGGCTGCGGCGGAGCGAGCCGCCCTACAATCACAAGCTGATCCTCGCAGCGCTCAGGGCAGGGGACGAACCCGGTCTGCGCCTTGCCGTGCGGACGGACGCGACGCAGGGCCTTCGGATGCTGAAGGGCTAGACCGCCTCAGCCAACGACGGTCCAGGCCGCGTCGAAGCGGTATTCCTGTAGGTTCGGTTCCGACCCGATCCAGTCGACCACGGCGTAGACGCCGCGATCGTCCAGCGGCGTGCAGACGCCGTGCCAGGTGTTGGCGAGGATGTTCACGCCCTGGCCCGCGTTGCCGAGGAAGGCGAGCGGCGCGCCCGGCACGCCGTCCTCGTCCGGGCAGACGATGAAGATCGACCTCGTCCCGCCCATCGGCAGGAACGCCTGCGAGCCGAGCGGGTGGCGCTCCACGAGGTCGAAGCGGTAGGGCAGCTCTCGCGCCCCCGCGTCGAAGATCGAGATCCCGGCTTCTCCGCCCGGCCCGAAGAACAGGCGCGCGCGGTCGTGGAAACGGCCGCAGTTGCCCTCGTTGATCATCTTGTCTGGCTGGCCATCGGGCTCCAGCACGTCGCCGAACGGCGCGAACGCCGTTGCGGTCAGCGGGCGGAGCTCGATCTCCCGGGTCATCGCGACAGCGTGCCGAACAGGCGAAGCCGCGATACACCGCCATCGGGTTGAATGTTGAAGCGGACGTGCGTCACCGGGCCGATGTCGTTGATCTCGTCCCGGTAGGAATGTTCCGCGTCCGGGCTGAGCTTCTGGCGCGGCAGCAGCTCCTTCCAGAACATCGAGTCGGTGACCAGCGCATCGGCGAGGCCATCGCCGAAATGGCCCATGTCGGCGGCCTGGATCCACGCGATGTCCGGGTAGTTGCCCTTGAAGAAGCAGGTGTCGATCACCGATTTCACGATCCGCCCCCGCGCGCCGAGCGCGATGACGATCCAGTCGTAGCCGGGCTCCCGGCGGCGACGGGTCTCCCAGCCGTCTCCCATGTTCAGCCCGCGACCGGGCGCGAGCAGCCGCTGGTAGTCGCCGTAATGCGCGTCCGAGAAGGCGAGCACCCGACCGCCGTTCAGCGCCGAGGCGAGGTCGATCTCGCCCTTGGCGTTTTCCTGGTCGAGTTCGGGCACGCCGAAGACGCGCAGCCGGGCAACGCCGCCGTCCGGGTAGATCGAGATTCGCAAGTGGCTGTAGAGATCGAAGTTCTGGCACTTGAAGTAGTGATGGGCCGACGCGCCGAGCGGCTTGTATGGCAGGATCGTCACCCACTTCGCATCCGGGCCGGGATCGCCGTCGAGCGGGCCGCAGGCCTCGATCGAGACGGCAGGCGCGAAGTTGCCGGTGAAGTGGGAGGTGTCCACGTTGAAGCCGAGGATCCGCCCCGGCGCGGCGAGACGGATCACCGCCTCGTCATGGCCGCCGTCGCGGCGTCGCCGGGTCTCCCAGCCGTCCATCCACTTACCGTTCTCGTCGAACTTGTCGGGGATGAAGATCGGCGGCGCGTCGGACAGCATCCGCGACAGCGGCGCGAAGAACTCGTCCGTGGCGGAGACGGGCAGGGCGCCCAGTCCGGCGGAAGCGAGGTTGATGCCCGTGCGGGCAAACAGGGGAACGTCGGGGTTCAGGCTTTCGATCGTCGGCATTCGGGGCTCGAATCAGTTCAGGACAACAGGGAATCAAGGCGCAGGCGCGCGATTCTCTCGACCTGCTTGCAGGCCGTGTTGAACTCGGTTGCGGTATCGTTGGCAAGGCGGGCCTCGAATTGCTTCAGGATTCCGGCCTTGTCGTGGTCGCGCACCGCGATGATGAAGGGGAAGTCGTTCTTCTCGACGTAGGCGTCGTTCAGCCGCTCGAAGGTGGCGCGTTCCGCATCCGTCAGCGCGTCGAGCCCGGCGCTCGCCTGCTCCGACGTGCTCTCCGCCGTCAGGCGCTTGGCGGCGGCCAGCTTGCCGGCGAGGTCCGGGTGCGCCTTCAGCACGCCGAGCCGCTCGTCCTCGCTGGCGGAGCGGAACATCCGGGTCAGCGCGCTGTGCAGGCCGACCGCCGTGTCGTGCGCGGGGCCGAGTTCAAGCGCGTGCGCCCGCTCCGCGATCCAGGGCGAATGTTCGAAGATGCTGCCGTAGGCTGCGACGAATGTGTCCCGGTCCATCCGCGACGGCCGCTCGAAGCGGGTGTGGGGATGGAGCCTGGCCCAATGCTCCGCGATCTCGAGACGGGTCGCGAACCAGCCACCGCCGCGTTCGGCGACATGGTCGAGGAAGCGCAGCAACCCCGCCAGCTTGCCGGGCCGTCCGATCAGGCGGCAGTGCAGCCCGACGCTCATCATCTTCGGCCGGCCCGCCTCGCCCTCGGCAAGAAGCACGTCATAGGCATCGCAGAGGTACTGCCCGAAATCCTGACCCGTCACCCAGCCGGGGGCAGTGGCGAACCGCATGTCGTTGGCTTCGAGCGTGTAGGGAATGATGAGCTGGTCGCGGTCGCCGAATTCCATCCAGTGCGGCAGGTCGTCGTCGTAAGTGTCGGAGACGTAGTCGAACTGCCCCGTTTCCGCGACGAGCCTGACCGTGTTTTCCGAACAGCGCCCGGTGTACCACCCGCGCGGCGCTTCGCCGACGACTTCGGTATGGAGCCGGATCGCCTCGGCAATGGCCTTGCGCTCCTCGCTCTCCGCCATGTCCTTGTGCTCGATCCACTTGTAGCCGTGGGACGCGATCTCCCAGTCCGCCTGCTGCATCGCCTCGACCTGCGCGGGGCTGCGGGCAAGTGCCGTCGCGACGCCGTAGACCGTGATCGGCAGCTCGCGTTCGGTGAACGCCCGGTGCAAGCGCCAGAACCCCGCGCGGGCGCCGTAATCGTAGATCGATTCCATGTTCCAGTGCCGCCGGGGCCAAGGTTGCGCCCCGGCGATGTCGGACAGGAACGCCTCGGAGTGGGTGTCGCCGTGAAGGGGCGAGTTCTCGCCGCCTTCCTCGTAATTCAGGACGAGCTGGACGGCGACCTTCGCGCCGCCGGGCCACTGGGGATCGGGCGCGTTCGGACCGTATCCATAGGTGTCGCGGGGATATCTCTGCATGCGCTTATCCTGCGGCCCGCCGCACGGACTGGCAAGGCACGACCGTGTCGCGCCCCGCCGCCGTCACGCGGCCCCGCCGGGCTCCGTCATTCCGCCGGCGTGCCCTGTCCCGACAGGCCGCCCGAAATCTCGTCCGTAGACACGTCCGACAGTGGCTGCGGCAGCACGAGGTTCAGCACGATCGCCAGCCCTGCCGCCGGCAGCAGGCCCGAGGTCAGCAGGATCTGCGCCGTGTCGGGCAGCTTTCCGAGCGCCCCCGGTTCCAGCTGCAGGCCGAGGCCGAGCGAGATCGAGATGGCGAAGATCACCATGTTGCGCCGGTCCCACTTCACGTCCGACAGCATCGAGATGCCCGAGGCGACGACCATGCCGAACATCACCACGACCGCGCCGCCCAGCACTTCGATCGGAATCGTGCGGATGATTCCGCCGACCTTCGGCATGAGACCGCAGATGATGAGGAAAATGCCGCCCACCGTGACGACGTGTCGGCTCATCACGCCGGTCATCGCGATCAGTCCGACGTTCTGGCTGAAGGAGGTGTTGGGCAGCGCGCCGAACGCCCCGGCGAGCGCCGTGCCGATACCATCCGCGAAGGTCGCGCCGGTGATCTCCTCTTCGGTCGCCTCGCGCCCGGCCCCGCCCTTGGTGATGCCGGACACATCGCCGACCGTCTCCACCGCCGACACGAAAGCCATGAGGCAGAAACCGAGGATCGCGGCGAAGCTCAACTCGAACCCGAAGCGGAACGGATCGGGCAGCGAGAAGGTGGCCGCGTTGGTCCAGCTCGCCCCGATGGAGCCAACCGGCAGGATGCCGATGACGATCGCCCAGACGTAGCCCGCGGCGATGCCGATCAGCACCGACGAGATCGACCACATGCCCGGCGCGAAGAACTTGAGCGCCAGCGTCACCACGATCACGATCAGCGCCGCCGACCAGTTGGCCAGGCTGCCGTATTCCGGCGTTCCGATCGCCGGAACGCCGCCCGCCGAATACTGGATGCCGACCTGAACGAGCGCGAGGCCGATCATCGTGACGACCAGCCCCGTGACCAGCGGCGGCAGGGCGAAGCGGATGCGACCGATGAAGAAGCCGAGGCAGCCGTGAAAGATGCCCCCGATCAGCACGCCGGTGAACAGCGCAGCGAGCCCGTCGACGCCCTTGCCCGCGACCAGCGGGATCATGATCGGCACGAAGGCGAAGCTCGTGCCTTGCACGATGGGCAGCCTTGCCCCGACCGGTCCGACCCCGATCGTCTGGATCAGCGTCGCGATGCCGGCGAACAGCATCGACATCTGGATCATGTAGAGAAGCTGCGGAAAGTCCGCCGAGTCCGACCCGAACCCGAAGCCCGCCGCGCCGGCCACGATGATCGCCGGCGTCACGTTGGCGATGAACATCGCCATGACGTGCTGGATGCCGAGCGGAATGGCCTTGTGCAGTGCCGGCGTATAGTTCGGATCCCTCAGTTGCTCTGGCGTGCCGATCGACGTGTCAGCCATCTCGCGTTCTCCCGGATAACGGCGCGCCATGTCCCCACGAATGACGTCGTCCGCGTTTGCCAGTCTTGCGGGAGCGCTGTAGTTCAGGAAAGTCAGCGCGATGTCCGATCCGCCGGTGCGGGACCGGTCGGGCGATTGTTTTGCCGCTTTTCTGGGCGGCCGGATTAATACGGGGGCGAGATGAGCGGATTTTTGACGACGCACGTGCTGGACGCCGCACGCGGGGTTCCGGCGGCGGGCCTGCGGGTGACTCTTTTCCGGATCGAGGGCGAGGGACGGACGAGGGTGGCCGAAGCAGTGACCAATGCGGACGGGCGGACGGATGCGCCGCTCTTGCCGGCGGACGCCTTCGCGACGGGCACCTATGAAATCCTGTTCGAGGCCGGGGACTACCTGCGCGGCGCCGGGCTTGCCGGAGACGAGCCGCTGTTCCTCGACCAGGTGCCGATCCGCTTCGGCATGTCCGATCCGGAGGCGCACTACCACGTGCCGCTCCTGCTCTCGCCCTACAGCTATTCGACCTACCGGGGCAGCTGATGGCCGGTGCGCGGATCATTCATCGCAACGCGGTGCTGTCGCCGCCCGATACTCTGAACCACGGAGAGTAATTCATGTTCGACTGGGCCTTCGCGATGCACTGGGTCGAGTTCGCGGTCCGCTGGGTCCACGTCATCACGGCGATCGCCTGGATCGGCTCGTCCTTCTACTTCATCGCGCTGGACCTCGGCCTCAACCGCAACATTCCCGGTCCGGCGGATGGTGAGGAATGGCAGGTCCACGGCGGCGGCTTCTACCACATCCAGAAATACCTCGTCGCGCCGGAGAACCTTCCCGAGCACCTGACCTGGTTCAAATGGGAAAGCTACGCGACCTGGCTGTCGGGCTTCGCGATGCTGTGCCTCGTCTATTACATCGGCGGTGACCTCTATCTCGTCGACCCGGAGGTCGCCGATCTCGCCGTCTGGCAGGCGGTCATCATTTCGCTGCTGTCGCTCGGGCTCGGCTGGGTGATGTACGACCTGATCTGCAAATCGAAGTTCGGCGAGGACAACACGCGGCTGATGATCGGGCTCTACGTTATCCTCGTCATCATGGCTTGGGGCTACACGCAGGTCTTCTCGGGCCGCGCCGCGCTGCTGCACCTCGGCGCCTTCACCGCGACGATCATGTCGGCGAACGTCTTTCTCATCATCATCCCGAACCAGAAAATCGTCGTGGCGGACCTCAAGGCGGGCCGGACGCCGGACTCCAAGTACGGCAAGATTGCCAAGCAGCGCTCGACCCACAACAACTACCTCACGCTCCCGGTCCTGTTCCTGATGCTGTCCAACCACTACCCGATGGCCTTCGCGTCGGAGTGGAACTGGATCATTGCCGCGCTCGTGTTCCTGATGGGCGTCACGATCCGTCATTTCTTCAACACGATGCATGCCCGGGGCGAGATGCTGTGGTGGACCTGGGCGGTGACGGCGGCGCTCTTCGTCCTGATCGTCTGGTTCTCGTGGCCCCCCGCCGACAGCTGGGAGGACGAGACCGCGATGACCCGCGCCGGAGAGCGTTTCGCGGCCGCAGACGGCTTCGACGAGGTGCATGACATCGTGAACGGGCATTGCACCATGTGCCACAATGCCGAGCCGGGGCTCGAGGCGATCCCGGTCGCCCCGCGCGGCGTGAAGTTCGAGAACGCCGCGCAGATCGCCAACCAGGCGCGGCGGATCTACCTTCAGGCCGGTCTCAGTGACGCGATGCCCCCGCCGCGCCACTCCTACATGACGGTCGAGGACCGCGCGGCGATCGTGCGCTGGTACAGGGCCGGGCAGGGGAGCTGACGGGCGTTCTTTCCCCTCACCCAACCCTCTCCCCCGAGGGAAGAGGGCTTCGGTTCCGAGAAGTGGGAGCGGAGCACATCATCCGACATCCCGCGACACAACAACCCTCTCCCCTCGGGGGAGAGGGCAGGGTGAGGGGAAGAGGATACGGTTACGGAAGCAGTGCGCCCAGTTCCCACCTCACCCCTCCTTCACCGACAGCAACCTGAACGACACGGCCTCGGCCACGTGAGGCCGCGAGACGCGCGCCTCTCCTTCGAGGTCCGCGATCGTCCGCGCCACGCGCATCACCCTGTGATAGCCGCGCGCGGTCAGGCTGAACCGCTCCGCCACGCGGGCCAGGAATGCCCGGCCCTCCTCGTCTGGTGCCGCGATCTCGTCCAGCAGGCTGCCGGCCGCGTCGGCGTTCACCGTGACCCCTGGATGGTTCGCGAACCGCTCGGCCTGAACGGCGCGCGCAGCCGCCACGCGCGCTGCGATGCCGGCGGAACTCTCGCCCCCCGCAGGCAGATCGAGGTCCGCGTAGGACACCGGCGGCACCTCGACCCGCAGATCGAACCGGTCCATCAGCGGCCCCGAGATCCGGCCGAGGTAGTCCTCGCCGCAGGCCGGCGCACGGCCGCAGGCCCGCGCGGCATCGCTGAGGTAGCCGCAGCGACAGGGGTTGGCGGCAGCGACGAGCATGAACCGGCAGGGATAGCGGACATGGGCGTTGGCCCGCGCGACCACGACTTCCCCGGTTTCGATCGGCTGACGCAGCGTCTCTAGGACTGTTCGGGGGAACTCCGGAAACTCGTCGAGAAATAGCACCCCGTTGTGGGCGAGGCTGATCTCGCCCGGTTGCGCGGTGCGGCCGCCGCCGACGACCGCGGCCATCGACGCCGTGTGATGCGGCTCGCGGAACGGGCGCTCGCGCCGGATCCCGCCCTTGTCGAGGGTGCCCGCCAGCGAATGGATCATCGAAGTCTCGAGCGCCTCCGCCGCCGAGAGCGGCGGCAGGATGCCGGGAATGCGGGCGGCGAGCATCGACTTGCCCGACCCCGGCGTGCCGATCATCAGCATGTGGTGCCGCCCCGCCGCCGCGATTTCGAGCGCGCGTTTTGCGCGTTCCTGCCCCTTAACCTCGGCAAGGTCACGCACGTGCCCGGTGGTTGCGATCTCGCCCGGCGTCGCCGCGGCGAGCGGCGCCTCACCGGTGAAGTGGCGGATCGCGGCGGTGATCGAGTCGGGTGCAAAGACGTCGCAGCCGCCGACCCAGGCGGCTTCCGCCCCGCAGTCGGCCGGGCAAAGCAGGGCGTGATCCTCGCTGGCGGCGGTCAGCGCAGCCGGCAGCGCCCCCGTCACCGGCACCAGCCGCCCGTCGAGCGCCAGTTCCCCCAGTGCCGTGTACTCCGCGACCTCGTCCTTCGGGATGATGTCGATCTCCGCCAGAACGGCGAGCGCGATCGGCAAGTCGAAATGCGAGCCGACCTTCGGCAGGTCTGCTGGCGAGAGGTTCACGGTGATCCGCCGGGGCGGCATCGCGATGGACAAGGCCTCCAGCGCGGCGCGCACGCGTTCCCGCGCCTCCGACACCGCCTTGTCCGGCAGGCCGACGATGGCGAAGGCGGGCATCCCGGCCGTGACCGCGCACTGAACCTCCACAGGGACCGCCTCGATCCCGACGAACGCGACGGTATTGGCCGTCGAGACCATGTACCGCCTCCGAGTTGACTCGGCTCGGCTTAGCGCGGCTTGGTTTCAGCTTGGTTAACCGATGCGCGGCCGTGGCAGGCGGGCCCTGTCACGGCTGGTGATTGACCCGCCCGAGGCTCCATCCTGCATCCAGCATCGTCTCAGTCACCGACAGGGGGGCGATCTCGTGAGACATCGCCTCGGTCGGCGCGCAGGCGGCGGCGCGCTGGATCGCCATCATGATGACGCCGATATGCGCGACGATCACGATGTCACGTCCATCGGCTTCGGCGATCAGACGATCGGTTTCCGCCGTGACCCGGTCGAGCAGGGTGTTCCAGCTTTCGCCCCCCGGCGGGGCGGCATCGCCGGGGACCTCCCAGAACCGGCGCGACAGCTCGGGGTCGCGGGCCGCGACCTCATCAAAGGTCAGGCCGTCCCAGACACCGAAGTCGAACTCCCGCAGAGCCGGGCGATGTGACAGCCGCCGCCGCCCGGCGCAGATCGCGTCGGCGGTCGACACCGCGCGCTGCAGGTCGGAGGACACGACGACCGCCTCCGCAGGCAGGAAAGCGGACAGCCGTTCGACCTTCGCCGTATCCGAGAGGTCCGCCGGCACGTCGCGATGCCCGGTGAAGGCCTTCTGGTGGGTCGGCCCGTGACGAACCCAGAACAGCTTCACTTCAGAACCTGCGGCAATCCGGCGGTGACGAAGACGACGCGGTCGGCCATCGCGGCGACCCGCTGGTTGAGCCGCCCCTGCGCGTTGCGGAAGGCGCGGCTCATCGCGTCCGCCGGGACGATACCCTGGCCGACCTCGTTCGAAACGACGACGACCGGCGCCCGGGCATGGCCGAGTGCCTCGGCGAAGACCTCCGGGGCCTCCGCCGGGTCGTTCCCGGCAAGCTGATAATTGCCGAGCCAGAGCGTCGCGCAGTCGAGAAGGATGATTTTTTCAGCATCGACCGAGGCAAGGGCCGGCGCGATCTCGAGCGGCTCTTCGACCGTCGTCCAGCCGTCGCCGCGCGCCAAGCGATGCTCTTCGATTTTCTGTTTCATTTCAGTGTCGAACGCCTGCGCCGTGGCGAGATAGACCCGCGAACGGCCACTCTCGCGGACCAGCATTTCAGCGTGTGAAGACTTGCCGGAGGCGGCGCCGCCTAGAACAAGTGTGAGATTTAGCAAGGCGACCTATGAAACCAATGGTGATCCGAGTGCATTAACAAGACGTATCCTCCTCAATAAGAGCCGATACGCGAGACCAATGAACCCCGGGGGATTTCCATGGCAGTCGCAGCTTTCTCAGATCAGACGATGTCCCGCAAGGCGATGCAGGCCGAACTGCTGGACGCCGAAACGGAGCTTTCCCTCGCCTACGCCTGGCGTGATCACCGTGACGAACAGGCGCTCCACCGCCTGATCACCGCCTACATGCGGCTCGCGATTTCGATGGCCGGCAAGTTCCGCCGCTACGGCGCCCCGATGAACGATCTGATCCAGGAAGCGTCGCTCGGGCTGATGAAGGCGGCGGACAAGTTCGACCCCGACCGGGGTGTCCGCTTCTCGACGTACGCGGTCTGGTGGATCAAGGCGTCGATCCAGGACTACGTGATGCGGAACTGGTCGATGGTTCGGACCGGCTCCACCTCTTCCCAGAAATCGCTGTTCTTCAATCTGCGCCGTGTGCAGGCCCGGCTGGAGCGCGAAGCCGCCGCGAGCGGTCAGGTCGTCGACCGGCAGGAACTCCGCCGCATGATCGCCGCGGAAGTCGGTGTGCCGCTGCACGATGTAGAGATGATGGAAGGTCGGCTTTCCGGCTCGGACTACTCGCTCAACGCCCCGCAATCGAGCGAGGAAGAGAGCCGCGAATGGATCGACGCGCTCGAGGACAGCGGTGAGCAGGCGTCCCAGCAGGTCGAGCATACGCACGACACCGAGACGCTCCGCCAGTGGCTGTTGACCGCGCTGACCGCGCTCAACGACCGCGAGCGCTTCATCGTCCGCGAGCGCAAGCTGCGCGACGATCCCCGCACGCTCGAGTCGCTCGGTGACGAGCTTGGCCTGTCGAAAGAGCGCGTGCGCCAGCTCGAGGCCGCCGCCTTCGGCAAGATGCGCAAGATGCTCGAGACGGAATCGCGCGAAGTGATGCACTTCCTCGGCTGACCGAAGTCGGCCCGTCCCTTGAGAACCCGTCTCCGGCGGAATAGCTTTCGCCGGAACGAGGCACCAGAGGCGGGCACATGCTTTCAGGCCGACATATCCTGCTGATCATCGGCGGCGGCATCGCCGCCTACAAGGCGCTGGACCTGATCCGGCGCCTGCGCGAGCGGGGCGCAGAGGTCACGCCGGTGTTGACGCGCGCGGCCTCGCAATTCGTGACGCCGTTGTCCGTCTCGGCGCTGGCCGGGCGCGAGGTCTATTCCGAGCTCTTCGATCTCACCAAGGAAGCGGAGATGGGACATATCGAGCTGTCCCGCGCCGCCGACCTGCTCGTCGTTGCACCTGCGACGGCGGACCTGATGGCGAAGATGGCGACCGGGCAGGCCGACGACCTCGCGTCGACGCTCCTGCTGGCGACCGACAAGCGGGTGCTGATCGCACCCTCCATGAATGTCCGCATGTGGGAGCACCCCGCGACGCAGCGCAACATCCGCACGCTCGCGGCGGACGGTGTCCTGTCCGTCGGCCCGAACGAAGGCGACATGGCCTGCGGCGAATACGGTCCCGGCCGCATGGCCGAACCGCTGGAGATTGTCGATGCGATCGGCAAGGCACTCGCCTCCGGCCCCCTCGCGGGACGGCGCATCGTCGTGACGTCCGGCCCCACGCACGAGCCGATCGACCCGGTGCGCTACATCGCCAATCGGTCCTCCGGCGCGCAGGGCGCGGCGCTCGGCGATGCGCTGGCGGGACTGGGGGCGGAGGTGATCTTCGTCACCGGCCCGGCCGAAGTGCCGCCGCCGAAAGGCGTGAAAGTGGTGAAGGTCGACACGGCCGCCGAAATGCGCGCCGCGGTGATGGACGCCTTGCCTGCTGATGCCGCCGTCTTCGCGGCCGCCGTCGCGGACTGGCGTGTGGAACAGCCCGCGACCGGCAAGATCAAGAAGACCCCCGACAGCCTGCCGACACTGCAATTCGCGGAGAACCCGGACATTCTCGCCGACGTCTCGGCGCTCCGCGAAGGTCGCCCCGGCCTCGTCGTCGGCTTCGCGGCGGAAACCGACGACGTGCTCGCCAACGCCACGGCAAAGAGGGCGCGGAAAGGTTGCGACTGGATCGTCGCCAACGACGTCTCGCCCGCGACCGGCATCATGGGCGGACAGGAGAACATGGTCACCCTCATCAGCGACGACGGCGCCGACGCCTGGCCCCGCATGGGCAAGGATCAGGTCGCCCGAAAGCTTGCCGCGAAGATCGCCGAAGCACTCGGCCCGGTGTCGCGCTGATGGTGGCGATTTCGATCCGCTGGCTCGACGGGGCCGATCGCGATGTGCCGCTCCCCGTCTACCAGACCGAGGGTGCGGCTGGTGCCGACGTCCGCGCCAACTTCCCCGAGAACGAGCGCGCCGGCGTGACCCTGCCGGCCGGCGGGCGCGCCCTGATCCCGGCCGGTTTCGCGATGGCGATTCCGGAAGGGTACGAAGTGCAGGTCCGTCCGCGCTCCGGCCTCGCGCTGAAACACGGCATCACGTTGCCGAACACGCCGGGCACCATCGACAGCGATTATCGCGGACCGGTCGGGATCATCCTGCTGAACACCGGGACCGAGTCCTTCCATATCGACCACGGCGACCGGATCGCGCAGTTCGTCGTCGCACCGGTCGTGCGCGGCAGCTTCGGGGTCGTCGAGACGCTCGACGACACGGTCCGGGGCGAGGGCGGCTTCGGCTCCACGGGACGCGGCGCGTGATCGTCGTCCTCGTCATGGCGGCCACGCTCTGGGGCGTCGGTGTCGTGATGAAGGCTCCACGCTCGGCGCGCTGGACGATGATCGGCCTGCTGCTTGTGGCCGTGCTCGCGATCCAGGTCGCGCTGCCCGACGGCCACGCGCTGCGCGAGGCGACGGGCGGGTCGCCGGCACTCTGGCTGCTGCTGCTCGCCTTCGCCGTCCTCGTCATGGGCTACCGTCGCTTCCTGCTCTGGGTCCGCTCCAAGGCGCAGGTGCCCGAGCCTGCCGAGCCCGAACGGACCGGCACCTTCAGCGAGACCGAGCTGAACCGCTATGCCCGTCACATGGTACTGCGAGAGATCGGCGGTCCCGGCCAGAAGGCGCTGAAACAGTCGCGGGTGCTGGTCGTCGGGGCAGGGGGGCTGGGCTCTCCCGCGCTGCTCTACCTCGCCGGGGCGGGGGTCGGGACGATCGGCGTGATCGACGATGACAGCGTCGACAGCTCCAACCTGCAACGACAGGTGATCCACCGCGACGCGGCCATCGGCACCGCCAAGGTCTTCTCTGCGCAGGAGGCGATGCTCGCCCTCAATCCTTTCGTAACGGTCCGGCCCTATAACCGGAGGCTGACGGACGACATCGCGGGGGACCTGTTCGGTGACTACGACCTGATCCTCGAAGGATCGGACAATTTCGACACCCGGTATCTGGTGAACCTTACGGCGGCAGCGCGGGGCATTCCGGTGATCGGCGCGGCACTGACCCAGTGGGAGGGGCAGATCTCCGTCTGGGATCCGGCCTCCGGCGCGCCCTGCTACGCCTGCGTCTTCCCGGAGGCGCCCGATCCGTCGCTCGCGCCGTCCTGTGCGGAGGCCGGGGTGCTGTCGCCCTTGCCGGGGGTCGTCGGCTCCATGATGGCGGTCGAGGCCGTGAAACTGCTGACCGATGCAGGAGAAAGCCTGCGCGGCCGTCTGATGATCTACGATTCGCTTTACGGGGAGACGCGGATCATCGGGCTGAAGCGGCGGGCGGATTGCCCGGTGTGCGGTGGTCGCGCCGTGTGAGGATGGGGGCGACACTCTTGTCGGTGTCGTCGCGCTGCGCGCGCCGACACGCCGGGGCTCTGCCCCGGACCCCGGAGGTATTTCCGGCCAGATGACAGGGATCGCGTCCGGCCCTCGCGGCGACCTTCTGGATGGTGCTTGCCCTCGTCGCGGCGGTGGCCATACTCGGGTCCGCATCTAACGGGAGCCTGACCCATGCGTCTTACCTTCACCGCCGCCGCGGCCGCCGCGCTGCTTTCCGCCACTGCCGTCGTCGCCCAGGACCTGCCGGACCTCGAGGGCCGCGAAGTCGTCGTGGTGACCGAGAACGCCTATCCGCCGCTGCAATTCATCGACCCCGAGTCCGGTGAGGCGATCGGCTGGGAATACGACGCGATGGCCGAGATCGCCGAGCGCCTGAATATCGAGGTCACCTACGAGAACACGAGCTGGGATGCGATGATCCCGGCCGTCTCCGAAGGCCAGTACGACATGGGCATGACCGGCATCACCATCCGCGAGGACCGGGCCGAGGTCGTCGACTTCTCCGACAGATACATGACGAGCGAGATGGTCATGCTCGTCCGTGGCGATGAGGACCGGTTCACCGATGCCGAGAGCTTCGCCGCCGACGAGGACCTGCTCGTCGCCGCGCAGCCCGGCACCACGCCGTTCTACGTTGCGGTCTACGACATGCTCGATGGTGACGAGGCCAACCCCCGCATCGTCCTGTTCGAAACCTTCGGCGCGGGCGTGCAGGCGCTGCGCACCGGCGATGTCGACCTGGTCCTGACCGACGGCACCGCCGGTGAAGGCTACGTCGAAAGCTCCGAAGGCGAGCTGAAGATCGTCGGCGAGCCGCTCGGCACCGAGGATTTCGGTTTCATCTTCCCGCAGGGCTCCGACCTCGTCGAGCCGATGAATGCCGCGATCGCCGCGATGGAAGCGGACGGCACGCTGGACGCGCTGAACACCAAGTGGTTCCTCGACTACAAGATGGGCGAGTGATCCCCGACCGTTCACCAATGTTGCGTGACACGTCGACAGGGCGGGGGGCGCTGCGCCCCGCCCTGGCACGGACCGGGGAGGACGGCGCGCCGCCGCCGGTCCGCGCCGCATGAGAACGGCCGAAGACGACCGCAAAGATTTCCCCTGGTGGCTGGTGCTCGTCGTCCTTCTGGGCGGCTGGTTTCTCTGGCGCATCCTGTCGGACGACCTCTACAGCCAGGTTCTGGACACCCTGTCGCGCGGCGTGCAGATCACGATCTTCGTCACGCTGGTCGGCTTCACGCTGGCGAGCCTGCTCGGCCTCGGCCTGGCCGTCGCCTCGCTGTCGAAGTTCCGCTGGCTGCGTCAGATCGCACGCTTCTACATCGAGGTGGTGCGCGGCGTGCCGATCCTGGTGCTGCTGCTCTACGTGGCCTTCGTTCTGGCCCCCGCGCTCGTCGCGGCGTGGAACACCGTGCTCGACACCGTCGGGCTCGAGCCGATCCGGACCCGCGATTTCAGCCTGATGTGGCGCGCGATCATCGCGCTCACCATCGGCTATTCCGCCTTCATCGCGGAGGTTTTCCGCGCCGGGCTCCAGAGTATTGACAAGGGCCAGACCGAGGCCGCGGAAGCGCTCGGTTTGACGCCCTGGCACAAGTTCCGCCACATCGTCTTTCCGCAGGCCTTCCGGCGCGTGCTGCCGCCGCTCGGCAACGATTTCGTCGCGATGATCAAGGATTCCTCGCTGGTTTCGGTGCTCGGCGTGACCGACATCACGCAGCTCGGCAAGGTCACGGCAGCCGGCAACTTCCGGTATTTCGAGACCTACAACGTTGTGGCCTTCCTTTACCTCTGCATGACGATCACCCTGTCGATCCTGCTGCGCCGGCTCGAACGGCGACTGAGGCGGGATCCGTGAGCGCCCTGACCGCCGCCGCGCGAACCCGCCTGCTCGGCGTCGCGCGGCGCTGGTCTCGCGACCCTGACGAGGCGGAGGATCTGCTGCAGGACGCCCTCGTCACCGCGATTGGCGCGGGCCGGCTCTCGGCCGGGGACCTGCCGTGGATCGCCGGCGTGATCCGCAATCGCGCCCGGATGGCCGCGCGCAGTGCCGCGCGCCGCCATTCGAGGGAAGCGGCGTCTCTGCCCGTTGGGCCGGCGGACGAGGTCGAGAGTGACGCCCTGCCGCCGCTGCCGCCGGCCCTCGCCCGTGTCGCCCGGCTCGCCGTCGCCGGTGCCAGCCGGGAAGAAGTGCGCTGGCTGCTCGGCATTTCCGACACGGCCCTGCGCCAGCGGCTCGCCGCCCTGCGCCGCGAGCTTGGCGCCCGCCCGTGGCCCAGGGGATGCGACGGCGCCGGCGGCCGGCTGCGGCCGGCGCTGAAGACCGCCCTCGGCCACCGTCCGGAGGCGCGGTTCGCCAGTCACGATCCGGACGGGCACGTTTTTGTCATCGCGGCCTCACGACAGCTAAGTCCGCGGCAACAGGACAGTACGGACGGCTGAAAGGAGTTTAGTCATGCTGGGCCAACACAAGATCACGAACATCTTCTACTACGTCTCCGACCTCGACCGGACGGAGGTTTTCTGGCGCGATGGCGTTGGCCTCGAGGTCATGCGCGTGGAGGATGGCGGACATGCCTTCCTCACTGCGCCGACGGCGGGCGGCGTCGACCTGCTGTTCTTCGAGGGCGAGGTGAAGGCGGGCAATTGTCCGATGATCGTTTTCGACCTCGCCGACGGGGGCATCGACGCGGTGCTCGACGGGCTGCTCACGCAGGGTGCGGCGCTGATGACCCCGGTGAGCCACGCGCCGGGCGGCTGGTCGGCCGAGGTCACCGATCCCGACGGGCATATCGTGTCGATCTACCAGAGCGGTGAGCTGCCGAGGTAGTGTCGCGGTCGGGTCGGGTGCGCATCGAGCGCGCACCCGACGCGAACCCGCCACCCAAACGCAACAGGAACCCTCTCCCCCCGGGGGAGAGGGAAGGGTGAGGGGAAGACGCACCCCCCGCCACCCAAACGCAACAGAAACCCTCTCCCCCCGGGGGAGAGGGCAGGGTGAGGGGAAAGCGCACCCCCCGCCACCCAGGCACAGCAAGAGTCTCGCCAACGGTCACACAAATCCTCCACACCGCCCGGGCATGGCCTTCCGCCCCTTTGAGGCATAGGGTCGGCGGCGAAAGGAGACCCCCACATGACCAACCCCCTGCTTCAGGACTGGGATACCCCCTACGGCCTGCCGCCCTTCGAGACGATCGAGGACGCGCACTTCGGCCCCGCGATCGATGCGGCCATGGAGGAGGGGCGTGCCGAGATCGCCGCGATCTCGGGTCAGGACGAGGCGCCGACCTTCGCCAACACGATCGAGGCGCTGGAGCGGGCAGGCAAACGGCTCGATGCGGTGCTCGGCTGTTTCTACGGGATCTCCTCCGCCGACAGCACGCCCGAGCGCGAGGCGCTCATGCGGGACGTGTCGCCTAAACTCTCGGCCTATTCCTCCGACATCTATGCCGACAAGAAGCTCTTCGCGCGGGTCGAGACGCTGTGGGATCAGCGGGACGAGCTCGACCTCACGGATGAGCAGGCTCGGGTGCTGATGCTGACGCGGCGTGGCTTCGTGCGTGCGGGCGCGTCGCTCGAAGGCGTGACCGAGGACCGTCTGCGGCAGGTCAAGTCGCGGCTCTCCGTGCTCGGCACCTCCTTCACGCAGAACTTGCTGGCGGACGAGCGCAGCTGGTTCATGGAACTCGACGAGGCCGAGCTCGAAGGGCTGCCGTCCTACCTCGTCACGGCCGCGCGGTCAGCCGGCAAGGAAAAGGGCGTCGACGGCCCGATCATCACGACGTCCCGCTCGCTCATCACGCCGTTCCTGCAGTTCTCGCCGCTGCGCGATCTGCGGCGGCGCGCGTGGGAGGCCTTCACCTCTCGCGGCGCGCGTGGGGGCGAGACGGACAACCGCGACATCGCGGGCGAGATCCTCGGCCTGCGGGAAGAGCGGGCGGAGCTGCTCGGCTACGATACGTTCGCCGACTACAAGCTCGAGACGGAGATGGCCGGTACGCCCGCGGCGGTTCGCGAGTTGCTCACCAAGGTGTGGGAGCCCGCCAAGGCGCGCGCGCTCGAGGATGAAGTGCGGCTGACCGCCATGCTCCATGCCGATGGCGAGGCCGGGCCTCTCGAGCCGTGGGACTGGCACTATTATTCCGAAAAGCGCCGCAAGGCGGACCACGACCTCGATGACACCGCGCTGAAGCCGTACCTGCAACTCGACCGGATGATCGAGGCCGCCTTCACCTGCGCCAACCGCCTGTTCGGGCTGGAGTTCGAGGCGGCGGACGTGCCGCTCTACCACCCGGACTGCCGGGCCTGGAACGTGACGCGCGACGGACGGCACATGGCGTTGTTCATCGGCGACTATTTCGCCCGCGGCTCGAAACGCTCGGGCGCGTGGTGCACCACGATGCGCGACCAGTCGAAGCTGGACGGCGAAGTGCGGCCGCTGGTGATGAACGTCTGCAACTTCGCCAAGCCGGGCGAGGGGGAGCCTGCGCTCCTGTCCTACGACGACGCGCGCACGCTGTTCCACGAGTTCGGCCACGCGCTGCACCAGATGCTGTCCGATGTCACCTACGGGTCGATCTCGGGCACCTCGGTCGCGCGGGACTTCGTCGAACTGCCGAGCCAGCTGTACGAACACTGGCTGGAAGTGCCGGAAGTGCTGGAGGAGTTCGCCACCCACGCCGAGACGGGCGAGCCGATGCCCAAGGAGATGCTCGACAAGGTGCTTGAGGCGTCGACCTACGACATGGGCTTCCAGACGGTGGAATACGTCGCCTCGGCGATGGTGGACCTCGAGTTCCACATGGGCGAGGCACCGGCCGACCCGATGCAGCGCCAGGCGGAAGTGCTGTCGGAGATGGGCATGCCCCACGCGATCGCCATGCGCCACGCGACTCCGCACTTCGCGCATGTCTTCTCGGGCGACGGCTATTCCTGCGGCTACTACAGCTACATGTGGTCGGAAGTGATGGATGCCGACGCCTTCGACGCCTTCAAGGAAGCCGGTGGCGCCTTCGATCCGGAAACGGCGAAGAAGCTGGAGGAAACGATCCTGTCCGCGGGCGGCTCCGACGAAGCGAGCGATCTTTACGTTAAGTTCCGGGGACGGATGCCGGGCGTCGAGGCCCTTCTCAAGGGGCGGGGGCTGGTCGGGGCCTGAGCCCCGGCAGGCGCCGCTCGGCTGCGCCATCGCCCCGCCCGCCGGCCCGTCGACCGGTAAAGCGGATCCAGGCTGTTGCGAGGAGGGGGCTGTCTGCCCCCTCTTGGCCTTCGGCCAATTCACCCCCGAGAATATTTGAAGGCCCAAAGAAGGGGCGGTCAGCCCTTTCGCAGGCGCGCGACTTCTTCGGAGAGCAACCGCAGCTCGTCGGCGAGCGCGGCCTCGAGCGCGTAGGACCCGTCCGGGTCGGAGCCCGGGTCTTCCTCGTGTCCGTCGTAGTGATCCCGGTCGGACAGGAACTTGTCGAGCTCGTCGGACTTCAGCGCCGCGACGATCCGCGCGAGCAGTTTCCGCTGGGCGAGTAGACGCCCCTCAAGTGTATCGGTCGTGGCCATGATGTCCTCGTCTCCTGCTGCAAAATGAACGCGCCGCCTGCCGCTCCCGTTCCGGGTCAGCGGCGGGGGTCGTCCGGGTGAGGTTCGACACCGACCGGGTCCTTGTGGATCAGCACATCGGCCCTCGGATATTTCGCGATGATCGCCCGGCGCAGGGCCGCTCCGATCGAGTGAGCTTCGTCGAGGGTCTGGCCGCCGTCGAGCTCGATATGAAGGTTCACGAAGATGCGGCTGCCGGCGACGCGCGTCTTGAGGTCGTGGTAGCCCTCGACACCCGGGTGGGCGGCGGCGATCTCTCCGATCCCCGCGATCGTCTCGTCGTCGGCGGACCGGTCCATCAGCGCGTTCCAGGCTTCGCGGCCGATGTTGATGGCCCCGACCGCCAGCAGGGCGGCCGCGCCCAGCGCGACGACGCTGTCGATCCGGCCGAGCCCGAACAGTCCGGAGGCCGCGAGCGCAATTATCGCGCCGACGTTGGGGATCAGGTCGCCGAGATAGTGCAGCCGGTCGGCGGCCACGACGCGGTTGCCGGTCCGGCGCGCCACCCGCGCCTGCCACAGCACGAGGCCGGCCGTCAGCACGATCGACAGGATCATCACCACGATGCCCTGGCCTTCGGCGGCGAGCTCGGCCGGCGCATCGGACAGCAGGCGCAGCGTCGCGGCGACCGCGATCACGGCGGCGGAGACAAGGATCAGAACCGACTGGCCGAGCGCGGCGAGATCCTCGGCCGAGGTGTGGCCGAACGCATGGTCGTCATCGGGCGGACGCGCGGCATAGGCGATGGCCGCCAGCCCGCCGAGCGACATCAGCAGGTCCAGCGCGCTGTCGGCGAGTGTCGCCGCGATCGACAGCGCGGAGGTCTGGCCGAGCGCCCAGAGCTTGGCGACGACAAGGATCATCGCCACCGACGACGACATGATCCCCGCCGAGAGGTTCAGTCTCTTCTGAGTCTTTTCGTCCATGCCAGCCCCTTAGCGTCGGGCCGGGAGTCAGTCGAGGACTTCGTCCTCGTCGACGCCCCAGAAATGACCCTTGGGCGCCCAGCCCCGGTAACCTCCGGCGGACAGCCGGCACCAGTCGCGCGTGCAGCTGTCGATCTTCGCCACGACGCCACGCTCGAGCATCGCGGCGACCGGCGCATCCGGGTCTTCGCGGGTGTGCAGGGTCAGCATCTCGTCATCGACGATCGCAGTGCGCACGCCGGAAATCAGCGAGTAATGCAGCCAGCCGCCGACACCGTCGCGGTCGACGACGCGGCGCCAGTGACCGTACTCCGCTGTCACCTGAAGCGGCATGTTGCGACGGGTCAGCACCCAGTCGATACGATGCGACAGCGATGGCCCGCGGCGCAGGTTTCCTTCGCTCGCCTTCAGCGACACGTATCGCGGGAGGGGGAGATGTGTTGCGGAGCCTATCTCCTGCGCCTGCGCGTGAAGCGTGGTTGCGCACAGGGCGAGGGCGCCGACGAGGGTTGCCAGACGGATCATGCTCGGAATTCCCGAAACTGCCTCTTTTTGCGAAGCGCTCGGTTCTGTCGGCGCCTCTTGCAGACACAGTGCCAGACCTGCGGATCGAGGTGAAGAGGTCTGCGGCAACGGCCCGTGAGGCGGCGCCGGTGTGTTGTCGGGGTGCCGCGATCGGCCGCCTCGGCGGAGGGATGCCAACAGCGTGATCCGGTCCTGAACTGCGGGAAC
Source organism: Pelagovum pacificum (assembly GCF_016134045.1). NCBI lineage: Bacteria > Pseudomonadati > Pseudomonadota > Alphaproteobacteria > Rhodobacterales > Paracoccaceae > Pelagovum > Pelagovum pacificum. The sequence goes on along the minus strand of NZ_CP065915.1, from coordinate 3,118,292 downwards.
CGCCAAGGCCGCCGCGTGTTCTTCTGACAACGCTGCTACTTACAAGAAAGGAACTCCCGTCATGATCGGATGGGCACTTACTTTCCTGTTGGTTGCGCTCATCGCCGCGCTGTTCGGTTTCGGCAGCGTCTCCGCTGCTTCGGCAGGCGTCGCACAGGTTCTGTTCTTCGTGTTCCTCGTGTTGTTCGTCGGGTCGCTGATCCTGCGGGTGCTGCGCAACTGACTACGAACGTTGACTAAACCAAGAAAGGAGATCGCCATGAACTGGGATCAGGTACAAGGCAACTGGAAGCAACTCAAAGGTCAGGCACAGTCCCAGTGGGGCAAGCTGACCGACGACGACCTCGACGTCGCTGAAGGCAACCGCACCAAGCTCGCGGGCCTTGTTCAGGAGCGTTACGGCAAGTCCAAGGAAGAAGCCGAACGCGAAGTCGACGAATGGATTGAACGTCACTGATGGCCGATACCAACCGTATTCTCGACGACGCGAAAGGGCAGCTTTTCGATGAGCTGGACCGCATCCGCGCCGGCATGCTCGGGGTGGACGGCACCGGTCAGCACATGCAGCCGATGACCGCCTACTCCGATCGTGACACGGGCGACCTGTGGTTCATCTCGTCGAAAGAAACGGACCTCGTTCGTACGCTGTCACCGGGCGCGACCGCACATTTCACGTTCACCGGGAAGGACCACGACTACTACGCGTGCGTTCGCGGGACGATGGAGATGAGCAACGACAAGGCCAAGCTCGACGAGCTGTGGTCGCCGATCGCGGCGGCATGGTTCGAAGATGGCCGGGAAGACGACAATGTCTGTCTTCTACGCTTTTCCATCGAAGATGCGTCCGTCTGGGCGACCAGCGGCAACCCGGTACGCTTCGCGTTCCAGATCGCCAAGGCGAACATGACCGAAGAGACCGCCGACCTCGGCGAGCATCGGGTTCTGAACTGGAAAACCGCGGCCTGAGCCGCAGTCACATGATTTCGGAAGAGGGCGCTTCGGCGCCCTTTTTCATGTGTCGGTGAAAGTTGTCCGACTGCCGATCGGACACAGCCCGACCAGCCCCGCCGCGACGGCGGGGGCGGTGCGACTCGCGTCGTGACCTCGCCTAGCGCCCCGACGCCTCGTTCGGGTTCACCACGAAGACCGGCGACATGTTGTTCCGGCTCGAGATGACTTCGCTAGATGTGGCCGCACATGCGGACATCATGATTGCGCAGCAAAGCGCTGCGATGGTTTTTCCAGACATACTGCTCGTCCTGACTGCCCCGATTTTTTGGGGTCTGTATCGGAAACAATAGCAGAAATTCTCGAAATTGCAACGACTTGGAGCGGCCCCTCAGCGATAGACCTGGTCTTCGCCCGGAAAGCTGCGGGAGCGGACGTCGTCGGCATAGTCCGACACGGCCTTCTCGATCATGCTGCCGAGCTCGCCGTAGACCTTCACGAACTTAGGCGGTTTGTTCGGGTTCAGCCCCAGCATGTCCTCCAGCACGAGGATCTGGCCGTCGCACTCCGCACTCGCACCGATGCCGATGGTGGGGATGTCGATCTCGCGGGTGATCTTGGCCGCCAGCGGCTCCACCATCCCTTCGAGCACGACGGCGAAGGCCCCGGCCAGGGCCACCGCTCTCGCGTCTTCGAGGTGCTCGCCCCACGTGTCCTCGTCACGGCCCTGCGTGCGGAAGCCCCCCATCACGTGGCTCGATTGCGGGGTCAGGCCGGTGTGGGCCATGACCGGGATGCCGCGCTCGGTGAGGAAGCGGATCGTCTCGGCCATCCGCATGCCGCCTTCGAGCTTCACCGCGCCGCAGCCGGTTTCCTTCATGATCTTCGCGGCATTGCGGAACGCGACGTTCGGGCTTTCCTCGTAGGTGCCGAACGGCATGTCGACCACGATCAGCGCCCGCTGCGTGCCGCGCACCACGGCGCGGCCGTGCATGATCATCAGATCCAGCGGCACGCCGACAGTCGTCTCCATCCCGTGCATCACCATGCCGAGCGAGTCGCCGACGAGAATGAAATCTGCGTGCCGGTCGACGATCGCGGCCGTGTGCGCGTGGTAGGAGGTCAGCGAGACGATCGGATCGCCGCCCTTGCGCTTGGCGATCTGGGGCACGGTCGTGCGGCGGACGGGGGCCTGGGTGCTCATGGGTGTATCTCCCTCTGGTCGATGAGGAGGACCGCGTGGTCCCCCTGTCCGAAACGGGCCGAGATCATGATCCCGACAGGCCCGTCGAGCGGGCCGGTGATGATGGGGCGGAAGGTGGCGGGATCGACCATGTCGAGCCCCTCCAGCCTCGCGCGGGGTTCCGCTGCAACCGTGTCGCGAATGGTGCGGGCGATCTCCTCCACCGGCACGCCCGGCAGCGCGATTGCCTGTGCCGCCTCAAGCGCGCGGTTCAGCACCGGCGCGGCGTCGCGATCCTCGGGCGACAGGCGCGCATTGCGCGACGACATTGCCAGCCCGTCCGCCTCGCGCACCGTTGGCACGCCGACGATGTCGATCCCGAACAGCAGGTCGCCGGTCATCCGCCGGATCACGGCGAGTTGCTGGTAATCCTTCTCGCCGAAGTAGGCGGCATCGGGCCGGACGATGTTGAAGAGCTTCGTCACCACCGTGGTCACGCCCCGGAAATGACCAGGCCGCACCGCGCCGTGAAGCATGTTGCCCAGGCTGGTCGTCTCGACGATCGTCTCCTCGCCGTCGGGATAGATCTCGTCGACCTGCGGCAACAGCACGACATCGACACCGGCGGCCTCGAACATCTCGAGGTCCTGCGCCTCGGTCCTCGGGTATGCGGCGAGGTCGGCGGCCTCCCCGAACTGGGTCGGGTTGACGAAGATCGTCGTCGCGACACGTGCGTGCCGCTCCCGTGCGGCATGGACCAGCGCGATGTGCCCCTCGTGCAGCGCGCCCATGGTGGTGACGAGGCCGATGCTTTCGCCCGCGCGGCGATAGTTCGCGAGCGTCTCGCGCATCTCCTCGATGGTCCGGCAGATCTTCAAGCGGAGCTCCCCTGTCTCGGCACGCGCGCGCCCCCGTATCTAGTGCGGTGCGCGACGGGGGGCAACGGCAGCGCGCCGGGCTGACCTGACACGCTCCGCGCGGGCGAACCTCCTGTCCGCGTGTCGCTTTCCGGCGTTGATCGGTCGAAAGGCTTTCGCAAGCGCAGCGCCGAATGCGCCATGAAGGCAGCACATTTGCCCGAGGGAGTCGCGCGACATGAAGACCCAAGTCAAAGCCCTGGTCGTCGGCGGTGGCGCCGTCGGAACATCCATCGCCTACCACCTGGCCCGCGCCGGATGGGACGATGTGATGTTGCTGGAGCGGGACGAGCTTACCTCCGGCTCGACCTGGCACGCCGCCGGCCTGCTGCCCTATTTCAACATGTCCTACGCGACGACCCACATCCACGACTACTCGATCAAGTTCTACAAGACGCTCGAGGACGAGACCGGCCTGAACGCGGGCTTCTTCGTGGTCGGCAACCTGCGCATGGCGCAGAGCAAGGCGCGCATGGACGAATACATGCTCTACGCCACCACGGCCGAGACCTGCGGCGTCCCCTTCGAATGGATGACGCCCGCCCAGATCAAGGACCGCTGGCCCTTGGTCCACACCGACGACCTCGAAGGCGCGATCTACCACCCGACCGACGGCTACATTAACCCCGCCGACGTCACGATGGCGATGGCCAAGGGCGCCCGCCAGCGCGGCGTGACGATCGAACGGAAGTGGCAGGTCGACGGCTACGAATGGACCGGCTCCTCCTGGAAGGTGACGGTCACCAAGATGGTCGAGAAGGGCGGCAACCTCGTCCCCTCCGACGAGCAGACCGTGATCGAGGCGGAGCATGTCGTGACCGCCACCGGCAACCACGCACAACGCACCGCGCGCCTGCTCGGCATCAAGATCCCCGCCATCCCGGTGGAGCACCAGTACATCATCACCGAACCCGACCCGGCCCTCGTCGAATACCGCAAGACCAACGATCAGCACCCCGTGCTGCGCGACGCCGACGCCAAGTGGTACGTCCGCGAGGAACGCGGCGGCTGGATCCTCGGCCCCTATGAGCGCAACGCGCCCGCCCGCTTCGAATACGACGTGCCCGAGAGCTTCCGCGCCGACCTGTTCCCGCTCGATCTCGACCGGATCGAGGAAGAATACATGTCGATGATCCACCGTATCCCCAGCTCCGAGACGGTGGGCCTCAAGGACGATTACAACGGCCCGATCTGCTACACGCCCGACGGCAACCCGCTGCTCGGCCCGGCACCGGGGCTGCGCAACATGTGGCTGGCTGAAGGCTTCTCTTTCGGGATTACCGCCGCCGGCGGCGCGGGCAAGTACCTCGCCGACCTGATGGTCGAGGGCGAGGCGGAGATCGACATGGCGAGCCTCGACCCCAAGCGCTACGGCAGCTGGATGACGACCGAGTACGCGGCCCGCAAGAACGAGGAAGCCTACGAACACGTCTACATCCTGCACCACCCGGACGAGGAACGCCCCGCCTGCCGCCCGCTGCGCACCGCGCCCGCCTACGACCGCCAGAAGGCGCTCGGCGCGCAGTTCGGCACGGTGAACGGCTTCGAGCGGCCGAACTACTACGGCCCGCTCGATGCGGACGAAACTTTCGACCACGACGCCCGCAGCTTCCGCCGCGGCGGCTGGTGGCAATATGCGGTGGATGAGGCGAAGGCGATCCGCGAGGGGGTCGGCCTGATCGACGCCTCCGCCTTCACCAAGCACATCGTCGAAGGCCCCGGCGCGACCGCCTTCCTCGACTGGTTCACCTGCAACCGGCTGCCGAAGGTCGGCCGCATCAACCTGACCTACGCCCTCACCGGCGCGGGCACGACACGGACCGAATACACGATCGTCCGGCTGGCCGAGGACAAGTACTACCTCGTCTCAGCCGGCGCCTGGACGGCCTACGACAGCGACTTCCTGATGAAGGCGATCGAGGACAAGCGCGGCGAGTTCGGCTGGATCTCGGCCTACGACGTCACGACCCAGTGGGGCGTCTTCGCCGTCGCCGGGCCGAAGTCCCGCGACCTGCTGAAGTCCGTCATCAAGGACGCCGACCCCGACACCGCCCTGTCCAACAAGCGGTTTCCGTGGCTCTCCGCCCGGCAGATCGAACTCGGCATGGTCCCGGTCAACGCCATCCGTGTCGCCTACACGGGCGAACTCGGCTGGGAGCTGCATCACCCGATCGAGATGCAAAATCACCTCTGGGACCTGCTCACCAAGGCGGGCGAGGAGTTCGGCCTCAAGCTCGTTGGCGCCCGCGCCCAGAACTGGCTGAGGCAGGAGAAATCCTACCGCGCCTTCGGCAACGAGCTCGGCCGCGACGCGACGCCGCTCGAAGCCGACCTGCCGCGCTTCGTCGACCTCTCGAAGGACTTCCACGGCAAGGCGGAGATGGAGGCCAAGGGTATCCGCAGCAAGTGCGTGACCCTCCTGATCGACGGTCCTGACGACGCCGACCCCTGGGGCCGCGAAGCGCTCTACGACGGCGACACACGCGTCGGCCGCCTGACCTCGGGCGGGTATTCGGTCGCCTTCGGCAAGAGCATCGGCATGGGCTACGTCACGCCCGACCTCGCGGTGCCAGGCACGAAGCTCAAGGTGCGCATGCTGAACGAACTCTGGGACGCAGAGATCACCGAGGATTCTCCCTACGACCCGGAAAACCGCACGATCCGGCAGGACGGCTGACGCCCCTAACGCTCACTCTTGCCCGGTCGTCGAGAATGATAGTGCTCTCGATAGCCGGGCAAGCTGCCAGCTTTTAGCCGTTGTCAGATTTTCGGCGATATGATCAGCGAGTTGGTTTCGGAGCCTAATCCCAGGGAACAGCGTCCCCGGTCAGCGCTCGGCCAAATACGTTCTCGCGATGCCAGCGAAGATTGTCCGGATGGGGTGCATTTCGACGGTGATCAGGTTTGACCAGCTTATGGTCCGGAACCAGAAGTCGCTCTACAACATCGCCAGGTACCTTATTATGGGAAACGAGTATCGTCTCACAATCGTCTGCAACGGAAATTAGGCCACGGTCGAACATCCAGTGGAGGGTTCCCGATAGTGCCAGTCCATTCCTCACGGAGTCGCTGCCATGGCTTTCCACTGGTCTGATGTGAGCCGCCTGAACTTCCGGTCGTCCGCCGCCGTTGCGAAGCATTAGCCCCGACATCGCACACCGATAGCCATAGGCCTCTCGTACCTTTCGGCGAAAAGCGACTTCGCGGTACGGTCGCCGGATGAGACGTTCGACCACTGGCCGCTCGAAGATATCCAGTGTTTCATGCAATTCGCGACCGGTCGGATCGTACCGACTCGCCTCGATCTGCTCCAATTCCTGCGGCAGGCCGACGTTAACGATGCGAGCAAAATCAGCTTCCGGCAGTCGCCGCACTGCAAGCTGAACAGCTCCCCCTCTTTTGGGAGTACCGTCGGGCTCAGTCAGCGACATTTCCATCGGACGTCCTTCAAGCAGACGCGGGACCTCCCTGTCGAAGGGGAGAAATGTACCCGGCTCAATCATGGCCAGGAAGCGCCCGTCAGTACCGGGCTTCGGTATCACTGTTTGGATTTTCGCGACGGCAAAGTAGCCACGCGGCCCGGCCTTCACTGGTTCATAGTAGACGATCCAGTCGCCCACCGCTTCCTTCACTGCCTTCAAGTATGAGAGCGGAAAGTCATAGACGACGTCCGGTTCATCCTCGTAGATCGAGTCGGCTTTGTGAAGGAGAACGAGTTTGACCATGATTCCAGGAAAGGCCGTGAGGTCAGGGATGCAAGAGTTTATTATCTGAGAGCAGGGGGCTAGCTCATCGCTCGATCAGATTGCAGCATCTCCCATCTCCCATCTCCCATCTCCCGGATCACAGCAACCAGCGAAACGCCCGGCGCAGCTCGTCGGTCGCGTCGTGCTCGTAGCAGCGTCCGTGGGCGAGGATCAGGCGCTCCGGTGCCCAGTCGAGCAGACGCTCCAGCGAGGCGCGCGCGGCCTTGCGGCGACCGAGGTAGGACAGCCGCAGGTCGCGCGGCATCTGCCCGTCCGGGTCCGTGACACCGCCGATCCGCATCAGCGTCCGCAGCCACCGGCCCCGGACGCGCGGCAGCTCGAAGTTCTCGATCAGGTCGGCGACGATCAGCGTGCGGCTCTCGCGGTGGAAGAAGACGACTTCACGCAGCAGCCGCGACCCCTCGAAGATCGTCTGGTCCAGCGTTTCCGCCCAAGTGCCCGGTGGCCGCTCGCCGAGGTCGTCGGAAAAGCGCACCGTGATCCCCTGGCTCTTCGCCCGCTCCCGCACGCCGGGCGAGGCCCAGACATTCGCCTCCGGAAAGGCCTCCGCCCAAGCCGGGATATGCGCGTAATGGATCGCGTTCGGAGAGATGATGTGCCGCACCGGCCCGAGCCGCGCGACCTCGGCCAGCAACTGCTCCGTCGGCGCGATCGGTGACCATACCCACAGGCCCCCGCCCGAGAGCGGCGCGACGACCATGCGCGTGGTGAAGGGCAGGCTGAAACCGCCGTAGGCCATCCGGATCACGCCGCCATCCGCCGTCCAGAGACCGGGCGCAAAGGGCTTCAGCGTCCCGAGGGGCGCGTAGGGGATGAGCGGGTCGGCCTTCACCATGCCCGATCAGTGGCACGGTGCGCCCCCCGCTCACAACCTTTGCGTGACGACGCTCAGGGCACCTGTCGCCGGGCGAACCACTGCGCGAAGCCCGCCGCGTTGCCGTTGAACGCGTTGAGGTCGAGCTCGCTCTGGAAGCCCGGACCGACCGCCGTGCTGGTGTATTGCCAGAAGGTCCACGGCGTGCCCGGATAGCGCTCCGACGGGTGGGCGGCGGTCGAGCGCAGCCAGTATTCGTAGCCGCCGAACTGGTTCATGTCCCGCTCGTCGAACAGGTCGGGGACCGTGTAGATCACCGGCCGCGTGCCGTAGTGCTGCTCCAGCATCCGCAGGAACGTCCGCAATTCGGGCCAGAGCTGCTCCTTCGGTGGGCGGATCGTGCAGGTGGGCGACAGAGGCGTCCACTCCACGTCAAGCACCGGCGGCATCGCCCCCGGGGTGCGCGGCACGTTGCGGATGAACCACTCCGCCTGTTCGGCGGCCGAGCGGCAGAAGTAGAAGACGTGGTAGGCGCCGCGCGGAATGCCCGCCTGCGCCGCGCCTTCCCAGTTGCGATGAAACGCCGGGTCCAGCCGGTCGCCACCCTCGGTCGCCTTGATCCAGACGAAGGACATGCCGTTCGCCGCCGCCGCGCGCCAGTCGATCGGACCGTTGTGCCGAGAGGCGTCGGTGCCGTGCACCTCCAGCCCGTAGGGCGACCGCGTCCAGTCGTGCGGGTCGTTGTCCGTGTAGCCGCGCAACGAGCCGTGGTAGCTTACCGGCTCGGGTGCGCGGGCGCCGCCGCAGGCCACGAGCGCAAGCAGGGGAAGGGCCAGCAGGGCCCGGCGGAACATCTTCATGAAAAGGCCTTTTCGAAACGGTCCGGCACCAGCGCCGCGACCACATCAGCGTCAAGTTCCGGCGCCCGGCCCGCGACGAGGTCCGCCACCAGCCGGCTCGCCGCTGCCGAGGTCTGGAAGCCGTACCCGCCCTGGCAGGCGCTCCAGACGAAGCTGCGGTCCTGCGGCGAAGGGCCGAGCACGAGGCTTCGGTCCGGCGAGAAGGTCCGCAAGCCCGCCCAGTTCGCCAGCATCCGCGTCACCGGCTCGGTCATGTAGGCCTCGTAGCGGGCCAGCCCCTCGGCCAGCACCATGTCGTCGGCCCAGGCGTCGTGCGGTTCCGCCGCGTGCTCCTCGCAGGGGGACACGATGAGCGCGCCCGCGTCGGGCTTGGAATACCAAGACTCTCCCGCGCCGAAGGTCATCGGCCAGCGCGACACGTCATGCCCGCCCGGCGCGGGAATGCGCGCCATCGACCGGCGGTAGGGCGTCACGCCGAGCGGCGCGATCCCGGCCATCCGGGCGATCCCGTCGACCCATGCGCCCGCCGCGTTGATCAGCACCTTCGCCTCGTAGGTCTCGCCCGCCGTCACGGCCCAGCCGGTCGCGGTCCTGCGGATGCCGCTGACCGTCGCCCCGGTGACGATTGTCCCGCCGGCATCGGTGATCTCCCGCGCGAAGCCGCGCAGCAACTTCTCGGTGTCGATGTCCCAGGCCTCGGAATCGTAGGCGAACCGCTCGACGTCACCGGCAAGGATCGGCACGAGGTCGAGCGCCTCGTTGCGGCCGAGCGTCTCCAGCTTCATCTTCCGGCGCTCGTCCTCGAACGCCTCCGCCTCGTCCGCCTTGCCGAGCAGCAGCAGCCCGCGCGGCGACAGCACCTCGCGCGACCACAGCTCGTCCCGGCTGGCGACGTTCAGCGCGACGGTCGTCGGCAGGCCGTAATTCGCCTCGTAAAGCGCGGCGGACCGGCCCGAGGCGTGGTAGCCGAGCGAACTTTCCCGCTCCAGCAGCGTGACCGTGCCGAATTCCGACAGCCGCGCGCCGGCAGAAGCGCCTGCGATGCCGCCGCCGACGACGAGGAAGTCGGTCATGCTTCCTCCAGCCGGTCCGTCGCGGGCGGCGGTGCCGGCGTCAGCGCGGCGAGGCGTGCGAACAGCGCACCGTCCATCGCGAAGTCCGATGCCGCTAGCGACGGTTCGAGCTGCGCCATCGACCGGGCCGAAATGATCGGCGAAGGGCCGTTCGGGTGCGCCGCGACCCACGCCACGGCAAGCGTCGCAGGGTGCGTGCCAAGCTCTTCTGCGATGTCGGACAGCGACTCCGCGGCCTTGCGCATCCAGTCCACGTCGTAGCGCTTGCGATACATCTCGTTCTCGGTCAGCCGCCCGCTTTCGCCGCGCGCGTACTTGCCGGTCAGAAGGCCGCCGCCGAGCGGCGAATAGGGGAAGATGCCGATGCCCTGGTCGTTGGCCATCGGGAACAGCTCGACCTCGGCCTGCCGCTTCACCAGCGAGAACATCGGCTGGAGCGCGTCGATCCGCGTTCCCAGCGTCTGCGCGACGGCCTGCGCCTTCATCACCTGCCACGCGGCGAAGTTCGACACGCCGATATGACGGATCGCGCCTTGCTCCTGCATCTCGGCGAGGGTCGAGAACGTCTCTTCCAGCGCCGTCTCGCCATCCCAGCGGTGAATGTAGAGCAGATCGACCGAGTCCATGCCGAGCTGAGAGCGGCACTGGTCGAACTGCTTGCGGATGTTGTCGCGGCCCGCGCCCCCGGCGAACGCCACCTTGGTGGCGAGGAAGACATCCTCCCGCTCCGCTTTCACGAAGGGGCCGACGATGCGCTCGGACTCGCCCTCCGCATAGCCGACGGCGGTATCGAAATGGTTGATGCCGGCCGCCCGGCAGGCATCGTACATGGCGCGGCTTTCCGCCTCATCGGCCCCGGCGCCGAACTGCATCGTGCCGAAGGTGAGGTCCGAGAGCGGCTTGCCGGACAGGGTTCTGAGCGTGTGTGTCTGGGTCATGCGCGCAAGCTGCCACGCGCCGCGATCCAAAGGAAGTCCCGGTCTGGAAATCCCTGCTTCGCAGCCGGTCATCCGGATGTTACCGTCGCCGTGTTTGAAAGACGGATTTATTTGAAATGCCTAAGACTTTGATTGATGCCATTGGAGAAAGACCGCTTCACTCCGTGACCCCGGCCACCAACGTCCGGGTCATCGCGCAGGTGATGGACGACCACGAGATCGGCGCGGTCGCCGTGCTCGACCCGGCGGGCAAGCTGATCGGAATCGTCACGGAGCGCGACATCATCCGCCGCGCCATCTGCGCCAACGCCAGCCTGACGGAGACGACGGCCGAAGAAATCATGACCCCCGACCCGGTGACCGCCCCGCCCGAGGCGACTCTTGCCGAGGCGCTTCTGGTGATGAGCAAGGGCCGCTTCCGTCACCTGCCCGTCGAGCGGGACGGGCAGGTGGTGGGCATGATCTCGTTGCGGGACATCCCGCCGATCACCCAGTTGCTGGCCGAGCGGTTCGAGGCGTTCCGCAATTCCGCGCCCGGCATGCGAATGTATCAGGCCTGAGCGCGGCGGAGTCGGTCGGCCATCCGTTCGGGGCCGGCTGACCGAAGCAGTGTCAGATGCGGGACAGGAGTTCGGCCTTCTTGGCGTCGAACTCCTCGGCCGACAGGATGCCCGCATCCCGCAGCTTCGCCAGCCGCTCCAGCATCGCGATCGGATCGTCACCGGCCTGTGCGCTCGCGGCGGCGGGGGCCGGCGTCTGGTCGGCGAGCGCTGCCTCGACCGGCGTGTCCCGATCCGGCCCGGACGTTGCATCGGGCGACGTCTCCACCCCGGCGACGCGGGTCAGGTCCTCGACCCGGACGGTCCCGAGTTGGCTGGTGAAGGTCAGCGTCCTGCCAGAGCCCTGCTGCTGAGAGACGCCGCCGATCACATGCTCGCCGGTGTCGTAGACCGCCATCTGCCCGCCATCGTCGATGGCCAGCCGTCGCGTCTCGGGGAAAACCGCGTAGCGCACGCCGTTCTGCGCACCGGTGGCTCCGGCGCGGCCAAGCTCCTGCGGCCAGCCGCCCCACGGCCCCCCGGCGCCGCCGCCCTTGGTGACCTCGACACCCTGCATGCCGCCGGAAAGGTCGGAGCACAGCGCGTCGACCTTCGCCTTCAGGCCGTTGTTGAACATGTCGCCGATCATCAGCATGCCGCCGCGCGACCACTGGCCCATGCCGCCGAGCTCGGGGTGGTTGAACTGCGCCTGCGTGCCGCCGCTCTGCGCGAGGGCGGTCAGGACTGCCTCCGCCGCGCCGGCGCTCACGCCATGACGCTCGGCGGCGTCGGACGCCAGTTTCTGGCCTTCGGATGTCAGGGCGGTCATGGGTCTCTCCCGGTTAAGCAGCCTGCCGGACCATATAGGGTCGGCGCCGGGCAATACAGGGGGCGGCTTGACTATGCTAACCCGCCTCAATATCTCAAGACATGTTGAGACGATGAATGAACATGCCGCCATATCGGCCTTCGGGGCCCTGTCGCAGGAGACGCGACTTCAGATCGTGCGCGCGCTGGTGTCCGCGGGGCCGGAGGGGATGACAGCGGGTCTGCTGGGCGAGGCTGTCGGCGGGGTCAGCTCCTCGCGGCTGGCGTTTCACCTGTCCCACCTCGAACGGGGGGGACTCGTGACGTCGGACCGGGAAGGGCGCTTCGTACGCTACCGCATCCGCTTCGACACGCTGTCCGATCTGATCGGCTTTCTCGTCAACGACTGCTGCGGGGGCGCGCCCGGCCTCTGCCTGACCGAAATTCCCCTCCCGACGGATGCTACCCGATGAACGATATGCCGAACCTCACCGATGCCGCGCGCATTCCCTCGATCGAACGCCTGACGGCCGAGCGGTTCACCCATCCGCCGCGGATCCTGCTGCTTTACGGGTCGCTGCGGGAGCGGTCCTATAGCCGGTTCCTGACGCTGGAGGCCGAGCGGCTGCTGCGCCATTTCGGCTGCGAGACGCGGGTCTTCCATGCCAACGGGCTGCCGCTGCCCGACGATGCGCCCGCCGACCACCCGAAGGTGAAGGAGCTGCGCGACCTCGCGCAATGGTCGGAGGGCATGGTCTGGACCAGTCCCGAACGCCACGGGGCGATGACCGGCGTGATGAAGAGCCAGATCGACTGGATCCCGCTGTCGATGGGCGCCGTCCGCCCGACGCAGGGCCGCACGCTGGCGGTGATGCAGGTCTCGGGCGGATCGCAGAGCTTTAACGCGGTGAGCCAGATGCGCATCCTCGGCCGCTGGATGCGGATGATCACGATCCCGAACCAGTCCTCCGTCCCGAAGGCGTGGAAGGAGTTCGACGAGGACGGTCGGATGAAGCCCTCCGCGCTTTATGACCGTGTGGTCGACGTGATGGAGGAACTGGTGAAGTTCACCCTCCTGACGCGGGAGATCTCGCCCCACCTGACGGATCGTTACAGCGAGCGGAAGGAAAGCGCGGAAGAGCTTATGACGCGCGTGAACGAGGCGCCGACGCGGTAGGGGCGCAGCGGTGGGGACGGGCGTGCGGTCGGGTATGGATACGATGCCGACCCGGTGAGACGGCGGGCCCGGCGTAGGGTGCGCGTTCAATGCGCACCCGGTGGCGCGGTAGGGACGTCCCCGGTGGGTATGGTCGCACGGTCGGGGTGCGCATCGAGCGCGCACCCTACGGGCTCTGGGATGACCCTGGGGGACTGCGAACCTGGCGTAGGGTGCGCGTTCAATGCGCACCCGGTGAGGTAAACGGCCCTTCCCCGCGGGGAAATTCGGACAGGTGTCCGAACGGCGGCGCGCTGAATTTCCGTCCCAAATCAAACCCTTGCGACGAAAACGGCCCGCCGGTGAGGGCGGGCCGCGTTGCCTCGATCCGGGGCAGCCTTACTGCGGGATCTCGCCGGTGATGCCTTCGACGTAGAAGTCCATGCCGAGCAGGGTGCCGTCGTCGGCGGTCTCGCCTTCGGCCAGCCATTCGGACCCGTCCTGCCGGTTGATCGGGCCGGTGAACGGGTGGTACTCGCCGGAGCCGATGGAGGCGATGAGCTCCTCGGCGGAGGCGCGGACCTCTTCCGGGACCGCCTCGGTGATCTCACCGATGCCGACCATGCCGGAGCCGATGCCGCCCCAGGTGTCGGTGCTTTCCCACTCGCCGTCCATCAGCATCTGGACCCGCTCGATGTAGTAGGGGGACCAGTTGTCGATGATGGAGGAGATGCGCGGCTCGGGCGCGAACTCGAGCATGTCGGACGCCTGGCCGAAGGTGAAGACGCCGCCGGCCTCGGCAGCGGCCGCCTGCGGCGCGGTGGAGTCGGTGTGCTGGAGCACGACATCGGCGCCCTGGTCGATCAGGGCACGGGCGGCCTCGGCCTCTTTCGCGGGATCGAACCAAGTGTAGACCCAGATGATCCGGAACTCGACGTCGGGGTTCACTTCCTTGGCGTGGAGGTACGCGGAGTTGATGCCGCGGATGACCTCGGGGATCGGGAAGGAGCCGATGTAGCCGATGACGTTGCTTTCGGTCATCTGTCCGGCGATGTGGCCCTGCACCGCGCGGCCTTCATAGAAGCGCGAGGAGTAGGTCGCGACGTTGTCGGCGCGCTTGTAGCCGGTGGCGTGCTCGAACATCACGTCCGGGAACTGCTCGGCGACCTCGATGGTCTGGTCCATGTAGCCGAAGGACGTGGTGAAGATCAGGTCGGCGCCGTTCAGCGCCATCTGCTGCATCACGCGGACGGCGTCGGGACCCTCGGGCACGTTCTCGACATAGACCGTCTCGACGGAATCGCCGAATTCCTCTTCGACGGCGAGGCGGCCCTGCTCGTGCTCGTAGGTCCAGCCGCCGTCACCGACGGGGCCGACGTAGACGAAGCCGACGGTGGTCGTGTCGTCCTGCGCGAAGGCCGGGATCGCGACCATCGCCGCGAGGGCGGTGCCGGTCAGGATATGCTTGAGTTTCATTGCTATCTCCCTGGTTATGATTGGCCTCAGGTGGAGGCGTGGAAGGTCTTGCCGAGGCTGCCGGGGGCGCGGCCCGCGGACATCAGGACGAGGACGAGGATCGTGATGACGTAAGGCGACATCGACAGGTACTCGACCGGGATGGCGATGCCGCCCGCCTGCAGGTTCAATTGCAGGACGGTGACCCCGCCGAACAGGTAGGCGCCGAGCAGCAGCCGCCACGGGCGCCAGCTTGCGAAGACCACGATCGCGAGGGCGATCCAGCCGGCCCCGGCGGTCATCCCCTCGGTCCATTGCGGCACGCGCACGAGGCTGAGGTAGGCACCGCCGAGTCCGGCGCAGGCGCCGCCGAAGGCGATCGCCGCGATGCGGATCACCACGACGTTGTAGCCGAGTGCGTGCGCCGCCGTGTGGTTCTCGCCCACCGCGCGCAGGATCAGGCCGGCGCTGCTGAACTTGAGGAACGCCCAGACGCAGGCGACCAGCAGCAGCGAGATGTAGACCATCGGGTCGTGCCCGAAGATCACGCGGCCGAAGAAGGGGATTTCGCCCAGCACGCCGAAGTCGACCTTCGGAAGGGAGGGCGCGCGCATTCCGACGTAGCCCTGGCCGAGCAGCGAGGACAGGCCGAGCCCGAACAGCGTCAGAGCGAGGCCCGTTGCGACCTGGTTCGACAGCAGGATCTGCGTCAGCACGGCGAACAGCAGCGACAGCAGCGCACTGCCGACTGCCGCGCCGAGGAAGCCGAGCATCGGCGAGCCGGTCGTCACCGCCGCGATGAAGCCGCAGATCGCGCCGGTGATCATCATGCCCTCGACGCCAAGGTTCAGCACGCCCGCGCGCTCGACAACCAGCTCGCCGAGCGCGGCGAGCAGGATCGGCGTCGCCGCGACCATCAGCGAGGCGATGAGCAGGGTGGGGTTGATCGATCCGAAATCCATGTCCTGCCCCTTACGCCGCCATGAGCTTCGCCCATCTCAGGAACGAGAGGGCAGAGCCGAGATGAATGCCGAGCACAAGCGCCCCGAGCGCACGGCCGCCGATGCGGCGGTCGGCGAAGATCGCCGCCGCGATGGTGAGGGCGGAGACCGCGACGGACCAGACCGGCTGCGTCGCGTAGGCGGTCATCATCATGATCCCGGCCGGCGGCCAGAAGGCGAGCGGCGCTGCCACCAGCAGCAGGATCAGGAGGGCGAAGGCGCCGGCGCTCATGCGGTCGCCCTCCGCCCGAGGCGCACGCGGAAGTGGGTCAGCACGTCGACGGCGAGCAGGAAGAACAGCAGCATCCCCTGGAAGAGCTGGATCGCGGCGGCGGGCAGCTGGAGCTGGCTCTGCGCGATCTCGCCGCCGATGTAGGTCAGCGCCATCAGCAGGCCGGCGAGCAGGATGCCGACCGGGTGCAGCCGGCCGAGGAAGGCGACGATGATCGCGGTGAAGCCGTAGCCGACGTTGAAGTCGATGCTCACCTGCCCGGCGGGACCGGCGACTTCGAACATGCCGGCAAGACCGGCGAGCGCGCCCGACAGGCCGAGGCAGGTCAGGATCAGCCGCGACGGGTTCACGCCCGAGAAGGCGGCGGCGCGGGGGCTCTGCCCGGTCAGGCGGATCTGGAAGCCGAGGATGTGCCGCGCCATCGCGACATAGGCGCCAATGGTCGCCACGACGGCGGCGATCACGCCCCAGTGGATGCCGGTGCGCACCCAGATCTCGCGGTTGGAGGAGGACGACCACTGCGCGAGGTTGCGGCTGCCGGGAAAGCCCATGCCCTCCGGATTGCGCAGCGCGCCCAGTGCCATGGCGGCGAGCAGGGCCTCGGCGACGTAGACCAGCATGAGCGAGACGAGGATCTCGTTCGTGCCGAACTTCACTTTCAGCAGGCCCGGGATCATCGCCCAGAGGAACCCGCCGAACGCGCCGCTGACGATCATCAACGGGAAGATCAGCCAGCGCGCCTCCATCGGGTAGAAGGCGAGGCCGACCGCCGCGCCGCAGAGCGCGCCGATGATGTACTGCCCCTCCGCGCCAATGTTCCAGATGCCGGCCCGGAAGCCGAAGGACAGCCCGATCGCGATCAGGACGAGCGGCGCGCCCTTCACCAGCAGTTGCGGGCGGTAGAAGGAGGCGAATTCGGAGAAGAGGGGATCCCAGAAGATCGTGCGGATCGCGACGAACGGGTCCTTGCCGAGCATGGCGAACAGGACCGCGCCGAACAGAATGGTCAGCGCCACGGCCAGAAGCGGCGTGGCGTAGGTCCAGGTGGTGGACGGGCGGGGGCGACGCTCCAGCCGGATCATCGGGCAAGCTCTTTCATCTGGCCGGAAATACTCCCGCCGGAGGCAGCCTTACGCATCCACATGCGCGACCTCCATGTCGTGGGCGCCGCCGAGCATCAGGCCGATCTGCTCGACCGTCAGCCCGCCGGCCGGGCGCGGCTCGGACAGGCGGCCCTCGTTCAGCGCGGCGAAGCGATCGGAAATCTCCATCAGCTCGTCGAGATCCTGGCTGATGACGATCAGCGCGGCACCGCCGGCGGCGAGGTCGAGCAGCGCCTGCCGGATCGCGGCGGCGGCGGAGGCATCGACGCCCCAGGTCGGCTGGTTCACGACCAACACCTCGGGGCGCTGGAGGATCTCGCGGCCGATGACGAACTTCTGCAGGTTGCCGCCCGACAGCGACATCGCGGGGTTTTCGGGCCCCGGCGTGCGGACGTCGAACTTGTCGATGACGGAGGCGGCGAAGCTCTTCGCCTTGCCCCACCGCAGGAAACCGTTGGAGGTCAGGTCCTCGCGCACCGTGGCGGTCAGCACCGCGTTCTCGGTCAGGCTCATCTCCGGCGCGGCGGCGTGGCCCATGCGTTCTTCCGGCGCGGCCAGCAGGCCGAGCGCGCGGCGCGGATTCGGGCCGAGCCGCGAGATGTCCTTGCCATCGAGGGTCACCATGCCCGCACCGCTGCGCATCTCGCCCGAGAGCGCGGCGAGCAGTTCGTCCTGTCCGTTGCCCGCGACACCGCCGATGCCGAGCACTTCGCCGCGCCGCACTTCGAACGAGATGTCCTTGAGCGAGGTGCCGAAGGCGCGGGGCGAGGGGGCCGACAGGCCAGCGACGGACAGCAGCACCTCACCACCTTCGGACGGCTCGCGCTCCGGCACGTGGAGCGTGCCGCCGACCATCATCTCCGCCATCTCGCGGGCCGAGGTCTCGCGCGGGTCGCAGCCGCCGACGACCTTGCCGAGCCGCAGGATCGTGGCGTTCTCGCAGAGCGTGCGGATCTCTTCCAGCTTGTGCGAGATATAGAGGATCGCGGTCCCTTCGGACGACAGCTTGCGCAGCGTCTCGAACAGGATCTTCACTTCCTGCGGCGTGAGAACCGACGTCGGCTCGTCCATGATGAGCAGCTTGGGGTCCTGCAGCAGGCAGCGGATGATCTCCACCCGCTGGCGTTCGCCGGCGGAGAGGTCGCCCACCGTCCGCCATGGGTCGAGCGGCAGGCCGTAGGTCTCGGACACGTCGCGGATGCGCTTGGCGAGGTCACGCTGCTTGGGCGGGTTCTCCATCCCGAGCGCGATGTTCTCGGCCACGTTCAGCGCGTCGAACAGCGAGAAATGCTGGAACACCATCGCCACGCCGAGGCGGCGGGCGACCTTCGGTTCGGCGGGGTCGTAGGTCTCGCCGTTCAGGGTCATGCTGCCCCGGTCCGGTTTCACCAGCCCGTAGATCGTCTTGACCAGCGTGGACTTGCCCGCGCCGTTTTCGCCGAGAAGCGCGTGAACCTCGCCCCTGCCGATGTCGAAGGAGACGTCCTCGTTGGCCACGACTCCGGGATAGGCTTTCGTCAGCCCCTTTATCGACAGCAGCGTGTCGCTCATCCCGTTTGTCGTCCCGTTTCCCTGTCCGCCGACCGGAGTAGCGCGGCCGCGACGCCGACGGCAATCGCCTGCGGATGTTTTCCCAGAGTTGTATCGCCTATCGGACAGGCAATGCGAGAAATTTGTGCGTTGCTGTGGCCGAGCGCCGAAAGCCGGGACCGGAAGCGCGCCCATTTTGTTGCCGAGCCGATCAGCCCGACGCTGGCGAAGTCGTGCGACAGCAAGGCGTGACACAGCGCGAGGTCGATCTCGTGGCTGTAGGTCATGATGAGGTGATGCGCTTCGGGCGGGGCGTGCTTCACCAGCCGGTCCGGGTGGACCGCCACGATCCGCGCCTCGCCGTGGATCTCCTCGGGGAAACGCTCGACCGCGGTGTCGATCAGCGTGATCGCGAAATTCGGAAGCGGCGCGACGGTTGCCGTGACCGCGCGCCCGACATGGCCGGCGCCCCAGATCCAGAGCGGGGCGCGGTCGGTGTCGGCGAGCGTCTCCGCCTGTCGGAAGCCGAGCGTCACCGACCCGCCACAGCATTGGCCGAGCGCTGGGCCGAGCGGGACGGTCCGCTCACCGGTGGTGCGACCCTCGGCAAGCATGGCGCGGGCGTGGCGCATCGCTTCCCACTCCAGCGCGCCGCCGCCGATGGTGCCTTCGGTCGTGTCGGCGCTGACGAGCATGGAGGTGCCCGCCTCGCGCGGGACCGATCCGGCGGTGCGCAGGACCGTGACGCGGATCGCGCTCATCCCCGCGCCCGCTTCACCGCCGCCAGCACGCGCTCCGCCGTCGCGGGCGTGTCGAGGCAGGGATCGTTCGGCCCGCAGGCCGCGCAGGCGTCGGCCAGCGCGAGCCACGCGGAGATGCCGAGCATCAGCGGCGGTTCCCCCACGGCCTTCGAGCGGTAGATCGTCTCGGAATAATTGTCGCCGTCCCAAAGGTCGACGTTGAAGATGTCCGGCCGGTCGGAGCAGGCCGGGATCTTGTAGGTCGAGGGCGCGTGCGTGCGCAGCCGGCCCTTGTCGTCCCAGACGAGTTCCTCTGTTGTCAGCCAGCCGGCGCCCTGCACGTAGCCGCCTTCGATCTGTCCCCGGTCGATGGCCGGGTTCAGCGAACGGCCCGCGTCGTGGAGGATGTCGGCGCGCAGGATGCGGTTCTCACCGGTGAGCGTGTCGATCGCCACTTCGGTCACCGCCGCGCCGTAGGCGAAGTAGAAGAACGGTCGCCCCCGGCCCGCGACCGGGTCCCAGGCGAGGTCGGGCGTGCGGTAGTAGCCCGCCGCCGACAGGCTGACGCGCTGTTCGTAGGCGATCTGCGCGGCGCGGGCGAAGGGGATGCGCTCGGTCCCGACGATCACCTCGCCGTCGGCGAAGACGATGCGGGAGGCGTCGGTCTGGTGCAGCTCGGCGAGGCAGGCGGCCATCCGGTCGCGGATTTCGTCACAGGCGGCCTTCGCCGCCATCCCGTTGAGGTCCGACCCGGAGGAGGCCGCCGTGGCCGACGTGTTGGGCACCTTCGCGGTATCGGTCGCCGTGATCTTCACCGCGTCGAGCGGCACGCCGAACCGATCCGCCGCGACCTGCGCGACCTTTTGGAACAGGCCTTGTCCCATCTCGGTGCCGCCGTGGTTCAGGTGGATCGAGCCGTCCTGGTAGACATGCACCAGCGCCCCCGCCTGGTTGAGGTGGGTCAGCGTGAAGGAGATGCCGAACTTCACCGGCGAGAAGGCGATGCCCCGTTTCAGCAGCCGGGAATTGTCGTTCCATTCACGGATCGCGGCCTTGCGGGCGGTGTAGTCCGAGGTTTCGAGCAGGCGGTCGGTGATGCCGTGCAGGATGAAATCGGTGACCTCCATCCCGTAGGGCGTGGTGTTCTCGGCGTCCGGCCGGTCGGGCGAGAAGGCGGCGCGGAAGGCCCGGGCGCCGCCCTTGCCGCTGTCGAAGCGGATGCCCGCGCCCTGCGCCCCGCGCGAGGCGAGGTCGTCATGCTCGTCGCCGACGATGTCCTCCAGCGGGACCGGCGGCGTCGGCGCTGGCAGATGGCCGTCGGCGGGCTTGTAGTAGTTGATCCGTCGCACCTCGACCGGGTCGAGCTTCAGGTGACGGGCGATCGCGTCCATCACCCGTTCCATGCCGATCATGCCCTGCGGGCCACCGAAACCGCGGAAGGCCGTCGCGCTCTGCGTGTTGGTCTTCAGCCGGTGCGAGGTGATCCGCATCGCGGGATGCAGGTAGGCGTTGTCGGCATGGAGCATCGCCCGGTCGGCGACGGGGAAGGACAGGTCCTGTGCCCAGCCGCAACGTGCGTATTGCACGAAGTCGACGGCCATCAGCCGCCCGGCCTCGTCGAAGCCGACGTCCCAGTCGATGCGGAAGTCGTGCCGCTTGCCGGTGATCGTCATGTCATCGTCGCGGTCGTAGCGCATCTTGCAGGGCCGGCCGGTGGCCTGCGCGGCGACGGCGCAGGCGACGGCAAGCGCGTTCCCCTGGCTTTCCTTGCCGCCGAAGCCGCCGCCCATGCGGCGCGTCTCGACGCGGACCGCGTGCATGTGCAGGCCGAGCGCCTCGGCCACCTTGTGCTGGATCTCCGTCGGGTGCTGGGTGGAGCTGTGCACCGCCATGTCCCCGTTGTCCTGCGGCAGCGCGAGCGCAGCCTGGCCTTCGAGGTAGAAGTGTTCCTGGCCTCCGACCTCGAGCTTGCCCGACAGGCGCTTCGGCGCGGCGGCGAGCGCGGCGTCGGTGTCGCCCTTGGTCCAGACGGACGGGCCATTGCCGAAATGGCTGTCGGCCGCGATCGCCTGTTCGATGGTGAGGATCGGCTCGGCTGCCTCGATGGTGATCTTGCCCTTCCGCGCCGCCTTGCGCGCGGCGAGGTGGCTGTCGGCGACCACGAGGAACAGCGGCTGGCCGAGGTAGTGCACCTCTCCCGTCGCGAGCAGCGGTTCGTCCCCGACGGACGGCGAGACATCGTTGGCGAAGGGCAGGTCGTCGGCGGTCAGGACCGCGACGACTCCGGGCTGGGCGCGCACCTCGTCGAGGTCCATCGCCGTGATCGTGCCTTTCGCGACCTCGGCCATCCCGAAGGCGAGATGCAGGCAGTCGGCGGGGACGGGTATGTCGTCGACGTAGCGGGCCTTGCCCGCCACGTGGAGCGGGGCGGCATCGTGGGGCAGGGGCCGTGCGACGCTCATGCGCGGACCTCCAGCACCGACACGGGGTCGCCCGCCATCTCGCAATAATAGCGCCACAGCAGGTTCTGCGCGACTTCGAGCCGGTAGCCGGCGGAGGCCCGCATGTCGGACATGGGCGCGTAGTCCTCGGACATCGCGGCCATCGCGGTGTCGGTCGTATCGGGCGCCCACGGCTTGCCGGTCAGCGCTGCCTCGACCGCGGCGGCGCGCTTCGGCACGCCCGCCATGCCGCCAAAGGCGATGCGGGCGGAAACGACGTGGCCATCGTGCACCCGGATGTTGAAGCAGCCGCACACGGCGGAGATATCCTGATCGAAGCGCTTGCTGATCTTGTAGCAGCGCAAGGCGTCCTCGCCGGTCGGCACGAGAACCGCTTCGACGAATTCGCCCGGCTGGCGATCCTGCTTGCCGTAGTCGAGGAAGAATGCCTCCAGCGGCAGCTCGCGGCGGGTGTCGCCCTTGCGCAGCACCACTTCCGCGCCGAGCGCGATCAGTGCCGGAGGGTTGTCGCCGATGGGCGAGCCGTTGGCGATGTTGCCGCCGATGGTGGCGGCGGAGCGCACCTGCTCCGACCCGAAGCGGCGGATCATCTCCGCGTAGGACGGGTAGTGCCCGGCAATGAGGCGGTGCAATTCGGTCATCGGGACCATCGCGCCGAGCTTGAGGGAGTCCGGGCGCACCTCGACGTCCGCCAGGTCGGCGCAGCGGTTAAGGAACGCGACCTCCGGCAGGTCGCGCAGCGATTTGGTGATCCAGAGGCCGACATCAGTCGCGCCGGCGATCAGCGTGGCGTCCGGGTGCGCCTCGTACCAGCTTGCGAGCGCGTCGGCACTTTCGGGGATGTAGGATGGGTGCTCGTCACCCATCCCGTCCGCGACGAGCCCGGCGTCGGTCATCATCCATTCGGGGACCGGCTGCCCTTCGGCCTGCTTCGCGGCCTCGACAATCGGCTTGTAGCCCGTGCAGCGGCAGAGGTTGCCGGCCAGCATGTCGTCGTGATCGACGCGTCCGTTCAGGTGTCCGACCGCCATCGCGACGACGAAGCCCGGCGTGCAGAAGCCGCACTGGCTGCCGTGCTTCTCCACCATCGCGGTCTGGACCGGATGCTCCGCGCCATCGGGACCGGAAAGACCCTCGACGGTGCGAACGGCCTTCCCGTGAAGTTGCGGCAGCAGCAGGATGCAGGCGTTCAGCGCCTTCGAGCCGGAGCGGTCCGTCACCATCACGGTGCAGGCCCCGCAGTCGCCCTCGTTGCAGCCTTCCTTGGTGCCCCTGAGGCCGCGTGTCTCGCGCAGCCAGTCGAGAAGGGTTCGCGTCGGCGGAGTGTCTGCCGTGACGGCGGACCCGTTCAGCCAGAATGAAACGGTCATCCAGGACCTTTGCCGCCTTACTCTTTCACCCTCGGGTCCGGCGCGTGGTCGATGCGGCGTAGAGCGCGCGCCCCCTGTTCGGACGATGAAAGCGGTCCGCGAGGCGATTGGCAAGCCCCGCGCCGGGCTTGTCTGCCTCTTGCGCGGGCAGTGCCGTCAATTCCGGCAGACTGAGGGAGCCATGCGGTCAGACGAGTCCCGCATCCAGGTTACGGGCGAGCGTTTCCAGCCCGTTGAGCGTGTAGAGCATCATGTCCCGCCGCTGCGACCCGCTTTCCTGCGGATCGTAGAAATGCACGCTTTCGTTGTAGTCGACGCGGGTACCGCCCTCGACCTCGCGAAAGCGGATGTCGACCAGCGACAGCGACAGAAGCGTATCGTTCCGAAAGAGGCTGTAGGTCGCGATGATGCGCGCGCCGGGGACGATCTGCTCGTAGCGGATGACGGAGCGGATCGTCGTGTCGGCATCGGTGGGCACGGCGGTCTCGGCGACGCCGCCTTCGCGGAAATCGTGATGGAGCACCGTCGGCTCTACCGTCATGCCGCCGAACTGCATCTTCTCGAACAGCGCGTGGTTGCCGAGAATCTGAAACGCCGTCTGAGCCGACGTCGCCATCAACTTGTTGATCTGGAAGGATTCGCCGCCGAAATACATACGTTTCGAATCGTCGTCGAGCATTCGGTCTTTCTCTCCTCCGGTCCGGCCGTGAGGGGGCGGCCTCCGGATTTCTCTGCCGATGGACGGGCATCAATCGTCAATTCCACACTTGCGTAAAGTCAGGAAAACCTGCCTTCACAGGAGTGCTTTTCGACCCGGGCGATACCACATATCGTGGCCGCCATGAACAGTTCCCCCCGATTCATCCATCTGCGCGTCCATACCGAGTATTCGCTCCTCGAGGGCGCCGTGCCCGTGAAGAAGCTGCCCGGGATCGCCGCCGACATGGACATGCCGGCGGTCGCCGTGACCGACTCGAACAACATGTTCTGCGGGCTGGAGTTCTCGGAATACGCGTCGAAGGCGGGGATTCAGCCGATCATCGGCTGCCAGGTCGATCTGACCTACCTCGAGGTGGAGCCGGGCAAGCGGCCGGAGGCGCCGGCGCCGGTCGTGCTGCTGGCCCAGTCCGAAGCCGGCTACATGAACCTAATGAAGCTCAACTCCTGCGCCTACCTCGACGGGCGAGGTGAGTGGCCGCAGGTTCGCATGGACGAACTCGCCGCCCATTCAGAGGGCGTGATCTGCCTGACCGGCGGTCCCGACGGGCCGATCGGTCGCCTGTTGCGCGCCGGGCAGAGGCCGACGGCACAGGCGCTGCTGGAGCGGCTGAAGGCGATCTTCGGCGACCGGCTTTACGTCGAGCTCCAGCGCCACCCCGGTGAGTCGGGCGCCCCGCAGGCCGAGCGCGACTCCGAGCGTGGTCATGTCGAGATGGCCTATGCCCTCGACCTGCCGCTGGTCGCGACCAACGACGTCTACTTCCCGAAGTCGGACATCTACGACGCCCATGACGCGCTGATCTGCATCTCCGAGGGTGCCTATGTCGACCAGCAGGAGCCGCGCCGCCGGCTGACTCCGCAGCATTACTTCAAGAGCCAGCAGGAGATGGCCGCGCTGTTCGCCGACCTGCCAGAGGCGCTCGAAAACACCGTCGAGATCGCGAAGCGCTGCGCGTTCAAGGTCGCCAAGCGCGACCCGATCCTGCCGCGCTTCGCCGACGACGAGGTCGTCGAACTGCGGCGGCAGGCGAACGAGGGCCTGAAGGCGCGGCTTGCCGTCATCCCGCACGCCGCGTCGGTGGAGGAGTACCAGAAGCGCCTCGATTTCGAGCTCGACATCATCGAGGGCATGGGCTTTCCCGGCTACTTCCTGATCGTCGCCGACTTCATCAAGTGGGCGAAGGACCACGACATTCCGGTCGGGCCGGGGCGGGGGTCCGGCGCGGGCTCGCTCGTCGCCTACGCGCTGACGATCACCGACCTCGATCCACTGCGCTATGCGCTGCTGTTCGAACGCTTCCTGAACCCTGAACGTGTGTCGATGCCGGACTTCGACATCGACTTCTGCATGGACCGCCGGGAAGAGGTGATCCGCTACGTCCAGGAGAAGTACGGCCGCGACAAGGTCGGACAGATCATCACCTTCGGCGCGCTGCTGTCGAAGGCCGCCGTGCGCGACGTGGGCCGGGTGCTTCAGATGCCCTATGGCCATGTCGACCGGCTGTCGAAGATGATCCCCGTCGAAGGGGTGAAGCCGGTGTCGATCGGCAAGGCGCTGGCCGACGAGCCGCGCCTGCGCGAAGAGATCCGCGAGACGGAGCAGGACCGTCGCGAAGGCCGCCGCAACCCGGCTGCGCGCCTGTTCGAGTTCGCCGAGAAGATCGAGGGCCTGCTGCGCAACGCCTCCACCCACGCCGCCGGCGTGGTGATCGGGGACCGACCGCTCGACGCGCTGGTGCCGCTCTACCAGGATCCGCGCTCCGACATGCCGGCGACCCAGTTCAACATGAAATGGGTCGAGCAGGCGGGCCTCGTGAAGTTCGACTTCCTCGGCCTGAAGACGCTGACCGTCATCCAGAACGCGCTCGACCTGATCCTGAAATCGGGACGCAACCTGCACGAGGCAGCGGACGGCACTGTGCTCTACCAGCCCGCGGAGGGCGGTGAGAACCAGATGAACCTGATCCCGCTCGACGACGAGGCGACCTACGAGCTCTACTCGAAGGCCAAGACCGTCGCGGTGTTCCAGGTTGAAAGCTCGGGCATGATGGATGCGCTGCGGCGCATGAAGCCGACCTGCATCGAGGATATCGTCGCCCTCGTGGCGCTCTACCGGCCCGGTCCGATGGAGAACATCCCGAAATATTGCGAGGTGAAGAACGGCATCTCCGATCGCGACATGCTGCACCCGTCTGTGGATCACATCCTCGACGAGACGCAGGGCATCATCGTCTACCAGGAGCAGGTGATGCAGATCGCGCAGGAGATGGCGGGCTACAGCCTCGGCGGGGCCGACCTTCTGCGCCGCGCGATGGGCAAGAAGATCCAGGAGGCGATGGACGCCGAACGGCCGAAGTTCATCGAGGGTGCGAAGAAGAACGGCGTCGACGACAAGAAGGCGCTGGAGGTCTGGAACCTCCTCGACAAGTTCGCCAACTACGGCTTCAACAAGTCGCACGCCGCCGCCTATGCCGTGGTCAGCTACCAGACAGCGTGGCTGAAGACGAACCACCCGGTCGAGTTCATGGCCGGCGTGATGAACTGCGATATCCACCTTACCGACAAGCTCGCCATCTATTTCCAGGAGCTGCGCAAGGGCCTCGCCCTGCCGTGGGAGCCGCCCTGCGTGAACCGCTCCATGGCGACGTTCGACGTGCGCGAGGGCAAGCTGATCTACGCGCTGGGCGCGCTGAAGAACGTCGGCACCGACGCGATGCGCCTGCTGGTCGACGCGCGCGAGCAGGAGGGGCGGCCCTTCACCAACCTCTATGATTTCGCGCGGCGCGCGGACCTCAAGAAGATCGGCAAGCGCAGCCTCGAGATGCTGGCGCGCGCCGGCGCCTTCGACGAACTCGACCCGAACCGGCGCCGGGTGCTCGAAAGCCTCGACGCGCTGACCGCCTATTCCGGCGCGATCCACGAGCAACGCGAGAGCAACCAGTCCTCGCTGTTCGGCGATGCCGGCGACGACCTGCCCGAACCGCGCCTGTCGGCCGTGCCGGACTGGCTGCCCGCCGAGCGGCTGGCGGAGGAGTTCAAGGCGGTCGGTTTCTACCTCTCCGGTCACCCGCTCGACGATTACCTCGGCGCGCTGAAGCGCAAGCAGGTGATGACGCTGGACGAGGTGACGGCCAAGGCCGAGCGCGGTCCCTGCATCGTGAAGATGGCCGGCACCGTTGCCTCGCGGCAGGAGCGGAAGTCGGCGAAGGGCAACCGCTTCGCCTTCGTGCAGCTCTCCGATCCGACGGGACAGTACGAGACGACCATGTTCTCCGACACGCTGGAAGCCTCCCGCGATTTTCTCGAGAGCGGCAGCCAGGTCGTGCTCCAGGTCGAGGCGACGATGGAAAGCGACCAGCTCAAGCTGCTGGCGCGGTCGGTTTCGCCGATCGACGTCGCCGTGGCCGATGCCGGGGCGATGGGCCTGCGGGTCTTCGTGGAGACGACCGACGCGGTCGGGGCCGTGGCGGCCGTGCTGGAAGGCGCGCGGCAGGAGAACAAGCGCGGCGGGCGCGGCCCGATCGTGTTCTGCCTGATGGATCAGGGACTTCCCGGCGAAGTCGAGATCGACCTCGGGATGGAGTTCCCGGTGTCGCCCCAGATCAAGGGCGCGTTGCGCTCGCTTCCGGGCATCCTCGAGGTGCAGGACGTCTGAGCGAAAGGCCGCTTCGTCCCCAAACTTTCTTTACCTTTTGCAACCCCGTCGGCTAGAAACGTCCACAAAACTGGGGCGAACGGGACAAATATGAGACTTTTCATTCTGGCGGCAGCCGGCCTTTTGCTGGCATCCTGCGGCGATCCGCTGCGCAACGTGGACCGGTTGAGCGACGTGGATGGCGGGGTCGGCGGACCGAGCCTCGCCTCGTCCGGTGAAGAGTCCCCGTTGCTGTCGGACGCCGGTGCCGCCGGGGGAGAGCTCGAAGCCGCTGCCGTGGCCGAGGCGCGCGCCTCCAGCGGCGACGCACCGCCGCGCGGCCTGCTCGCCATCTTCGGTGCCGACCGCCAGAGCGGGCCGACCGATGCCGCGATGACCACCGATCCCGAACCCGCCCGCCGTGGCGGCGGCCTTGGCGCGCTGTTCGGCGGCGGTGGCACGCCGGCCCCGGCGACCGGACCGGACTCGACCGATGTGGCGCCCGGCACCGTAGTCGGTTTCGGCCAGATTGCCCGCGTCTGCGACCGTCCGCGCAACGGGTACGGGACGCGCGTCGCTGCCGGCTCCGGCTTCGAGGTGTTCGACACGATCCCCAATTCGACCGCACCGCGCCCGCACTACATCACCGGTTTCTCCGACGGCTGCGCCCGCACCATCAGCGCCGGTCTGGTCCTGTCCGGCGATGTCGGCACCTACGAGGTCGTCCGCTACCAGGCCGAGCGCGGCCAGCGCAGCAACACCGCGACCGATCAGGCCTACGAGCGGATCAAGAACGATGTCTGCGGCGTCCGGACCGGTCAGTCCTGCGGCCAGCGGATCGACCGGCTTGCACGCGATACGATCTTTCTGAGCGCCTACCAGAGCTTCGGCGGCGGAGAGCGCTGGGCCGAGATCCTTCTGCACGACGGTGCGGTCGCAGCGATCACCACGCGCGACTAGGCCGCGGCCGTCACCAGTGCGGCGGCTTCTGATCGGCGAGCGGCACACCGTCGCCGTCCGACGTTTCGCGCTCCGCCTCCCGCTCCAGCAACAGCCGGACCCGGCGCAGCAGGGTCGAGATCTCGGTCTCCTGCCTCGAGACGACATCGGACAGGTCCGACAGCTCCCGTTCGAGGTGCGCGATACGTTCTTCGAGGGCGTGGTTCGATGACATGACGGGCATCTAGGCCTTTTTGCGGGCTCCGCCAAGCGTTGCTGCTAGCGCGACGATCCGGGGTGGCCGACCACGGGCGATGGCCATGGAGTGAGCGGCGCTGGTCCTCGTGGCCCGGGCAAGGAGGGCGGGGCCGTCTCCGCCGGCATCTACGCTGTCTGAAGGCTCGACCCGAACGGCGACACCTGCCTGATCGAGGACCACGAGCTCCGCCTTGCCCCGAGGGGCCGCGCCCGGTAGATGCTGCCGCGAAACAGACCGGCAGGAGCGGGCCAATGGCCAAGCCCAAGAAGACCCCACGCCCCAAGGCGGAGACGCCGAAGGGGTTCCGCGACTATTTCGGCGCCGAAGTCACCGAGCGTGCCGAGATGCTGTCGAAGATCGCCGGGGTCTATCATCGCTACGGGTTCGATGCGCTCGAAAGCTCCGCCGTCGAAACGGTGGAGGCTCTGGGCAAGTTCCTCCCCGACGTGGACCGTCCGAACGAGGGCGTCTTCGCCTGGCAGGAGGACGAGGACGCGACGTGGCTGGCGCTGCGGTACGACCTGACGGCCCCGCTGGCGCGGGTCTACGCGCAGTATCGCAACGATTTGCCGACGCCCTACCGCCGCTACGCGATGGGGCCGGTCTGGCGGAATGAAAAGCCCGGTCCGGGCCGCTTCCGGCAGTTCTACCAATGCGACGCCGACACGGTCGGCGCGCCGACCGTCGCGGCGGATGCCGAGATCTGCGCGATGCTGGCGGACACGCTGGAAGAGGTCGGCATCCCGCGCGGCGATTACCTGATCCGGGTGAACAACCGGAAGGTCCTGAACGGCGTGCTGGAGGCGATGGGCCTCACCGACGACGCTCAGCGGGCCGACGTCCTGCGCACCATCGACAAGTTCGACAAGGTGGGAGAGCGCGGTGTGCGCGAACTGCTCGGCAAGGGCCGGCTGGACGCCTCGGGCGCATATATCGACGGCGTCGGGCTGTCGGACGAACAGGCCGAGCCGGTGCTCGCATTCCTGACGTCGAAGGCCGACAGCGCCGACAAGACGCTAGAGAACCTGAGTGCCGCCGTCGGTGGCTCCGCCATCGGCGCCGAAGGTGTCGAGGAGCTGCGGACCATCGCGGCGCTTCTGGCGGCGCAGGGCTACGGATCGGACCGGATCGAGCTCGACCCCTCCGTCGTGCGCGGCCTCGGCTACTACACCGGCCCGGTCTTCGAGGCCGAGCTGACCTTCGAGATCACCGATGAGAAGGGCCGCCCGCGCCAGTTCGGCTCGGTCGCCGGGGGCGGGCGCTACGACGACCTCGTCAAGCGCTTCACCGGGCAGGAAGTGCCCGCGACCGGCGTCTCGATCGGGGTCGACCGGCTGCTCGCCGCGCTGCGGGCCAAGGGGCGTGTCACTTCCTCCGCCGAGGGGCCCGTCGTCGTCACTGTCATGGATCGTGACCGCATGGCCGACTATCAGGCGATGGTTTCCGAACTGCGCAACGCCGGCATCCGGGCCGAGGTCTACCTCGGCAACCCCAAGAACTTCGGCAACCAGCTCAAGTACGCCGACCGCCGGCATTCCCCCGTCGCCATCATCGAAGGCGGCGAAGAGAAGGCGAACGGCGTCGTGCAGATCAAGGACCTGATCCTCGGGGCGCAGATCGCCGAGAGCGCCACGCTCGAGGAGTGGAAGGAACGACCCTCCCAGTTCGAGGTGCCGCGGACCGAGATGGTCGCCAAGGTCCGCGAGATTCTGGGCAGCCGGTCGTGATCCGCTCCGACGCCAAGAGCGCCGCCCGCGACAGCGCAGAGCGGCTGATGGGGGTGTTCCGCACCGCCGGCGCCGTGCCGGTGGAGACGGAGCTTCTGCAACCCGCCGGCACGCTGCTCGACCTCTACGGCGAGGATATCCGCGCCCGGGCCTACGTCACGAACGACCCGCTCCGGGGCGAGCTGATGCTGCGGCCCGACTTCACGGTGCCCGTGGTGCAGATGCACATGGACGGCGGGGCGGAGCCGGCACGCTACACCTATGCGGGCGAGGTCTTCCGCCGGCAGGAAACCGATCCCGACCGCCCGAACGAATACCTGCAGGTCGGGCTGGAACTGTTCGGCGGGGACGATCCCGCCGCCGCCGATGCCGAAGTCTTCGCCCTGATCGCCGAGGCGCTCGCTCCGCGCCGGCTGCGGGCCGCCATCGGCGACATCGGCATCCTGATGGCCGCCGTCCGGGGGCTTTCGACCACCGAGGCCCGCAAGGCCGCGCTGCTGCGCCATGTCTGGCGACCCCGCCGGTTCCGCGCGATGCTCGATCGGTTCGGCGGGCGCCAGCCGGTGCCGCAGGCCCGTGCCGCGCTTCTGGCGGAGGCGGACCCGCTGCGCGATCTGGGAATGACCGGCAAGCGGACCCGTGCGGAGATCGAGGCGCGGATCGAGGCGCTTCGGGAAGATGCCGCCGCGCCGCACATCTCGGGGGCCGAGCTCGAGATGATAGACACGGTCCTCGCGCTTCGCGAAACCGCACCCAACGTGCTCGCCGCGCTCCGCGACATCGCCATCGACCTGCCGACACTCGAGCCGGCGGTGCGGCAGATGGCGAAACGGCTCGACCGGTTGTCGGACCGTGGCATCGACGTCGAGGAACTGCAGTTCGAGGCCAGCTACGGCCGCACCTCGATGGAATATTACGACGGGTTCGTCTTCGGCTTCACCATCGCCGACCGGCCCGATCTGCCGCCCGTCGCGACCGGCGGGCGCTACGATGCGCTGACCAAGGTGCTGGGGCGTGGGCGGGGCATCCCGGCGGTCGGCGGCGTGATCCGCCCCGGCATCCTGCTCTCGGCGGGAGAGGCGGCATGACGTTGAAACTCGGTGTGCCCTCCAAGGGCCGTCTCATGGACAAGACCTTCGACTGGTTCGCGGCGCGTGGCATCACGATGCGCAAGGCCGAGAGCGAGCGCGAATATTCCGCCACCGTCGAAGGGATCGACGGGATCGAGATGGTGCTGCTCTCCGCCGGGGAGATCCCGCGTGAGCTGGGGCAGGGCCGCATCCACCTCGGCGTCACCGGTTCGGACGTTGTGCGCGAACGGCTGGCGAACTGGGACCTGCAGGTGAACGAACTGTCCGACCTCGGCTTTGGCGGGGCGGACCTCGTCATCGCGGTGCCGCAGGGATGGGTCGATGTCGATACGCTCGACGATCTCGATGCCGCCGCGGCGCAGTTCCGGCGAACCCACGGCCACCGGCTCCGCATCGCGACGAAGTACCACCGTCTGACGCGGGAATTCCTGCGCGATCACGGCGTTGCCGATTACGCGCTTGTCGACAGCCAGGGCGCGACGGAAGGCACGGTGAAGAACGAGACGGCGGAGGCGATCTCCGACATAACCTCGACGGGCGAGACGCTGCGCGCCAACGGTCTGAAGATCCTGTCCGACGGTCTGATCCACTCGAGCCAGGCGCGGCTCTTCAAATCGCGCAACGCGGAGTGGAGCGACGAGGACCGCGCGACCTACAAGGCCTTCTGCAACCGGCTCGACGTCTGAGAGGGTTGTAAAGGTTGCTGCACGATTAACGCGCGGCGCCCGAGAGTCCCCCTCCCTACCACCCGCCACCCTGAGGTGAGTCGGTTGAGAAATGCTGACGACAGGTCGGGCCGGGGAGGCGAGGTGTTCGGATCTCGTCTGGTAGGCTTGCGCGAGACAGGCAAACAACGTCGCAGCGGTGCAGATTGGCCCGCCGTGGATGAGCCCGCGTTAGTTAACTCGACGCGACCCGCGACCCCACGGATCCGTCACTCCGCCGCGTCGCGATCAAGCGCGCGGACGGCAAGAACGGACCGCACCGGCACAAGACCCGGCCCGCCGGCCGTCGCGCCGATCCGGCTGTCCGCCGCATTGTCCCGGTTGTCGCCGAGCAGGAACAGGTGATCGGGCGGCACCTCGATCTCTGCGGTGTCATCCCCTGTCCCCTCGCGGAAATCGAGCACCCGGTAGCTTTCGCCGCCGGGCAGGGTCTCCGTCAGTTCGCTCGCGACACAGTCCGGGCCGCTGGCCGTTCCGGGCAGGGGGCAGTGACCGTCGCCGTCCACTCGAACCATCCGCCCGGTCGCCACTTGCGCCAAGGCGTCGCCGTTCACCCACACCACGCCATCGCGCATCTGCACGCGGTCGCCGCCAAGCCCGATCACGCGGAAGACAAAGGCCGGGCCGGTCTCTCCGCGCCGGAAGACGACGATGTCGCCTCGGTTCGGACCATCCGTGAACCGGTCCCACGTCTTGAAGGTCTCGCAGCTCCCCGGCTCGAGCGTCGGCAGCATGGAGGTCGAGGCGATGCGATACATCTGATCGGCCCCGAACGCGCAGGTCAGGCAGATGCAGGCGGCGGAGGCGGGCGTCCCGCCGGCCAGCGCCAGCAGGGCGAGGCCGGTCGCCCTCACAGCACTCCGATCTCGGCAAGGGCGGCGGACAGTTCTGCCGGAAGGCCGGTCTCACCCTCGCGGCTGGCGGGAAGGTCGCGCGGCGCGTCCTCGGTCTTCAGGTACCGCCAGCCCTGGAAGGCGCGGCGCGGGGTGGGCGTCACGTCGATCAGCCCCGGCTCGAGCACGATCCCGCAGCGCCGGATTCCGTCGCCCCGGTCGACCTCGTCCAGCCGCACGATACGTTGCCGGCACAGCACCAGCCCCTTGATGACCCAATAGATCGACCCGCCGTCGAGCAGTTCCGCCTCGCGCTTGGGCCACATGCGTGTCACGTGGCGCGGCAGGCCATCGGACGTCCGGGCGGCGCGGGTTTCCTGCCACGCGCCGAGCTCTTGCGGGCTCTCCGTGCCGACTGACAGTTTTTGCAGGTTGAGTGTGTGGGTCAATCGTCCGCTTTCTTCTTTCGCACCCCAGATGTAGTGGATAAGTTAGATTTCCCACCCCGATTCTGCTAGGGTTTCCCCCTCACCTTTCCGAAAGGACCTCCCATGACTCGCTTCGCCGCGCCCATTGCCGAACAGATCTGGGACATGAAGTACCGGCTGAAGCAGGCGGACGGCACGGCGCTCGACGAGACCGTCGAATCGACTTGGCGCCGTATCGCGCAGTCGCTCGCCGAGGTGGAGGCCGAGCCCGCGAAGTGGGAGAAGAAGTTCTACGGCGCGCTTGAGGATTTCCGCTTCCTGCCCGCCGGGCGGATCACCGCCGGCGCCGGCACGGACCGCAGCGTGACGCTGTTCAACTGCTTCGTCATGGGCACCATTCCGGACACGATGGCCGGCATCTTCGACATGCTGAAGGAAGCCGCGCTGACGATGCAGCAGGGTGGCGGGATCGGCTACGACTTCTCCACCATCCGCCCGCGCGGCGCGATCGTCCATGGCGTTGCGGCGGACGCCTCCGGCCCGCTCTCCTTCATGGATGTCTGGGACGCGATGTGCCGTACCATCATGTCCGCCGGCTCGCGCCGCGGTGCGATGATGGCGACGATGCGCTGCGACCACCCCGACGTGGAACAGTTCATCGAGGCCAAGAGCGATCCCGCCCGCCTGCGAATGTTCAACATGTCCGTTCTGGTGTCGGACGCCTTCATGGAAGCGGTGAAGGCCGACGGCCCGTGGGAGCTGACCTTCGGCGACAAGGTCTACAAGACCGTCGAGGCCCGGGACCTCTGGAACCGGATCATGAAGAGCACCTACGACTACGCCGAGCCGGGCGTGATCTTCATCGACCGCATCAACGAGATGAACAACCTCGCCTATTGCGAGACCATCGCGGCGACCAATCCCTGCGGCGAGCAGCCCCTGCCGCCCTACGGCGCGTGCCTGCTCGGCTCCATCAACTTCGCCCGTCTTGTGGCCGAACCGTTCGAGGCCGGTGCGAAGCTGGATGAAGAGGCGCTCGACGACCTCGTCGCGACCGCCGTGCGGATGATGGACAACGTGGTCGACGCCTCGCGCTTCCCGCTGCCCGAACAGGCCGCCGAAGCCGCCGCCAAGCGCCGGATCGGTCTCGGCGTGACCGGTCTTGCCGACGCGCTGCTCATGGTGGGCGAGCGCTACGGCTCGGAAGAGGCCGCCACGGTCACCGAGGCCTGGATGAAGCGCATCGCGCGCTCCGCCTACCTCGCCTCCGCCGACCTCGCGGACGAGAAGGGGGCCTTCCCGCTGTTCGACGCGGAGCCCTACCTCGCCTCCGGGACGATGCAGCAGATGGACGAGGACGTCCGCGCCGCCATCGCCGAGAAGGGCATCCGCAACGCGCTGCTGACCTCCGTCGCGCCGACCGGCACGATCTCTCTCTATGCCGGCAACGTCTCCTCCGGGATCGAGCCCGTGTTCGCCTTCGCCTACAGCCGCAAGGTGCTGCAGAAGGACGGCTCGCGCACGGAAGAGGAAGTCGTGGATTACGCGCTCCAGCTCTACCGCGAGAAATACGGCGAGGATGCGGACCTGCCCGAGCATTTCGTCAACGCGCAGACGCTTGCGCCGATGGACCACGTCCGGATGCAGGCCGCGGCGCAGAAGTGGGTCGACAGCTCGATCTCCAAGACGATCAACGTGCCCGCCGACATCGACTTCGACGCCTTCAAGGACGTCTACATGGAAGCCTACGAGACCGGCTGCAAAGGTTGCACGACATACCGTCCGAACGATGTCACCGGGTCCGTCCTCTCCGTGTCCGAAAAGCCCGAGAGCACCCCGGCCGAGCAACCGGTCCTCGTCGAGGAGACCGGCGAGGGCGCCGAGGTCGTCTACATGTCCGAACCGCTCGACCGGCCGCAGACGCTCGAGGGGAACACCTACAAGCTGAAGTGGCCCGACAGCGAGCACGCGATCTACATCACGATCAACGATCTGCTGATGAACGGCCAGCGGCGCCCGTTCGAGATTTTCATCAACTCCAAGAACATGGAGCATTTTGCCTGGACGGTGGCGCTGACGCGGATGATCTCCGCCGTCTTCCGCCGCGGCGGTGACGTGTCCTTCGTCGTCGAAGAGCTGAAGGCGGTGTTCGATCCGCGCGGCGGGGCCTGGATCAAGGGCAAGTACATCCCCTCGATGCTCGCCGCGATCGGTGGCGTGATCGAGACCCACCTCGTCGCCATCGGCTTCCTAGACGGTGAGGGGTCGGGCCTGAAGACCGACCCGCAGGCGCAAGTGGTGCAGATGGACAGCCGTCCGAAGAAATCCTGCTCGTCCTGCGGCAGCTACGACCTCCGGATGGTCGAAGGTTGCATGACCTGCGCGAACTGCGGGTACTCGAAGTGCGGGTAGAGGGGTGCCTTCGGAATGACCGTTGAGCGGGGTGCGCATCGAGCGCGCACCCTACGGGTCCGGACGAACTGCGTGAACGGTAGGGTGCGCGCTTGATGCGCACCTGAGAGGCCCGCGCGCGGCATGATCGGACGCCCCAGGTAGGGTGCGCGCTCGATGCGCACCCCCCCCACGCCCCATCACTCAGATGTCAAAGTTCGTCGGCAGGACCACGACGTCGCGGATGGTGACGTTCCGGGGCCGCGTCAGCATGAACAGCACCGCGTCCGCGACCTCGGTCGGTTCGATCAGGGAGCCGCTGTCCTTCGCCTTCTGCAGGTTCTCCTCCGGCCAGTCGGCCAGCAGCGCCGAGACCACCGGCCCCGGCGAGACCGAGCCGACGCGGATGCCCTTGCGGTTCACCTGCCGCCGCATGGTCTGCACGAACGCGTTCATCGCCCATTTCGACGCGGAATAGACCGGCTCCCACGGGATCGCGGAGTGCCCGGCGACGGACGAAGTGATGACGATGTCGCCCGTGCCACGCTCCAGCATGTGGGGCAGTACGTTGTGGACGTTCTTCATCACCGCGTTGACGTTGAGATTGAGCATCCTGTCGATCGCGGCCGGATCGGTGATCTCGATCAGGTCGCCGCCGATGTAGCTGCCCGCGTTGGCATGCAGGATGTCGAGTTGCCCGGTCTTTTCGAGGATGCCGTCGAGCAGAGTATCGCAGCTGTCGGGTCTCAGCAGGTCGATGACCAGCGGCACGGCCATCGGCCCGAGCCGTTCGACCAGCGAGTCGAGCGCCGCCTCGTCGCGATCGACCATGACGACCTTCGCCCCCGCGCCGAGCAGCATCTCGACGCTGGCGAGGCCGATGCCGGACGCCGCGCCCGTGACCGCGGCCACCTTGCCGGAAAGTTCGTTTGCCATTCTTGAAGTCCTCCTTGTCCGGCCCGGCCGGTCGATGCGTCAGTTCAATGCGTCAGGTATCCACCGTCGGCCACGAGGACCGATCCGGTGACGTAGCTCGACGCGTCGGAGCAGAGGAACAGAGCGCAGTTCGCCATCTCCGCGGGCTCGGCGAAGCGTCCCATGGGCGTGTTCTCGGTCCACACCCGGTTCCAGTCCTCGTTCGCCCGGCCGCCCGCCGTCATGTCGCTGACGACGTAGCCCGGGGCGAGCGCGTTCACGCGGATGCCGCGCGCCGCATATTCAAAGGCCATCACCTTCGTCATCTGGTGCACCGCAGCCTTGGTCGCGTTGTAGGCGACCTGAAGCTGGGGCTTGTTGGCGACCTCGCCGGAGATCGAGCCGATGTTGAGGATCGTGCCATGTCCCGCCTCGAGCATCGGCACGATGGCCACGCGGGCGATCCGGAAGGGCGCGATGAAGTTCGTGTCGTTGATCGCGGCGAGCCGGTCGTCGCCGAACTCGTGGAAGTCGCCGCCGGCGGCGATCCCGGCATTGTTGACGAGGATATCGAGCTTGCCGAACCGCTCCAGCGTCGCGGCGACCAGCCGGTCGGGCACGTCGGGGTCCGTCACGTCACCGGCGACCCAGTCACAGGCGCCGCTGTCGCAGAGCCGGTCGACGTCGTCGGTCCGGGTGCGTCCTGCGATCATCACCTGCGCGCCCGCCTCGACGAACAGCGTGGCGATGGCGAGACCGATCCCACGGCTGCCCCCCGTGACGAGGGCCACTTTCCCGTCAAGTCTGAACTGGTCGAGCGCCATGCGATTCTCCTCCCTCTCAGAGGAGGTATTGCAGCCCGCGCCCGAAGTTAGAAGGCCCCCGGCGCGCGTGGGGTTGCCGCGATGAAGGCATCGAGCTCCGCCCGCGTGGCCGCGCCTTCCATCGGGCCGCGCACCGTCACGTTGCGCGCCCCGGCGGCGCAGGCATAGGTCAGCGCGGCCTCCGTCGGCAGGCCGAGCCTGCGGGCGGTGACATAGGCCCCGCCGAAGCAGTCGCCGGCACCGGTCGGATCGAGCTCTTCGACCTCGAAGGCCAGAGCGTCCACCCGGCTGCCGTCGGGCGCGAAGGCGCTCGCTCCCGCCGCACCGCGCTTCAGGACGATCTCGCCGCATCCGCCCGTCAGCAGCGTCCCGACCGCGCGGGCTTCGCCGTCGGTTCCGGCCGCGAGCTCCAGTTCCTCCCCGGAGGGCAGCAGCAGGTCGCATTCCGACAGGAGCGTGGCGAACAGCTGGCCGGCCTCCGCGCCCTGACGCAGCTCCTTGCGCAGGTTCGGGTCGAGCGAGACGGTGCCGCCCCGTGCCCGGACGATGGGCAGCGCGCGGGCGATCACTTCGCGCGCCTCCGGCATCGACAGTGCGGACCCCATGACATGCAGGTGTCCGGCGCGGCGGGCGAGGGCCTCCACCTCGGCTGTCCAGCCGAACCGTGCCGCTGCCGACGTCGCGATGTTATAGACGAAGTCGCGCGAGCCGTCGGCACGGTAGCGGACGAAGGCGCTGCCCGTCGGCCAGTCGGGGTCCACGGCAATCGCCGAGACGTCGACACCGTCGCGTTTCAGCCGGTCGAGGTTCACTCGCCCGAAATCGTCGTCGCCGACCGCACCGATCATGGCCGCCGCGCCACCGAAGCGGCCGCACTGGTCGATGAAGATCGCCGGGGCACCGCTCGGATAGGGTCCGACCAGCGGCTGCGCGTCGGTGAAGCCGTCGCCGACCGTGGTCGCCACGATCTCGACGAGGATTTCGCCGACGCAGATCGTCGGGCCAAGGGCATCGGGGGCAAGCGTGGACATGGCGGTCTCCTTTCCGGTGTTCCCTAGCGTCCGACGCCGGCGCGCGACAGGCCCGTCGTGCCCGGCGCGGGGTCTTCTCGAACCGACCCGGGCACCCTAGATTATGGTTCAGACGTAGGAGGTCCGACATGGCCGGAGGCTGGGCGCGCGACGGCGCGGTGAACGAACAGATCGAAGCCTCGATCGAGGATGAGCTCAAGCGGATGCGCGCGCAGAAGCGGGCACAGGGCGAGAGCCGTACCCATTGTGCCGAGTGCGAGGAGCCGATCCCGGATGCGCGCCGCGCCGCCTTGCCGGGCGTGAAGCTCTGTATCGACTGCCAGCAGGAGCGGGACGGTCGCCACGTCGCGCGCGGCGGCATCAACCGGCGCGGATCGAAGGACAGCCAGCTCAAGTAGCGCGCCAATGCCGGCGACCGTGCTGATAACCGGCGCACGGGCGCCTGTCGCGCTGCACCTCGCACGACTTCTGGCCACCGCCGGTTGCCGCGTGATCCTTGCCGACTCCCTGCGGTTTCCGCTTTCGGGGTCGAGTGCCCTCGTCGCGCGGTACGTCCGGCTTCCAGCGCCGCGCGATGACCCCGACCTCTTCGCCGTGGCGCTGGCGGAGCTGCTGACAAGCGAGCGCATCGACCTCGTGATCCCGACTTGCGAAGAAGTGCTGCACCTCGCCCGCGCGTGGAGCGAGACCGCGATGCCGGCGGTGCTGTTCGCGCCGCCCCTCCACCTGTTGAGCGAAGTCCACGACAAGTATCGCTTCATCGAGCGGGCGAGGGCACTCGGCCTGGCGGTGCCCGAAACCGTCCTGCTGTCGTCTGACGCCGATCTCGACGCGGTGCGGCACAGGGCGCACGATCTGGTCTTCAAGCCGGTCTGGTCCCGCTTCGCCACTCGGACACGTGTCCGGCCCGCACCGACGGCGCTGCGGATTCGTCCGACCGAGGCGGCCCCGTGGGTCGCGCAGGACTATCTCGCAGGACGGGAAATCAGCGCCTACGCCATTGCGAACGGCGGACAACTGTCCGCCCTGTCCGTCTACCACGTGCCCTTCCGCGCCGGTCGTGGCGCGGGGGTCTGTTTCGCACCGGTCGAGGTGCCCGCCGTGCGCAGCTTTGTGGAGCGGTTCGTGGCTGGCACTGGCTGGACCGGACAAGTGTCGTTCGATTTCATCGAGACGGCGGAGGGTGGGGTCCTTCCGCTGGAATGCAATCCACGTGCGACGAGCGGGCTGCACTTCTTCTCGGACGGGGCGGCGGTCCTGTCGGCCATTCTCGGACAGGCGTTCGCTACGCCGGACGTCACCGGCCCCCTTGGGGTGCGGCTGGCGCTTGCGCTCTACGGTGGTCCTGCCGCGCTGCGTCATGGACGCTTGTCGGACTTCCGGCAGATGTGGCGCGAGACGGCCGATGTGCTCGACTGGCCCGGCGATCCCCGGCCCGGTCGGCTGCAATGGCGTGCGCTGGCCGAGATCGCTGCGATCGCCGCCCGCAACGGGATCTCGCTGCAGGCGGCGTCGACCCGCGACATCGAATGGAACGGTCCCGAGGGCTGATCGCTCAGAGCCCGTACTTCCGCAGCAGTGGCACCCCGATCCGGGTGAGCGCGAGCTCCATCGCGCGCACGGCCGCGACGTGTCGCCGACCGAGATGGCGCACGTAGACTGCGGTATATTCGACTTCCGCCTCGGCGCCGCGGTAGCGTTTGAAGCCCGCCGCACCGGCGCTCATGTTCAGCAGCATCCCCCGGGCCCGCGCTTCGGCAATGCCGGACGAGGTCAACATGCGGTACAGGCCGTCCTTCGCGGGGCGGGTCAGGTCGTAGCCAATCATCGGATCGGTCAGCACGCCGGCCTGCTCGAACATCGCGGCGAAGGCGACGATCCGGCCGGTGTCGTCCCGCAAGCCCCGCAACCGCAGAACTCCGGCCCGGTGCATCGCTTCGATGAAGGCGACGCTGTATTGCGGGTTCAGCGGCGTGTATTTCCCGAGGTAGAGCCCGTCGTAGAGCGCTGCGCAATCCGCGTAGTCGCGCCCGGTGAAACCGGCATTCTCCACCCAGTGCAGCGTCGTCGTCTCGCTCAGCTTCAGGTCGCGCCGGAGGTCCCGCGTCATCGCGGGCAGTGCGTCCCGCGCATCGTAGAGGTAGATCTGGCGCGACGGCAGCAGCCGGAACCCGGCCTCCCTGAGCGCGGTCATGGTGACGGCGTCCGAGCGTGCGTTGAGCGAGCGCAGCACGATCGCCCGGTCAGGATAGCGGGCGATCAGCGTGTCCCGGACCTCGGCCGCGGCGTCCGGCGTGATCGGCGGCACCGGGTTGGTCGAGAACAGCCAGTTGTTGAGCTGCACTTGCCGGTCGAGGCCGCTCGCCCGGACAAGCGGTCTGCAGGAGCGCGCGAAAGCAGCAATCCCGCGGTAAAGCGGGGGAGACAGCAACCAGCGCGCCTCCTCGATGGCGTAGTCGACATAGGCCACGGAAGGGGAGCAGATGTAGCAGGTCGGCCCGTCCGACAGCGTCGCGGCCCACGGCTCACCCGCGAGGGTCAGCGCGAGACACTGCGCGTCGAGATTGGCGATGAGCGTCCGGCTGTCGCGCCCGGCGAACATCGCGGCGAGGATTGCCGGATCGTGCCTCATGCCCCCGGCAGACGGCATTCGACCCGGCGCAGCTTGCGTCCCGTCTCGAGCGTGAGGGCGCGGCGGTCCAGGGAGACTTGCGTATCGACGCCCCGGCCCGTGAGCAGCTCGCGCACACGACGGAGCGCGGCATCGGCGGCGTCCTCGGGCAGGATCGGCGACAGGTGCAGCTCGACGCCCTTCACCGTTTGCACAAGGCGGAAGTCGTCGATGCGCCGGTCGGCTTTCAGGATCGAATTGCGCAGGACATCCGGCGTGACGAGCAGGGTGCGCCCGTCCACCTGGAAGCGGAAGACGTCGTCGTCCCGGCCGATGATCTCTGCCACGACGCGGAGAGGCGAGCCGCAGGGGCATGCGTGATCGGACAGCCTGAGCAGGTCGGTCATCCGGTAGCGGGCCATGACCTGCGTCTGACGGCGGAAACAGGTCACCAGCGGCCGGACCAGCCCGCCCGGTGCGGGTTCGAACTCGAAATGCACGGAATCCTCGGCGAGGTGCAGCCCGCCATGACCGCAGGTGACCGCGAAGAGCCCCTCGGTCGCCATGTAGATCTGTCGAAGCCCCGGTCCGTACGTCGTCTCGATCACCCGCCGGTCGACCGGGTCCAGCGTCTCGGCGGCGGAGAACAGGCGGAGCGGCGATATCCGGAAAGCCTGCTCGGCGAAGTGGCGCAGGATCTTGGGCGGCGCGACGATGACGGTCGGATCGAACGCCTCGAACTCGTGGCGCCAAGCTTCGGGCCCGTCGGTCAGGGCAAAGTAGCGCAGCTGCAGCCACCCGGTGCGCCGCGCGCTGTCATAAAGACCGGAGCTTTGCGGCAGGACGATTGCCACGCGTTGCCGCCGCCAGAGCAGATCGGGGATCGCCTTGGCGAGGATGGTGCCGAGCCAGCGGAACCGCTCCCGGTCGTCGATGACGAACAGGCCGCGATTGCCGCTGGTCCCTGTGCTGGCCCCGACGGTCAGGTCGCCGATGCGGCCATCGCCGGACTGTGCGTCCCATGCCTGATCGAGCGTGATGCCGCGGATGTTGAAGCGGCCGAACGCACCCATCAACGTCGCCTTGTCGGTGATCGGCAGGGCCTCCAGCTTTGGCGGCAGGTCGCGGTAGAAAGGCGCGCGGGGCAGGTCGTTCTTCAGCCAGCGCAGCAGGGCGGCCGCCTGTTTCTGCTCGAACGTCTCCCGGTCGAGCCGGGGCGACGACAGGCGCCGCGTGGTGAGGAAGGACCGGGCCGCCTCCATCAGCATCAGTGGCCTGCCTCGTCGTAGGCGGTCGGGGCCGGGTCGTGGCACAGCATCACTTGCCAGCCTTTTGCCCTGAACCGACGAATTACGTCCTCGCTTGCGGCGGCGGCCGGACGATCGTCCGAGATCAGCGCGGCGAGGCGACCCTGCGCCTTTCCGGGGTCCAGCGCGTCCAGCAACCACGCGGCGTCGGTGGCGTAGAGCAACGGCGTCTCGAGCTTCGGGAACAGCAGGCCGACGTGTCCTTCCGCATGGCCGGGCAGGTCGAGGGCGAGAAGGCTGCCATCGCCGAACACATCATGTGCCGGTGGCAGATCGGCGCCGGTCCGGACCAGCGGGCGGTCCTCGATCGGTTGAGTGGTCATGTCGGGGATGAGCTCGGCAAAGACGCCGTGCCTCAGATTGGCGAGCGTCCCCCGGTTGCGGAGCGCCTTCAGCGCCGCGCCCGGCGTGATGAGCGTCGCCTGCGGGAACAGCGACAGGCCGGAGACGTGATCGGCGTGGAAGTGGGTGAGTACGACCGTCGAGATGTCCTGCGGTGTCAGTCCCTGCCGCGCGAGGAACGCGTCGGGCTGACCGTCGGTCAGCAGGGTCGGCTTCAGCAGCTTGCCGTAGAGGCGAAGCAGAAGGCTGCGCCCCGGCGCGGACGTCGCGGCCTTTGTGTAGCCCGTGTCGATCAGGATCGCGCCGTGGTCCGGGTGGCGCACCAGACCGTACCGGACCCGAAGGGCCATCCGCCGGCCTCTGCCGCCTTTCAGGAGAAGTCGTTCGCTGGCGTGGACATGGGCGGAATTGGCGAAGAGCAGTTTCATGCGGCACCCTTGAACGTGCGGTCCAGACCTTCTGCGAAGCTCACCTTCGGCTGCCAGCCGAGGCGGTCGCGGGCGCGGGACAGGTCGAGCGACTGGCGGTAGGCGAACAGGCTTAGGCCATAGCGCGTCACCGGCGGTTCCGGTTGGCCGGGCAGGCGGCGCGCGACCGCTTCGGCCATCCCCGCCGCCCGCATCGCGAGGCCGAGCGGCATCCGTCGCCATCGCGTGGTCAGCCCGGCGCGGGCGCAGGCCTGCTCCGCGATGCGGCGCACGGGCAGGGGCTCGCCTCCGGAGATGTTGAAGGTGGGGCCGTCGCAGTCCCGGTCGGCGGCGAGGGCAGTCACGATCGCCTCGACCACGTCATCGACATGGGTCAGGTCGATCCGCGCGGCGCCGTTGCGGAACAGCGGCAAGCGCCGCCGCCGGGCCACGCGCAGCAGGCGGGGCAGCAGGGCCGTGTCGCCGGCACCGTAGATACCACGCGGGCGCAGGATGATCGGATGGATCTCGCTTCGGTGCAGGACGATGCGCTCCGCCTCGGCCTTGGTGCGGGCATAGTCGTTGACTGGCGGAGGAAGGGGGGTGTCCTCGCGCACCTCCTCCTGATCGCACCAGTCGAAATAGATGCTGGGGGAGGAGATATGGACGAACCGACGGACGCCCGCGCGGGCGGCGAACTCGGCCATGTTGCGCGTGCCTTCGACATTGGCGCGCTCGAACGCGGCGGCGGGTCCGAAGGGCGCGGAGAGCGCGGCGCAATGGACCACCTCGGTCACGCCCGCCACCTCGGGCGGGCCGTCCGCGATGTCGTGGCGCAGAACCTCGTGACCTGCCGCGCGGAGCATCTCGAGCCGTCCGGCATCGCGCCCGAGCCCGATCGACGCGACGCCCTCGTGCCGCAGCCTTGCGAGCACAGCGCCGCCCAGGAACCCGGTCGCCCCGGTGACGAGCACGCGCATGCCTCAGAGCTCCAGTGCCATGCCGCCGAACGACACGCCGGCGGAGGTGCCGAGCATGAGCACGCGGCTGCCGACCCCCGCGCGGCCGTCCGTGCGGGCCACGTCGAAGGCAAAGGGGATGGACGCCGCGATCTGGTTGCCGTGCAGCGCCGCGATGTCGACGAGCCGGTCGGGCGACACGCCGACCTGCCGCGCCATGTGGGTCAGCGCGAAGGGGCTGGCCTGATGCGGCACGACGAGGTCGACATCCTCGAGCCGCCAGCCGGCATCCG
Organism: Pelagovum pacificum; assembly: GCF_016134045.1. NCBI lineage: Bacteria > Pseudomonadati > Pseudomonadota > Alphaproteobacteria > Rhodobacterales > Paracoccaceae > Pelagovum > Pelagovum pacificum. Next base: position 3,073,961 of record NZ_CP065915.1, on the reverse strand, counting down.
ACAGCAGCTCCTCGACGAAGCCGCCGAAGTGGCGGGAACTCAGGCGGAACAGCTCCTTGCCCGTCATCCCGAACCGGGCGTTCGCCGCGAAGGCGCCAGGGTCGCGGTGATAGTCGAAGCGCGTGCCGCCGGCCTTCAGGCCGCAGGCCTCGTAGGCGGAAGGGTAGCTGCGCATCAGGGTGGCGCGGATGCCGCCGGTGCTGTCGGTGCGCCGCAGGATAGCCGCCGCCGCGCCGTCGCCGAACAGGGCGGCGACCTCCGGGTCGTCGTCCCACGGCAGCGCTCGCGAAGCGACTTCGGCGGACACGATGAGGGCCGTGTCCGCGCGCCCTGCCGACAGCCAGAGCGCCGCGGTGTCGAGCGCGGAGAGGAAGCTCAGGCAGGTGCTGTTGACGTCGAACCCCGCCGCCGCGCCGTCTGCCATGCCGAGGCGGGCCATGACGAGCGGCGCGGTGGCCGGGATCGATTGGTAGGGGACGGACGCCCCGAACAGCACCAGCCCGATGTCGGAGGCGCGGACCCCGGCGTCCGCGAGCGCGGCCTCGGCGGCGACCACCGCGAGATCGACCTGGCTTTCGGAGCGGCAGACGTAGCGCTGGGTGACACCCGTTGCGGCCGCCATGGACCCGGGGCTGCGACCGAGGCGGCAGTCGATGTCGTCCGACCGTTCGACCGTGCGGGGCAATGCGCGCCCCGTCCCGGCAACCTCGATCCCCATGGCAGCCCCTCCTTTTCCACCGCTCCCAAGATAGGCAGTGCGATGCCGGCGCACCACCGACACGAGGGTCAGGTTTTCCGCCATCGGGTCGCTGGCGCGCCCTGTGACTCGAACGCAATAGCCGTCCGGGGCGCGAAACCTTGCCACTATCTGGACAGAATCATCACCGTATAGACGGAAGCCGGGGGGAAGACAGGATTTGACATGCGCCTTTTGGGTTCCGCCCTTCTACTCGCCGCCGCGCTGATCGCGGCCCCTGCCCACGCGCAGGAGAGGGCCATCCTCGGCTTCGGCCGCATCTTCAACAACGACCTGCTCGGCGACGGCCAGGACCGCTGGCGAACCGGGTCCTACACGTGGTCGCTGGTGCATGGCACCGGCTGGACCGGGCAGCGGCCCGAGAGCTTCGGCGCGCTCATCGACTATCGCTTTCATTCCGAGATCATCGCTCCCGACCGGCTGAACGGGACGGGCTCGCGCAGCCGCCTTTACGCGGGCATCTTCTCCGTCGGCGCGCACACCCATTTCCGGCGCGGCCTGCTGGATTACAGCCTCGGCGGCGACCTGGTCATCACCGGACCGCAGACACGGATCGACGATGTGCAGGAGTGGTTTCACGAGCTGATCTCCGCCCCGCGCGTCGATCAGGCGACCAACCAGGTCGGCGACAACACGCACCTTCAGGGCACTGCCGAGGTGGCGTTGCCGATGCGGCAGACCGAGGCCCTCCAGTTCCGCCCCTACGCAGAGCTTCAGGCCGGCGTCGAAAACCTCGTCAGGGTCGGCGGCGACATCGTCTTCGGCGAGATGATGCAGGACGACCTGCTGCTGCGCGACAGCGTGACAGGCCATATCTATCGCGGGACCGAGGGCGACGTCAGCGGGCTCGCCTTCGTCGCGGGCGCCGACATGACGTGGATCTCCGACAGCCTCTACCTGCCCGAGAGCGGCCGCGCGACGCTGACCGAGGAGCGGATGCGCTACCGCGCCGGGGTGCATTGGCAACCGGCGCCCGACCTCTCCTTCTTCTACGGGATGACTTACCTGAGCGAGGAATTCGACGAGCAGCCCGAAGGGCAGGTGCTCGGATCGGTGAAGCTCAACATCTACTTCTGAACCGTTTTTGTCACGGATCGATGTGACAAGGCCCCATCATGCTTGATCGCCACGACTCGCCGCTGCTACGTCTGATGACGCGACCCGACCATACAGAAGTTCCGGGCGCCAACGATATTGAGCAAGGCAGGCAGACAGGCATGGGAACGGCTCTTTCGGGCACGTTCGTCATTTCCTGGACCCAGACGGAGATCAACGGCATCCCTGCCGCTCCGTCGCGTGCACTCAGGACCGGGGCCGCGTGGCGCTGGTCCGGGGATGTCGTGAGGGTCGATGGACCGAACGGCGTTCTGCCGCTCGGCCCGTCCGAAGGGACGACGGACCTGAGACGGCGCGCTGCGACCGGCGTGCGCAAACTCATCACGGCGGCCATACGGGAGCCGGAGCGTGTCGAGGAGACCGATGCGCCCGACTTCGCCCCGTCGGACGATTTCACCGTAAGCGATGGCCGCGACAGCTGGTGCGTGACGCTGATCGACGCTGGCCCGGGGCGAACGCCGCTCTGCATGTTTTACGGCGACATGCCTCCCAAGGACACCGAGCTCTGGGTCGTCGAGCAGCGCGCCCGCTTCACCCACGACCCGCAGGCCCCGTCGCGGTCGGTGATCTGCTTCACGCCCGGCACGATGATCCGCACCGAAACCGGCGCCCGCCCGGTCGAGACGATCCGCGAGGGCGAGCGCATCCAGACCCGCGACAACGGCTGCAAGCCTGTAATGTGGATCGGCAGCCGGCGCGTCACCGGTGCGCGCCTGCAGGCGATCCCCGACCTCGCGCCGGTGCGGCTGCGGGCCGGCTCGCTCGGCATCGAGGTGCCGGACGCCGGGCTTCTCGTCTCGCCCGACCATCGGCTGCTCGTCTCCGGCCACGCGGCGCGCACGCTGTACAACGAGGCGGAAGTCCTCGTGCGGGCCATCGACCTCGTCAACGGCGCGTCTGTCACGGTCGAGCGCGGCCTGCGGGAAGTGCGCTACATCCATATCGGCTTCGACCAGCACGAGGTGCTGTTCGCCAACAGCGTGATGACGGAGAGCTTCCACCCCGCCTCGGTCGGGCTGGACGGGCTCTCCGCAGGCGACCGGGCGCGGCTGCTCGAGCGGCTGCCGGGCGTGGAGGAGGACCCGATGTCCTACGGGGCCTTCGCGCGGCGGATGCTGTCGTCGTCGGAAGCCGCCATCCTGGCCGGCGACGCGGCCTGAACGGCAATGGCAGGCGCACGGGCGGGAGCGAGATGAGGATCAGCGCAGTCACCCCGATGAAGAACGAGGGGCCATTCATCCTCGAGTGGCTGGCATACCACCGGCTGATCGGGTTCAACGACTTTACGATCTTCACCAACGATTGCAGTGACGGCACCGACCTGATCCTGGAGCGGCTGGACGAGATGGGCCTGGTCCGCCACCTGCCCAACCCGTCCGTCGTCACCGATGCGACCAACCACCATTTCCTGATGATGACCTATGTCGACGCATCGCCCCGGCTGCGGCGGTCGGACTGGTTCGCCTCGTTCGACGTGGACGAGTTCTGGTGCATCAACGTCGGCAACGGACGGCTCGAGGACCTGTTCGGTGCGATCGGGGACGCGGACCTCGTGTCGGGCATGCAGCTGGATTTCGGCTGTTCGGGGCATCAGACCTTCGACCCCGACCGGCTGGTGATCGAGCGCTTCACCCATCGGGCCGAGGTTCGCGAGGCCGGACCGGACGGCGCGCGCAAGCGCGGGACCAAGACGATCGTCCGGCGTGGCGTGCCGATCCGGCGCATCCGCAACCACAGCCCCCTTCTGGAAGAGGGTGCGCGCGACAGCGTTACCTGGGTCAACGGATCGGGAGAGCCCTTCCCGCCGCGCATGGGCCGCAAGGGCCAGATCAAGAGTATCGGTGACCCGCATCTCGGTGCCGACCTCGTGCAGCTCAACCACTATGCGCTGCGGAGCATGGAGGACTTCCTGATGAAGTCCGACCGGGGCAACGCCAACCACGAGAGCCTGCCGCCGAAGTTCCGCTACTGGCGCGACTACGATTCCAACGCGGTCGAGGACCTGCGCCTGTCGAGCTTCGCCTCTGATGTGCGCGACGCGGTGGCGGAGCTGCTGAAGGACGACGAACTGGCCCGCTGTCACGCGGCGAGCGTCGACTACCGCCGCCGCCGGATCGCGGAACTGAGGGAAGAGCCCGAGATGGCGCGGATGCACCAGCAGGTCCGGCGGTTCCACCGCCGCCGCTGGCAGGAGCCATCCGACGCCGGCTAGGCGGCGAGCACCTGCCTCACCCGATCGAAGAAAACGCCGCACTGGTAGCCGTCGACGAGCGCGTGGTGGCACTGGAGCGTCATCGCCATCTCCTGACCGCCGGTGGCGGACGGCACGATCTTTCCCCAGCCGATCCGGGGGATGCAGTCGTCCGGGCCGGGCAGGGCGTTGTCGAGAGACGTGTAATCCATCCACGGCAGGCAGGAGAGGTAGGCGAGGTCCACCCGCTCACCGGTATTGGCGACGAAGGCGCCGGTGCGCGCCGCTTCGGACGCGGCCTCGAAGTTCGCTTCGAACCGGGCGAAGTCGCTGTCATGCGTGACATAGCCATAGCGGAAGTCGCCCTCGCCGACGGGAACGGTCATCGACAGCTCGATCTGCGCGAACTCGGTCACCGTCTCGCCTTGGAACCGGGTGCGCAGCTCGGGCACGGCGTGGATGCCTTCGCCGATCGCATGACAGGTTGCCCGGTAGGGAGAGATGCCGTCCCGCTTGCGGCGCTCCATCAGTGCAGTCACGTCGATCCGGGTCGTGATCGCGTATTGCGGCCTGTCGTAGGTGCGGAACAGGCGGTACTGGGCGGCACGGGGCCACGTGTCGAGGTCGATGATCCGGTCCGGCATGGCGTCTCCTCCTGTCACTTCCGGCCATAAGGTCCGGCCCGCAACGGGTCAATCGGCGTTGGACCTCCGGCGTTGTTGACTCCGTCGGCGGGGGATAGTAAGCGGCGCGCTCACTGGTGTTGGTGGCCCCCGCAAGGGGATGCCTGTCGCCCGCAAGGGAAAGGACAACGCCCTTCATCCGCCGCCCACCGGGGCGGCTACCGACATTGAAGGAGATCAGACGGTGACCAAACGCACCTCTGCCAAGTACAAGATCGACCGCCGCATGGGCGAAAACATCTGGGGCCGCCCGAAGTCCCCGGTGAACCGCCGCGAGTACGGCCCCGGCCAGCACGGCCAGCGCCGCAAGGGCAAGATGTCCGACTTCGGCCTGCAGCTCCGCGCGAAGCAGAAGCTGAAAGGCTACTACGGCGACCTGACCGAGAAGCAGTTCAAGCGCATCTTCGTCGAAGCCGAACGCGTCAAGGGCGACACCGGTGAGAACCTCATCGGCCTGCTCGAGCGCCGCCTCGACGCCGTCGTCTACCGCGCCAAGTTCGTGCCGACCGTCTTCGCCGCCCGCCAGTTCGTGAACCACGGCCACGTGCTCGTGAACGGCCAGCGCGTGAACATCCCCTCCTACCGCGTGAAAGAGGGTGACGTGATCGAGGTTCGCCAGAAATCCAAGCAGCTCGCCCTCGTGCTCGAGGCCTCGCAGCTGCCGGAGCGTGACGTCCCCGATTACCTCGAGGTCGACCACTCCAAGATGACCGCGACCTTCGTCCGCACTCCGGGCCACGGCGACGTGCCGTACCCGGTGATGATGGAACCGCACCTCGTCATCGAATATTACGCCCAGAACTGATCGGAGACCGGCCCGGAAGGGCCGGGCCCCGGGATTTCGGAAAACCCGCTGGTCGACGGACCGGCGGGCTTTTTCGTTTCAGAACGGGTAGCTCGTGGTCGCCGGATCATAGAGCCGGCACTCCGCCCCCATGTTCACGCAATCCCCGATCGCGGCCTCGAGATCACGCCGCTCCAGACCGACCTCGATGCCGAGCGCGGCAAGGCGGTCGCGGTAGAGTGCCTCCTGCGCCTCGTCACCGGAGTCGAGCGACGCGAGGAAGTAGCGCCTGGCGCGCGTCTGCTCCCCGAGCGCGGCGTAGATGTGGGCCAGCGTGTCGAGCGCGGCGAACTCCCACTCGTCGGCGGACGGGCGGTCAAGACGCCATTCCTCCATCACGTCGCGCCCTTCGTCGAAACGTCCGGCAAGGTAGAGCGGCCAGCCGATATAGTTGTGAACGTCCTCCGCATCCTCGGCCTCCCGGTAGGACGGCCGGTGCGCCTCGAACACCGTCACCGCCTCGTCCAGCCGGCCGAGCCGGGCTAGGGAATCGATCAGCGTGGCGAGGGCGTAGGTATTGCCCGGGTCGGCTTCGACCGCGATCGCGCCGGCCTCGGCGGCCTCCTCGTATCGGTCGATACTCCACAGCGCGCGGGCGAGGTTGCCGTTGGCCCAGCCGATGTCTTCGCCCAGTGACAGCGCGACTTCGTAGGCGACGACGGCCTCCTCGAAATGGTCGGTGTCCTGCATGCACTGCGCGATGGTTCCGAACATGTGGAAGTCGGTGCGGGGCGCGACCGAGGTCAGGGTGACGGCGTAAGGCACGCACTCCGGTATCCGGTCGACGTCGCGCAGCACGAGGATGAACTGCTCCAGCACCCACGGGTTCGTCGGCGCGAGCTCGAACGCCTGCTCGACCCAAGCGAGCGCGGCTTCGGACTCGCCGCGTGCCTGTTCGATCCACGACAGGTCGAGCGGGGCGAGGTGGCTCGACGGTTTCAGCGCCATCGCCGCGCGGGCGGCCTCTTCCGCCTCGTCGTAGCGGCCGTCGCCGTAATAGGCGCGGCCGCTTTCGATCAGGAGCGAGAACCTGTCTTCGTCGTCCGCGCGCTCGATGGCCATGTTGCAGGCGAAGATTCGGTCCTCGGCGGCGAGGCTTGCGTCGCGGCAGTCCTCCTCCGGTGTGGCGAGGGCAATGCCCGGCAGGGCGGCCGTCAGAAGGGCAAGGGCGAGAGGTTTGAAAAGCGATCGTGTCGGCATGGCGTCCACTCGAATTGGTCAGGCAATGCTCGAGCTTGGTCGAGCGCGGGCCCGCTTGGCAATAGCGGAGACCCTGACCTGCCGGACCGATGGTTCTGGCCTGTGGCTGTCCCTTTTTCGACACTTGCCCGAGGCGGCAGCGATTTGACCCCGGTGGCCCGCTCGCCTATCCCCGGGCTCGACCGGACCCGAGGAGCGTGACATGACCGACAGCCATCCCACCTACGGCCGCATCGACGGCCCCGTCGTGATGATCGGCTACGGCTCGATCGGGCAGGGCACCCTGCCGCTGATCCAGCGGCATTTCGAGTTCGACGCCGACAAGCTGGTGGTGATCGAGCCGAACGCCGAGAAGGCGAAGATGGTGGAGACGCTCGGCATCCGTTGCGTGACCGAGCAGGTCACCCGTGAGAATTACCGCGATCTGCTCGGCGGCCTGTTCGAGCAGGGCCGGGGCTTTTGCGTGAACCTCAGCGTCGACACGTCGTCGCTCGACCTCATCCGCTTCTGCCGCGAGATGGAGGTGCCCTACATCGACACCGTCGTCGAACCGTGGGCCGGCTTCTATTTCGAAACGACCGAGAATGCGCAGCGCACGAACTACGCGCTGCGGCAGGCGATGCGGGATGAGAAGGCCGCGCATCCGGGCGGCAGCACGGCCGTCTCCTGCTGCGGGGCGAACCCCGGCATGGTGTCGTGGTTCGTGAAGGAAGCGCTGCTGACGCTGGCGAAGGACACCGGCCGCGACTCGACCAAGCCGGCGGACCGCGAGGGCTGGGCCGCGCTGATGCAGTCGCTCGGCGTGAAGGGCGTCCATATCGCGGAGCGCGACACGCAGGCTCGCCGCAAGCCGCGCCCGCGCGGCGTCTTCGTGAACACCTGGTCGGTCGAGGGCTTCATCGCCGAGGGTTTCCAGCCTGCGGAGCTCGGCTGGGGCACGCACGAGACCTGGTTCCCGGAAAACGGTCATTCCTACGACAAGGGCTGCCAGGCCGCGATCTGGCTGGAGCGGCCCGGCGCGATCACCCGCGTCCACACCTGGTGCCCGACGCCGGGGCCGCAGTTCGGCTTCCTCGTCACGCATAACGAGGCGATCTCGATCTCGGACTATTACACCGTCGGCCCGGCGGACGCGCCGGAGTTCCGCCCGACCTGCCACTATGCCTACCACCCTTGCGACGACGCGGTGCTGTCGCTGCACGAAATGTTCGGTTCCGGCAAGACGCAGGAGGTGCACGAGATCCTCGAGGTCGACGAGATCGTCGAGGGGATCGACGAACTGGGCGTGCTGCTGTTCGGCCACGAGAAGAACGCGCTGTGGTACGGCTCGCGCCTGTCCAACGATGAGACGAAGGCGCTGGCCCCCGATCAGAACGCGACCGGACTGCAGGTGACCTCGGCCGTGCTGGCGGGCATGGTCTGGGCGATCGAGAACCCGAACGCCGGCATCGTCGAGGCGGACGAGATGGATCACGAGCGCTGCCTCGAGGTGCAACGCCCCTACCTTGGCCCGGTCGAGGCGCACTATACCGACTGGACGCCGCTGCAGGACCGCTGGGAACTGTTCCCCGAGGACATCGACGAAAGCGACCCCTGGCTGTTCCGGAACGTGCTCGCTTCCTGACGAGGGAACCGATTTTCTCCGAAAATCGGGACCGCGCCCTGGGGCGCGGTGCCTGCGGCGCGAGTATTTCCGGCCAGATGAAGAGCCTTCCCTCCGCGTCCGGCGGGGGTTAGAAGGCGCCCGGACTTCAGGGAAGACGCAGATGAGCAAGTTCGAACCTCAACCCGGCATCATGGACATCGAGCCCTACAAGGGCGGTGCCAGCCACATACCGGGCATGACCGACGTGCTGAAGCTGTCGTCGAACGAGAACCCGTTCGGCCCGCCGCTCTCCGCCGTCGCCGCCGCGCGGCAGGCGTTCGAGGAGATGCATCGGTATCCGCCCACCGATCACGCGTCGCTGCGCGCTGCGATCGGCGAGGTGCACGGCCTCGACCCCAAGCGGATCATCTGTGGTGTCGGCTCGGACGAGCTGATCCACCTGCTGTGCCAGTGCTACGCCGGGCCGGGGACCGAAGTGCTTTATACCGAGCACGGGTTCTCCATCTACCGGATCACCACGCTCGCCGCCGGCGCGGCGCCGGTCAGCGTGAAAGAGACCGAGCGGCAGGTCGAGGTCGACGCGGTGCTTGCGGGCATCACCCCGCTGACCCGGATCGTCTTCCTGACCAATCCGGGAAATCCGACCTGTGCCCTCATCCCTCCGGCGGAGCTTGAGCGGCTCGCCGACGGCATCCCCGAGGACTGTCTGCTGGTGCTGGATGGCGCCTATGCCGAGTTCGCGGACGGGTTCGACGGCGGCGCGTCGCTCGTCGGCACGCATGCCAATGTCGTGATGCTGCGCACTTTCTCCAAGATCTATGGTCTCGGCGGCATGCGCGTCGGCTGGGGCTACGCGAGTGCCGAGGTCATCGACGTGCTCAACCGGGTGCGCGGGCCGTTCAACCTGTCGGTTCCGGCGCTCGCGGCGGCGGAAGCGGCGGTCCTCGACCGGGACTGGGTCGCGATGTGCCAGTCCGAGAATGCGCGCCTGCGCGCCTGGCTGCGCGAGGAGCTCGGCCAGCTCGGGCTGCCCTCCGACGAGTCCTACACGAACTTCATCCTGCCGCGCTTCGCGTCGCAGGCGGAGGCCGAAGCCTGCGAGGCGCACCTGCGCAGCAAGGGCATCCTCGTGCGCAAGGTCGCGGGGTATGGTTTGCCCGAGGCGCTGCGGATCACGATCGGGACCGAGGCTGACTGCTACCGCGTGCGAGACGCCATCGCCGAGTTCGTGGAGGCGTCCTGATGGCCCAGCAGTACGAGAAGGTCGCGCTGATCGGGCTCGGCCTCATCGCGTCCTCGATGTTCTGGGCGATGAAGCGCGCCGGGACGGTCGGCGAGGTCTCCGGCTACGCGCGATCGGCCGAGACGCGGGCGACGGCGCGGGAGATCGGTCTTTGCGATACGGTCTGCGACAGTGCCATCGAGGCGGTGAAGGACGCCGACCTCGTCGTGCTCTGCGTTCCGGTCGGGGTGATGGGCGCGGTGGCCGAGGAGATCGGCCCGCACCTGAAGCCCGGCGCGACGGTCTCCGACGTCGGTTCGGTGAAGAAGGCAGTGATCGACTCGGTCGGCCCGCACATTCCCGAAGGCGTCCACTTCGTGCCGGCGCACCCGCTCGCCGGGACGGAGCAGTCCGGCCCCACGGCGGGATTCGCGGAACTGTTCGACAACCGTTGGGTGCTGATCGTGCCGTCGTCCGACGACACGGATGACGCCGCCGTGATCCGGCTTCAGGCCTTCTGGGAAGGGCTTGGCGCCTTTGTCGAGCGGATGGATGCCGAGCACCACGACCTGGTGCTTGCGGTCACGTCCCATACGCCGCACCTTATCGCCTACACCATGGTGGGGGTGGCCGACGATCTGCGCCGCGTGACCGACAGCGAAGTCATCAAGTATTCTGCTGCCGGTTTCCGGGACTTCACGCGGATCGCGGCGTCCGATCCCACTATGTGGCGAGACGTGTTTCTGACGAACAAGGAGGCGACCCTGGAAATCCTCGGCCGCTTTACAGAAGAGCTCTTCGCGTTGCAGCGGGCCATCCGGAAGGGTGACGGCGACCACCTGCACGCCTACTTCACGCGTACCCGCGCCATCCGGCGTGGCATCATCGAAGCCGGCCAGGATACAGCCGCGCCCGACTTCGGCCGGACCGGATCGAAGCGGTGAAACGCACTCTCGTCATCGCCCTGGCCCTGGTTGCCGGTAGTGCGATGGCGGACTCCCCCCAGACCTCTCTCTTTCCGCAGGCCCGCCCGACGGACTCGGTCGCGGCTCCGGCGGCGGCAGCGGAGCCAGCAGTGACCGCCTCACCGTCCGGCGAGGCGGAAGCCGAGGCGAGTTCCGATTGGTACGATGTCGATGTCAGCAGCCTCGCCCCCGCGCGCTCGCTGCGCCCGCCGGAGCGGACGGACCGGGTCCGGATCGCCGCGGCGCGCCTGACTGAGGAGCGCCGGCGAGGGGCCGTTTGCGGTGATGTCGCGATCCAGGGCGAGGCGATCGGCGCCGTCGCCGGTCCGGGTGCCTGCGGCGTCGAGGGTGCGGTGCGGGTGACGTCAGTCGCCGGAGTGGCGCTGTCGACGCCCGCAACGATCGACTGCCGGACGGCGACCGCGCTCAAGACCTGGGTCGAACGCGGCGTCAAACCGGCCATCGGCGGCGAAGGCGGCGGTGTGCAGGGACTGCGTGTCGCCGGGCATTATGTCTGCCGGGGGCGCAACAACGTCGCCGGCGCGCGCCTGTCGGAGCATTCCTTCGGACGCGCGATCGACATCTCCGGCATCCGCTTGCAGAGCGGCGAGGTCATTTCGGTGCTGAACGGCTGGAATTCGTCAGGTGATGGCGCGCAGCTTCGTCAGATGCACCAGTCGGCCTGCGGTATCTTCGGCACGATCCTCGGCCCGGACGCGAACGCCGCCCACCGGGATCACTTCCACTTCGATACTGCGCGCTACCGTTCCGGGTCCTACTGCCGCTGAGCTTCGGCCAGCAGACCGGGCAATATGGTCTCGACGGCGTCCGAGGGGCTTTCGGACGCTTCTCCGCCGAATTCGAACTGACGAATTTCGAAGCCGGTGATCGCGGGCATGTCCGTCGCGAGGTCACGCGTCAGCGGCGCGTCGGTCGTCAGCGTCGCCTCGAGCAGCAGGGGGCCGATCTCCTCGGCATTCAGCAGCAGGCTCTCGATCGAGACATAGACGTCGTAGTCGCCCGACACGCCGGTTGCGGGGCGAATGGCGGCGATGATGCCGGACGCCTCGCGATCCAGCTCGGGCAGGGTGATCCGGTCCGCCGTGGCGACGACCTCCCCCAGCTCTCCCGATCCGGCAACGTCGATGGATGCCAGCAGTCGTTCGCTTTCGACATCGGCGTCGAACCCGCCGACAATGACATGCGCCGGCGAGCCGACGGCGATGATCTCCCGGTCCCGCCGGTAGACCAGCCGAAGGATGTCGAGCCGCCCGACGCGGAAGCCGAAGCCGCCGTCCGGCGCGGTCACCGACAGGTCCGTCAGCGTCGTGTCGATCCGGGACGGGAAACCGGCGATTGACAGGCCGTCCTCTTCCACCCGCCAGCCCGCGTCCTCGAGCCCCTCGATGAACAGGGCCATGTCGGCGCGCGCATCCCGGACGCCGAGATACCAGTATCCGCCATACAGTCCGGCTGCGATCAACAGGATAAGGATAAGTATGCGCATCGTGACCCTTTCGCCTGCGTCGCGCCTCGTGTTTAGAGGGCAACGGAATGGAGGGCCAGAGAACATGACGATGTGGGTTTTCGGCTATGGATCGCTGCTCTGGAATCCGGGCTTCGCGCCGGCGGAGACCGTGCTCGCCCGGCTCGACGGCTATCACCGTTCGTTCTGCATGCTCTCGATCCATCACCGCGGCTCGGAGGAGGTGCCGGGTCTCGTGCTCGCCCTCGATGCGCAGGAGGGGTCGACCTGCACCGGGCTCGCGCTGCGTGTCGCACCGGAGGACGAGGAGCGCGTGCTCGCCGAATTGCGCGAGCGGGAACTCATCTCCTCCGCCTACTACGAGGCGCGGGTGCCACTGGCACTGACCGACGGGCGCGATGTCGAGGCGCTAGCCTATATCGTCGACACCGGCCACCGCCAGTACGTCCAGTTCGATCTCGAAACGCAGGCGACCATGATCGCGCGCGGGCAGGGCGGGCGCGGCCCGAACTCCGAGTATCTCGACAACACGTTCGAGCACCTCGAAGGCCTCGGCATCCACGACGCGGACATGGATTGGCTGGTTGCGCGGGTGCGCGATATAAAGGCCGCAGGTGGCTGACCTCACACTATATTTTGTTTGGGTTTCAGGTCTCCGACGATTATGATCGCGACAATTGAGCAGACCGGGGACACCTGACGAATGGCCAGACGGGCACCCGCGGCCGAGCCGCATTTTTCTCAGCCCTTTCGCCAGATCGTGTCGATGCTGGTCGTCATTGCGCTTGTCGCGGTCGGCGTCTGGTTCGCCTTGCCGCGCGTCGGGCCGGTCTTCCTCGCCAACCCTTACCTCAACGGTTTCATTGCGCTCGTCTTCCTGATCGGGGTGATCTCCTGTTTCTGGCAGGTCGCGCAACTCATCAACTCGGTGCGCTGGATCGAAGGTTTCGCGGGCGAGGCGGAGGGGCACGACCTCTCCGAGCCGCCGGGGCTGCTGCTGCCGCTGGCCAACCTGCTGCGCTCGCGGGGGGCGCGGATGCAGCTGTCGGCGACCTCGTCCCGGTCGATCCTCGATTCCGTTGCGCAACGGATCGACGAGAACCGCGAAATTACGCGCTATATCGTCAACCTGCTGATTTTCCTCGGCCTTCTCGGCACATTCTACGGTCTGGCGACCACGGTTCCCGGTCTCGTCGCGACCATCGGATCGCTGACGGCAGAAGAAGGCGAGTCCGGCGCGGACATCTTCAACCGGTTGCAGGAAGGGCTGCAGACGCAGCTCGGCGGCATGGGCGTCGCCTTCGCGTCGTCGCTGCTCGGCCTTGCCGGATCGCTTGTCGTCGGCCTGCTGGAGCTGTTCGCAGGTCACGGTCAGAACCGCTTCTACCGCGAGCTCGAAGAGTGGCTGTCCTCCATCACGCGCGTTGGCCTTTCGGGCGAGGAAGGCGGCGAAGCGGGCATCATGGGGCAGGTGATCGACAACCTCGCCGAGCAGATGGAAGCCCTGCAGATGATGTTCACCCAGACCGACATCGGTCGCGCGGCGGTGGACGAGCGGCTCGGCGACCTTGCCGGCGCGATGGAACAGCTGGCCGAGAAGATGGAGGCCGGGACCAACCTGTCCGACCAGCTCAGCCGGGTCGCCGATGGTCAGGAGCGGCTCATCAAGGTGATCGCGGACAGCGGGATCGAGGGGATCGACGCCGAAAGCCGGATGCGACTGCGCTCCATCGACGTGCAGCTGCTGCGGATCCTCGAAGAAATGGCGGCGGGCCGGCAGGAGGTCATGTCCGACCTCCGCACCGACATCGCCGCGCTCAGCCGTGCCGTGCGGCACGGCCAGTCGGAGCGGGAAGGATACTGATCCATGGCGCTCAGCCGTAGAACGGGTGCCCGGTTCCAGGCCTCGATCTGGCCGGGCTTCGTGGACGCGATGACGGGACTTCTCCTCGTCCTCATGTTCGTCATCACCATCTTCATGGTCCTGCAGTTCACGCTGCGGGAGACCATCGACGGGCAGGAAAGTCAGCTCAGCGAACTGACGGCGGAGGTCAACGACCTGTCAAACGCGCTCGGCCTCGCGCAGAGCCGGAATGAAACGCTGAGTGCCGATGTCGCCGACCGCAACGACGCCATCGCCGCGCTGGAGAATGAGCGCGACGCCACCGCCGCCGCGCTGGCGCAGGCGCGGTCGCGGATCACGGGGTTCGAGGCGCAGGTCGCCGGGCTGCAGGAACAGCGCGACGCTGCCCGCGAACGGATCGCCGCGCTTGAGGAGACGGGCGAGGACCAGGCCGCGGCGCTGGAAGCTGCCGAGGGCCAGATCACGGAATTCGAGGCTCGTGTCGCCGGACTTCTCGCCGATCAGGACGACGCGCAGGAGCGGATCGCGGCCCTGACCGAGGATGCGGAAGAGGCCGCCGCCCGCGAGGCGGAGCTGATGGACGAGCAGGAAGCGATGAACCTCGCGCTCGCGCAGGCCCGCAGCGAGATCGACGATCAGGCCGAGGCCGCCCGTCTTGCCGCCGCCCGGCGTGAGGCGTTCGAGGCGCTGATTACCGACCTCCGCAATCGCAACGCCGAGACCGACGCCGCGCTGACCGAAGCCACCGACAGGGTCGCCGCGCTCGAGTCCACCCGGTCGGAGTCGGCCGAAGCGCTCGACGAAGCCGAAGCGGCCCGACTGGCCGAGGCTGCTGCGGCCGAAGCCCTCCGTGCGGAGCTTCAGGATGCCAATGCCGAGCTGACCGCGATGTCACTGTCGCTGGAGGAACAGCGGCAGGAGGCGGAAGATACACTGACTCTGCTCGCCGCTGCCGAGGCCGCGCGGGATGAACTCGATGAAGATCTGACGGCCGCGCTGCTCCTGCAGGAGCAGTTGCAGGATCGTGTCGACACGATGAGCGCCAACCGGGACGAGGTGGATACGCGCCTGCTCGCCGCGCTTGAACTCGTCTCCTCCACCGAAGACGAGCTTGCCGCCGCCGAAGCGACCATCGCCCGGATGACGGACGCACAGTCGGATCTCGACGGTCGGCTCGCCACCGCGCTGCTCGCCCAGTCGAACGCTGCGGAGCAGGTCGCGGCGCTGACCGCCGCCCGAGACGCCACCGAGGAGGAACTGGCCGAGGCAGAGGCACGTGCGGCCACGCTCGACGACCGTCTGGCGGCGGCACTCGCGTTGCAATCGACGACCACGGAAGAACTGGCCGCGACCGAGGAGTCGCTCGCCGAGAGTGAAGAGGCGCGCGCCAGCCTGTCCACCCGACTGACGGCCGCGCTGGCCGCAGAAGAGACGGCACGCGGCGACCTCGACGAAGCGCGCCGGATCTTCGAGGCGGCGCTTGCCCGCACCGAAGGCAGTGCCGAAACGCTGGAGGCCCGTCTTGCCGAAGCGGTCCTCGCGCGGCAGACGGCGGAGGCGAACCTCGCCGCCGCGCTCGCCGGGGAGGCGGAAACCGAGACGGAGTTGGAGAACGCCGAAACGCGGATTGCGGACCTTGGAACGCGGCTTGCCGCCGCGCTGGCGGCCCAGGACGCAGCCGAAGGCGACCTTGCCCAGACGCAGGCCGCTCTGGAAGCCGCGATCGCCGAGGGTGAAGAGTCCCGCGCTGAAGTCGAGCGACGCCTCGCCACGGCGGTGCTCGCCCGCGAAGCGTTGCAGGCCGAACTCGAAGCTGCGCAGACCGAAGCGGTCGACGCGTCCTCGCAGGCGGAGTCCCTGGAGGAACGGCTCGCCGAGGCGCTGCTGGCGCAGTCGCAACTCTCCGACGACCTCGCCGCAATGGAGACGTCGCGACAGGAAGCGGCGCAAGAGCGGGAGGCGCTGCAGGCGGAGCTCGCCCGCGCCATCGCCGCGCGGGACGCCGCACAGGCGTCCGCCAGCGAACAGACGTCCGAAGCCGAACAACAGGCCGCCTTGCTGGCGCTCGCCAACCGGACGTTGGCCGAACAGGAGGAACTGTCCGCCGATGCGCAGCGCGAAGTCGCTCTGTTGAACGAGCAGGTGACTCGCCTGCGTAACCAGGTCGGCTCACTTCAGGCGCTGCTGAACGTCGCGGAAGAAGAAGACCGCGAGGCGCAGGTCCAGTTCGAGGCGCTCGGCGCGCAACTCAACACCGCGCTGGCCCGTGCCGCGGCGGAGGAACGGCGCCGCCGGGAACTGGAAGAGGCCGAACGCCAGCGCCTGCAGGAAGAGGCGGAGCGCCTTGCCGAGCAGGCTCAGAACCTCGAGCAGTACCGATCCGAGTTCTTCGGCCAGCTCCGGCAACTGCTCGAAGGGCAGGATCGCGTGAGGATCGAGGGCGACCGGTTCGTCTTCTCGTCAGAGGTGCTGTTCGAGCCGGGCGCGGCGGAATTGTCGGAATCCGGTCGTCAGGAAATCGCCGGGATTGCCGAGATTTTGCGCGAAATTGGCGACGAGATCCCGCCCGAGATCGACTGGGTGATCCGGGTCGATGGCCACACCGACAACGTCCCGCTGTCCGGGAATGGCGAGTTCGCCGACAACTGGGAACTTAGCCAGGCACGCGCGCTTTCGGTCGTACGCTACATGCAGGATTTCCTCGGCATTCCGCCCGATCGGCTCGCCGCGAACGGCTTCGGCCAGTACCAGCCGCTGGTCCCGGGTGACAGCGAGGAGGCCCGCGCCGCCAACCGCCGGATCGAGCTCAAGCTGACGGAGCGCTAGTCGAAGAGCGGACCTGCGGCCAGCGGCGTGACACTCAGCTCCGCCGGGAGGACGAAGCGCAGCCTCACGCGGCGGAGCAGATCTGAAGCTTGTTGCCGAACGGGTCGTGGAAGCTGGCAAACGTCACCATCCCTTCGACCGTCGCCGCTTCGGAGCAAGTGATGCCGCGGGAGGTGAGGTCCTGCACGGCGGCGGCCGTATCCTCCACGTTCAGGACGATGCAGACCGTGTCGTCGGATGGTTGCCAGCCGTCGGGGGCCGTGGTGATGGAGAGGTTGCTGCCGGGTGCGCCGGTCGAGAATTCGATCCAGCCATCGTCGGGGAGGTCGAACAACGGTTCGCCGAGCCCCAGGGTCTCTGAATAGAAGGTCCGGGCGGCCGCGAGATCGGGAACCGGGATGGAGACGACGTTAATGCCTTTGAACATGGAGCGTTCCTGATTGAAGAGATACGCTCAATCTAGTGCGCTCGTCGCCGGTAAACAGCCCGTGAACGCCGGATGTCGCTCACCTTCGGTATCGCCCCACCCGCCGTCCCGCGCGGCGTCCAAAACGAAGAGGGGCGCCCGGTTGGGGCGCCCCTGATCTTGTCATTCAGCGGTGAGAAGCGGCGGCTTTTTTGACGACAGCCGCGGCTTGTCGGGCTCCTGCACCTGAAGGTCGATCTCGTTGTCCTTCACGGCGACGCGCACCAGACCGCCCTTGGCCAGCCTGCCGAACAGCAGCTCCTCGGCCAGCGGCTTCTTGATGTATTCCTGGATCACGCGGCCAAGCGGGCGGGCGCCCATCTTGTCGTCGTATCCCTTCTCACCAAGCCAGGCGGCGGCTTCGTCGGTCAGTTCGATCGAAACGCCACGGTCCATGAGCTGCGCTTCGAGCTGAAGCACGAACTTCTCGACCACCTGAAGGATCGTGTCCTTGGGCAGCGGCGCGAAGCTGATGACCGCATCCAGACGGTTGCGGAACTCCGGCGTGAAGGTCCGCTCGATGGCGGCGGTATCCTCACCCTCGCGACGGTCCCGTCCGAAGCCGATCGCCTCTTTCGCCTGTTCTGCGGCACCGGCGTTCGACGTCATGATCAGGATCACGTTCCGGAAGTCGACGGTCCGGCCGTTGTGGTCGGTCAGCTTGCCGTGGTCCATCACCTGCAGAAGGATGTTGTAGACATCCGGGTGCGCCTTCTCGATCTCGTCGAGCAGGAGCACGCAGTGCGGGTGCTGGTCGACGCCGTCGGTCAGAAGACCACCCTGGTCGAAGCCTACGTAACCCGGAGGTGCACCGATCAGGCGGGAGACGGCGTGCTTCTCCATGTACTCGGACATGTCGAAGCGCAGCATCTCGACCCCGAGGATCGAGGAGAGCTGTTTGGCCACCTCGGTCTTGCCGACGCCGGTCGGGCCCGCGAACAGGTAGTTGCCGATCGGCTTCTCCGGTTCACGCAGGCCGGCACGGGCCAGCTTGATCGCGGACGACAGGGCGTCGATCGCCGGGTTCTGGCCGAAGACCACGCGCTTCAGCGAGTTCTCCAGGTCCTTCAGCACTTCGGCGTCGTCCTTGGAGACGTTCTTCGGCGGGATGCGGGCGATCTTGGCGACGACGGCTTCGATCTCTTTCGGGCCGATGGTCTTGCGCCGCTTGCTTTCGGCGACGAGATGTTGCGCCGCGCCAGCTTCATCGATCACGTCGATGGCCTTGTCGGGCAGTTTCCGGTCGTTGATGTAGCGTGCGGACAGCTCAACCGCCGACTTGATCGCGTCGTTGGTGTAGCGGATCGCGTGGTGCTCTTCGAAGTAGGGCTTGAGGCCCTGAAGGATCTTCACCGAATCCTCGACCGTGGGCTCGGTCACGTCGATCTTCTGAAAACGACGGGACAGGGCGCGATCCTTCTCGAAGTGCTGGCGGAACTCCTTGTAGGTGGTGGAGCCCATGCAGCGCAGCTTGCCGCCCTGAAGCGCGGGCTTCAGGAGGTTGGATGCGTCCATGGCGCCGCCGGACGTCGCGCCGGCACCGATGACGGTGTGGATCTCGTCGATGAACAGCACCGCGTCGGGGTGATCCTCGAGCTCGGTCACGACGGCCTTCAGACGCTCTTCGAAGTCGCCACGGTAGCGCGTGCCGGCAAGCAGCGCGCCCATGTCGAGCGAGAAGATCGTGGCACCCGACAGAACCTCGGGCACTTCGCCGTTGACGATCTTGCGGGCGAGACCTTCGGCGATGGCGGTCTTGCCGACGCCGGGATCGCCGACGAGGAGCGGGTTGTTCTTGCGGCGGCGGCAGAGCACCTGCACGCAACGCTCGACCTCATGCTCGCGTCCGATGAGGGGATCGACATCGCCCTTCTTGGACTTGGCATTCAGGTCGACGCAGTACTTCCCGAGGGCGCTTTCCTTCTCTTCACTGTCGGCACCGCTGCTCACGGTTTCTTCCTCCGAGTCCGAGGCGGAACCCTGGACCGGGCGGCTTTCGCCGTAGGCCGGATCCTTCGCCACGCCGTGGGCGATGAAATTGACGGCATCGTAACGGGTCATGTCCTGCGCCTGCAGGAAGTAGGCGGCGTTGCTCTCACGCTCCGCGAAGATCGCGACGAGAACGTTGGCGCCGGTCACTTCGGTGCGGCCGGAGGACTGGACATGGATCGCGGCGCGCTGGATCACGCGCTGGAATGCGGCGGTGGGGACGGCTTCGCTGCCTTCCACCTCGGTGACGAGGGTGGACAGGTCGTCTTCGATGAATTCGTCGAGTGCACGGCGCAGTTCGTCGAGATCGACCGAGCAGGCTTTCATCACCCGCGCGGCATCCGGTTCGTCGATGAGGGCGAGCAGGAGGTGTTCCAGCGTCGCGAGTTCGTGACGGCGTGCGTTGGCGAGGGCCAGCGCCGCGTGAATGGACTGCTCAAGCGTTGTCGAGAAAGACGGCACGATGCGTGCTCCTCTTGTCTGGGTCGGAGCGGGGACCGTGAGCCCCCGCCGGACCGTGGCCTTGTAAGTTTAAGGTTCGCTTTCGATCGCGATCCTTCAAGGACTTTTTTGAGATATTTCGTTCACAATCCGGGTTGCGTCGTTTGATCGGGCTGCGACGCAACAGGCTGTGCCGAATAATCACACAGAGTTAGAATCTGTCCTTGCGGGCGCGGATTTCGGCGAAGACCTCGACGTCGGGAGCGCTTTCCATGTCGATCGCTGCTTTGAGATCGGGCTGGTCGGCACGCAGGAAGGGGTTCGTTTCGATTTCTTCCTTGAGGGTCGAGGGGACGGTGGGCTGGGATGCGGCACGGGCGTCGTCCACCGCCCGTACACGAGAGATAAGCGCCGCGTTGCGCGGTTCAATGGTCATCGCGAAGCGCGCGTTCGTCGCGGTGTATTCGTGACCCGAGCAGACCGTCGTCTCGGGTGGCAGTGCGCGCAGCTTCTGCAGGCTCTCCCACATCTGCGCCGGCGTCCCCTCGAACAGGCGGCCGCAGCCGAGCGCCATCAGGCTGTCGGCGGTGAAGACGATCTTGCTGGCGGGAAAGTGAAAGGCGATGTGGCCGACGGTGTGACCGGAGACGTCCAGCACGTGAACCTCTTCGCCGCAGACGGTGAAGGTGTCGCCTTCGCCAACGGCAAGGTCGAGCGGGGGGAGTCGTCCCTCGTCGTCACGGCCGCCGATCACCCGGACGCCACCGTTGCGCAGGTCTTCGACCGCGTCGACATGGTCGCCGTGATGGTGCGTGATCAGCAGATCTGTCAGCTCCCATCCGCGGCGAGACAGTTCAGCGGTGACCGGTTCGGCTTCCGGCGCATCGATAAGCGCCGTTTCCCCGCTTGCACCGTTGTGCAGCAGAAAGGCGTAGTTGTCGGTGCGGCAGGGGATAGTGACGAGTTCTAAAGGCATGCAACTTGACCTGTGGCCGGTTATGGTTTCGTCAAGCGTGACGAAGGGAGGACGGCAGCGCAATGCATCTCGACGTGACCGATCTGCGGGCGTTCTACTACCGCAGGGCTCTCGGCCGTGCCGTGCAGCGTGTCCTGCGCGATGAATTGCTGCGTCTCTGGCCCGAGGCGAAGGGGCAGACGGTGGCCGGTTACGGCTTCGCGGTGCCGCTGCTTCGGCCTTATCTCGCGCAGGCCCGGCGGGTGATCGGGCTGATGCCGGGACCGCAGGGCGTCATGCACTGGCCGGCGGGCATGCCGAATGTCAGTGTGCTGTGCGAGGAAACCCTGTGGCCGATCGACAACGGTCGCGTCGACAAGCTGGTCATGCTCCACGGGCTCGAAACATCCGAGCGGCAGACGGCGGTGCTGACCGAGGCATGGCGCGTCCTCGGCCCGGGCGGGCGGGCGGTGTTCATCGTGCCGAACCGCGCGGGCATGTGGTCGCGCAGCGACCGGACACCCTTCGGGCACGGTCGCCCCTATTCGGTCTCGCAGCTCGAGGCGCTGCTGGAACGGCACCGCTTCCAGGTCGAGGAATCGTTCTCTTCCCTGTTCCAGCCACCGTCGGAGCGGCGCGGCTGGCGGCGGATGGCGAGCTGGATCGAAGGAACGGGGCGTCACATCCCGGTCTTCAAGGCAGGTGGCGTGCTGATGGTCGAAGTGACGAAGCAGGTCGCCAACCCGATGCGTCCGGGCCTGCCGGAATCGGTGAAGCGACCGCTGAAGGTGTTGGAAGGGATCGGCTCTCCCGTGCCGGAGCCGTCGCGCTTCGACGGTCCGGACTGGCGGGGGTAGGGGGTCAGACCGTGAACTCGGTCTCCGAGGCGACTTCACGGTCGAAGAAGATCTCCGGATTGTCGTTGATCTTGCCCGTCACCGTACCGTCGGACCTCGTCAACGAGGAGCCGAGGTCGATGCGGATCACGTGCGTCGCGAGGCCGGGGGGATATTCGCCGCTGCTGTCGAGGTCCTGCACGTCGAGCCATTCGGCCCGCGACAGGTAGACGTCGAGCCACGAACTTTGCGCGGTGCCATGATCGACCGCCGCCGAGGCGGACCCGTTGACGACATGGAGGTGGGCGTTCGGCTCTTCCGCGAATTCCAGCGTGAGCACATCGTCGCAATGGTGCAGCTCGATGATTTCCACTTCGGGCAGCTCGTCGTCCAGGGAGATCGCGATGTCGAGGTCGAGCGGCTCGTGGTGGTCTTCCACGATCGCCGGCGCGACGACGGAGGCGACGGGTTCGGCGACCGGCGGGGCGGGCGGCGGTTCGGTCGGGGCGGGCATATCGAGCCCTTCCGCCGCGACGGCGCCGCGGTTCACCATGAACCGGCCGTGAAAGAAGAACGCCAGGGCGGCGAGGAAAAAGGCGAACAGGACCCCGTTGATCAGCATGCTGCTTGGCCGGCTTGCCCGGCCCTCCGTCGTGTGTCTGGAATTACCAAGATTTCGCCCGCGAATCCGGCACAATGTGGGCCGTTTCAGGGACTTGTCAGGAAGGCCGCCGCGACGGACAGATTCGTGGATGCCGGGACGGGGTGCAAAGAGTCGCACCATGTCGATGCACCCGAAATATAAGCGCACACGAACGACACTATGTTGGGGTCAATGCGGTTGCCCCACCATTAAGCATCTGCTAATTCCGCCCTGATTTTGCGCCCCGGGTCCCGGCCCGGGTCGCTACGAATGCCCGGACGCTCCAAAAATGGTGGGGCGGGTCGGGCCGAGCTTCGAAAGGGTGGATGTGTCCGAAACAGCTTCGATCTCAACCGGCGTCGCGCAGCGTTATGCTACGGCCGTTTTCGAACTTGCCAAGGAAGGCAACGCCCTCGCAAAACTTGAAGCGGATATCGACGCGCTCGATGCGGCGCTGTCGGAGAGCGACGACCTGCGGCACCTGATCAACTCTCCCATCTATTCGCGGGAGTCCCAGGCGGCGGCGATCGGTGCGGTCGCGAGCAAGATGGAGCTGTCCGAGACGCTCCGCAACACGCTGACGCTGATGGCGCAGAAGCGCCGCCTCTTCGTCCTGCCCCACATGGTGCTTTGCCTGCGCGACATGATCGCGAAGGAAAACGGTGTGGTGACGGCGGACGTGCGGACGGCCAAGGCGCTGACCAAGACGCAGTCCGACAAACTCGCCGAAACGCTGAAGCAGAGCGTCGGTTCGGACGTCAAGATCAATGCGACCGTCGATGAGAGCCTCATCGGTGGTCTTGTCATCAAAGTGGGCTCGAAGATGATCGACACCTCGATCGCCTCGAAACTCGCTTCTCTCCAGAACACCATGAAAGAGGCCCGGTAATGGCGATCCAAGCAGCGGAAATCTCTGCGATCCTCAAGGACCAGATCAAGAATTTCGGACAGGAGGCCGAAGTCGCCGAAGTGGGCCGGGTGCTGAGCGTGGGTGACGGTATCGCCCGCGTCTACGGCCTCGACAACATCCAGGCCGGCGAGATGGTCGAGTTCCCGGGCGGCATCATGGGCATGGCCCTGAACCTCGAGAGCGACAACGTCGGCGTCGTGATCTTCGGCTCCGACCGGGACATCAAGGAAGGCGACACCGTCAAGCGGACGAACTCCATCGTGGACGTTCCCGCCGGCAAGGGTCTCCTCGGCCGCGTCGTCGACGCGCTCGGCAACCCGCTGGACGGCAAGGGGCCGATCGACAGCTCCGAGCGTCGCGTCGCCGACGTGAAGGCGCCGGGCATCATCCCGCGCAAGTCGGTCCACGAGCCGATGGCCACGGGCCTGAAGTCCATCGACGCCATGATCCCGATCGGCCGCGGCCAGCGTGAGCTTGTCATCGGCGACCGTCAGACCGGCAAGACCGCCGTCGCGCTCGACACCATCCTGAACCAGAAGTCGTACAACGACGGTGCGGGCGACGACGAAGGCAAGAAGCTCTACTGCATCTACGTCGCCGTGGGTCAGAAGCGTTCCACGGTTGCCCAGCTGGTGAAGCGTCTCGAGGATTCCGGCGCGATCGACTACTCGATCGTCGTGGCCGCCACGGCGTCCGAGCCGGCGCCGATGCAGTACCTCGCCCCCTACGCCGCCACGGCGATGGCCGAGTACTTCCGCGACAACGGCATGCACGCCTTGATCGTGTACGACGACCTCTCCAAGCAGGCCGTCGCCTACCGCCAGATGTCGCTGCTGCTGCGCCGTCCGCCGGGGCGTGAAGCCTATCCGGGCGACGTTTTCTACCTGCACTCGCGCCTGCTGGAGCGTTCGGCCAAGCTGAACGAGGACCACGGTTCGGGCTCGCTGACGGCACTGCCGATCATCGAAACCCAGGGTGGCGACGTGTCGGCGTTCATTCCGACCAACGTGATCTCGATCACCGACGGCCAGATCTTCCTCGAGACCGACCTGTTCTTCCAGGGCATCCGCCCGGCCGTGAACACCGGTCTGTCCGTGTCGCGCGTGGGCTCCTCCGCCCAGACCAACGCGATGAAGTCGGTCGCCGGCCCGGTGAAGCTCGAGCTCGCCCAGTACCGCGAGATGGCCGCCTTCGCGCAGTTCGGTTCCGACCTCGACGCCGCGACCCAGCAGCTGCTGAACCGCGGTGCGCGCCTGACCGAGCTGATGAAGCAGCCGCAGTATTCGCCGCTGACCAACGCCGAGATCGTCTGCGTGATCTACGCCGGTGTGAACGGCTTCCTCGACAAGATCGCCGTGAACAAGGTCGGCGCCTTCGAGGCCGGCCTGCTCAAGCACCTGCGCAACAACCGTAGGGACGTGCTGGACTTCATCACGACCGAGGATCCGAAGATCAAGGGTGACGCGGAAGAGAAGGTCAAAGGCGCGATCGAGGAATTCGCCAAAGACTTCGCCTGAGGAGCTAGAGAATGCCTAGTCTCAAGGACCTGAAGAACAGGATCGAGTCGGTCAAATCGACCCGCAAGATCACCAAGGCCATGCAGATGGTCGCCGCGGCCAAGCTGCGGCGGGCGCAGGAAGCTGCCGAGGCCGCACGGCCCTATGCCGAGCGGTTCAACGCGGTGATGGCCGGCCTCGCCGGCAGCGTCGCGGGCAGCGAAACCGCGCCGAAACTCCTTACCGGGACCGGCAAGGAGGACACGCACCTGCTCGTCGTCATGACGGCGGAACGCGGTCTCTGCGGTGGCTTCAACAGCAACATCGCCAAGCTCGCCAAGACGCGTGCCAGCGAACTGCTTGCAGAGGGTAAGACGGTGAAGATCCTCACCGTCGGCAAGAAGGGGCGCGACAACATGCGGCGCGACTTCGGCCAGCTCTTCGTCGGTCACGTCGACCTCTCCGAGGTGAAGCGCATCGGCTACGAGAACGCGCAGCAGATCGCCAAGGACGTGCTCGACCGCTTCGACGAGGGCGAGTTCGACGTCGCGACGATCTTCTACAGCGAGTTCGTGAACGTCGTCAGCCAGGTGCCGACGGCCAAGCAGATCATCCCGGCCTCGTTCGAGAAGCCCGAGGATGAGCAGGACGGGGACGACGGGTCCTCGACGCTCTACGATTACGAGCCGTCGGAAGAGGAAATCCTTGCCGACCTGCTGCCGCGCGGTGTCGCCACGCAGATCTTCACCGGCCTGCTGGAGAACAACGCCTCGTTCAACGGTGCGCAGATGTCCGCGATGGACAACGCCACCCGCAACGCGGGCGAGATGATCGACAAGCTGACGATCGAATTCAACCGCACCCGTCAGGCCGTCATCACCAACGAGCTGATCGAAATCATTTCGGGCGCCGAGGCGCTCTGACCGAACCGGAGAGACAAAGATGGCAAACGCAAAAGGCAAGGTCCTGCAGGTCATCGGCGCCGTCGTCGACGTGCAGTTCGATGATCACCTGCCCGAGATCCTCAACGCGCTGACCACCCAGAACCAGGGCAAGAAGCTGGTTCTCGAAGTCGCGCAGCACCTCGGTGAGAGCACCGTTCGCACGATCGCCATGGACTCGACCGAAGGTCTCGTCCGCGGTCACGAAGTCGTCGACACCGATGGCCCGATCACCGTGCCGGTCGGCACTGCGACGCTCGGCCGGATCCTGAACGTCATCGGCGAGCCGGTGGACGAGAAGGGTCCCGTCGAAGCTGACGAGTTCCGCCCCATCCACGCCGCGGCCCCCGACTTCTCCGAGCAGTCGACCGAAGCCGAAGTGCTGGTCACCGGCATCAAGGTCATCGACCTGCTCGCCCCCTACGCCAAGGGCGGCAAGATCGGCCTGTTCGGCGGCGCCGGCGTGGGCAAGACGGTTCTGATCCAGGAGCTCATCAACAACATCGCGAAGGTGCACTCGGGCCTGTCCGTGTTCGCCGGCGTGGGGGAGCGGACCCGCGAGGGCAACGACCTCTACTACGAGATGATCGAATCCGGCGTTCTGACGCCCGACAATCTCGCCGACTCCAAGATCGCGCTGGTCTATGGCCAGATGAACGAACCGCCGGGCGCCCGTGCCCGTATCGCGCTGACCGGCCTGACGCTGGCCGAGCAGTTCCGCGATGCGACCGGGACCGACGTTCTGTTCTTCGTCGACAACATCTTCCGCTTTACGCAGGCGGGTTCCGAGATGTCGGCGCTTCTGGGCCGTATCCCCTCCGCCGTGGGCTACCAGCCGACGCTGGCCACCGACATGGGCGCGATGCAGGAGCGGATCACCTCGACCAAGTCCGGTTCTATCACCTCGATCCAGGCCGTGTACGTGCCCGCAGACGACCTTACCGACCCGGCGCCGGCCACGACCTTTGCCCACCTCGACGCGCAGACGGTTCTGTCCCGTGCGATTTCCGAGCTTGGCATCTACCCGGCCGTTGACCCGCTCGACTCCTCCTCGCGCCTGATGGACCCGCAGATCGTCGGCGAAGAGCACTACCAGGTCGCCCGGGAAGTGCAGACGATCCTTCAGCGCTACAAGTCGCTGCAGGACATCATCGCCATTCTCGGCATGGACGAACTGTCTGAAGAGGACAAGCTGACCGTGGCCCGCGCCCGGAAGATCCAGCGTTTCCTGTCCCAGCCGTTCGACGTCGCGAAGGTCTTCACCGGCTCCGACGGTGTGCAGGTTCCGCTGGAAGAAACGATCTCCTCCTTCAAGGCCGTCGTGGCCGGCGAGTACGATCACCTTCCGGAAGCGGCCTTCTACATGGTCGGCGGCATCAAGGAAGCCGTGGCGAAAGCCGAGCGCATGGCCGCATCCGCGGCATAAGGGGGCCTCATGGCTGAGAACTTCACCTTCGACCTCGTCAGTCCCGAGCGGCGCCTTGCGCGGCTCGAGGCGACCGAGGTGCAGATCCCGGGAGCGGACGGCGACCTGACGGCGATGGCCAACCATGCGCCGACGATCACCACGCTCCGGCCCGGCATCCTGCGCGCCGTGCATTCCGGCGGCACCGACGAATATGTCGTTGTCGGCGGCTTTGCCGAGATCGGTGCGTCGGGCGTTTCGGTGCTGGCCGAGCAGGCGCTGCCGCGGGAAGAAGTGACGCAGGAGGTCTACGACCGCCTCGTCGCCGAAGCCAAGCGCGCCCACGACAAGGCCAAGGACACGTTCGAGAACGAGCCCGGCCCGGTCGACGACGCGGCGAAGCTGCTGTCGGACATGGTGGCGATCGGTGGACATATCGGGCTCAGCCCGAACCAGTCCAACCTCTGATCCCGCTCACATCGTGACCTCAAGGTGCGGCCCCCTCCGGGGCCGCACTTTTTTTGTCGGCCTGCGCCTTGCGCCTCCGGCCTCCTGCGGCCGCCTTGCAACGGGCCACGCGCGGTCCCGGCCTGCTGGAGCGTTACAGTCGGCGGTCTGCCTCCGGCGGGAATATTTTCAGCCCGAAGAGGGGCGAGTTGGGCGCTGTCGTCAGTGGGCGTCGAAATAAGCCGCCGTCGCCGCGACCATCTCGTCGAGCGTGTCGACGGTGGAGAAGGCGTTGAAGACGTGGTCCATCTCCGCGCCCCAGAAGTCTTCCTCGCCCTCGTGGGCTTCGAGCAGCAGGTCCGCATTGCCCGGCGGAACCGTCGTGTCGAGCGAGCCTTGCGCGACGAAGAGAGGCCCGTCGTAAGCGGCGATCTCCTCCGTCGGCGAATAGGTGGCGAGCGACTGGAAGAATGTTCCGTTCAACACCAGTTCGGCGCCCCAGGGCAGGGTCATCGAGACATTTTCGTCCCCGGCGATCGCCCTGCCTTCCTCGACCATCGACGTGCCCAGGATGCCGGAATAGACGGGAACCGGGTCGGCGACTGCCGCCCAGAGGGCCACTGCGTCGGGTGTATTGCTGCGCCCGGCCGCGCCGGTCGCGACGGCGCCGCCCTGGCTCCAGCCGATGATGTAGAGGTCTTCGCCCGAAACCTCGTCCAGCCCCTCCAGGTAGTCCATCGCCGCCAGCGCGTCGGCGACCTGCGTTTCGAACGTCGTCTCGGCGTAGCTCATGTCTGCGATGCTGTCGCCCGATCCGCGGAAGTCGATGCGCAGGCTTGCGTAGCCGTCTTCGGCGAGCAGACGCGCGGTGCGTTCGAAGATGCCCTCTCCGACGCTTTCGATCATCACCTCGTCCCGGCTGCCGGAAAAGCCATGCAGCAGCAGGACAACCGGCGCCGGCGCCCCCTCGGGCAGCGCGAGGGTGGCGATGACGTCCTGACCGTCGGACTGGAAGGTCACGTCCGTTTCCGTGACTTGCGCGAGGGCGGCCACGGGCAGCAGGCCGAGGGTCAGGGTGGCGATGGTACGGATCATGAAGGGCTCCTTTTCCGGTGTCTCGTCAGGGCGTTGCAGATCGCTTGAACCAATCGTCACCTGCGTGTCTTGTCTTGTCCAATGCGCCGTGCATCCGGCTGGCGCGAACCGCCCGAAGAGCGGCCAATGCCCTCAGAAATGGCAAGAACGTTGGTGCTGCGGCCGAAACAGTACGAGGCTGACCATAGTTTTGTCCGAATTGCGCACTAGCTCGGACGAGGAATGGACGGAACGCATGCGAAGACTACGAAATCACCTCATCGGCCTCGACCACGGGGACGTGATCCTGTTCTCCGACTTTCAGCATGGCGGAGAGATGTGGACCGGTGAGGGCGCGCGCGAGATGTCCTCGCACGTCCGCTTCTCCGAATCCTATCGTTCTGAGCCGGTGGTCATGGTGTCGATCTCGATGTGGGACATCTCGAACGACGCCAATATCCGGGCCGACGTCAAGGCGGAGGATGTGACCCGGGAGGGGTTCAAGATCGTCTTCCGCACGTGGGGCGACACGCGCGTCGCCCGGCTGCGCGTCGCCTGGCAGGCGACGGGTGAGCTGCGGCAGGCGGATGAATGGGACCTCTACTGAACCAGTGAGCCGACCCATGCGGGCACGACCTCGGTCGCCCGGCCAAGGCGGTGATCGTCGAAACGGGTCGATGTCGGCTCCAGGTTGAGCTCGATCGTCTCCGCGCCGCTCGCGGCTGCGACATCGACGAAGCCGGCGGCGGGATAGACCTGCCCGGAGGTCCCGATCGCTGCGAAGAGGTCCGGTGACGTCAACGCAGCGTCGATTGCGTCGAGCGCGTAAGGCATCTCTCCGAACCACACGACATCCGGGCGCGCGGTGGCCCCGCCACAGGACGGACAAGGCGTTTCCGGAGACATCTCCATCGGGGCGGGCCAACGGTGGGCGCAGGCGGCGCAGAGGGCTTGGTCGAGCTGGCCGTGCATGTGAAGCGGTGTCGCGCCGGCGGCCTCGTGCAGGGCATCGACGTTCTGGGTGACGAGCGTGACCTCGTGCTGCGTCGATTGCTGAAGTCGCGCAAGCGCATGATGGGCGGCGTTCGACCGGGCCTGCGCGGCTTCGCGGCGGCGCATGTTGTAGAAGTCATGCACAAGGGCGGGATCGCGGGCATAGGCGTCCGGCGTTGCCACGTCCTCGATCGCGTAGCGACTCCAGAGGCCATCGCGGTCGCGGAATGTGCCAAGGCCGCTTTCGGCAGAGACGCCCGCACCGGTCAGCACGACGATCCGCACAGGCTTCAGCCGATCATCCGCCAGAGGGTCGTCCGTCGGGAGGCCTCTTCCGTCTCGCGCGGGTCGTCGATGTAATGCTCCCACACCGGCCAGCCGAGCGTGTGGCCGTCCTGCTCCATCGCGGCCCAGAGCGCCTTGTGGCTGCCGTTCAGGTCGGCGTATGAGCCGACATGCGTGGCCGTCGCGGCCTCGCCCTCGGGCAGTTCACCGATCTTCAGCGGAGCTGTCGCCTTCGCTGCATCCTCTCCCTGCACGAAGATGCCGGCCTGAAAGCGAAGCTTGTCGCCGCCCATCTCGTGGTAGACCGTGATCGGGGGAGAGGCCGGGGCGATCCCGTCCGAGATCAGGCCGTTGATGAGTTCCTCCATCGCACTGTCCATCGCCGACGCGATGGAAGCGCCGTCGAAGGCACACTCCCGCGACACGTAGAGATAGGTCTGGGCGGGCAGGCTCTTCGTCTCGTAGTCCATATGCGGGTCTCCTCCTTGAACGCGACGGGGATAGCATGGATCGAACGCGGGCGGGGAGGCCGGGTTGCAGCGCGACGCAAAAAGGGGCGCCCGCTGCCGGACGCCCCTTCCATCGCACCCCGTCGGGTCCGATCAGTTCTTGGCCTTGTCGACCAGCTTGCCGGCGGAAATCCACGGCATCATCGCGCGGAGCTTCTCGCCAACCTGTTCGATCTGGTGCTCGTCGTTCAGGCGGCGGGTCGCCTTGAACATCGGCTGACCGACGGCGTTTTCCTGCATGAAGTCACGCACGAACTTGCCGGTCTGGATGTCGGTGAGAACGTCCTTCATGCGCTTCTTGGTTTCCTCGTAGGGGAGGATGCGCGGGCCGGAGACGTACTCGCCATACTCGGCGGTGTTGGAGATCGAGTAGTTCATGTTCGCGATGCCGCCTTCGTAGATCAGGTCCACGATCAGCTTCACCTCGTGCAGGCACTCGAAATAGGCCATCTCGGGCTCGTAGCCGGCTTCGACCAGCGTTTCGAAACCCATGCGGATCAGTTCGACGAGGCCGCCGCAGAGCACCGCCTGCTCGCCGAAGAGGTCGGTTTCGCATTCCTGGCGGAAGTTCGTCTCGATGATGCCGGAGCGACCGCCGCCAATGGCGGAGCAGTAGGACAGGCCGATTTCCATCGCCTTGCCGGTCGCGTCGTTGTCGACGGCGACGAGGCAGGGAACGCCGCCGCCCTTGACGTATTCGCCGCGCACGGTGTGGCCGGGGCCCTTGGGGGCCATCATGATGACATCGACGCCAGGCTTCGGCTCGATCAGGCCGAAGTGAACGTTCAGGCCGTGCGCGAAGGCGATTGCCGCGCCCTCTTTCAGGTTGTCATGCACGTACTGCTTGTAGGTCGCGGCCTGCAGCTCGTCGGGCATTGTGAACATCATCAGGTCGCACCAGGCGGCGGCTTCGGCGATTCCCATGACCTGAAGGCCCTCGGCCTCGGCCTTCGCCTTGGACGGGGAGCCGTGCCGCAGGGCGACGGCGACGTTCTTCGCGCCGGAATCGCGCAGGTTCAGCGCGTGTGCGTGACCCTGGGAGCCGTAGCCGAGAATGGCGACCTTCATGTCCTTGATGAGGTTCACGTCGCAGTCGCGATCGTAATAGACGCGCATGGGTTCGATCCTTCCTAGAAGTTTGTTCTTGTGGCGCGCACCATACCTTCGGTTGTGGTGAAATCGAGTGGTGTCGACGCGTGAAATGGATATAGATCGGCGAATATCATTCGCTGATCTGGCCGAAACGGGAACTATCATGCTCGACGACGTGGACCGCCGCCTCCTGCGCCAGTTGCAGGCCGAACCGACCCTGTCCGTGCAGGAACTGGCGGAGCGGGCACGCACCACGCCGGCCCGCGCGGCGCGGCGGATCGAGCGGATGGAAGCGGACGGCATCATTGCGGGTCGCGAGGCGCTGATCGACTGGGCTGCGCTCGGCTTTCATGTGCGGGTGTCGCTGCGGATCACGGTCGACAAGACGGTGCCGACGGCGCTCGACGTGCTGATGGCTGAGGCGCGCACGATCCCCGAGGCGATCGAATTGCAGGCCTTCCTCGGTCGCGTTGACCTGAGGCTCGAAGTCATCGCGCGGGACATGGCGCACTACCGGCAGGTCTACCGCGAGCGGATCCTCACGCTGCCCCATGTCGCTGACATCGAGGCGCTGCTGACGCTCTCGACCGTGAAACATCAGGAAGAGGTGCCGGTGTGATCGAACTCGACGACCTCGACCGGAAGCTGCTGCGCCTGCTCAAACAGGACGCCCGACAAAGCGCGAGCGCCCTTGGCCGGCGCGTCGGCCTGTCCCAGCCTGCCGCGTGGCGCCGCATCCGGCGGCTGGAGGATGCGGGCGTGATCGCGGGACAGATGCTGCGGCTGGATCCGGAGAAGCTGGGCTTCGGCGTGACCGTGTTCCTCGGCGTGAAGCTGTCGACACGGGCGCGCGTCAGCCTCGAGGATTTCGAACGTGCGGTGACGGCCATTCCCGAGGTCCAGCGGGTGGAACACATGCTCGGGCTATACGACTACCGGCTGCGCGTGATCGCTCGCGACCTCGCCGATTTCGAGCGCGTGCTGCGCCGGCGGATCATGACGCTGCCCGGTGTTGGCAATGTCGAGGCGAACGTCCTTCTGACGGAGGAGCGGTTGCCCGGCCCGATCTAGTGGCCGAGCGCGACGGCCTCGTATCCGGACAGGGCGTAGCGTGACAGAGTCGCCTTCGGGCGGTCTTCGGTCAGCCGTTCGACTTCCGCGCGCGCGTCCGGCGTGAGCGAGGAGAACGCCTGCTCACCGGGGAACAGGCTTTCGGCGCGGCAGCCGTTAGCGAAGATCACCTGGTGCCGATCGAACATGACGTGGTGGTACGACACCCACGCCCGTGGCTCGCGCTGCACCGTCGTGCCGTTCACCAGGTGCTTGGCCGCGACCAGAACTTCGGTCTCTCCGAAGAGCATCTCGGCGACGTGCCCTTCGATCATCAGGCGGTGATTGGGCGACACGTGGAGATCGCGCGCCGTGCCGAGGTGACCTTCCCTGATGCGGATCGGCGCGTTCATCCCTGTGCCCGGCATCTCTTGTGCGCCGACCCAGCGAAGCGGCTGCGGCCCCTCGTCGAGCGTCATCACGAGGTCACCAGGGGACAGGTCTTCGATCGCGCGTTCGCCGGTCGGCGTCACGATCATCGTGCCGCGTGCGAAGCAGATCGCGGCGAGTTCGTTGTTCTCGGACGCGAAGATACCGTTTGCGACTTCGGTCGTGCCGTCGTCGATCTCGCCGTTCTCGTTGAAATCGACGTCGGTGTACCGGTCGAACGTCACGGTGTCGCCCGTGGTCGCAGGCCGCAAGTCGGTGGACGAGACAAGCAACTGGTCGAGCCGCGGCGCACCCGCGTCGGACGAGACGAGCACGTTGGCGTTGAACCGCATGTAGGTATCGCCGAGCCCGCTGACGTCAGACTGCACGTTCGCCGATTGGCCGGGGTTCATCGGGCCGTAGGAATACTGGACGACGCCGGCGCGGTAATCCTCCGCACTCGCGTAGACCTTGATTCCGGTGATGCCGCTGCTGCCGCTTACCTCGAGGTTGGCATCGGCGTTCTGCACGTCGATCGTGACGATGGCGTCTTCGCCGAAGGCGAGGCGGCCGTTGCTGACCTCCATCACCCCCTTGTCGAGGTAGCCGCCATTCGAGCGGGTGTTCACCGCGAAGCGGTCGAGAACGGAAAAACCGTTCAGCAGGATCGTTGTATCTGGCATCTGGCAGGCGCGCCTCTGGCTTCGGACTTGCGCTGAGGGGCGCAGTCTCGTGCCGCTCAATTAACCTTAAGGTCAGCTTGCCGAAAGGCGGATCTGACCGGGAAATCGTTGCCGCGACGCAAGGTCAGTGTGCGCCGGTGCAGAGCCGTTCAGGACGCGCCGAGGCCGAGACGCATCAGGCCCCGCCGCACGGGCCGGATGCCGTGCAGAACTTCGATCCCGCGGGCGCGCAGGTCGTTGATCATCGGCCCGCCGGCGATCGACACACGGTTCAGGGCGTCGATGCCGCGCAGGCGCAACTGCACTTCGGGATGCCGGCGCCGCTGGTACGTGTCGAGCATCGCCCGACTGCCGAGGTCATCGCGCCGGGCTTCGGCGAGGTCGAGCAGACAGGTGAGGTCGGCGAGGCTCATGTTCAGGCCCTGTGCCCCGATCGGCGGCATCACGTGTGCCGCCTCCGCCATCAGCGCGATCCGCTCGCCCGCCATCCGATCGGCGAGTTGGCTGATGATCGGCCAGACCATGCGCGGCGAGGCCAGGGTCAGCGGACCCAACAGGCCGGCGCTCCGCTCGGTCGCCTCTGCCTCGAAAGTGGGTTCGGGCATGGTGGCGAGACGAAGCGCCTCCGGCCCAGCTTCCATCCATACGACGGCCGAGCAGGGGCGGCCGTCGCGGTCGGGCAGGGGGACCAGCGTGAACGGGCCGCCGGTGCGGTGCACCTCCGTCGAGACACCGTCGTGCGGGAGGTCGTGCGTGACCGCGAAGGTCACGGCCTTCTGGCCGTAGCGCGTGGTGCGCGCGCCGATCCCGGCGGCCTCGCGGACCGGCGAATTGCGTCCGTCCGCGCCGATCAGCAAGTCCGTCCGCAACGTTGTGGCATCGGACAACGTGACGATCGCCTCGCCCGTGCGGGTGACGGCGCGGGCGAAGCCGGTGCCGGGGCGGAAGTCGACGGTCGGCAGTTCCTCCAGCCGGGCCAGCAATTCACGGCGCAGCAGCCAGTTGGGGAGGTTCCAGCCGAAGGGCACGTCGCCAAGCTCGTCCGACGCGAAATCCCGCGTGACCCGCGGCTCTGCATCGGTGCCGCCGGCGTCGACGATCCGCATCACACGCAGCGCACTGGCGAAGGGGGCGAGCCGGTTCCATACTCCGGCGCGGTCCAGCGTTGCGCGTGCGGGCTGCAGGAAGGCCGTGGTGCGCAAATCCGCACCCGGCGTCTTTTCATCCGTGACGGGCGGCGCAGGATCGACGCAGAGCGTGCGGAAGCCTGCGGTGCCGAACGCCGCCGCGGCAGTCAGGCCGGCGACGCCACCGCCGGAAATCACGATATCGAACCGGTCTGTCATGGCGCGAAACCTAGGCCGGGTCGGTGGTGCGGGAAAGGCCCGTCAGACCAGCCGCGACAAGAAGGCCGACAGATCGTCGGTGTGGTGGTGGATGTGATCGGCCGGCGCCGGCTCCGGCGCAACATGGACGGTGCGCATTCCCATCATGTGCGGCACCCGCAGGTTTCGCGGGTCGTCCTCGAACATCGCGCCCTCGGTCGCAGACAGCCCGTCGAGCGCGAAGATTGCCTCGAACGCGGCCTGCTGGGGTTTCGGCAGGTAGCCCGCGTGCTCGATCCCGTAGATGGCGTCGAACGTGTCGCCGAGCCCCCGCGCGGCGAGGACGTCGAGCGCGTAGGGGCGTGAGCCGTTGGTGTAGACGATCTTGCGGCCCGGCAGCCGATCGATGCGCGCGGCGAGTTCCGGATCGGCGGGCAGGACGGAGAAGTCGATCGCATGAACCTCGGCGAGGTACGGATCCGGGTCGACGCCATGTTCCGCGATCAGCCCGGCGAGCGTGGTGCCGTGGTCCTTCCAGTAGTCCCGGCGCAACTGATCGGCGGCGGCCTCATCAAGACCGATCTCGCGCATCACGTAGTTGCGCATCAGCACCTCGATCTGGTCGAAGAGCCGGATCGCCGGCGGGTAGAGCGTGTTGTCGAGGTCGAAGACCCACACACGGACGTGGTCGAAATCACCTTGTGTCATGGCCTCCTCATGCCTGCTCTCGCGGGGGTGGGCAACGTGCTTGCCGTCGATGTTTGCGGGGGCGTAAGGTCCACGGGCTTGAAGGGAGGGCCGATGGCCGACAGCCGGATACAGCAGCGCGACGCTTACGAGCTGATCCTCGAAGCGATCGACACCGGGGTCTATCGACCCGGCGACCGGCTGGTCGAGAGCGAGCTGGCCGAGCGGTTCGGCGTCTCCCGCACCCCGATCCGCGAAGCATTGCAGCGGCTCGAGACCCAGTCGTTGCTGCGTCGGGACGGACGGTCGCTGATCGTGTCCTCCCTCGATCATTCGCAATTGTCCGAGCTCTATGTCGTGCGGGGGGAGCTTGAAGGCCTCGCCGCCCGGCTTGCGGCGCGACACGCGACGCCGGAGGAGGTCCGCGTGTTGCGCGACATGCTGGAGGCCGATCATGGGCTGATCGGCAATCCGGACGCGATGAGCCGCGCGAACCGGCGGTTTCACCGGCAAATCCACCTCGCAAGTCACAATCGCTTCCTGATCCAGCAGCTCGACCTCGTGCATCGGTCCATGGCGCTCTTGGCGACGACCTCGATCTCGGCCGAAGGGCGGTCGCAGGATACGCTTCGCGAACATGCTGCGATCGTCACGGCGATTGCGGCCGGTGACGGAGACGCGGCCTATCTCGCGCTGCGGGATCATATCTCGAACGCCTATGTAACACGTCTGAAGCTCGATGCGCGGGCGGCGGAGGCACAGGGCTGAGCGCCGCGTCCGAAAGGCCGTGCACTGTCTTGTGCCAGTAGAACGGCCGGGTCAGCAATTCGAACAGCGCACGGTAGACGGCGAGCGTCGCCAGCGGAAAATAGAGCATCATCGTCGGGGCCCACAGGCCAAGCGACGGCTTTCCCGCCCGGCGCGTCGCGACGAGCGCAAGAGCGATGTTCACTGCTTCCGCGACGACACAGAGCGCGATCAGGCAGGTCATGGCGCCGGGACCGATGACGCCGACCACCGGGTGACCGAAACCAAGCGCCAGCAGCCAGAGCGACCACAGCGCGGGCGCGAGCGCGAACTGCGCCACAGTGCCGAGGAAGATCAGCTGGACGGACAGGCCGCCGCGCAGACCGAGGTCGCGGAAAAGCTGCCGCGGCTGACGCATGTGGGCGAGGTAGGTGATCGCGTAGCCCTTGAGCCAGCGCGACCGCTGCCTGACCCAGGGCCGGGCGTGGCAGTTCGCTTCTTCCCGGGTCACGGTGTCGATGAGCTCTGTCCGGTAGCCGTGGCGGGCCAGTCGCAGACCGAGGTCGGCATCTTCGGTGACGTTATGCGCGTCCCATGCGCCGAGAGCCTCCAGCGCGTCGCGCCGCAGGAACAGGGTCGTGCCCCCCAGCGGCACCACCAGCCCAAGGCGCGCGAGGCCGGGTAGGATCAGGCGGAACCACGTCGCGTATTCGATGGCGAAACACCGCGCGATCCAGTTCGCATCGCTGTTGTAGAAATCGAGGCCGCCCTGCAGGCAGGCGACCTGCCGGCCGCGTTCCGCGAAAGTTCGGACAACTGTCCGTATCTGGTCAGGTGCCGGCGCATCCTCGGCATCGTAGATACCGATGATGCTGCCACGCGCATGGGGCAGGGCGTAGTTCATTGCGCGTGGCTTCGTCCGAACCGAGCCGTCGGGCACTTCGATGATCCGCATGTTCGCGGGGAGGTCGGCGTGCGACAGCATCTGCCGCGTTGCGTCGTCGTCGGCTTCCAGGATCAGCAGGATGTCCAGCAGCTCCTCCGGGTAGTCGAGTTGGCCGAGCCGGGTGACGAGCTGGCGCGCGACTTCCTTTTCGCGGAACAGTGGGACCATGATGGACACGGTCGGCAATCGGGCCGGCACGACGCCGGACGACGGGCGCGGACGGCGCAGCGCCGCAAGGGTCGCAGCGAACTTCAGGGCGGTATGCAGCGCCATGAGGAGCGCCGCCGCCCCGATCCACAGGCCAAGCCCCGGCCCCGGCGAGAGCATGGTCGCGATGATCAGCGACAAAACGATCAGACCGAACCATGCCGCGCCCCCGCCAGCGCGCCAATTGCGGCAACTTTCCTCGTCAGGGACCAGCGTTTC
Organism: Pelagovum pacificum; assembly: GCF_016134045.1. Classification (NCBI taxonomy): domain Bacteria; kingdom Pseudomonadati; phylum Pseudomonadota; class Alphaproteobacteria; order Rhodobacterales; family Paracoccaceae; genus Pelagovum; species Pelagovum pacificum. Next base: position 3,036,426 of record NZ_CP065915.1, on the reverse strand, counting down.
CGCCCGGAAGGCGAGCGCGGGGTCTGCCAGTTGCCGGATGGCCTGCTGAAGGAGGTCTTCGTCTGCGACCAGCATCCGGACCGGGCCGAGGGCCGTCTGAAGCCGCCCCTCGCACGCCGGAAACAGGTCCGGCCGCGCCGAAAGCACGAGAGTGACGCCGCCCGAACGCCGCCATGGCAGGATGCCGTTCTGCACGCACCAGGCCGGACCGACGGCGAGGAGAAGTCGGGGATCGGCGGGAAGGTCGACCGGATCCACCAGCGTGGTTCTAGCAAGCCGCGCCTCCGCCTCCGCGATGGCGGATCGGGGCACGCCGGCGCGAATGTGCAGCATATCGGCGAGTCGGACATCCCGCCGCAGGCGTTCAGCCTGAAGGGTTGCGAGCGTGTCAGCGCTCAGCCAGCCTTCCGCGACCAGAAGCCAGCCGATATCCTGCCCCCACTCCAGCGGAGGCAGCTCGGTCTCGACGAACTTTTGGGCACGGTACATGGCAGGACACTCCGGTCAGCCCGGATGTCCTGCACCAGAAGTCTTTCGATCAGCTTAAGCGGTCTCGGCCCGCTTCACCATCGCGTCGGTGAACCGCTCGAACAGGTAGGCGCTGTCCTGCGGGCCGGGGCTCGCCTCCGGGTGATACTGCACGGAGAAGACCGGGCGGCCGTCCATGCGGATCCCGCAGTTCGACCCGTCGAAGAGGGAGACGTGCGTCTCCTTCACGCCAAGCGGCAGGGTCTGGCTGTCCACCGTAAAGCCATGGTTCATCGAGGTGATCTCGACCTTGCCGGTCTCGAGATCCTTCACCGGGTGGTTGGCGCCGTGGTGCCCGTGGTTCATCTTGATGGTCCGCGCGCCAAGCGCGAGCGCCAGCATCTGGTGGCCGAGGCAGATGCCAAAGACCGGCATCTCGGAGCGGTCGAGCACTTCCTTGATCATCGGGACGGCGTAGGCACCCGTGGCGGCCGGGTCGCCCGGGCCGTTGGACAGGAACAGCCCGTCGGGGGCGAGCGCCAGCACGTCGTCCGCCGTGGCGGACGCCGGAAGAACGGTCACGTCACAGCCGGTGGAGGCGAGGTTGCGCAGGATGTTGCGCTTGGCGCCGTAGTCGATCGCGACGACCTTGTGCCGTGGGTTGGTCAGCGTGCCGAAGCCGTTCGGCCACGCCCACTTCGTCTGGTCCCAGCGGTAGGATTGCGCACAGGTCACGTCCTTGGCGAGGTCGAGTCCGGTCAGACCGTTGAACGACCGCGCGGCCTTCACCAGCGCATCGATGTCGAAGTTGCCATCCGGGTCATGCGCGAGCGCGACATGTGGCGCGCCCTGCTGGCGGATCGCCCGAGTCAGCCGGCGGGTGTCGACGCCGCCGATCCCGATCCGGCCGCGCCGTTCGAGCCACGGTGTCAGCGACTCGGCCGCGCGCCAGTTCGAGGGCTCCGTCGGGTCCCACTTGACCACCATGCCCTCGGCCACCGGGTCCGCGGTTTCGTCATCTTCCGGGTTCACGCCGACGTTGCCGATGTGGGGGAAGGTGAAGGTCACGACCTGCCCGGCGTAGGAGGGATCGGTCATGATCTCCTGGTAGCCCGTCATCGCGGTGTTGAAGCAGAGTTCGGCGGTCGTCAGGCCAATCGCCCCGAAGCCTTTGCCGAAGAACAGCGTGCCGTCGGCGAGGGCGAGGCAGGCGGTGGGACGTGTCATCGTTTCGCTCATCGTTCCAACCTTCCATGCTGCCGGCAAATCGTTGGTCTCGTAGGACTGTCGGAACGTGCCGTCAAGGCCGCGCCGCGGTTGTCTCCCGCGACGGTGAAGAGTAAAGTGCGGGGCTTGAGACGCGCGCACTCACGCGCTTCACGAAGGATTAGGAACATATGGATATGCGTAGCCGGATCAGCGCGGCTCTGAAGGACGCAATGCGTTCGAAAGAGGCCGAGCGGCTTTCCACTCTCCGGCTGATCACCGCCGCCATAAAGGATCGCGAGATCGCCCTGCGCACGGGGGAGGAAAACGCCCCCGCCGTGGTTGGCAACGAGGAAGTGCTCGGCATCCTCGGCAAGATGGTCAAGCAGCGCAACGAAAGTGCCCGCGCTTACGAGGAAGGGGGTCGTCTCGACCTCGCCGAGCGCGAACAACAGGAAGCCCGCGTGATCGAGGAATTCCTCCCCCGCCAGTTGAGCGAGGAGGAGGCGGACGCCGCCATCACCTCCGCGATCGACGAAACGGGCGCCGAGAGCATCCGCGACATGGGCAAGGTCATGGGCGCGCTGAAATCGCGCTATACCGGCCAGATGGATTTCGGCAAAGTCGGTCCCCGCGTGAAAGAGCGGCTCGGCTAGGGCCGGGCGCGCCGCCGATGACGGGTCAACGATGACGGCGCAGGGACCGAAGTTCGTGATGGTCCGCTCCGTCGCCGACACGGGGCGCATGAAGTTCACCAGGCTTCGCGAGGCGCTTGGCGATCGCCTCCTGGTCGTGCCCGCCCGTCACTCCGACCTCAAACGCTGGGTTGCAGCCGATCGGGCGCGCAAGGGGCTGGTGCCCGGTCCGCCCGAGCCGCACCACTTCGCGGAGGCCGAGGGTAACGTGCTGCGCAAGGTCGCGCAGTACCCGATGCTCGGCCGGCTCGACTGGCTGCGCCAAGCCTACCACGCCAGCAAGGCACGGCACGCGCAACTCGCCGAAGCGCGCCTGCGCGAGATCTGGAAGACGTGGCCGGACGCGATTGCGCTGGTCCATAACGGCTTCAACTTGCCCGACAGTGCGCTGGCCGATGTCGCGGGGCCGGGCCGCCGCATTTTCCTCGAGAACGGCTACTTCCGGGGAACGGTCCAGGCCGACCCGCAGGGCATCAACGCCGACAATACGCTGCCGCGCGATCCGGATTTCTACCGCGCCTACCAGCCGGACGAGCGACCTCTGGACCTCGTCCCCTCGGTGCGGGTGAGCAAGCACGGGAAGGATGAGGTCGACGCGCTGCCCGGCACATACGTCTTCGTGCCGTTCCAGGTCGAAAGCGACAGTCAGATCACCCGGCAATCGCCGTGGATTGCGGACATGATGGCGTTTCATGCGGAGCTTGCCCGTCTGGCCGATCGCCTGCCCGCTCTAACTTTCGTGGTGAAGGAACATCCCAACACGCGGCGTCTGGTGAAGCCGCGGGTCACGCCGCATCCGCGCGTCCTGTTCCGCAACGGGGCCGACACGGCGGCGCTCATCGCGGGCGCGTCTAGGGTGATGACGATCAACTCGACCGTCGGGATCGAGGCGCTCGCCGTTGGCAAGCCGGTGCTGGTCCTCGGGGAGGCCTGTTACGGGATCGAAGGTCTGGTGCAGCGGGCTGGCAGTTCGGACGCCACTGCCGCGGCGCTGGGAAAGCCGCCGCCCGATCCTGACGTCGACCTCCGGCAGCGGTTCCTGCACTATCTCTACTATCATTTCCTGCTGCGCGACGACGGCGTACCCGACGGACGCGATGCCGAAGAGGTTCTGCGCGAGGTCCTCGCCCGGTCAGCCTGAAAGACGGCGCGACTGGTCCGGCCCGCACGGGTCGGGACGCAGCACGCCCCGTTGGATCAGACCGGGTTCCGTGTCATCGCGCGCCGCAACTCGGGGTAGAGGGCCTTCCGTTCTTCCGGCGTGAGGAACGCCCCGATCTCCACTTCCCGGCCCGCGCCGCGAAGGGTGATGTAGGTTTCCACCGGTCCGCCGTCTTCGTGCAGGCAGACCTCAACCCAGTACGGGTTCGCTTCCCAGTCCTGCCGGGGGCCGCGCGGATTGCGCCGGGTCAGGGTGACGCGGTCGGGCCAGACGAGCAGCGTCTCCAGCACGCTGCCGTCGCTGTAGCTCCGCTCGATCGCCCACCAAAGCCCGGCGATCGCCGCGACGATGAACGGCAGTAGCCCCCAGAGTACGGGCGAGCCGACGACGGCCAGAAGCGGCAGCGAGACGAGCGCGACCGTGATGCCGATGAAAATCACCATCCCCCGGCGCGGCAGGGACCGGTACGGCCAGAGCTGAAGCTCGGCCCGGGGTGCGTCCGTGGCACCGGGAGGAGAGGTCCATTCGTAGGGCATGAGCCGATCTGTGCCAATCCAGCCAAGACTCGGTCTCTCGCCGTCGAAGTCAAGACCGGGGGCCTTGCGCCGCACCCCTGGCGCACCCAGATGCTTGCCGCGCGTCCCCTTGCGCCGGGTGGTCCGGCCTGCGTCGGGACGCGGTGAGGTCACTTGAATGTCCATCTTCGAAATCGACCGTCGCGCGCCTGTCCGGGCCGGGGCAGAGGTCGTGGTCGCCGCGCCCCGTGCGGCAGTCTGGTCCGTCCTGTCCGATATCCCGGCCTGGCCCCTGTGGTGCCCGGGGGTGGAGGGCGTCTGGATCGAATCCGAGGTCGCGCAGGGGACCCAGTTCGACCTGATGATCGGCGGGCAGCAGATCCGTGCGCGCCTCGCCACGGTTGAGCCGGAGTCGTCGCTCGGCTGGCGCGGCAACGGCGTGACCCGGCAGGAACGCGTGCTGTGGTCGCTCTCCGACGTGGCTGGCGGCACGCGTGTGCAGGTCGAGGCATCGGTCGGGGGGCTGTGGCCCCGGATTTGGCGCACGGCGGTCCATCGCGAGCTGTCCCGCATGGTGGAAGGCTGGTGCCAGAACCTCGCCTCGGAATCAGTGCCAACCGCCTCGGGCTGCGCCGCCTGACAAGAAAAAAAGGCCCCGGATCGCCTCCGGGGCCTTTGTCATTCCTGGTTAAGGATCGCGCTTAGTGCGCGTGGCCCTTGTCCCAGTCGCTCTGCTTGGGGAGCGTTTCGAACGTGTGCTCCGGCGGCGGCGACGTCAGCGTCCACTCCAGCGTGTCGGCCCACTCGTTCCACGGGTTGTTCGCGGTCGAGTTCTTCGGTGCCAGCAGCGTCTTGAACAGCACGACGATGAAGAACACGAAGGACGCGAAGGCGATGAAGGCACCGATCGAGGACACAAGGTTCCAGGTCGCGAAAGCTTCCGGGTAGTCGATGTAGCGGCGGGGCATGCCCTGACGGCCGAGGAAGTGCTGCGGGAAGAACGTCAGGTTGGCGCCGAGGAACATCGCCCAGAAGTGGATCTTGCCAAGCGTCTCGGGGATCATCCGGCCCGCCATCTTCGGCAGGTAGAAGTAGATCCCGGCGAAGATGCCGAACACGGCGCCCAGCGACATCACGTAGTGGAAGTGTGCGACCACGTAGTAGGTGTCATGGTAGGCACGGTCGACACCGGCCTGCGACAGCACCACGCCGGTGACGCCGCCCACGGTGAACAGGAACAGGAAGCCGAAGGCCCAGAGCATTGGCGTCCGGAATTCCACCGAGCCGCCCCACATCGTCGCGATCCAGGAGAAGACCTTCACGCCCGTCGGGACGGCGATGACCATAGTGGCCATCATGAAGTAGCTCTGCTGGGTCAGCGACATGCCCACGGTGTACATGTGGTGCGCCCACACGACGAAGCCGAGCGCGCCGATCGCGACCATCGCGTAGACCATCGGCAGGTAGCCGAAGATCGGCTTCTTGGAGAAGGTCGCCACGACATGGGAGATGATGCCGAACGCCGGCACGATGATGATGTAGACCTCGGGGTGACCGAAGAACCACAGGATGTGCTGGTAGAGGATCGGGTCACCGCCACCGGCCGGCTGGAAGAAGCTCGTTCCGAAGTTGCGGTCGGTCAGCAGCATGGTGATCGCGCCGGCGAGCACGGGCAGCGCCAGCAGGATGAGCCAGGCGGTGACGAAGATCGACCAGGCGAACAGCGGCACCTTGTGCAGCGTCATGCCGGGCGCGCGCATGTTCAGGAAGGTGGTGATCATGTTGACCGCACCGAGGATCGACGAAGCGCCGGAGACGTGGACCGCGAAGATCGCGAAGTCCATGGACATGCCGGTTTCCGACGTCGAGAGCGGCGGATACAGGACCCAGCCCACGCCAGAGCCGAGCTGACCGTCGCCACCGGGCGTCAGCAGCGAGACGAGGCCGAGGCAGACACCGGTGACATAAAGCCAGAAGGACAGGTTGTTAAGCCGCGGGAACGACATGTCCGGCGCGCCGATCTGCAGCGGCATCAGGTAGTTGCCGAAGCCGCCGAACAGCGCCGGAATGACGACGAAGAACATCATCAGCACGCCGTGGTACGTGATCATCACGTTCCAGAGGTGGCCGTTCGGGGTACAGTCACCCGGATCGGCGGGCCAGAACCGCGCGCCTTCGAGGCACATGTACTGCACGCCGGGATGCATCAGCTCCATGCGCATGTAGACCGTGAAGAGCACGGCGATAAGACCGACCAAGCCCGACACGAACAGGTAGAGGATGCCGATGTCCTTGTGGTTCGTGGACATGAACCAGCGCGTGAAGAAACTCCTGTTGTCCTCGTGCCCGTGTCCGTGAAGCGTAGCGTCTGCCATTAGGCTGTCTCCGATGGTCTCGTTACCGGGGAGCGACGGAGCAGAGTCGTCCCTGTCTTTGGACCCGCTTTCTAAGGCCTCGGACGTGCTTGGGCAACTGCGGGAACGCGTCCATCGACGGTCATTTTGGCGCAGGCATACGGAACAGGTGAAAAAGAAGGGGTATGAAATAGGCCGCCGGACGCTCGAGACCCCTCAATCCCAAGCATCCGGCTAAGCCGTCCCCTCAGCGATCTGGCGGCCGCAGGTCCGTTTCCGGTCGCAGGCTGCACCTGATCGCCGGGGCGAACCTAATGCGACAAATCTGGCCAAAACTTGATCCAGATCAAATTTCGCGAAAAAAATGCTGAGAGTTGGAATTTTTTAGGGGTCACGGTGTCACTTGCCAGTTCGGGCGACACCTGTCTCATTGAAGCAAAAGGTATTTTTGATGAAACGGATCGCTCTCGGGCTTTGCCTCCTTGCGTCGCCGGCGGCGCCGGACACCGTTGCGGAGCGGATGGACTCGCCCGGAACGCACGTCTCCGCTTCGCTCGAAGTGCCGTTTGAGGCGCTTCGACTGCTGATCGAACAGGACATCCGCCCCGTTTACGAAGGCCGGGAGCAGAACCCGTCCAACAGCCTGCGTGACGACCGCATCGATTGGTCGGCGGAGGTGACGGATCTCTCGGTCGGGCCGACGCAGGACAAGGGCTTCTACGTATCCGCCGTGATCCAGGGCGAAGCCGAGATGCGTGGCCGTCTGGCGGGAATCATGATGAGCGAGACGATCGACCTCGAAGTGCGGGCGGAGGTTCGCAGCCGTCCGGTCTTTCGTCCCGACTGGACGATCGCGCTCGACGCGACGGGGCGGGCCCGCATCCGAGAAGCTGAGATCGGCTTCCTCGGGCTCGGCATCGACATCGGCGAAACGCTGCAACCCGACCTCGACCGCGCTTTCGCCCGAGGACTCGAGGAGCGGGCGGAGGCCGTCGCTGGCCGGCCCGTCCTGAGGGGCGCACTTCTGAACCTTTGGCGTGACGCTTGCCGCGAGGTGCCGTCGCTGGGCGGGCAGGCGCGCTTCCGCCCCACGGCCATCGCCACCACGCAGCCGACCTTCGGCCCCGGCGGCATCCGGTTCACCGTCGTCGTGTCGACGGAGCTGGAAATGACGCCTGAGGAGGAGGCCTCGGCCTGTCCGCCCATGCCGGACCGGCTGGAGCTGCTCGCGGCGCAATAGGTCGCGTCAGCCCATCACCTCGGCGAATGTCTTCTTCAGGGCGACGTCGACGTCTTCCATCGTCACCGGCAGGCCGAGATCGACGAGACTGGTCACGCCGTGTTCGCTGATTCCGCAGGGCACGATGCCGCTGAAATGGTCGAGATCCGGTTCGACATTGATCGAAATGCCGTGAAACGACACCCACTTGCGGAGCCTGATGCCGAGCGCGGCGATCTTGTCCTCGGGCGGCTGACCGGTGGCCGTCAGGGGCCGGTCCTTGCGGACGACCCAGACACCGACCCGGCCCTCGCGACGCTCGCCGGTGACGTTGAACTCTGCCAGCGTGGCGATGATCCACGATTCGAGCTGCCGGACGAACTGGCGCACGTCGCGGCCCCGTTTCGTGAGGTCGAGCATGACGTAGGCCACGCGCTGGCCGGGGCCGTGATAGGTATATTGTCCGCCACGCTTCGTCGGGTAGACCGGGAACCGGTCGGGATCGGTCAGATCATCGGCGCGCGCCGATGTGCCGGCGGTATAGAGCGGAGGGTGTTCCAGCAGCCAGATCGCCTCGCCCGCCTCGCCGGCGGCGATGGCATTCGCGCGGGCTTCCATCTCGGCCTCGGCGATCTCGTAAGGGACGAGGCCGGGAGAGGTGAGCCATTCGACCATCTCAGCGACGTTCCAGCAGGCCGGCGTTCCTGAGGGCCGGCAGGTTCGTGCGGCTCGCGGGGACCGTCGCACCGTCAGTGAGCGTCAGGATTGCCCGGTCGCCAGAGCGGCGCACGGCCCGAACCGCGTCGGTCGCGACCCAGTGGGACCGGTGGACCTGAAGCCCCTCGGTCTGTCCCGTCTCACGGATCGCATCGGCCAGTCGCATGAGCAGCAGTTCCTCTCCCCGGTTCGTGCGGACCCTCACATAATGGTCCTCCGCGGAAAGCGACAGAAGCTGGCCGCGTTTTTCAAGCGGCAGGCGCGACAGGATCAATGGGCCGTCCTGCGTGCTGCCAGCTTTGTGGTCGGTGTCCGACGACAGGTAGACCGACACTGCAGTGACCGCGATGGAGATCGCGACGACGGACAGGGTGAAGCGGGCGCTCTCCGCGAAGGTCGGCACGTCCATTCCAAGGAGCACAAGGTTGACAGCGGCGACGACCAGAGTGACGGCAAGGCCGGTCGCGAGGCCGATGAGCGCGACGCGCGCGGGCCTGGCCAACCGCGACAGGCGCGGGGCCAGCAGCGTACCGCAGAACACGCCGGTCGCGTAGGTCGCGGCGACGACGCCGGCCCAGTAGGCCAGACGCCCGGCAACCGGGTATTGCCCGGTTTCGAACGGTCCGCTGATTCCGAGGATCACGGCGACCCCGACCATCCCGATCAGGGTCTTCGGCTGCGACAGATGCTCCCGCACTTCGCGAAGCGCCAGTGACGGACCGGGGTGATTCACGACGTCTCGCCTTTCGTTCGCGCAAGCGCGGTTGCGGGGCCGGAGCGGCATTCGCCAGCAAGGTGCCAATCCAAAGCTCGCCCGACAAGGAGGCAAGACATGACCCTGACACCTCTCCTCGCTGCTCCGCCCGCGATCCAGATCCATGTGTCCGCAGCGCTGCTGGCGATCGCCCTCGGGCCGCTGGCGCTATTCCGACGCAGTCGGGACGGGCTTCACATGACGGCGGGCGCGGCATGGGTCGCGTCGATGGCGACGCTCGCGATCTCGGGCTTTTTCATCAACGGGCTTGCCGTGATCGGTCCCTTCGGCCCGATCCACCTGCTGTCGATCCTGGTCCTCGGCGGTCTTGTCGACGCGATCCGCCACCTGATCGCCGGGCGGGGCAGAGAGCACGGACGTGCGATGAAATCCCTTTATTTCCAGGCGCTCGGCATCGGTGGGCTCTTCACCGTGCTGCCCGGCCGCACCATGTCACGCGTCCTTTTCGGCGAGGCGACGTGGCTCGGCTGGGTGGTGATCGCGACCGGTCTGACACTCGTCATGCTGACGTGGTGGCGCAGTGGCAAAATAGGGCTTCACATCCGCCGACCGAGTCGGTAGAGAACCGCGCACCAAGCCAAGGCAGTGCGGTCGTGGCGGAATTGGTAGACGCGCAGCGTTGAGGTCGCTGTGGGGTAACTCCCGTGGAAGTTCGAGTCTTCTCGACCGCACCATTCTTCTCCTTCGAGAGCGGATAGTCCAAGCCCGACAGGGGCTTGCGGCCGCGTGCCGTTCGGCGAGGTGATCCCATGAAGCGCGCGCTCCGCAAGTATGGCTACTACAGCAGGTCCATAGTGACGCTGCTGACCGGTCTGCGCGCGCCGCTGTCCACCATCGCCCTGTTTCTGGTCCCGTCGCGCGTGGTGCCGACCACGATCACACTGCGCCGCACCGGGCTTTCTTTTGAAGTGCGCGAACCGATGGATGCATGGGTGGTCAAGGAGACCTGCCTCGACCGCGACTACTTCCGCGACTTCGCGGAGCCGGCGCCGGACTGGAGGATCCTCGATATCGGGGCGGGGCTGGGCGATTTCACTGTCCTTGCCGCATCGCTCGCGCCCGATGGCGTGGTCCACGCATACGAACCCTTCGCGGACTCCTTCGCTCTGCTTGGCCGCAATCTGCGCCGCAACGGCATCACGACCGCGACAATCCATAACGAAGCCGCTGCCGCCCGTGACGGCACGCGCGCCTTGTTGCCGGGCCGGGCGCGCGCCGGGATGCAGGTCTTCGGCCCCGGCGAGGGCATCGAAGCGACGAGCCTTGCACGGATCCTCGACAGGCTACCGGGCAGGCGTTGCGATTTCATGAAGATCGACTGTGAAGGCGGAGAGTTCGACCTGATCCTGAATGGGGCGGATCAGCTCCACCGTGTCGACCGTATTGCGCTGGAATACCACGAGGCGCTCACCAACCACACAAGCGATGAGCTGATCGCGTGCCTGAGGTCAGAGGGGTTCGTGGTGCGCCGCGCCAGGAATCCCGTTCACGCAAACACCGGCTTCCTGTTTGCGGAGCGGCCTTAAGCGGTCAGGCTGTCTAGCAGCCGGTCGAGCATCCGGTCGCAGGCGGCGAGCTGACTTTCCTCGATGAACTCATCGGCGATGTGCCCTTGCGCCATGTCGCCGGGTCCACAGACCAGGGTCGGGACGCCGATGGCGTCGAAATGGCCAGCCTCCGTGCCATAACCGACTTTGGTCGTCACAGGATCGTCCATAAGGTTCGCCAACTCCGCGACCGCGGGGTGGGATGGCGCGACATCGAGGCCGGGATAGGCGTTTACCTTGTCGATGTTGATCCGATCGCCGCCGATCCGGCGCGCCGCCTGCGCCAGCCGGTCTTCGAGCCGTAGCAGGTCGTCGGCGGGCAAGTGGCGGATCTCGTAGTCGAGCGTGCAGAGGTCGGGCACGATGTTCAACGCCGTGCCGCCTGCCATCCGGCCCGCATGGACGGTGGAGAAGGCGATATCGTAGGCCTCGTCCCGAGCGCCGGAGGTGGTGAGGTGGTCCTGAAGGGCGCGCAGTTCGCCGAGAAAGTCCGCGCCAAGGTGAAGCGCATTGGTGAAATCCGGGGCGCGGGCGGAATGTCCGGCGGTTCCGCGGCAGGAGGCGCGATAGGCGGCCTTGCCCTTGTGGCCGAGCGCGATCCGCATCGACGTCGGCTCACCCACGATACAGAGGCGCGGCCGGCCGACGGTCGTCTCTAGCGTTCCGATCATGTCGGCAATGCCGCGGCAGCCGACTTCTTCGTCGTAGGAGATCGACAGGAGCAGCGGCTCGCGCAAGTCACGGTCCGCCGCCTTGGCGGCGACACGCAGCATGGCGGCCAGGAAGCCCTTCATGTCCGTCGCGCCGCGCCCGTACAGGCGACCGTCCCGCGCGGTCAGCCGGAAGGGATCACCATGCCACGTCTGGCCGTCGACCGGCACGACATCGCTATGTGCCGAGAGCATGACGCCCCGTCGGTCGCCCGGTCCGATCCGCGCGAAGAGACCGGCCTTTTGCCCGCTGCTGTCCGGCAGCCGCCAGGTGGTCGCACCGCAGTCGGCGAGGTAGCCCTCAGCCCAGTCGATCAGCGGCAGATTGCTGTCAGCGCTGACCGTCGGAAAGCCAACCAGCCGGGCGAGGAGGTCTGTCGTCGTCATGGAGCGCTCTCCTTGTCGGCCGGGGCTCGTCAGAACTTGAGTCCCGGCGTCAGGGACGGGGTCAGGGTGTCGCGGCAATGGTCGATCAGCGCCCGGACTGTCAAAAGGTTGCCGGTGCTCGGCATCATCACAAGCCCCATCTGCGTCGGTCGTGTTTCGCCTTCGAGCGGGACGAAGCGCAGTTTCTTGCCGTCCGCCGCCCGTTCTGACGCGTGGCGTATGTTGGCGATCGAGTAGCCGAACCCGTTCGCGACCATCGACTTCATCACTTCCATGTCGCGCGTGCGCTCAACCACGTTCGGCGTCACGCCGGCGTTGGCGAAGAAGGACAGGAAGTAAGGGGCGGAGTGCGGCAGGTCGAGCAGCACCATGGGGTAGGGGGCAAGTTCGGTCGCATCAACGCTGCGCCGGTTGGCGAGCTCGTGATTGTCCGGCAGCAGCGCGTAGGGCGGCAGGTGGAACAGCGGCACGAACTCGAGGTCGTCGGGGATGTCGAGGTCGTAGGTCAGCGCGATGTCGAGCTCGGCATTGCGAAGGCCGGCGAACAGTGCCTGCTGATCCCGTTCGAACTGGCGAAACTCCACCTCCGGATAACGGGCGCAGAAGCTGCGTCGCAAATGCGGCAGCACGATCTGCGCGAAAGTGAGCAGGCAGCCAACGTCGAGCGGCCCCCGGACCTGCCCTCGGATCTCACCCGCGAGCCGGTTCATGGCTTCGGCCTCTGCGATCACGGTTTTGGCCTGTTCTAGGAACCGCCGCCCGGCCTGACTGAGGGTGAGGCCATGCGCATGGCGCCGTGCGAACAATTGCAGGCCGAACTCTTCTTCGAGCTGGGCGATCGCAGCAGAGATCGATGGGGACGACACGTTCACCTTTTCGGCCGCCCGCGCGATGGAGCCGGACTCGCCAACCGCCACGAGATATTCGAGCTGTCGCAGGGTGAAGCGTAGGGGCATCCGAAGTCTCTGATCCTCGTTCGTCGGACGTCGTCAGGTTGGGCGCCTTCGGACAGGACGGCGGGCTATTCGTCGCCCGGCACGCCGTAGGACGGGGCGTCGCGCGGGTCGATCGCGCGCTGCACATAGGCGTCGAGCTGCGGCTTGTAGACGTCCCACGCCCGCGTGACGGAGGCGATCGGATCTTCTTCCGTCCAGTCGCAGCGCAGTTCGGCTACGGGCCAGGCGACCCTGTCGACGATGAGCAGGCCGGCGGAATGAACCGGGCCGGCCTCGCCACCCGCCTTCTGTCCGGCCTGAAGGGCCACAACCAGCCGGTCGCCGATGTGCCCGGTACTGGCGAGAAATGCGTCGACCATCTGTTGTGGCACATCGCCTGTTGCCAGCAGGTTGCCACCAGCGGCGACGTCGGTCGCCTGAGCCTCGCTCCAGGTGCCGAGCGCGCGCGGTCCCGAATGGATCGCGGTCCGGCCCTGCCCGTCGACGGCGAGCAACTGGCGATATTCCATGAAGTCCGTCTCCGCGGTTATCCGGGCAAGGGCCTCCGGTGCGGACAGCCCCGACTTCAGGAGGTCCAGCATCTTCGGTCCCAAAGTGGGGTCGGTCACGTTCTGGGACGCGACCGCGCCGACGCCCGCTCGCGCGTAAGAACAGCGCGCGGCGACGGCGGGCGACGAGGAGGAGATTGCCATCCCGAACATGCCGGACTCCGAACAGCGGGCGACGAGGGAGAATGTCATGTGCCTGCCTCCTCAGTCCGGGATAACGGCGGTGCCGTCGATCTCGACCAGCCACTCCGGCCGGGCGAGGGCCTGCACGACGAGGCCTGTCGATACGGGATGCACACCTTTGATATATTCGCCCATGGTGCGGTAGACGGCCTCCCGGTGGCGGACGTCGGTGATGTAGACGACGACCTTCACCAGATGCTCCATCGATCCGCCGGCCTCTTCCAGCAGTTGCCGGATGTTCTGCATCACCTTGTGCGTCTGCTCGACCGGGTCGTGGCTGTCGATGGATTTCGCGGTGTCGAGGTCTTGCGGGCACTGGCCGCGCAACCAGACCGTGCTGCCGCCGCGCGTCACGACGGCCTGACAGAGATCATTGTCGAGGCTCTGCTCGGGGTAGGTGTCCCGCGTGTTGAATTTGCGGATGCGGGTGTGGGCCATCTGGCGCTCCGTCTTGAGGGTGGGTCAGGCGTTTTCGGCCGTGGTCGCCTTCAGCGGGGCGAGGGCCATGTAGGTACGCTGTTTCGAGATGTGGTCGGCGACATAACCGGCATCGTACCACACGCCCCAGATGAAGGCAGAGCCGCGCCGCGTCTGCCAAGGGAGGCCAAGGAAGTAGATGCCGGGCTCTTCCGAGATGCCGCGCGTGTGGCGGGGCCTTCCCTCCTCGTCGAACGTGTCGACCTTCAGCCAGCTGTAGTCGAGACGGTAGCCGGTCGCCCAGATGATAGAGGTGATCCCTTCCGCCGCAAGGTCGAGCGACAGGATCGGGTTCGTCACGCAGGGTGGGTCGGGGTCGATGCGCCGCGCTTCCGGCTCCTCGGGAAGGTCCAGCCCGTTGCGCTCGGCGAAGGCGTCGGCCTCGTCCAGAACGGCGAGGTAATTGGCGTCGCCCTTCGCGATGTTTGCGGCCAGGTCGGGCGCGAAGGTGAGCGTGCCGTCTGCCCAGCCGTCCGTCCGCCCGACCAGCGTCACGCCCTGCGCGGCGAGGCGGCGGAAGTCGACGGTGTGGCCACCGTCTACACCGCTGACCGCGATCGTCACATGCTCCGCCCCCGGCGTCGCTTCGGCGTCCCACTTGTTCAGCACACCAAGCCACCAGACGAAATCCTTCCCGCGATAGCTGCGAGGCGGCCGGTCGTGCGGCCCGACCGACAGGTGAACTCTGCGGCCCGAGTGCGCCAGTTCCTCCGCGATCTGCACGCCCGACGCTCCCGCGCCGACAACGAGCACGCCCCCGTCGGGCAGAGCCCCGGGGTTGCGGTAGTCGGCCGAGTGGAGCTGCGTGACGCCGGAGTCCGCCGGCACGATGTCGGGGATGACCGGCACCTGAAACGGGCCAGTCGCGGCGACGACGTGGTTCGCCTCGATCACGCCCTCCGACGTGGTGACGCGAAAGCCCGGCCGGCCATCGATCCGGCGAAGCTCGCGGACTTCGACGCCGGTCCGGACAGGGGCGGCGATCTTCTCGGCATAAGCGACGAAATAATCGGCGACGTCCTCTTTCGGGACGAAAGCACCGGGCGTGCCAGGAAATTCGAGCCCCGGAAAACGGTCGTGCCACGCTGGCCCGTTCGCGACGAGCGAGTCCCATCGACGGGTCCGCCAGCTTTCCGCGATGCGGTCACGCTCGAGGACAAGGTGCGGGATCCCATGGCGGTGCAGATGCTCGCTCATCGCGATCCCGGCCTGACCGCCGCCGACGACGAGCACGTCCACACTTTCGACCGACATGTACTTCTCCTCAATCTGGCGCGCTGTAGCGCGTGTAATCTTCACGAGCACTGTCTGCTGAAACTGACTTTGGAAAAAGGAGCGTCTCGCTGCCTTTAGATTAAGCTGAGCCTAACTCAAGGCCATGCGAGACAGCAGGCAAAGCCCGACCAGCTGCCGCATTTGGCCCTCCGATTTCACAGATAGAACCACATTCGCGCCCACATTCACTGTGAAACAGTCTGTTGAGCGCGGCTTATTTCGCCGCACGACACTGGGCTGGGCAAGACGATGACTTACAGATTCGACAGGTTCGAACGGCAGGGCGCGAGCGCCGCGCGGGAATTTTCCCCGGGCGCGACGAAGCCACTGAAGCTGATCGTCCAGATCCCCTGTTACAACGAAGAAGCGACGCTGCCTTCCGTCATCGCCGGTATCCCTCGTGAGATCGAGGGCATCGCGACCGTCGAAATCCAGGTCATCGACGATGGCTCAACCGATGCGACGGTCGAAGTCGCCCGCCGGCTCGGCGTGGAGCATATCCTTGTCCAGAAGGGCAACAAGGGCCTCGCCCGCACTTTTCAGGCCGGGATCGACAACGCCCTGAATGCGGGGGCCGACATCATCGTCAATACCGATGGCGACAACCAATATTGCGGCAGCTCGATCCCCGACCTTGTACGTCCGGTGGTCGAGGGGCAGGCCGATATCGTCCTCGGCGACCGACGTCCGGGGGAGAACCGGGACTTTTCGCGTGGCAAGCGGGCGCTCCAGAAGCTCGGCAGCCGCGTCGTGCGCAACCTTGCCGAGATCGAGGTGCCCGACGCCGTGACCGGCTTCCGCGCCTACAGTCGTGAAGCCGCTCTGTCGATCAACGTGATGACGCGCTTCTCCTACACGGTCGAAACCCTGATCCACGCCGGCCAGCGCGGGCTGACTGTCGCCTCGGTGCCGGTTCGGGTGAACGCCGCGACCCGTCCGTCGCGGCTCTTCAAATCCACGAAGCAGTTCATGTCCCGACAGGTCGTCACCATGCTGCGCAGCTGCGTGATGTATCGCCCGCTGCGCACCTTCATGAGCGTCGGCCTTGTGATGGCAGCGCTCGGCGCCCTGCCGATCCTGCGCTTTCTCTATTTCTTCGCCATCGGGCAGGGGGACGGCCACGTGCAGTCACTCGTGCTTGGCGGTGTCCTGTTGCTTGCCGGTTATATCACCATCGTCATCGCGTTCCTGAGCGACACGATCGCCACGAACCGCCGCCTGACGGAGGAGTTGCTGATCCGCATGCGCCGCCTCGACCCGGCCGGCGTGTCGACAGATGTGCAGATCGCGAGCGAGTCTGATGCTGAGCGCTGACCTCGATCGCCCCCGCGTCGCCGCGGTGTCTCCGGTCGTCGCGGTCTCGCTGATCGGCGCATTGCTCGGGGCGCTCGCCTATGCCGTCGTGGCAGTCATGGTCGGCGCGATGGACCAGCAGAATTTCGGCATTCACATCTACGACCAGGCGTGGCTCGCGCTGCTCGACGGGCATCTCGACCTGCCGGCGCGGGTGATCCGGCTGGAAGGCCACTACACGTCCGACGGCACCGCGCAATTCTACCATGGGCTGGCACCACTTATCACGCGGGCGCTGTTCGCCCCCTTCGTCGATCTCGACACCACCTCGCTGGCCGGGCCGTCGATCTGGCTCTGGGCTTCTGTCGGCACGGCGCTTTGGCACGCAACCTTCCTCAAGGTCGCCGCATGGGCATGGCCCCAGTCTGGCCGTGGCGCGCCGGTCCTTGCCGGTATCCTCGCGGCGGCGATCTGGCTCTGCGGACCGGGGCTGATCCTCGTTTCCAACCATTCCTTCTACCACGAACCTATCGCGCTCGCTTTCGCCATCAGCGCCGGGGTCGCGTTCCTCTGGGTGCGCGCTGCCCTCGACGGCGGATCGCTGACGCGCGCGCTCGTCTGGATTGCCCTGCTCGCCGCACTGAGCCTGCACGCCCGTCCCAACGTCGCGATCGGGCTCTACCTCGCCACGAGCCTCGCAGCCGGCTGGTCCCTGCTGAAAGAGCGTCGTGCCGCTCTGCGTTCGGCGCTTCTCGCGATGATGATCCTGTTCGCCAGCGGCCTCTCCTATCTAGAGCTGAACAATGCCCGCTTCGGACAGGAGGGGCAGGCCCACGGCACGTTCGAAGACGGCGCGGTGCAGTATGGTTCGACCTACTGGGGCTGGGAAACGCCCGACATGGCACGTCCCCAGACCTTCATAGAGCACGGCCGCTTCAACGTTGGCCGTATCCTGCCGAACCTGCTGGTCTACACGGCGATGCCCTCCGAAATCCTGTTCCCCGGCGCATTCGAAACGCTGCGGCGGGCGCATGGTGAGACCATGACTGACCGGGTCGGATACGTGCGGATCGAGTATCCGGGCGGGGGATTGCTGTCTCTCTGGACGATCTGGGTCGCGGTCGCCGTGTTCGGCATCGGCGCGCTGCGGAGCTACGGGCGTCCGGTGGCCGGGCTGTTGATCGGCACGGTTGCTACAGTCGGTCTCACATTGGCCTATGCGACCATCACGCTCCGCTATCACGTGGACCTGTGGCCTTTCCTCGCGGTACTTTCGGTCGTCGGCATTGCCGCTCTGACGCCTCGGGTCGCGACCGGAGGATTGTCCTCGACCGGACGTATCCTGATGATCGGCCTGCTGGTCGCGGGCTTCGTTACGAACGAGCGGACCGCGCGCGCCTATCGGGCGCAGTTCCCGGAGCGGGCCGAGACGTTCTTCGCCCCGTGGTCAGAGGAGTACTGCCACGGGCTTGCCGAGACCAAGGGCTTCTCGCCCCAACGAGTCGACGAAATCTGTCGGCCGCCAAGAAACGATTGAACGAGGACGAGCAGATGACGACAGCAACATTCGCCAAAGCCGGCTACATCCGCCTGGCCCGCATCTACGGCGGTCTGACCGACCTGACCGGGATCGCCGACTGGCTCGATCGCAAACGCGAGCAATCGCGGATCGCCCACTGGGCGCGCAGCCTCGCTGCCATCCATGATATTGACGGTCTCGTGGCGCTGGATGTTCCCTGGTGGAGCTACAAGGCCATCGATGAGGTCGACGCCTTCCTCGCCGCCCGCCCCGGTGCGCGCGTGTTCGAGTACGGCTCGGGGGCGAGTACGGTCTGGCTTGCCCGCCGTGCCGGTTCCGTCACCAGCGTGGAGCATCACGCCGGCTGGCACGGGTTGGTCAGTGGTCGTCTCTCCGGCGTCGATGGACTTGCCCCGGTCGAGTTGCGCCTGGTGGAGCCGGACGCCGAGGCGTCGGTCGACCCGATCTACATTTCCGAGAAATCAGGTGAGGCCGGCACCAGCTTCGAGGCCTATGCCAGCGCGATCGGCGCCGACGGCCAGACATACGACGTGATCGTCATCGACGGCCGCGCCCGAGCGGCTTGTCTGCGGCACGCGGCGGACCACCTGGCCCCCGGTGGCATGATCGTCTTCGACAACACCGGCCGCGCGCGCTATCGCCGTGCCATCGCGGCCAGCGGCCTGGCCTCGCGCGTGCTGCGGGGCCTTACGCCGTCACTGCCCTACCCGGACGAGACGACGCTGCTGACCCGGAACGACTGATGCCCCGCGGCCTCGCGTCTATGAAACGGTTCGCGCGCCCGGCTGGTTACGTCGTCGTCGCTGCTGCGCTCTGGTTCCTTGCGCGGCAATTCGCGGAAGACTGGCCGACCATCGCGGCTTGGCGGCCGGGACCGGCAGTCGTCGGAGCGTTCATCACGCTGGGCGTCGTCTACGGCGCGGTGCTGTTCCTGCTGGCCGAAAGCTGGCACCGCATCGTCGGACTGTTCGGGGCCGAGGGGCGGCAGCGGACCTATCGCTCCTACACCGCGACGCAGATCGCCCGCTACATTCCGGGCAACGTCATGCACATCGTCGGACGGGCGCTCTGGCTGCGGGGCGGTCGCCTGACGGACGGGGCCATTGCTCGCGCGACAGGGCTGGAGCTTCTGGTCACGCCGGTCGGGGCCGTAGTCGCGCTCGCTCTGATGCTGCCGTTCGCTCGGCTCGAGGGGTTGCCGCTGCTCGACGGGGCGCGGCCCCTGATCGCCGTTGGATCGGTTGCGCTGATCGGTGGGCTGCTGCTTATGAGCCGTATCGGCCCGGTCGCGAAGCGGTTCGCCGCGCTGACCGCACCGGTGCTGCTCGCGACCGGTTTCATGCTGCTCCTCGGCCTGATCTTCGCGATGATCGTGAATCTTGTCGGCAGCGCTCCGGTGCTGCTGGCGGCCGCGGTCGCACTGACCGGGTGGATCGTCGGCTACGCGACGCCAGGGGCACCGGGTGGCCTTGGCTCGCGAGAGGCCGTGGTCGTTGCGCTGCTCGGCGCGATCGGGGCGGGTGAGAGCGCGGTGCTGATCGCAATCCTGTTCCGGCTGGTCACAACCCTGGGTGAACTGACCTGCTTCGCGACCGGCGCGCTGGTCTGGCGCCGCCTGAGACCCGCCGCGCCGGCACTCGCCGGGTAGACGGCCGGGCAGGGTGGTCCTGCCCGGCGCCTTGCCTCACTCTGTCGGGGGGCACGTGTTGATCGGCGCGGCGCGGGCGATGGGGAAGCAGGCTTCCCACTCTTCCGTGCGCGGTGGCCATGGGGTCAGGAACTCGGGGCTTTCCTCATATTGAAGAACGCCGAGCGCCTGCAGGTCCTTCACGCGACCGTCCAGATATTCCTTGAGAATGGTTCCCTTGCCGTCCTCGACCGTGGCGACCCACACGTCGTTCACGACCTGACGGGCGCCGCGCTGGATCGTGCGGAACTGGACCTCGGCGGCGATGCGGCCGGTCTCTGTGTCGATGTAGAAGGCATCCGCCGGGAAGTAGAAGCTGGTGTCGGTCGCCTGTCCGCAGAACAGCTCGAGATCGGCGAGCATCGCGTCGAGCCCTTCGATCGAGGTGGTCGGGTAGGAGAACTGTACGCCGGCGTCGAAAGACCGCTCCATGTAGCTGGCGTCACAGGTCGCCCAGGCTGCGGCGAAGTCGAACATGACGTCCTGCATCGCGGCCCGGTCGCTGCCCGGCTCTTCGACCTGTCCGTCGAAATCGACGTTCGGACGCACTTCTTCGGCGGAGAGACAGGTCGCGCCGGCGAGGAGGAGGGCGGTCAGCCCCGGAAGTCTGGAATGGATCATGGTTGGCCCCTGTTGTTTCACGGGGCCGACAATCACCGCAAATCCGGGCCCATGTCCCGGGATCAGGCGACGTCAGGCGGAAATAGCCTCAAGGGGTTGCCGTGCGGCCTCAACCTGCTCGAAGCGGATGCTGAAGGTGGTGCCGAGGCCGACTTCGCTCTCTACCTTGAGGGTGCCTTGATGCGCCTCGACGATGGACTTCACGATGCTGAGGCCGAGCCCGGTGCCGCCGCGCTCCCGCTCGTTGGACGAGTCGACCTGGTAGAACCGTTCGAACAGCTTGCCGATCGAATCCTTCGGGATGCCGCGCCCGAAGTCCTGCACACTGATTTCGGCGGTACCTTCGTCGGACCGGACATTCACCACGACCGTGCCGTGCGTGTTGGAGAACTTGGAGGCATTGGACAGCAGGTTGGTCATGACCTGGCTGAGACGCTTCTCGTCAGCGAAGATCCAGACGTTCTCATCCAGTTTGCCGGCCTCGATACGGACGCCGAAGGTTTCGGCGAAGCTCTGGTTCGCGGCGACACACTGGCGGATGAACGGGGCGAGGGCCAGTTGTTCGAAATTGTAGCTCATCTTGCCGGCGCGGAACTTCTCGGCGTCGAGCAGGTCGCTCACCAGTTGGATCAGGTGATTGCAGTTGCGCTCCGCCAGCGTGAGCATGCGCCGGAAGCGTTCCGGCACCTCGCCGACGGCGTTGCCGTTGATGAGGGAAATCGCGCCCTTGATCGACGACAGCGGGGTGCGGAGCTCGTGGTTGATGACCGAGATGAACTGCGACTTGGCGACGTTGGCTGCCTGCGCTTCGGCCAGCAGGCTCTCCTTCTCCCGCAGCGTCCGGCGCGACTGCACGCTGTCGAGCCCGAAGACCACGACCAGAAGTAGCACCGACAGGGCCATCGCGATGCCGATGATGGAGTTGAGCTCGGCGATCTGCAGCAGGGTTTCCCGCCAGCCCTTGGTTTCCTGGCTCGTCGCCTCGAGCACGTCGAGCGACATGTCCCGCATCGGCACGTTGAACCTGCGGATCTCTTCAAGGATGCCGACCACGAGGTCCCGGTCGGCCGGGTCGAACATGTTGGGAAGATTTACGACACGCTCCTCGAGGAACTGAAGCGCTTCGTAAAGCGTGGTGTAATCATCGGTTTCGACGTTCATCGCGCGAAGCTTGCGACCGACCTCGCCGAAGCGCACGGTGTCGACGCGGCTCCAGAGAATGTCGAAGCGCAGGTTCACCTCGTCGGCGTTATTCTGCCCCAGGACGTAGGAGGACACGGACTGCTCGAACCGCAGAAGGTCGAATTCCACACCTGTCACGAACCAGACGGGCCCTGTCGGGCTCTGCGCCCCGAGCGACTCCATCCGGCCGCGCAGCGTCCCGAGGCTCGCGGCGGAAAAGAGCAGCCCCAGGATGAGCACCATGAAGAGGACCCATCTGAAACGGATCAATTTCGCGATCATGGCGTGACGATGGTGTCCAGCTGCCAGATCAGTCGGGCATTGTAGATCGAGTCATTGAGTTCGGGATGATCGGAGAAGGGATACATCACCCACAGTGGCCCCTTCTCGCGGACCGACATGTGGTGACCGTCGAGCCGGGTCGCGACGATGACGTCGTAATTGATCGCGTCACCCATCGGAATTTCCACGGAATAATCGTTGATTGCGACGAGTGAAAGCTGTTCGTCCTCTCCGACTCCCTCGACCAGATCGCGCAGAAGGGGACCGCTGAACGACGACGGCGAATCGATGTAGGGGTTCATCGTGACATACTCGACCTGCGGCAGCGCCTCGAGGTCGTCGATCGTGTATTCGACCTGCTCGCCGGTGGCGCTCTCCACCGTCAGAAGGGTGTCTTGCGCCATTGCCGTAGAGGCCATGCCCGCGACGAACGCGCCGAGGACGATGCTTATCAATTTCATGCCTGCTCTCCCATTCTGGGTTTTGCTTTTTCGGCGCCTTTAATGCCCGTTTAGAAACAGACCGACGCTGAAAAACCCATAGTTGAACAATGTGGCGGCAAAATGCCCCAAAGTGGTCTAAAAGTTAATGTGCGGCACGTTTTGACCGTAAATTATTCGTATCAGTTGAACCTACGCGAAGTTGTCTGGCCGAATGACTCACCGGATGGACCCCTCGATTTCGTTCAAAGTTATGGGGTAATTTTGTCATTTCTGTAGCAGCCCCTCCGAATTTCGACCCAAGCAAATCAACCCTAGGTTGTTTATGAGCTATTAACAAATTTCTTAACGGCTCCCAACTTTTGCCCGAATTCGGGGTCAGCTTGGTCTTGAGGCGCAGAAGGGCACGGCTCATCCGATATTCGGGGCTCAGCGCTGAAAACCGACGCAAGGACAATAATATGCGAATTCTGGCCGTTGATGATGATCCGATCATCCTCGAACTGCTCGGAGAGTTGATCGGTTCGATCGGCGAACACACCCTGCAAACGGCTGAATCGGGAGCGGAGGCCCTCGAGCTCATCGGCGACGGTGATGAGTTCGACTGCTTTCTCCTCGACATCCAGATGCCCCGCATGGACGGCATCGAACTTTGCCGCGAGATCCGGAGCCGGGACGAGTATCGCAAGTCGCCGATCCTGATGATCACCGCGATGTCGGAGAAGCGCTACATCGACGCCGCCTTCGGGGCTGGCGCTACGGATTACCTCAACAAGCCGTTCGAGATGAACGAAGTGCGTGCGCGGCTCGGCCTCGTCGCGGGCCTCGTCAACGAGCGGCGCCGCGTGACCTCCAAGCTGTTCGCGACCGAACGGGCCCGCGACCTTACTGAAGAACATGCCGGTGCGCCGCTGCACGAGCCGTTCGACATCCGCGACGTCGATGGCGTGATCGAGTTCCAGGCGCTGGAAAACTACGTCACCCAGCTGTCGCGCAAGGACCTGTTCGGCTCCAGCGTCTTCGGCTTCTCCATCCGCGAGATCGAGGAACTGTACGAGAACCTGTCGGTCTTCGACTTCCAGTGCATGATCGTCGACGTCTCAGAGGCGCTGTCGGACTGCATGAAGCCGCACCAGTTCCTGATCTCCTACGTCGGCAACGGTACGTTCGTCTGCGTGACTGAAGGGGGCTGGTCGCCCGACCTGAAGAAGTTCCTCGACTACGTGCACCGCACGATCCGCGAGATGGAGCTTCACCTCAGCAACGGCGAACCGCTGAATGTCCGCGTCGCGCCCGGCAAGGTGATCCGTCTGACGTGGCATGCGGGCGAGCGTGCGATCTCCGCCCTCGCCGAAGCTCACGAAACGGCAGAGCAGGCCGCACGCGAAGCGGTTCAGCGCAAGCCGACGGGGGTTTGGTATCTGGACCGTAGCGCATGAACGACCTAGGCCCCGACTCGCCTGCCATGCAGCGGGTGCGAGCCGCGTTCCTGCGGGTGCATGTTGATCGTCATGATCGTCTCGAGGAACTGAACCTCAGGCTCTCGTCCAAGCGCGCCACCTCAGAAGATGTACGCGAGGCCGAGGACATCCTCCACAAGATCGCCGGTGCAGCCGGCACGCTTGGGCTACGTGAGCTCGGCGATGCCGCGCGCGACGTGGAGATCCTGTTCCTCGAAGCGCGCGAAGCCGGTTTCGGGGACGCAGGGACATTGTCCCGTGCGCTCGAATGGTTCCTGAACCTGTCGATCACTCACTGCGACGCGGCCTGAGCCGGGTCGCTTGGGCGACGCCGCCTGAAGGCCGTGCGTCAGCCCATCACTTTGCGGAATTGTAGCAGTCGCGGATCTGGTCGGCGAGAGTCATCGGATCGAACGGCTTCACGATCACTTCGATCGCGCCGCGCTCCCGAAGGCTCTGGACTTCGTTCGGCTGGGCACGGGCGGTCATGAAGATCGCCGGTGTCGTCTCGAACCCCGGCAGCAGGCGTAGCTCGGTCAGCAGTTGCTCGCCGCTCATCCCCGGCATCATCACGTCCATCAGCAACAGGTCCGGCGCGAAATCCGACGCACACTGAAGCGCGTCGGGACCGCTTGCGCATTGCTTCACTTCAAACTCCGGATCGAGTTCGAGCGAGAGTTTTGCGATCTCGCGGATGTCGTCGTCGTCCTCAACGTGAAGAATGCGAATTGTCATTATGCCCGTCCTCGGCTGAATCGGTCCGCTATCTGTTGCCGACCAGCAATGTGTTTGGCAACTCTGCGGTCTTGGCAGGCTCTAGCGTGAAACTGACCGTAGTGCCGAGACCTTCCTGACTTTCGAGGTCGATTGTGCCGCCGTGATGCTCAACAATCGCTTTCACGATGCTCAGGCCGAGGCCGGAGCCGCGCAGGCCCTGGGGTTCGGAATGGCCGCCTTGTTGGAAACGTTCGAAGATCCGGTTGAGGGCGGTTTTCGGTATGCCCACGCCGCTGTCGCGCACCGCAATGCTGAAATGCCGGCCCTGCCGTGACAGCGTCGCGACGATCTCGCCGCCTGGGCGGGAGAATTTGGCGGCGTTGGACAGCAGGTTGTTCATCACCTGCAGCATACGGTCCATGTCGAACGACGCGATGCTCGGGTGGTCGACTCCTTCGAGCCGGATGGTCACATCGAAGCGGGCTGCGAAGGATTCATTCGCCTCCACCGCTTCCCATAGCAGGTCGCGCAGATCGTGGGGCTTCATGTTGAAGTCCATGCGCCCGGCCGCGATCTTCTCGAGGTCGAGGATGTCGTTGACGATCAGGATCAGCCGATTGGCGTTGCGATGCGCGATCTCGACGAGCTGGCGGGATTTCTCCGGCATCTCGCCCGTCGCGCCGGACAGCACCAGGCCCATGGCGCCCTTGATCGATGTCAGGGGCGAGCGGAGTTCGTGGCTCACTGTCGAGATGAAGTCGCTCTTCGCCTTGTCGACTTCCTCCTGGTAGGAGAGATCGCGCAGCAGCGCGATGATCCGCGGCTCGCCCGAGGTCGGCACGAACATCTGGATGGTGGCCCGGAATGGGCGGTCGTGCATCCGCGTTTCGTAGTAGAGATGGCTCGCCTCACCCCGACGGAGCCGGTTGATGATGACAGCGAGTTCCCGACGGTCGAAGTCGAACTCGATGTCCGACATGTACTTCTGCTTGTAGGTCTCTTCGTCCCAACCGAAGAGCTCCATCGCGCTGTCGTTCAGGTAGAGCACCCGTGACGAATATGCGCCGATCATCACAACGTGGTCGGTCAGGTGCCGCAATGCAGTGATGAGGTCCTGCGAGACCGCGGCTTCCTTCACTTCGGTGATGTCGGTGCGGATGCCGATCGTGCCCTTCAGCTTGCCGTCTTCGCCAAGCCGCGGGCGGATTGTCGTCTGTGTCCAGCGTATACTGCCGTCCTTGCAGCGCAGCCGCGTCTCGCCAGTCCAGCTCGATCCCGCGAGAAGCGCCTCGACGATCTCGGCGTGCTGGTGGTGATCCTCTTCGACGTAGATGGAGCAGGTCGGTCGTCCGATCAGCTCGGTTCGGGTGTAGCCGGTCGTCTCCAGGAAGCGATCATTGATGTAACTGATACATAGGTTTTCGTCGCCGACGAGAACGATCGTATGATCGTTGAATGCCTCGACCTGATGGGTGAGATCGCGTTCCGTTTCCGTCCGGCTGCGCTGCATGGCGTCCTTGCGGTAGCGGGCGACGAAAATTCCGGCTGCAATGGCGAAGATCGATGCGCCATACCAATAGGTCCCGTTGGCGATCGACGCCGGCTCGGCGACATTTGCCAGCGCCGGCGAGGCCGACAAGATTGCGACCGGGCTAATGGCCCGCGCGTATCTGGTGAGCTTGCGACTCATCCCATCTCCATCTCGCAGCCAACGGACCGAAATGGCCTCAGAAGGTGGGCGGCGAACATATAATTGCCTGGCTGCCCCTTGGCTTGAAATATGGGTAATTGCCCACTTGGGTTTCAGTTTGCTCGAAAAAGGTCGGATATGAGGCAGCGCGTTCAGGACACCGACCTCAGCTGTGTCCGCATCCGATCAAGCGAGCGCGAAATGTCTTCCGTGCCGTCGGTATAGGGCGAAGGTCCCGTGCAGAAGAGGTCACCACCCTGGCAGTTCAGCGGCACGATCTTCGCAGCCGGCTGACGGCTGCCGAGCTCCTCGACGATGGGGGAGGGGGTGCTCTCGACCATATTGTGGTCGATCAGGACGACATCGAACGAGGCGTTACGGATTTCTTCCAGCGCCACGTCGAGCGAATGTGCTGCTGTGACGTCGGCGCCCCCGTCGAACCATTGGCTGACCATCCGTGTGAACCGATCGTCTGCATCGACGTGCAGGATGCGCATTCGCTGTGATCCTTCGGCCGGCTCATCGCTGTTCGGCTCGGACAGGGAAAGGCGAACTGGCGCCAGTTCCTCGAGCGATCCTTCGGAGATTTGAAGAGACTCGGGCAGGCCCGCCGCTTGCGGCGGGGCTTTCGGGACGCAGAACCAGAACGTCGTGCCCTGGCCTTCCTTGCTGGCGAAGTCGATCGACCCGCCCATCCGTTCGAGCAACTCGCGGCAGATGTTCAGGCCGAGGCCACTGCCGCCGCGTTCGCGCGTGTCGGACCCGTCGATCTGCTGGAAGGGGCGGAAGATGAGGTGGCTCTTTGCGGCAGGAATGCCGACGCCTTCGTCTCGGACGATGAACTTGATCATGTCGCCCGAGGGCGCGAAGGACAGCTCGACCTTGCCGCCGGGCTTGGAGAATTTGCACGCGTTCGAAATCAGGTTGACGAGAACCTGGTTCAGCCGTCCGGCGTCGGCGAGCACTTCGTAATCGTCGGGCTGCGCGCGCCAGTTGAGATGGACATCATGCTGAATCGCGAAGGTGCGGGTCTGGCTGACGGCTGACTCGACCAGGAGATTCGCGCTCTCCGGTTCGAAGTGGAAATCGATGCGCCCGGCCGAGATCTTCTCGAGGTCGAGGATGTCGTTCACGAGATTGATGAGCCGGTTGGTGTTGATCGTCGCGATGTCGAGCAGGCGTAGCGACGACTTCGGCAGCTTGTCCGACATGCTGCCGGTGATGAGGTCGAGGGCACCCTTCACCGACGTGAGAGGTGTGCGCAGCTCGTGGCTGACGGTGGCGACGAACTGGCTTTTCAGGCGCTCGATCTCGTGGCGCTCGGAAATATCCTGGATCTGCACGATGTAGACATCGCTGGTGCGGTCCACGTCGAATGTCCATGAGATGTTCACGAGGCCCCACCGGGCTTCGCCCGACTTGCCGAGGATGCGGTGTTCGCCCTGGTAACCCTGGGTCCGGCTCAGCTGCTGCTTGGCGATTGCGTCGAGGATCGAGGCGACCTCGCAATCTTCCATCAGGTCGCGGAAGCGCATGCTCAGAAGCTCCGTTTCCGAATAGCCGGTCAGCTTCACCATCGCTTCGTTCAAGCCCACGAAATATCCGTCGCGGTTGAAGACCGCCATGCCGACAGGCGCGTGGGACAGGAAGATGCGGAACCGCTCTTCGCTCTGGCGGAGCGCGGACTGCGCCTCACGCAGCGAGGTGATGTCGCTCTGGACGCCAAGGAGGCGCAGCGCCTTGCCGTTTGCATCCCGCTCGACGACGGATGCGACGGAGCGCATCCAGCGCCAGCTGCCGTCCGATGCCCTGATACGATATTCGCTGATCGAACGCTCCGTCCGGCTTTCGATGCAATCCTTGTCGGCCGTCTCGACGATGTGGCGGTCTTCGGGATGGATGCGGGCGTGGAAGAAGGCCTGCGGGTTCACTTTCACCTCGTCGGGGTGAACGTCCATGAGGGCGAACCAACTGTCAGACGCGATGGAGCGGCCAGTGGTCAGGTTGATGTCGAAGACGCCGATCTCACCTTCGTGCAACGCCCGGTTTGAGCGGAGCTCGTTCTCGGTCAGCTTGCGGGAGGTACGGGTCTGCTCGGAGACGTCGCGGATCAGCACGGTCGCGCGCGGCACATCGCCCGATGTCCGCCAGTAGTTGATCTGCAAGTCGAGGAACAACGTGTCGCCCGACCGCGACCGCCCCTCCACCATGGAGGCGGACAGACGCTCGGTCGAGGCGAGGCTCGGAATCAGGCGGCGAAGCGGGATGCCGTCCAGCTCGTCCCGCTCGAACCCGAAAAGCTGTGCGGCGGCGTCGTTGCCGCCGATCACCACTTCGTCGTCGTCGATGATGAGCATCGCCGAAATCTCGTTGTCGATGATCGAGCGGTTCAGGTCCTCGCGCGCTGTCAGCTCTCGCGTGCGCAGCTCGACCGTCTTGCGGATTGCCATTTCGTGCCGGGCGACCACGACGAGAAGGGTGCCGATCAGGCCGCAGACACAGAGACACGCGGCCAGGACGATCCACGCAGAATTGTCGCGATGATCAGCTTCGAAGGCATCCGTGCTGACCCAATGCATCCGCCAGTCCCGGCCACTCACCGGGACGGTCATGGATCGCGTGACCAGGGGCTCGGACACTGGCAGACCATCCGCTTCGATAAGCGGGCGGCCGGAGGCACGGTCGACGATGTTGAGGGCGTAATAAGGGTGTTCCCCGATCGACGCGAAGAGCGCGTCGAGATCGACGCGTGCCATGATCCAGCCGGGGTCGGTCGCGCTGTCCGCCGGCGCACGCGCCAGCACCATCGCGATCGCACCGTCGATCGGGGGGGTGAGGCGCACCGCGTTCTCCTCGGCGCTCGCTTCCGCAGCCTGACGGAATTCAGGGCTGCCGATCAAAGCCTCCGCGAAGCCATCGCTGCCGGATTCCATCGCGAGGCGCGTGATGGAAAGGCCATCCCCGGACTCTTCAACATAGGCGAGTGCGGTGATGGAGGGCAGTTGTCCGGCAAGCTCCAGCGACCCGGCGAAGCTGCTCCAGTCGGCATCGGTGACATCGTCGGAACTGTCGAGGAACATGCGCGTCACGAAGAGCGCCCGTTCATGCTGCGCGAGCCGGCTTTCCAGCGTGGCGAGGCCACGATCGGTCGACTGGTCGAACGACGTCACGAGGCGATCGCGCGCGGCCTCGCTCGACATCATGTACGTGGCTATGGTCACCGCGCCGAGGAGTGCAATCAGCACAGCGCGCGCAAATGACGCTACATTGTTCATGGAGACTGCGCCCCAAACTTTAAGTTTTGCCAGGATCGTCTGCCGGAACCCTTGGCCGACATCCTGTCCAATTCGTGGTTCGCTGTCACGGGGTCCGGGGCTCCTATTACCCAACACAAAGGCGAAATGATGTTTCCTCGACACATCCTTTGCGCGAGCCGGATTTTCCCTTGCACCGAGTCGCGAAGCATCACGTGACCGCGACAATTGGGCATTTTTTGGTCGGCGACGATTTGCCAAGTGCCTGATTTCGCGCCACTTGACCGCGATTTTAGCGATTTCCGACGAACCGGTTGCAATGCCTGTCCCGCTCCGCTTTAGTCATGGCCGATACAGACGGACCAACCGTCGGAAATCTTCAGGGAGCGCCTTTTGGCCGATACAGCCAGCGACACGGCATTCGTCGCGTTTGAACGTGTTCAGAAAAGCTACGACGGCGAGTCACTCGTCGTGAAAGACCTGAACCTCTCGATGCCCAAGGGCGAGTTTCTAACGATGCTCGGTCCATCGGGGTCGGGTAAGACCACCTGCCTGATGATGCTGGCGGGGTTCGAGACCGCGACCCACGGCGAGATCAAGCTGGCCGGTAAACCCATCAACAACATCCCGCCGCACAAGCGCGGGATCGGGATGGTCTTCCAGAACTACGCGCTTTTCCCGCACATGACGGTGGCCGAAAATCTCGCCTTCCCGCTGGAAGTGCGCAAGATCGGCAAGTCCGACCGTGAGGCCAAGATCAAGCGCGCGCTCGACATGGTGCAGATGGGCTCCTTCGCGGGCCGTCGCCCCGCCCAGCTTTCGGGTGGTCAGCAGCAGCGGATCGCGCTTGCCCGCGCTCTGGTGTTCGAACCCGAGCTGGTGCTCATGGACGAACCGCTCGGCGCGCTCGACAAGCAGCTGCGCGAGACGCTCCAGTTCGAGATCACGAACCTTGCCCACGAACTCGGCATCACCGTGGTCTACGTGACGCACGACCAGACCGAAGCGCTGACCATGTCCGACCGCGTGGCGGTGTTCGACGACGGCCGCATTCAGCAGCTCGCGGCGCCGGACACGCTCTACGAAGCGCCCGAGAACAGCTTCGTCGCCCAGTTCATCGGTGAGAACAACACGCTCGAAGGTGTCATCCAGGAGCTTCGTGGCGAACATTGCGTCGTGAAGCTCGACAGCGGTGACGTGATCGACGCCAAGCCGGTCAATGTCACGTCGGTCGGCGACCGCACGAAGGTCTCGATCCGCCCCGAGCGCGTAGAATACAACAAGGAACGGCTTCAAGAGGGTGCCCATACCCTGAAGGCCGAGGTCCTCGAGTTCATCTACATGGGCGACATCTTCCGCACGCGCCTCCGGGTCGCGGGCAACGAGGATTTCGTCATCAAGACGCGGAACGCGCCCGACCAGGTGCGTCTGACGCCGGGCAGCCAGATCGAGATCGGCTGGCTCCCCGAAGATTGCCGCGCGCTCGACGCCTGACGGCGAGCGTGCGTGTGCAACGATGCGCCGGTTGCCCGGACCACCGCATCGAACGAACTACTGATCCGGGTAAAAAACGGGAGATACCTATGAAACTCACCAAGTTCCTGATGGCCACAAGCGCGCTGACGCTTGCTGCCGGGACTGCGGTTGCACAGGAAGCCACCGAAAGCCCCGTCGCGGGCGAGCCGATGGCCGACAGCATGACGATCGTCAGCTGGGGCGGCGCCTACCAGAACAGCCAGCTCAAGGCCTATGTCGAGCCCTACCTCGAGATGAACCCCGACGTCTCCGTGACGTGGGACGAAAGCTCCGCCGAAGCCGTTGCGCGCCTGCGTGCCATGGCCGAAGCGGACAACATCACGTGGGACCTCGTCGACGTCGTCGCCTCCGATGCCATCCGTCTCTGCGACGAAGGCCTCGCGATGGAAATCGACGTCGAGGACACGATGGCCCCGGCGCCCGACGGCACCTCCGCCGAGGATGACTTCGGCGACATGCTCGTCTCCGACTGCTTCATCCCTCAGATCGCCTATTCCACCACTGCCGCCTACCGTCCGGACCTGCTGCCGGAAGACGCGCCGGCTCCGGATTCGATCTGTGCGATGTTCGACACCGAGACCTATCCGGGCATGCGGACGCTCGAGCGTCGCCCGATCAACAACCTCGAGTGGGCGCTGATCTGTGACGGTGTGCCGTTCGAAGAAGTCTACGACACCCTCGAAACCGAGGAAGGCCAGGCGCAAGCCTTCGCCAAACTCGACACCATCAAGGACCAGGTCGTGTGGTGGTCCGCCGCCGCCGAGCCGCCGCAGCTTCTCGCCGACGGCGAAGTCGTGATGGGCACCTCCTACAACGGTCGCTGGTTCTCCGCGATCGAAGAGCAGGACCAGCCCTTCGAGATGCTCTGGGACGCGCAGGTGTTCGACCTTGACGGCTGGATCATTCCGGAAGGCCTCGACGAAGAGCGTCTGAACCGCGTGCTGGACTTCGTCTGGTTCGCCACAGACACCCAGCGTCTGGCCGATCAGGCTGCCTACATCTCCTACGGTCCGGCCCGTGAATCCTCGGCTCCGCTGGTTTCGACCCACGCCGAGCTGGGCATCGACATGGCGCCGCACATGCCGACCAACCCGGAGAACACCTCCAACTCGTTCGTCTACAACTACGAGTGGTGGGCTGACTACCGCGACGACCTGGACGCACGCTTCCAGGCTTGGCTCGCGCAGTAAGCGACCTTTGGCAGGACGGGCTACGGCCCGTCCTGTTACTCTTCCGACTGGGACGGGGACACGACATGCCCAAGGGCTACATCATCGGTCACATCACGGTAACGAATCCTGAGGCGTACAAGGAGTACGTCGCGCGGGACACGCCGATCCTCGAAGGGTTCGGTGGCAAGTTCATCGTGCGCGGTGGCGAGTCCGAAGTGGCCGAGGGCAGCCTCAAGCAACGGCACGTCGTGGTCGAGTTTCCCGACTACGAGACTGCGAAAAAGGCCTTCTATTCCCCCGAATACCAGGAGGTCGCGAGGATCCGGATCGACAACGCCGAAAGCGACATGCTGCTGGTGGAAGGCACCTGAGCCGACCGCGGTGCCGAGCGGCGGTGATGCCGCCGTTCCGCTCCGCGAGGACCGTCAGGGCCGCAACAGATGACACCGCGCCAAAGCCGCGTGGACCGAAGTTGAAAGAGAGCACATGACCGATGCGACCACAGGCACTGTAGCGCCGACACCGGACGACGGGCTCCGTATCGCCGACAGCGACTCCAGCGGCCCGATGCTTGCCGCCGACGGCACGCCTCTGAAGCAATCCCTGAACCGTGCGCTGCGGCGGCAGAAGATCCGCGCGCTGATGCTGGTCGCGCCGCTGCTGCTGTTCATCATGATTACCTTCGTGGTGCCGATCGCGCAGATGCTGTTCCGCTCCGTCGAGAACCAGATCGTCGGCGAGACGCTGCCCCGCACGATCCAGACACTGGACGACTGGGACAGCCAGAGCGGCGAACTGCCTTCTGCGGCGACCTATTCAGCGATGACGCGTGACCTCGTCGTCGCTTCCGAGATGCGCAACCACACGCGCGTCGGTACCCGACTGAATTACGAGAGCACGGGGATGTCCTCGCTCTTCCGGCAGGCCGGTCGCGATGTCGAGGACTTCGGCGAGGGCTACACCGACGCCTTTGTCGAGGCCAACGAGCTGTGGGAAGAGCCGGCCACCTGGGTCAGCCTGTTCGACAGTGAAGACTGGCAGACCGCGAACGCCGACTGGGTCGCGCGTGGTGAAGAGGTCGGCCGCGGCTTCGACGAGCTGCCGCCCCGCTTCAAGTTCGCAGACGGTGTCGAGGATGCCCTCCCGCGTACTTCGGACATGTACGGCGAGTTCGCCCGCGTGATCCGCTCCGAGGACGAGGACAGCCCCTCCGACGAAGAGCCGTGGAACATCGTCTATCTCTCTCTCTACGAAGACCTTGCCGCGAACCCCGATCTCGTCTCGTCCTTCTCGGGTGAGAGCGCCTCGCTTCTGGAGGACGCGGCAGGGGTCGCCGAAGGTCTGGAGCCGTTCGACTATCAGGCCGCGTTCGAGGAAATCGACGAGGACTGGATGGACCCGAGCGTCTGGGCGATCATCGACGCGTTCTCCTCTGATTACACCTCGGGCTACTTCGTCGCGGCGACCGACCACCGGCTGACACCCGAAGGCGTTCAAGCCGTTCCGGACAACGAGTCCGTCTATCAGACGCTGTTCATCCGGACGCTGGTCATGTCGATGGCGATCACCTTCAGCTGTATCGCGCTCGGCTATCCGATCGCGTGGCTGCTCGCCAACCTGCCGCTTCGCTCTGCGAACGTCCTGATGATCCTCGTCCTGCTGCCGTTCTGGACCTCACTTCTGGTGCGGACCTCGGCATGGAAAGTCCTGCTGCAACAGCAGGGGGTCATCAACGACCTGCTGGTCTGGATGGGGCTGATTTCCGACGCCAACCGGCTGGTGATGATCAACAACCAGACGGGCACGATCATCGCGATGACGCACATCCTGCTGCCCTTCATGATCCTGCCGCTCTACTCGGTGATGAAGACCATTCCGCCGAGCTACCTGCGGGCGGCGAAGTCGCTGGGCGCCACCAACTGGACCGCGTTCTGGCGGGTCTATTTCCCGCAGTCCGTACCCGGCATCGGCGCGGGGTCGATCCTCGTCTTCATCATGGCGATCGGCTACTACATTACGCCCGAGATCGTCGGGGGCACCAAGGGTGTCTTCATCTCGAACCGGATCGCCTACCACATCTCGACCTCGCTGAACTGGGGCCTCGCGGCCGCGCTCGGGTCGATCCTGCTCGCGGTGGTCTTGCTGCTTTACTGGCTCTACGACCGGATCGTGGGCATCGACAACGTCAAACTCGGGGGCTGAGCCATGGCCGACGTCACCAATCCGGCCAACATGGTCAAGGACGACCGGAGCCTCTACAGCTTCGCAATGCCGATCACCGGCGCGCTCGGGGCGATCCTCGGCTACGTCGCAGGAAACGCCGCGGGGAGCGGGCTACTTGGCCTGATCCTCGGCGCGATCGTCGGGGCCGGCTTCGCCTACGCGGCCGGAACCTTCTTCGAGGGCAAGCGGACACAGGGCCGCTTGGCTGGCATCGCGTTCTGCGGCGTCGCGGGTCTGATCGTCGGCATGTTCGCCGGCCTCGTCAGCGGCCTGCTGATCGGCGCGGTCCTGACTTGGGTCGCATTCTGGCTGACCACGGGCGAATACCGCGCCGGCGTTCCGCCCTACTCGACCTCGGGCCAGGTGCTCTGGCACAATGCGTTCCGGTTCATCTGCGGGCTGATCTTCTTCTTCCTGATCGCCCCGATCCTCGTGGTGATCCCGCTCTCCTTCAACGCGGAGAACTTCTTCACCTTCACGCCGGAGATGCTGAACTTCGATCCGGAGGGCTATTCGCTCCGCCACTACCGGGACTTCTTCAACAACAGCGACTGGCAGCTGGCCATGCGCAACTCGCTGATCATCGCGCCCTTTGCGACGATCATTGCGGTTTCGCTCGGCACGCTCGCCGCCATCGGCCTGAGCCAGAGCCACGTGCCCGGCCGGCAGGCGATCATGGCGATCCTGATCTCGCCGATGATCGTGCCACTCATCATCTCGGCCACCGGCATGTTCTTCTTTTATTCGGCGATGGGGAACTGGCTGGAAGAGAACCTCGGGTTCAGTCAGACGCTGTCGGGCTATATCAAGGTCATCCTCGCGCACGCCGCGCTTGGCATTCCGTTCGTCATCATCACGGTGACGGCCACGCTGGTCGGTTTCGACCGGTCGCTGACCCGAGCATCGGCGAACCTCGGCGCGGGGCCGGTGAAGACCTTCTTCTCCGTGCAGATGCCTCTGATCCTGCCGGGTGTGATCTCGGGCGGCCTGTTCGCATTCATCACCTCGTTTGACGAAGTGGTCGTCGTGCTGTTCGTCGGTGCGGCCGCACAGAAGACCTTGCCGTGGCAGATGTTCATCGGTCTGCGCGAGCAGATCTCGCCGACGATCCTCGCCGTTGCGACGATCCTCGTGACCTTCTCGATCATCCTGCTGACGACGGTGGAGCTGCTGCGCCGCCGGTCCGAGCGGCTGCGGGGCCTGAGCCCGGGCTGACCGACCGACGCGGAACGACGATGAATTGGCCGGCGGGGAGACCCAGCCGGCCATTTTCATATAGGGCCGACCAATCCCACATGGGGACCGACGACCCCAAATTTTCGCCGAAAATTTGATAACAGGGGCTGTCTTGAGAAATCATTAATGCGGGTCGGCGGTCGTGATCGAAGCCTGGACAATCGTCCCAATTTCGGGCGCGCCTACGGCAACACCGCCAGCCAGCACCAGACGGTCAGGATCGACAGCGCCGTGCCGATCAGCACCCCGGACGCCGCGACCCTCCGGCTCACCCCGTAGATGTTGGCGAACAGGTACGTGTTCACCCCGGGCGCCATCGATGCCGTCACCACCATCGAGCGCAGGGCCCCGTCGTCCAGTCCCCACCAGGTCCCGATCAGGTAGGCGATCGCCGGGTGCAGGATCAGGCTCAATGAGCAAACGAACAGGATCGCGCGCATATCCCCGGCGGGCCGGTATCGGTAGAGCACGCCGCCCAGCCCGAACAGCGCCGTCGGCAGCGAGGCCCGAACCATCAGGTCCACCGCGTCGAGGAAAACGTCGGGCAGTGGGATATTTCCGAGGTTCACCACGAAGCCGAGCGCGATCCCGACGATCAGCGCGTTGGAGAACATCGCCCTCAGGACCTTCATCGGCAGGTGTCGTGCCGGTGCCCCGCGTGACCGGACGATCTCCATGACCGTCATGCCGACGAAGTAGCAGAAGGGCGCATGTATCGCGATGATGGCGAAGTTGTTGGCGAGGGACTCAGCCCCGTAGGCCCGCTCCATGATCGGCAGGCCGAGCAGCACGGAGTTCGAGAACATGCCCGTGAAGCCAAAGGCGACGCTGTCCTCCCACGGCCGTCCGAACAGGAAGCGCCCACCGAGGATGCCGAAGACGAAGCCGGCGACCGCGCCCGCGTAGAAGCTCACCAGCAGCGGAACGGCGAAGCTCTGGCCAAGGTCGAGGGTCGAGATCGCCCGGAACAGCAGGCAGGGGATGGCGAAGTTCTGGCTGAACTTCATCAGCCCGTCGACACCCTGATCCGTGAAGTAACCGCGCCAGACCGCCACGTAGCCGAACCCGATGACAAGGAAGACCGGCAGGATGACGTTGAGAAGCGCGGCCACCTAGTCAGCCACCTCGAACTCGAGCGTCAGCCCGTCATAGGCGGGCTGGATGTGATCTGGTGTCTCGGCTGCGACCGTCTCGTAGTCGAGGTCGATGTGCATGTTCGTCAGCACACCCTGTCTGGGCGAAACCTGCGCGATCCAGTCGAGCGCCCGGTCGAGATGGGCGTGCGTCGGATGGGGCTCACGCCGCAACGCGTCGACGATCCAGCAGTCGAGGTCCTTCAGCTTCGGCCAGCTCTCGTCCGGGATCTCGGCGACGTCCGGCAGGTAGGCCACGCCGTCGAAACGGAAGCCGAGTGCATCGATGGAGCCGTGACCGACCTCGAACGGATCGAAGGTCAGCGCTCCCCCCGCGCCGTTGATCGTCACCGGCCCGTCGATATGGTGCAGGTCGAGAATGGGCGGGTAGGGCGAGCCCTCGGGCGCCGCGAAGGCATAGCCGAAGCGCGACAGAAGGGCGTCGGATGTAGCGCCGTCAGCCCAGACGGGCAGCCGCACCTTGGTGTTGAAGACGATCTGACGAAGGTCGTCGAGCCCGTGAACATGGTCCGCGTGGGCGTGCGTGTAGATCACGGCATCGAGCCGTCCGACGCCGGCGTCGAGCAACTGGTTGCGCATATCAGGCGGCGTGTCGATCAGGACGCGGGTCACGCCTTCGTCGCTCTCCCGCGTGACCAGAAGCGAACAGCGTGTCCGTCGGTTCCTGGGATTGTTCGGGTCGCAGTCGCCCCAGTGACCGCCAAGCCTCGGCACACCCCCGGAAGAGCCACAGCCAAGGATGCGGACGCTCATCTTCGCCATCAGGCGGTCCCGCTCCAGGCCGCGGCCTTGCTGAACAGGCGGTCGAAATTCTCGGAGGTCTGGCGCGCGAAGTCCGGGTAATCGAGGCCGAACACCTCTGCGCCGATAGCCGCAGTATGGGCGGAGTAGGCGGGTTCGTTGCGCTTGCCGCGGTGAGGCGGCGGGGCGAGGTAGGGGCTGTCCGTCTCGACGAGGATGCGGTCGACGGGGGCGGCGGCGAAAATCTCCCGCAACTCCGTCGAGCGCGGGAAGGCCGCGATGCCCGACATCGAGAGGTAGAAGCCAAGTTCCAGCGCCGCCTTGGCCAGATCGGCCCCGGAGGAGAAGCAGTGCATCACGCAGGCATAGGGGCCGTTCTCGTAGCCCTCGCGGAGGATGCGCGCCATGTCCTCGTCCGCGTCGCGGGCATGGATGATGAGGGGCAGTCCGGTCTCGCGCGCGGCGTCGATATGGATACGCAGAGAGTCCTTCTGAATCTCCGCGCTCTCCGCGGTGTAGTGGTAATCGAGCCCCGTCTCTCCGATCCCCACGAACTTCGGATGTTTGGCGAGGCTCACCAGTTCATCCACCGTGGCGAGCGGCTCTTCCGCGGCGCTCATCGGGTGCGTGCCGGCGGCGTAGAAGACCGCGTCGTTCGCTTCCGCGATGGCGCGGACCTGCGGTTCCTGCCGAAGCCGGGTGCAGATCGTCACCATCCGCGTCACGCCCGCCTCGGCGGCGCGCGCGATGATTGCCTCGCGCTCCCCCTCGAAGTCGGGGAAGTCGAGATGGCAGTGGCTGTCGACGATCTCTGGCGGTGTCTGGGTGCTCATGCCCTGGCCTCGGTGGCGGCTGTTTCGCGCGCCATGTCTTCGATCTTGAAGACCATATCGAGGATCAGGCTGGCAGGGTCAAGGTTGACCGCCCGGCCATGTCGGGACCGGTCCGTCAGCTCCTGCGACAGGGTGGCCCATCCCCGGGCCGCGCGCGCGTCCGGGCTGAGGCGTGTGAGCAGGCGTGCTTCTCCCGATGCGCCCTGGAGCGCCGGCTCTCCCGCAACGCCGGTCCGGGCAGCACGGGCGATGAACAGGTCGATCAGGTCGAGAGTCATTTCGAACCGAAGGGCATTGGCCTTGCCGACACAGCCGTCCGCAAGCTTCAGCGCCCGCGCCCGGTCGAACTGCGGCAGGGTGGAGAACAGCTCCACAAGCTCGGCGTAGCGGGCGAGCCCGTCCTGCCGAACCAGCCGGATCGCCTCACCGACCGACCCGCCGGCGAGAGCGGCGAGGGCGGCCGTCTCCTCCGTCTCGACGCCGGCCTGCGCAAGGGCGCTGGCCATGTCCTCTGGCGAGAGCGGCGAGAGGCGGAGTTCGCGGCAACGCGAGCGGATCGTCGGGAGCAGGCGCGAGGGCTGGTGCGAGACGAGCAGGATCGTCGTGCGCGCCGGCGGCTCTTCGAGCTCCTTCAGGAGCGAGTTCGCGGCGGTGACGTTCATTTCGTCCGCCGCGTCGACGATCACGACGCGCCGTCCACCATCGGTCGCAGAGAGTTGGAAGAACCGCTTCATGCCCCGCACGGTGTCGGCACGGATCTCGGCTGACAGCTGGTCGCCCCGATCGTTCGGACCCCGGCGCACCAAATGCAGGCGAGGGTGCGCCCCGGCGAGGATCAGGCGCATGTCGGGGTGGTCGTCCGGCAGTCCCAGCCGGTCCGGCACCGGCGGCGCACCGAAGAGGCCGCTGCCCGTATCCGCTGGTTCTGCCAGCAGAAAGGCGGCGATCTTCCATGCCAGCGTCGCTTTCCCCACGCCGTGGGGCCCGGTCAGCAGCCATCCCGAATGCAACCGACCAGACCCATAGGCGGCGAGGAAGTCGGCCTCGGCCGCGGCCTGACCGAAGAGTTCGGGCGTCTCACGCGGATGCGGCGCGCCTTCGATGCGGTCGGGTTCTGGGAGGGTCGCGGCGTCGCTCATGGATCGGTTGTCGCGCCTTGGCCGGGGAAGTGCAATCGGGCTGTGGGGGCGCTTTTCGGGAAAGCCCCCTCGGTCAGCGGCTGGCGAGCCGCGCGGCGATATCCTCTGCCACGCTATCCTCGTCCCGCCCGCCATCAATGACGATGCACCGGTCAGAGAACTGCTCCGCCAGCTCCAGAAACCCCTCTCGTACGCGGGTCTGGAGGTCGAGGCCGAACTCCTCGAACCGGCTCTCGGCGTCGGGACGCGCGATCCCGCGGGCGAGTGCGGTCGCGGGGTCCATGTCGATGATGAAGGTCAGGTCGGGCTCAGTCCCGATCATCAGCGCATGAAGCTGGTCCACCTTCGCACGGAGATTGCCGCGCGTGGCGCCCTGGTAAATCCGGGTGCTGTCGGCGAAGCGGTCGCAGACCACGGTCCGTCCGTCTGCGAGGGCAGGGCGAATTGTCTTCTCGAGATGGTCCCGCCGAGCGGCGGTGAACAGAAGCAGCTCCGTCTCAGGCGACCAGCGGCCCGGATCGCCGGTCAGCACCAGCTCGCGGATTTCCTCCGCGCCGGCGCTCCCGCCCGGCTCCCGTGTCAGCAGCGCGTCGGGCATGGACGCGGCCAGCCGGCGGGCCTGCGTCGACTTTCCGCTGCCGTCGATCCCTTCGAAGGTGATGAAGCGCCCGCGCTCGCCCGGGGCGCGGGGCTCAGGCTCCGCCACCGGGCAGAGCGCTGAGGTCGGCTTCGGGCGCGACCTTGTGCAACAGGACGAAGGCCGCGGCGCGCACTCGTTGGCCGAAGCCGCCCCGCGCGACGGCGGACTCGGCGACCAGTGGCAGGTTCACGTCCGGCAATCCCTCGCGGGTGATGCGCAGCTCGGCGATCTCGGCACCTTCCTCGATCGGCGCTTCGAGGGGGCCGGTGTAGACGACCTCCGCCGTGATGCCTTCCTGATCGAGGACCGGCATCAGCAGCTCGACATCTTCGGTCACCGTCAGGCCGACCGTCGATTGCGCACCCATCCAGACCTCGGCCTCCGCTATGCGGGTGCCGGCTTCCGTCACACCGCGCTGGACGAACTGGCGGAATGCCCAGTTGACGATGCGCTCGCTCTCCTCGGCACGCTCGGCGGTCGAGGACAGTCCGGAAATGACGAAGATGATCCGGCGGTCGCCCTGCTTGGCGGACCCGACGAGGCCATAGCCGGCTTCCTCAGTGTGACCGGTTTTCAGGCCGTCCGCGCCGATGTTCAGCGACAGGAGCGGGTTGCGGTTGCGCGTGTTCGTCGGCGCGCGACCGTCGAACTCGAACTCCTGTTCGGCGAACAGCGGGTAGAACGTCGGGTAGTCGGTGATGATATGGTCGGCGAGCACACCGAGGTCACGCACCGACATGCGGTGCCCGGCGGCGGGCCAGCCGTTCGAGTTCACGAAGGTGGAGTTGGTGAGACCCATCTCACGGCCACGCTCGGTCATCAGCCGGGCGAAGCCGGCTTCGGTCCCGTCGGGCGAGAGCGCTTCGGCGATCACCGCGCAGGCATCGTTGCCCGACAGCACGATGATACCGCGCAGCAGGTCTTCCACCGTCGGCCGGTCCGTCGTGTCGAGGAACATGGTCGAGCCGCCGTAGGACATCGCGTGCTCGGACACCTGCAGTCGTTCGTCCGTCTGCAGCCGGCCCTGCGCGATCGCCTCGAACGCCATGTAGAGCGTCATCAGCTTGGACATCGACGCTGGCGGCAGCGGCACGTCGGCGTCTTTCTCCAGCAGGACCGTTCCCGTCGTCTGGTCGAAGACGTAAGCCGCACGTGCCCGCGTATCGAAACTCTGGGCGACGGCGGACAGGCCGGTGCCGAGGATCAGGAGCAGGGAGAGAAACAACCGGGCGGCGTGACGACGTCTCATGGCGGGGACAACATTCCTTCGATCTGGTGGTCCGCCGACCCGCAGGCCGGTCGAGCGTGGACTCAGTTTGTCACGGCATACGCGTCGGCAAACCCCTGTGCCTTCACTTTTTCGAGCAGCTCCGCGCGTTCGGCGGTATCGCGCGCAGGTCCGACGACCACGCGCCAGAAGGCGCGGCCCTGGCTTTCCTGTGCCAGCACGGTCGGCACGATGCCGGCGTTGCGCATCCGGTCGGCGGTGCCGTCGGCGTTCTCCTCGATCGAGAAGATGCCGATCTGGATGTAG
The DNA here is from genome assembly GCF_016134045.1 of Pelagovum pacificum. Lineage (NCBI taxonomy): Bacteria > Pseudomonadati > Pseudomonadota > Alphaproteobacteria > Rhodobacterales > Paracoccaceae > Pelagovum > Pelagovum pacificum. The sequence goes on along the minus strand of NZ_CP065915.1, from coordinate 2,994,858 downwards.
GGTTTCTCGAGCGAGCTCGACGTGGCCGGCGCCGGAGCGGGGGCAGGCGGCGCAGGTTCCGGGGCGGGCGGTGCCGCGGCGACTTCGACCGTGCCGGCCTGCGATGCTTCGCCCGCGTCGATTGCGGCGGAGGCATTGGCGATCGGGTCGAGCGCCATCGTCTCGACCGAGCTCGGCGCGTCCAGCGCACCCTCGGCGCCGGACGGCGCGGCACTCAGCGTCGCGGCATCCGCGCCACCGGCACCTTCCTCGCGGCGCAGCGCGGTCACGTTCAGCTCCGTCGGAGCGCCCGCCAGCACGCCGAGAGCCTCGGCGGCGTCGGACGAGATCTGCAGCTCGGGGCCGGGATTGTCCCGCTCACGCCGGAACAGCGCACCGATGACGAACTGGCCGTTGCTGCGGTTGCGGATGATGACACGTTCCGGCTCGTCGACGTCCGGATGCGCGACCCAGACCCCGCCGAGCGACGGGCGACCGTCCCAGAGGCCGGCTTCCGTCACCTGGAACACTTCCGGCGCCTCGACGTCCCGCTCGACAAGCTGGACGGAGCCGCTGGAGGCGGACCCGTCAAGGCTGTCGCCCGAGCGCGTCGGGAAGAAGGGCATGTTCAGCTGACCGTTCTCGCCACAGCCGACGAGCGTCAGGCCTGCTGCAAGAACAAGGCCGTAGCGGGTGAAACCGGTTGCCGTAAATCGGGTGCCTGTCATCTCGATGTCCCTCAATGCTGCGGCCTTTGCGCCGCGCGGCCCTGTTTGTCCGGACCTGCTGCTCGTTCAGGATCACGTGCTCAAATGCCGCGATTGACGCGACCATAGCGTCAACAGAGCTGTTTTGAAAGAGTCCAGCGCTGACCGGCCCCCTCTTTTGGCGGCCATCCCTCATCGCGTCACACCTTTCAGAATCGCGACTCTGCCGCTAACCCTCCCCGGGTCCGGAGGAGTGGCAGAGTGGTCGATTGCGGCGGTCTTGAAAACCGTTGGGCGTGAGAGCGTCCCGTGGGTTCGAATCCCACCTCCTCCGCCACTTGCCCCCGCGAAAGCGTTCTCCCTATCCGGCTGCGACCGGATTTTCTCGTTGTTTTCGAGGGTTATGCGGCAGAGGCTGAGCACCGAGCCCGCCGCCAGGTGGGCCGGAAGCGTTCTCTCTGTGCCAATATTCTCCCGACCTGATGACTGCGCCGTTTTGGTGAATTTCTTTTAAGCCATTGAAATAGAGTAATTTAATCCGCTACCTGCTGAGCACTTCGATTTCAGGGACACTTTTCGAGAAGGAACAGAAATCGAACCTTTGTGTGGGTGCCAAAGCGATTTGGGAAGTGCATTCGGTCTTCGAGTAGAGCTTGCGTGGCGCTGCCCGATCATCGAGAAACCCCTGACCGATTACCGGCCAAGCGGTGCTTGTCGTGGTCGCGCCACTGCGGCACATGCGCAGTCATCAGCGCCTTGAAGACTTTGCCATGATTGGGAATCCGCAGATGCAGCAACTCGTGTGCGATCACGAAGTCTTGGAAGCAAGTCTCCTGATCGGCGAGGTCCTCGGCAAGCGTGATGATGCCGCCGGTCGAGCATGATCCCCACTTGCGCGTCATGCGTTGGATCCGGACGATGCGCGGGGTCGCTCTCAGACGCTCGCACCAGTAATCGACGCGGTGACGGAGATAGGCGCGTCGGTCTTCAGGATTCCGCATCGTGATCGCCGTCTAGCAGGATCGCTAGGACCACATCCACAACCCGACCGCGATCCTCTTTGCCGAGCCCGAGCAGCGGGCGGTAGAGGGTAGCGCGCAGCTTCCGACGTTCGTCGTCATTGACCCTGGCGTTCGGGAAACGATGCATCTCCGTCTCCGCGTCGCGCGCCAGCTCCATTGCAGAAATGCCGGCGTTACGCAGAGGTTCGTCGTCCTTGAGGTTCCAGTAGACACCGAACGCTCGCGCGGAGAGCCCGCTATCCTTGGCGGCCTTGATCGCCTCCTCCTTTTCCTTTGCCAGCGCCGCCAGCATGTCCATGGCCGCGAGGCCAGTGGTGTTTCGATTCTCCAGATCCTTCAGGATCCGCTCGGCTCGGTCCTTCAGCGACTGCAGAACCGGCGCTGTATCTGCCTCGTCCTCGATCTCCTTCTGGAGCCCGCGCACGAGATTGAATACCTTGCCCTCATCTGAGCCAGGCTCGCCGCGCAGGCCTTCCAGCGTCTTGACGTCGAAGGTCACGGTCTTGGTGAGCTTGCCGAGCCCTTCCTGCGTCGCGCTTTCCTCGACAAGGCGGCGCGACTTGTAGGCAAGGTCGGCGAGGTAGCCTACTCGGTCGGCATAAGCATTCCGCACGGCGGCATAGAGTTGCGCGAGGCGCTTGAAAGTCGTGATGTGGTCGCGCAGTTCCGGCGACGGCGACAGGATCTCCCACAAGGCTTCGATTTCCTTGTATGCCTCGAAAAATGCTTTGCGCGGCTCAGGGTCGAGAAACCGACCATAGACCAGCTTCTCCAGCTTCTCGTCGGCGCTGCCCTCGTCCCCGACCTCGAGATAGGCGCCCTTCGCCTTCTCGATCCTGCCAAGAAAATCCTGGAGCAGGAGGTCCAGATCCTCGATCACGCCGCTGACATCGGAGCTGTCGAACTGCAGAGCCTTCTTCAGCTCGCGTAACACGCCCACGAAATCGACGACGAGGCCCACCCGCTTCTGCACACCATTGGCATCGACATAGGGCCGGTTCACCCGAGCGATGGCCTGCAGCAGCACATGGTCGCGCATCGGCTTGTCGAGATACATGCAGTAGAGTAGTGGCGCGTCGTAGCCGGTCAGCAGCTTGTCGGTGACGATCAGGATCTTCGGATCCTCGTTCGGCTTTTTGAACAGCAGCCGCACATCGGCTTCGCGTTCCGGCGATAGCTGAACCTCGGCCACCAGTGGGCGGTCAACCACGTCCGCTGCATTGTCCGTGTACACGGCCTCTGACCACTCGGGCGGCAGCAGCTTGTCCAGAGCCCGCTTGTATTTGGCGCAGGCCTCGCGGTTCACGCCTACCAGAAACGCCTTGTAACCGAGCGGATGAACTTTCTCCCTGAAGTGCTCGGCAACGAAGGCGGCGACCTTTTCGACGCGGTCGTCCGCAGTAAGGAAGGTGCGGAGGCCAACGGCGCGGTCGAGCACCTTGTTCAGTTCGTCGATATCGGTCACGCCCTCTGCGGCGGCGAGCTCGAAGAACTCCTTGTCCAGCCGTTCGGCCGGCACAGTCATCTCGCTCGGCGCCATGGTGTGGCGGATGGGGAGCGTGGTTTCATCCTCGATCGACTCGCGGATCGAGTATTTGTCGAGATAGCCCTGCTCGTCTTCGGTGCCGAAGATCTTGAATGTGCCTTCACCCTGCGCCGTCTTGGCGATCGGTGTGCCGGTAAAGCCGATGATGGTCGCGTTCGGGACCGCGGCCATCATGTAGGTGCCGAGGTCCTTGGCGACCGAGCGGTGTGCCTCGTCTATGAAGATGTAGATGTTCTCCCGGGTGTTGGCGCCTTTATCGATTCCCTCGAACTTGTGGATCATCGAGATGATCAGGCCGCGTTTGTCGGTCTTGAGGAGATCCTGCACCTCGGTCTTGGAGTTGGCCCGCCAGACCGGGATATCCTGGCTCTGCATCTCGCCGAGCAGCTTCTCGACCCAGCCCTTGAGCTGGCCTTCGAGCTCGGTGCGATCTACCACTAGGATAACGGTGGCGTTCTGGAAGCGCGCCTTGTCCTCAAGGATGAGGCGTGCGGCGGTAATCAGGGTGAAGGTCTTGCCGGAGCCCTGTGTGTGCCAGACGAGCCCACGCTTCTTGGCCTTGTCCTCACACCGCTCGACGATCTTGTCGACAGCAACACGCTGGTGCTGACGCAGGATGGATTTCCGCGTCTCGCCGTCCTCGACATAGAACAGGATCCAGTCGCGGAGCGTGCGCAGGAAGTCGGTGGGCTCGAAGAATGCCTGAACCGCGAACTTGTAGGTCTCCTCGGGCTTTTGCTTCCAGCGCGCCATGTAGCGTCGGTTGGCGTTCCAGGTCACGCCATACCAATAGTCGAGCAGATGCGTGACGTTGAAGAGCTGCGGCGTGCCGATCAGCTCGGGCGTCTCCTTCTCGTAACGCTTCAGCTGCGTCACGCCCCGATCAATGGCGCCGCCGTCCTTGGGGTTCTTGTGCTCGACGATGCAGACGGGCACGCCATTGATCACGAACATCACATCCGCCCGGTTGCCGTTGCGCGCCGGCGGTTTCAGTTTCCATTCCCAAGTGACGTGAAAGACGTTCTCGCTCGGACGCCCAAAATCAATGAGCTGGACGTGGCGGTGGCGTTTTTCGCCCTCATCGTACCATTGCCGTTCGCCGCGCAACCACGCGAGCATGTCGCGATTGCCCTCGATTGTGGGCGGGATCGCCTCCAGCTTTTCGATCACCTGCCGGATGGCGTCAGACGTCATCCACGGATTGAACCTGGCCAGAGCCGCTTCCAGCTCGTCGCGCAGCATCATGCCGGCCTCGCCGCCGCGCTTCTGTTTCGCGACCTCGGGCGCGATCGGCGTCCAGCCGATGCCGGCGGCGTGGTTCACCATCGGGAACTGGACGGTGCCCGCTTCGCTGATCCTGATCTCGCTCATGTCGCACCTGTCCGGCGGTGCGCAGGCATGTCGGACACCACGATCTGCTGTGTCTGCGGGTCGAAGCAGTAGTAGATGCGCAGGCAACGGATCGGATCGCGTGTGTTTCCACCGTTCTTGATGTGCCAGTCGGCTGAGAACCTGCGACCGTTCCAGTCGAACTCGTAGGTGTCCGCGCCACAGGAAGCGTTCTGGATGCCATCCATGATCGTCACGTTGTTGATCGATCCGCCCCCGCCGTTGATGCGTTGGTCCCTGCATTCCGACGCCAGCCACAGCAGGCATCGCGCGGCTGTCTCGACATCTGTGAATACCGGATTCCGTGCACCACGATGTGCGTTAGGTGTCAGAACCAGTCGGCCTGCCAATCGTTCATCACACCATGCGGGCAGTTCCTGCCAGCTTGCAGGAATGGCAATGTCCTGATCGGGATCATCGCCCTTCGCCTTCAGCTGGTCTGTCAGGTGCTGAATGCGGTAGGCGGATTTCTGTGCCTGGGATTCCGAGAGTTCAGCGCGCGCCCGCTCCTTCTCGTATTCCGCAATGTAATAGTCTTGTTCCGAGGCCAGCGAAGCGACTTGCTTTTCAAGTGCATCAATCCGGTCGTTGGCGGCAGCGAGCTGGTCGCTGGCGCTGGCATCCTCGTTCCGCAGATTTTGCTGGCGCAGTTGCAGATTGGCGTTGCGGATCGCCGCGAAGGGCAGCACATCGCGGCCGAGTTTCGTTCGCAGGATGCTTTCCTGCGCGGCCAGCTGCCGCATCCAGCTAGTTGCCCGCTCGGCGCCCTCGGCCGTGTCCAGCTGATTGGCGAGAACGAGCCGATGTATGTAGGGATCGGCATCATCGGAAAAGCCCGGCAGATAGACCCGCGCCGCGCCGCCGAAAACCGATTTGAACTTCCCGAACCGTTCGGTCAGTCGCCAGGTCGCCGCGGGGTGAAGTAGCGCAACATGCCCGACACCGAGCGTGGCGCGACTGAGGGCGGCCGTGTCGAGTGTCGGATGATCGGCCTGTCCGTCTTCGGCAAGGGTCACCACGAAGATGGGCAACTGCCTGGATGGATCGATCAGATGGTCGATCAGGTCTTCGGCGTCCGCCTCGGTCTCGTGGACCGCCGGCGCGACGGAGAGAAGTTTCCGGCCGCTGATCAGCCTGCAATTCTCGACGACCTGCTGGATGAAACCTGGCGTGTGCGGATCGATCTGCAGGTCGGCTTCGGGCGTGCTGACCAGCAATCGGGCGCTGAACTTCGCAGGTTGGTCGGGCAGCAGGCCAACGACCACCTCGGTGGTCCAGACCCGTTCGGCGACGGTCTTATCCGGGTCGTCGGCGCGGATGGCCCAGAGGTCGGACGTTCCGGACTGGAGATGCACGCAGTTGCTGTTCCGCCCGCCCGACAGGTAGTCGAAGGACTTGCGCTCCCAGGCTTCCGGCGGCAGCTGGCCGCCACAGCGCCGCTGCGCCCATCTGAGCACTTCTCCGATGGCGGCGTTGGCAACACCCGCGGGGTCGTCGCCCGGCATCCACCCGGCGACGCGCAGCACCTCGTGTTCGCGGACGATCCGCGGCATGCGACTCGCCAGCGGAGACAGGGCGTCAGTCATGCTGTTGGTCATGCGGCCTCCGTGGCGGTCGGTTTCGGGGCGGGGGCGGGATCCGAGGTCAGCGCCGAAAGGTCGAGGTCGGCGACGCGGATCTCCCCGGTCATCAGCTTGTGCAGCAGCGCCTTGAAGAGCTCGTCCAGCACGGCGCGCTTGCGGCGGTGCAGGTCGACCTTCCGGTCGATGGCGTCGAGGACAGCAACGATCTCGCGCTGTTCAACTACCGTGGGCGGCAAGGGGAGTGGTAGGCTATCAATTGTGCCCGTGTTGAGATTGTACTTGCCGTCTGCGGCGGGCGTCGCACGCCCCGCGACAATGCTGGTGCCGAGTTCGGACCCGTAGAAGTGGGCGGCGAAATACGGATCAACCCGGTCCAGTTTCAATTGCGCCCGGATCAGGTACGACGCAAAGAGCGCGCCCTCTGGCTCACCCGCGAAGACGGCGCAGGCCCCAAGTCGTTCAATGACGCCATTCGTGCGGATGAAGATCAGGTCGCCGTCCTTGAGCAGGTACCGCTTCGCTTCGTCCTTGCGGAGCGTTCCGAACTTGATGTCGGCCGCATTGACACGCCCAGGCTCTATGTTGGGGATCCGCAGCACGGGATACCCGGTAGGATCATAGGTGCACCGTGTCGAAGTACCGTACTGCAGGCGCTCCCGGACTTCAGCGAACTCCACAACGTCCCAGCTCTCCGGCACCGTACCAATCTCGGTTTCTTTCTGCGCCTCGCCCCGCAGGCCCTTCGTGAACAGCGCCCGCATCGCCGCGCGCTTGAGGTCCTGGGCGAGACCGGTGCTGCGATCGTGCAGCTTCATCGCGTCCCGCACGCGCGCCAGCGCGCGAACGACGTAGCGTTGCTCGTCAACGTCAGGGTGCGGCACGTCAAGCGCGGCAAGGCGGTTCCGCGAAAGGTTCGGGATCGTGGTCTTGTTCCCTGCGCCCTCAAAGATGCCCAGTTGGGTGAAGCCGCATTGCAGGAAGTAGACGTAGAACCGGGGATCGACGTCGTCCGCCAACGGGCGGAGGCGGTGCAGGTGGTTTTGGAACGACATGACATCCTGCTCACCGTTCCAGATGGCCGCACGGCCAATCTCGCCTCCCTCGCATACCAGAAGGTCGCCCGGACGGAGGAGCTTCCCGCTCAGTTCGCGCGGAGGGATCGCCATTTCGTCGACCTTGGTCAGGTCGATCTCGTCCCACAGGACGTTGGATGTCCGCAGAAACGGCGTCTTCTCGGCTCCGTCGCGGGCAGCCGCTGACATTGTCTTGCCCGCGCGGATCTCGAACAGTTCGCCCAAGGGGCGAAGGGGCCATGCCTCGTTGATCACAGCCGAACCAGCATCTTCGCGAGCGACGCGTCGATGTCCCTGGTCTGGTCATCCAGCTTTAGCAGTTCGGCTACGATATCCTTGATCGGCCGCTGCGCGATATCGTCCGCTTGGGAAACCCAGCGACCGGGGCTGAGGTTGTAGTCCGCTTCCGCCGCCTGCTCGCGCGTAATGACCGCGATCTCGCCTTCCACTGGCTCACCCTTCAGATAGGCAGCGGCGAGCGGGCGGATATCGTCTTCTGAGATAAAATTCTTCGGCCGCCCCTTCTGCACGCGCCGCGAGGCGTTCAAAAGGACGATCTTGTCCTTGCGCGCGGCGGGCTTGCGATTGGACAGAACCACGATCACGCCTGCGGCGCTGGTGTTGTAGAACAGGTTGTCCGGTAGCAGGATCACGCCATCGATCAGATCGCGGTCAACGAACCATTTCCGGATGTTGCGCTCCTTGTCCTCGTTCTTCGAGCCCGAACCGCGGGTGACGGCACCCGTGTCGAGCACCACCGCCGCCCGGCCACGGTCGCCGAGGCAAGCCATGGTGTGCTGCAGCCACGCCCAATCACCCTTGCCCGTGGTCGCGCCGCCCTGCGTCCGGAACCGGTCGAACGGGTCATCGGCAAAGATGTCGGGGTTGAACGGCTGGTTCCACATCGGGTTGGCGACGACGATGTCGTAAGTGCGGATCTTGCTGTCCGGCGTCTTGAACTTCGGATTGATCATCGTGTCGCCGCGCGCCATTTCGACGCTCATGTCGTGGATGATCGCGTTCATCTGGGCGACGGCGTAGCTCTCGGCGGTCAGTTCCTGGCCGTAGAGCTTGACGGGCACCTTGCTGGTGGGATCGAGCTCGCGCGCGACCAGCTGCAGCTTCACCAGCAAGCCGGCCGAGCCGCAGGCGTAGTCGTGGCACTCTTCGCCGGGGCGGGGACGCATTATGTGCGCCATCAGGAAGCCGACCTCGGTCGGCGTGAAGAACTCGCCAGCGCTCTGGCCCGACCCCTCCGCGAACTTTCGCAGCAGATACTCGTAGGCGCGGCCGAGGAAATCGGGCTGCACGTCGGCAAGGCCCAGCCGGTAGCGCGAGTCGGAGAAGGTCTCGACCACCTCGCGCAGCTTGGCCGGATTGATGTCTCGCTCGCCGTTCCGCTCCGCAGCGAAGTCGACCACGTCGATGACGCCGGACAGGGACGGGTTCTGCCGCACAACGGCGCGCACCGCCTTGGTCAGGTGCTCTCCGATATCCTTCGGGCGGGTGGGGCGGCCCTGGTCATCGTTGGGCCATTCATAGGGCTGCCGACCGCTGATCACGGCCCATCTCGCCTCGGGCGGCAGATAGAACCGGAGGAGTTCGTGGTCATCCTCGGCAATCTCGAGGGCGGTATCCCGGTCGCCGTACTCCTCCGCAAGGCGCGCGATCTCGTCGTCGAACACGTCGGACAGTCGCTTCAGGAAGAGCAGCGGCAGAAGGTAGTCCTTGAACTTGGCTGCGTCCTTCTCGCCCCGTATCGAGCAGGCGGCATCCCAGAGCATCTGCTCCATGGACTTCGTGGACGGAGTGGCCGAACGTGTTCCTGCCCGGCGGCGCGTCACCTTTTCGGCGGCGGCGATGTCGTCGGATCCTGCTTCCGCCATGTCCACCCCAGCCTCTTCAGCGAGAGCGGCAATGGTGGCGCGAGCGGCCTTCTGGGGCAGGTTGGCGCCGCCTTCCCAGCGGTTGACCGTGGCGAAAGATACGCCGAGCCGCTCAGCGAGCTGCTCCTGCGTAAGGTCGAGCTCGGCGCGGATGGCGCGCAGCGTGGCGGCAATGGCGTGTGATTGTGTCATGTTTGTTATGTATGCTATATCGCACGGCGGGTCAATCCCCCGGAATGTACCTCGCCGCAGAGTGGTTCGGAGGCAATTCAGCCTGTCGAAGCAACGAACCCTGCGCCGCCCATTCTAGCGAGAGCGGCTCCAACACCCGCGCCAACGTCACCTCCGGCCCCTGCTTCCCGTCCAGGATCGCCTCGACGATGTCGGGCGAAAGCAGCGTCAGACGCAGGACCCGGGTCATGTAGGAGGGCGCGATGCCCTCCCTTTCGGCCAGTTCGGCGATGGTGGCGAACTCACCCGACTCCAGCATGCGCTTCCATCGGAAGGCGCGCGCCAGCGCCTTGATCAAGGCATCGTCGGGATGATGATGAGCGCGGGTGTCGGTGGGCACCTGCATCTCCTTGCGCCCGCCGCGCTTCACGATGCGGAATGGCACGTGGATTGTGACCGTCTCGGGGACCGCCGTCGCGCGGGTCATGACGCTGCTCCGAAGCTGCCAGACAGCATCTCGCGCGCGAGCCCTCCGAGGCCGTCCATCCGGAGCCGGAAGTTGAGCCCGTTCGTGCCGATATCGACGCGCTCGACCAGCAGCGTGACAATGCGCGCCTGCTCGGCGGGGAAGAGCTCGACCCACAGCGGGTCGAGTTGCTGCAACGCCGCGCGCGCGTCTGTCTCGGCGATATCACCGTGATGCGCCCGGGCCGCCTTCCACGTCCCTGCCACGATCTCAGGCTGGCGGAACACGGTACGGAGCTGGTCGACCACGGCGGCCTCGATCTCACCCGCTGGAACTCGCCCGACCGGACAAGCTCCCGCCCCGTGCTTCAGCACCGTCTGGCTGACATAGTAGCGATAGAGTTTCCCGCCCTTGCGGGTGTGCGTCGGCGAGAAGGCCGCGCCGTCGGGTCCGAACAGCAGCCCCTTCAGCACCGCGGGCGTCTCGGCGCGTGTGCGGGCGGCGCGCTTGCGGGGGCTCTCCTGCAGGATGGCGTGGACGCGGTCCCACGTCTCGCGGTCGATGATCGCGTCGTGCTCGCCGGGGTAGCTGTCGCCCTTGTGGACCGCCTCGCCGATGTAGGCTCGGTTGTTCAGCATCCGGTAGAGGTACTTCTTGTCGATCTGGTTGCCCCGTGGCGTCCGGATGCCGCGCTTGGTAACCTCGCGCGCCAATTCCGTGCCGGAGCCGATTTCGAGGAAGCGGGCGAAGATCCAGCGGACGTGCTCGGCGGCTTCGTCACTGATCACCAGCTTCCGGTTCTTGACCCGATAGCCGTAGGGCGGCACCCCGCCCATCCACATGCCCTTCTTCCGACTGGCGGCGACCTTGTCGCGGATGCGCTCAGCCGTGACCTCCCGCTCGAACTGGGCGAAGCTGAGCAGGATGTTCAGCGTCAGCCGCCCCATCGAGGTGGTGGTGTTGAAGGATTGCGTGACGGAGACGAAGGTCACGCCGTTGCGGTCGAACACCTCGACCAGCTTGGCGAAGTCGGCGAGCGAGCGGCTGAGGCGGTCGATCTTGTAGACCACCACGACGTCGACCAGCCCATCCTCGATGTCCTCCAGCAGGCGCTGCAGGCCGGGGCGCTCCAGCGTGCCGCCGGAGACTCCGCCGTCGTCATACTGATCGCGAACCAGCACCCAGCCCTCCGAGCGCTGGCTGGCAATGTATGCCTCGCAGGCCTCGCGTTGGGCGTGCAGCGAGTTGAACTCCTGATCCAGCCCTTCCTCGGAGGACTTGCGGGTGTAGATGGCGCAGCGGCGCTTGATCTTGACCTCGGTCATGTCCGGCCCCTCTGGTTCTTGAGGCCGAAGAACACCCAGCCATTCCAGCGCGTGCCGGTAATGCCGCGCGCAATGGCGGACAGCGATTTATAAGGGCGCCCCTGCCACTCGAAGCCGTCCTTCGTGACGGTGACGACATGTTCCACGCCCTGCCACTCCCGGATCAACCGCGTCCCGGCGATGGGCATCCGATCCGTACGGATGTAGCGTTTGTGGCGATCCCCACCGTCCAGGTCCTCACCCAGCCGCTCCAACCGCCGGATCGTCTCGGGTTTCAGGCCGCCGTAGGCCAGTTCCTGGATGCGGTAGGCGAGGCGGCTCTCCAGATAGCGGCGATTGAAGGGCGGCGGCTCGCTGTCGAACAGGTCGCGCCACTGCTGCTTCAGGTCGGGCGTCGGCGTGGTCTTGAGGGCGGCCAGTCGCGCGGGGATGGGATCGGTCATGCGTCTCTCCGATTGGTTGGAGTTGCATCACCGCTCTGGTTGGGCGGAGAGTGTAGCGAAAATTCTCCATTTTCCGCAGAGAGTTGCCGGTTCCGCGCATGGAGCCGAACGAGCCCGAGGGCCAGCAGCCGGCAAAGCTCGGAGCGGCGTTCGAGAGGCCGAAGGTGGTGGGGTGGGAGTGGGTTTCTCATACAAGCCCAAAGCCGCCTGGCGACATGAACTGGGACATGGCCGAAGCGAGAATAGTCCGATTTTTCGGACTTGGCGGAATCAGTTTTGGGCGAGAACCTGTGTGAACGCACTCAATTGGTGGCGGACACAATGACACGAAAAAAAGAAACCCTGAGTGAGGATATCCAAGCGGTTCTCTCCGAAGTGCCGAGTGCCGCGGTCATTTCGCTATTCGCGCGTACTGATCACCCGGAATTGCCAAGACTAGATCCGCCAGAGGAGCTGCAAGCGAATGCCGGCGGAGAGGAGCCCGAGACACGCCTGGTCTCGTGGATCGAGAACCTGGCGCCCGATCTGCTGAAACATATTGATCAGACGTGCAAACGCCTCCGCGGTCTTGCGGGAGAGAAGAGCCAGCATTCGCTCCGGACCATCGTGGAGCAACGCCTCCATCACGAGGCGATCTTGGTGTTCGAAGACGCGCCGCCCGGGCCGCTGGCTCGGAGCCTATGGGTCTTTGCCTCTCATCCCGAACTGTTCCGAGACGCCGAAGGGTTCGACAGAGCGCGACGTCATCGCGATCACGGACGGTTCTATTCTGCGTTCGAGGTCGATCTCGATGCCGTTCAGAGCATCGATTGCGACGCGGTGGACACGGAGCGGCTTGCTCGAGCCCTGCAAGAGCGGTTGTCGCTCCGGACCAAGGTCTCTGTATCCGTCGCGGACCTTCCAGAGGTACGCGATCATTTCCCGTCGGTTCTGCTGATCGCGCGGACTGGTGGACCGCTCTCCAATGTTTACCACCACACCGAGTCCGGTCGACGCGAGCCTCGCTTCTTTCGTCCCTCTGAAGAGGCGATCATGATCTTCACGCCGCAAACGCGGCAGATCGAAATCTGCTCCGATCACCGGGCCGTCCGACTGACTACGGCAGAGACGTTCGCCGAGGTCGTTCTCGGTCAGGACCTCTCGAAAAAGCCTCTGACCTGGAAGAACTATGACCTCAGCCGCTTCCAGACTTCGCTCACCCTGCCTGCGCCGGACTTGGACGGGGTCGACGTTCGTCGCGCCGCCGTCACGGAAGTCAATCTTCGGCTGGGAAACTGGAGCCGAAGCCTGTCACTGAAAGTCGGCGTCGATGACGATATCGAGCGCGTGGCCGAGCGCTTCCTTGGTCACGGCAACATATTTGCCCGGCACAAGCAATTCAGCCGGGTCGTCATCGCAGTGGAATACCGATTGCATGGTGACCGATCCGATCGATCGCTCAACCTGATTGTCACCGAAGGCAATCGCTCCAACGTGCGGTCCAAACATGATCCTGAAGAACGCGATCTCGGGCGGCGCCTGCTGGAGTTCTGGGGCATCCAGAAGGGATTCCGGCAACTGGAACCCGTCGAGGTGAGGCGGCAATCCGAGGCACTGCTGGACCTGCTGGAATACCCCGAAGAGCTCATCAGCCATGCTACCCTCGGAACTCTCGGCCTCGACCTCGAGCGATTGAAGGAGGCTGCAATCCTCGAGCGCAAGTCTCGGCAGTCGATCGTCGTCATCGAGGATGTCGAGCATGAGGTCGGCGCCAGCATGAAGCCGGGACACGTGCGCCTGGAAGGCAGTTTCGGCGAGGACGCCGGCGATGTGTCGGGCGAGGACTTCACGATGTACCGGATCGACCGCGGCCTGCTGATCGAGGACATCATCAGGTCCGTGGATGAAGCGCTGATCAGGAGGGACCGGGCATCCCAGAACAAGAACCTCCTTCTTCTTGGGTACCGGGGCATCGATGACGAACTCCACCCGATCTACTTTGCGCACGGCATTTCAACGGACAAACCGCGAACCACGGTCGACATCGAGCTCCGAGCCCGACACACGGCTGGTCCGGGTATCGTACTGACGTCCTCGAAGATCGAGACGCCTTATCTCGGCCCGAATGTCGTTCTGCATCTCGATCGGCTGATGGACGGCGAAGGGGAGACCCGGCTGACCTTGGACATCATAGATCGCGAGTTCCGGGCGAACCGCACATTGCTTGGCGGGGGGCAAAAGGCCCAAGTCATTCGTCACACAGCTTATTCCGCGACGGTGATCGTCCCGGGACTTCCGCCATTGCCGCTCTCCGCCTTCAACCAGATTATGATCTTCGGACGCCTCGTTGATGCGGCAAATGCCGGACGACCAGATGTTCCCACCCGTGACCTGATGGACGGGACGAGTTCAAGGTCGCCGCAAAATGCGTTCCCGGCTGCGTTGTGGAGGTCGATCAACAACGTCTACCTTGAGAAATCCCATGCCTCGCGGCATTGGCGGCTCTGCTGTCCTCTGGCCAGCTAATCTGACATTCGTCTTAAGTGCCTGCTGAGACCCTCTGACAAACGGTGTGCTCCAAGGTTCCGACCTAACGGAAGGAAACCGACATGGCACGAAACGAGCACACCTACACGAACCAGGGCGTCCCGGTGACGCGGCGGGTCCAGCGCCCCCGTGGCGACGACTGGCTTTGCAACTGCTGCGGCCGGCTGCTGGGCCGAATCCACGGACATGATGTCCATATCAGGTTCGAGCGGCGTCACGAATACATGGCGAGCCTGCCGGCGTCCGCGACCTGCAAGGGGTGCGGAACGCTGAACCGGGTTCGCGCTGCCGCCGCGGCGGCCTGACGCCACCCGCTGAACCGGGCCCGGGCTGCCGCGGCGGCCTGACGCCACCAAGACCACCGACAATCTGCAGAGGCGCACGACGCCCGAACCAAGGCCCGATGAGAGGCGCGAGATGCCCGGCCATAGCCCAGGCATCTCGTGTCCTCAAACTGGTCCGCGCTCCACGCGCAGCTCGCCCGGTCCGTGACCCGGCACTCCAACATCGTCAATTTCCACAAGCTGGCCCAGGAAGGCGGCCCGCTCGACGGGTTCCGCGACCCGGGTCATCTTCTCGGCTGGCTTCACGGCAGCGACGCCCCGCCCGACGAGAAGAACGACGTACTGCGGGACCTACTGCGTCGCGCGGTTTTCGACGCCGGCGACGGCACCGTCGCGACGGAGATCATGATCCTCGCGCTCTGGCCGGGATTGACCGCCATCCGAAGCCGCCTTCTTCGCTTTGCACGCGACGACGTGATCGACGCGGACCTGGTCGGGCGCCTGGCAATCGCCATTCGCAACGCTGACCCCGGGGGTGTTCGCAGGGTCGCGGCGACATTGCTCCGGAACGTCGAGCGGGACATCCGGCGTGACTGGTCGGACGACAGCGGCCGAACACGGTCTGCCGTGGATCTCGACGTCGTGCCCGATCTGATTTCAGACGACGAGGTCAGCGCGGACGTCGTGATCGATGCGATGATCGCGAGCCATGGCAAGGACGGGGCGCTGCTCGCAGCGGTCCACCTGGCCGGCTACAGCCAGAAGGAGGTGGCCGACCATCTCGGTGTCAGCCACGACGCGATCCGCAAGCGCTGCCAGCGCGCGCTCGTCCGGCTCAAAAGGATGTCCGAGTGAGATGTCCCAATCCCGACCTCCCTCCGGCTTTTCCCATTTGAGCGTGCAGCGGGCACGCGTTGCTGCGGGAACGGATCAATGGATATCCGGATCATCGAGGACGATTTCGAGCGACTTCCCGGGCTCTTCGGGGCCTGGGATTTCGGCATGCTGCTCGAGGATGGACGAACCTACCTGGTCGAGGACGGCGGGCGCACGGATGACGGTCAGGCGCTCTACATGGTGTTCCGCAGGCCAGCGGCCCGATCGGGAGCGTCGTCATGAGCGCCGCCGATCCTGTTTATGGTGCCAGCACGATAAAAAGCCGGGCGACGAAGGCCGAGATGGCCGAGCGCGAGGCGTTTCTCGTGAGCTACGCCACCGCGCATGCACCGGTGACGGTTCGCGGCCTCTATTACCAGGCCGAGGTCGCCGCGCTTCCGGGGATCGAGAAGACCGAGAACGGATACCGGAAGGTCCAGTCGCAGGTGCTGAAGCTGCGCCAGGCCGGGCGCATGCCCTACAGCGCGATCTCGGACGCGACGCGCTACATGCGCAAGCCCCGGACTTTCGATGGCTGGGAGGAGGCGCTGTCCGACACCGTGCGCCTCTATCGCAAGAGCCTCTGGGCCGATCAGCACGAGACGGTGGAGGTCTGGCTGGAGAAGTCCGCGCTTGCCGGCGTCATATATCCGGTGACCGCCGAGTACGACGTGCCCCTCATGTGCACGGTCGGCTTCACGTCCGAGACATTTGCCTACGAGGCGGTCGAAATGCAGCGGGGCACCGGTCAGCGGCTCGTGATCCTCGCGCTCTACGACTTCGACCGAGCCGGCCAGGACGCATGTCGGTCGCTCCAGAGCAAGGTCGAACGGTTCGCCGAGGAGATGGATGTCGAGGTCGCGTTCGAACATCTCGGGCTCAACCTCGGACAGGTCAGGGACCTCTCGCTGCCCACCCGTCCGCCCAAACGAAAGTCCCCGGCCGACCGGCGCTGGCCGCATGACATTGCAGCGGAGCTGGATGCGATCCCGCCGGACGACCTGCGCGCGCTTGTGAGGGAGGCAATCGAGCGCCGCCTGCCGCTTGCTGAGCTCGAACGCCTGAAGGACATCGAGGAGGCGGAGCGCGATACCCTCCGCGACTTTCTGGGGAGCTGGTCATGACGTCGCCAGATCAGGCTGAACTCCCACCTCGCCTGACCGAACGGGAACTCTCGGAGCACTGGCGCGTGACGACGCGAACCTTGCAGCGCTGGCGGGCCGAGGGATTCGGGCCGCGCTGGCTGCGGATTGGCGGGCGCATCCTCTACCCGCGTGACGAGGTGCTGGCGTATGAGCGTCGCCAGCGCGAGCCGGGCTAGGAGAGCGCGGTGGACGGAGGCCGCTCCGATCCGCCGAACATGGGGAAAACCGGGCAGGCTGCCAGTGGCGGCCCGCTTGGCATGCGCTGGTTCGAGACCCATGCGCCGGCACTCCTGGAGCAAGGCTACGAGCCACTTCCGATCCGACGCGGTCAGAAGGCGCCGGCAGTCTCGCGCTGGTCGCAGGTGACAATAGATGCGGCCCGGGTGGAGCAATGGGCCCGGGATTATCCTGCCTGCGGAATAGGGCTCCGCACCGGCACACTCGTCGGGTTGGACATCGACATCCTCGACCCCGATCTTGCGCACCAGGCGCAGACTCTGGCCTTTGAGCGCCTCGGCACCACGCTCATCCGTGTCGGGCAATGGCCAAAGCGACTGCTGCTCTACCGTACGGAGCAGCCGTTTCCGAAGATCGACGTGAAGCCGCTCGAGGTCCTCGGCGCCGGACAGCAATTCGTGGCGTTCGGTCAGCACCCCGGCACCGGCAGGCCGTATGGCTGGCCGCTCGGTGAGACACCGCTCGATGTCCCGCTCGACGAGCTGCCAGGTGTCGACCAGGACGGAATGACCGCCTTCGTCGCAGAGGCCCGGGCGTTCATTCCCGAGATGTCGCGACCGGGGGCACGGTCGGGCAGCGGTCGCAAGACCGGCCGATCCGGTGGCGCTCGAGCCAGCGGCATCGTTCGAGACGGGGCGGGCAAGGTCGTCGATGGCCGGGACGATTGGCTCTCGCGAATTGCCTACCACGCTGTCCACGACGCCCTCGACCGTGACGACGATCTTGGGCCAGATCGGATTGCCGAAACGGTCTGGGAGCGCTTCCTGGCCTCCACCGACCTGTCACGGCCGCGCCAGGATGGAGGACGCGCGTGGTCCTTTGGAGATGCTCTCAAGAAGGTCTGCGAGAAACTGCGGCTTCAGGCGCGGGGGGTCCTGCCGCCGCGGCAATCGGCGAGTATCGAGGCGGACTACGTCGCACCCTCGTTGAGCGCCGACCAGGCGCGGGCCACGCTCGAGACCGAGATCGCCGCATTCTGCAGGACAGTTCTCGATCATCATTCTGCAGAGAGCCCGGTCGAGCCGGTCCCGATCGGCCTCCGGGCCACGACCGGGCTTGGGAAGAGCACCATTGCGCGGCGGCAGTTCATGGAACTGCGTGGCAAACTCGAAGCGCTCGGTTTACCCCATCGGTTCCTCGTCTTTGCGCCGTCCCACGCACTGGCTGAAGAGACCGCGGAGGCCTGGCGCGAGCTTGGCCTGAGAGCGGCCGTCCTGCGAGGGCACGAACGCATGCACCCGGTGCTGAAAGCGCCGATGTGCCGGGACACCGAAGCCATGCGGGCGGCCCTGAATGCGGGCGCCGATCCGCAGACCACGGTCTGCGCAGGGCAGGGCGGTTTGACCTGCAGCCATTTCCACGACTGGCTCAAGCAGAGCAACCGCGACGAGGTCCGGGCAGCGGACGTGGTCGTGGCCCCCTACGATGCGCTCTATACGGGCTTTGCGGTGGATGCGTCCACGATCGCTGCAATCATCGTGGACGAGGGCTGCTGGGCTCGGGCCGTTCGGACCACGACCTCCCTGAATGTCGAGGCACTGACGATCGACCTTCTCCCTCGTCTTGGAGTGGGGATGGAGAAGCGCCGGGCTGCTATTCGACGGGCCGATCATCTTGCACTGCGTCAAAAGCTGCAGCGAGCCTTGGGTCTCAGCGGAACTGGACCGGTGCGTCATGACTGCCTTGTCGAGGCGGGTCTTTCGTCGCGGGATTGCATCGAGGCAATCCGGATGGAATTGTCGATGATGTCCGATCCGGGATTGATCCCGTGCCTGACAGGGGCAGCGCGCGGCGCTGCGTTTGCTGCCGCAGCCCGTAACGAACGGCTGCGGTCCCTCGCGCGGGCTTGGCAACTGGCGGCGAACCTTCTCGACAGCGGCGGAGAGGCGTCTGCACAGTTGCGCGTTGAGCTGGACGGCGAGAGCCACAGCATCAAGATGATCGGTGCTGTTGCGATCGACGACGATCTTGTCGACAAGCCGGTCTTGCACCTCGACGCCACGTTGCGCGACGACATCGCCACGCGACTTTTGCCAGGACTCAAGACGAGGATCATCGAGGCCGCTGCGCCGCACATGAGCCTGCATCTCGTGACCGGCCGGTTCGGCAAGTCGGCCATCGTGCCCGACGATCGAGCGGCGCCCGACGAGAACGCTCGACGTGGCCGCAACCTCTCCGATTGCGTCGATCAGGTTCGCTGGCATACCCGCCGGCTGGCACCCGGGACGATCCTGGTCGTGACCTACAAGGCGATCGAGGACGCCTTTTCGGACATCCCGGGCGTGGTCACCGGGCACTTCAACGCGCTGGCAGGGCTCGACGGCTTCAGGGACGTCCGGGGCATCTTCATCATCGGCCGGCCTTTGCCCAGGGACAGTCAGTTGCCTGCGCCCTGTGCCGCACTCTTCGACCTCGTGGCCGACGGAGAGTACCGCTGGCAGACCAGTGCGGTACGGATGCGCGACGGGTCCAGCCGGGCCGTCCGGGTCCTGAGGCATGACGATGAGGTCGCCGAGATCGTCCGCGCTGCGATCTGTGACGACGAGTTGATCCAAGACATCGGTCGAGGCCGCGGGGTCAATAGGACGGAAGCAGATCCGCTGGAGGTGCACGTCTTGGCCGACGTGGCGCTGCCGCTCGTCCATGACAGCGTCGTAAACTGGGACAGCGTGAAGCCGGACATCGTGCAGCGCATGCTGCTCGCTGGCGTTGCCGTGGACAGCCCAGCCGATGCAGTAGCTCTGCATCCGCACCTCTTCGACAACGAGAAGCAGGCTCAAAAGGCGTTCGAAAGAGCAGGATTTAAGCGACAAATTCCTTATAACATATATAGGGGAATGTCGCTTAAATCGGCAGCCTACCGGAGATCCGGCCGGGGGCGATCTTGGCAGACGGCTCTTTGGCTCGATCGGGATGTCGGTGTAGCGCGCGCCGAAATCGAAGTTGCGCTCGGTCCGCTTTCTGGGTGGAAGTCCGAATAAGGTCATCATTATTGACGTTTTGGAGCTCTGCGCTTTCAACTCCATTTTCTTCCGCCTTGTCTTCTCATGTCGTTCATTGTCGTTTTTCGTCACGGTGACAGGGGTTTAGGCGCCATGATATGATCTCCGAGAGAGGCAGGCAAACAGCCGAGAGTTACCGGAGCGGGGGTATGGCGCAGGCACTGGCAGAGCGGGTAGGCGGGCCGATCGGAGCCCAGTCGATCGAACATCGGCCGGTCGCGGACCTGGTTCCTTATGCCAACAACGCCCGCACGCACAGCGAGGCGCAGGTCGCGCTGATCGCCGGGTCGATCCGGGAGTTCGGGTTCAACAACCCGGTGCTGGTCGATGGCGACAGCGGCATCATCGCAGGGCATGGCCGCGTGCTGGCCGCGCGGAAGCTGGGGCTCCCGAGCGTCCCGGTGATCGAACTGGCGCATCTGACGGAGGCGCAGAAGCGGGCCTACATCCTGGCCGACAACCGTCTGGCGGAGCAGGCGGGATGGGACCGGGAGTTGCTCGGCCTCGAACTCGCTGACCTCGGAGACCTCGGCGTGGACCTTGGCAGTCTCGGCTTCGACGGGGCGGAGCTGGATGCGCTGCTGGCGAGTGGACAGGCTCAGGATGGCGAGGAGGTAACGCCGGACCCGCCGACCAATCCTGTCAGCCGACCGGGCGATCTCTGGATGTTGGGCCAGCACCGGCTGCTCTGCGGGGATGCCACCAGCAAGACTGACGTCGATCGGTTGCTCGATGGCGTCACGCCGCATCTCATGGTGACCGACCCGCCCTACGGCGTGAACTACGATCCGGCCTGGCGGAACGAGACCGGCGCATCGAAGACCAAGCGCACAGGCAAAGTCGCCAATGATGACCGCGCCGACTGGCGTGAGGCCTGGGCGTTGTTCCCCGGCGATGTCGCCTACGTCTGGCATGGCGCGCTGCATGCGACCACCGTGGCGGACAGTCTTGTGGCCACCGGCTTCGATATCCGCAGCCAGATCATCTGGGCCAAGGACCGACACGTCCTGAGCCGCGGCCATTATCACTGGCAGCACGAACCGGCCTGGTATGCTGTCCGCGGCAAAGGGCACTGGTCCGGCGACCGCAAGCAATCCACGTTGTGGACCATCCCGAACCGGGACCAGGATGCCGTCACCGTTCACGGCACGCAGAAGCCGGTGGAGTGCATGCGCCGGCCGATGTTGAACAACTCGAGCCCGGGGCAGGCGGTCTACGAACCGTTCTCCGGGTCGGGCAGCAGCCTCATCGCGGCGGCGACGGCTGGCAGGGTCTGCTATGCTATGGAACTGGACCCGGCCTATGTCGATGTCGCCGTGATGCGGTGGCAGGCCTTCACCGGTCAGGATGCTGTACTGTCCGGAGGAGCGACGTTCACCGAGACCGCGATCGGGCGACGCGGGGAGGCGGTGGCATGAGCCAGCAGCGCCGGATGTCTCTCGTTGAGGCGATCGCGAACGTCGTGATCGGCTACGGCGTCGCGCTTGCGACGCAGTTCGCCGTGTTCCCCCTGGTCGGCATTGAAGCTCAACACCGGCAAATGGTGCTGACGGGCCTCGCCTTCACGGCGGTATCGCTGGTGCGCAGCTACGCGCTGCGGCGCCTGTTCGACCGCTGCACGGCAAAGGGAGCGTGAGATGGGGCGGCCGCCGATCACCCTCGACGATCATCAGCGCTCCGAGGTCGAGACGCTCGCCGCCTTGCTGAACCAGGAGCAGATCGCCGATTACTTCGGCATCGCCCGCAATACCTTCCGTGCCATCTGTGAGCGCGACCCGGAAGTTCTTGCGCACTACAAAAGGGGCAAGGCGAAGGCCATCGCGCACGTGGCCCACGGTCTGCTCCAGAAGGCCCGTGCCGGCTGCACCACCTCGTCGATCTTCTATCTCAAGACACAGGCGGGCTGGCAGGAGACGTCCGGCATCGAGCATTCCGGCGAGACGAGCGTAACGCACAAGGGCCAGGCCACGGACGCGCTGGCGAAGTTGCTCGACCAGATTGCAGAGCGCAAACAGAGGATCGGCGTCGAGGCGCCGGACCGCACGACATGAGACGCGGGCCAAAGCTCAAGCCGTCGATGTCGCCGCGGCTCAAGGAGGGTGGCGTGCCGCGCTGTCCGGACCACCTCGACGCGGATGCGCGCAAGGAGTGGCGTCGGCTCGCGCGCACGCTCCACGAGGCGGGCATCCTCACCGTGGCGGACCGCGCTGCCTTCGCCGCCTATTGCCAATCCTACAGTCTCTGGGCCGAGGCGGTCCGCAAACAACGAGAGACCCCCAGGCTGATCAAGACACCTTCGGGCTACGTTCAGCAGTCGCCCTGGATCGCGATCGCCAACAAGCAGCTCGAGCTGATGGGGCGCTACATGGCGGAGCTCGGGATCACGCCGACCTCCCGGACGCGCCTGTCCGATGTGATGGCGGAAGATGGCACGGCGACCTTGAACCGGATCGAACTGGTCTGGCGGGGGCCTGACGGCACGCTGCGGGACAAGGACGGCAAACCTGTCGAGGACAAGCCGGCCGGGCTGACGCTCGATGCGGATTGCGAGCGCCTCTGAGAGCAGAAACGACTACGAGATCGGCGGCATCGGAGCGATGTACACACCTGCGCAACCAACGTCAGGCAGGTGTGTACATGGTCAACGATACTGCCCCGATCCTCCGGCTCATTGCCTACGAGCGGGTCTCGACGGCCAGGCAGGGCAGGTCGGGCCTGGGGCTCGAGGCGCAGCGAAAGGCGATCGACGATTATGCGTCAGGGCAGGGGGCTTTGATCCTGAGCCGCTTTACCGAAGTCGAAAGCGGACGGAAGAACGACCGGCCCGAACTGGAGAAGGCGCTCCACCTGGCCCGTCTCACCGGCGCAACGCTGGTCATCGCCAAACTCGACCGTCTGAGCCGCAACGCCGCCTTGCTGCTCACCCTCCGCGACAGTGGCGTCCGGTTCGTCGCCTGCGACATGCCGGAGGCCAACAACCTGACGGTCGGGATCATGGCGCTGGTGGCGGAGCAGGAGCGCGAAGCGATCTCGCGGCGCACCAAGGAAGCGCTGGCGGCGGCCAAGGCGCGCGGGGTCAAGCTTGGCAACCCGAACGGGGCCGCGGCGCTCAGGCGGGCGGCCAAGGGCGGAGAAGCGCTGAGGGTCACTGTGGCGGGCAATGCAAATGACTTCGCCATGGCGCTGTCCCCCATCGTACGCGCCATTCAACAGGCCGGTCACACGTCCCTGCGGGCCCTTGCCGACGAGTTGAACGCTCGAGGCATGCGAACCAGACGAGGCGGGAAGTGGCATGTGTCGAACGTCCGTAATCTGTTGGGGAGGATCAGCTGAGTGGCTCGGCCGACGTCAGCACCTTTTCGACTGGCTCAGCGTCGACAACGCTAACGGGATCGTCGATCAGCCCCGGCTGCCGCGCGTCAAGACGTACACCAGCTACGACAACTATGTCGGCGTCGGGACCTGGACGAAGATCGGCCTCAACAACACTGACCATAACGCTCAGGGGGCCTTCGACGCCGCGAACAACCATTTCGTGGCGCCCGGTCGACGGCACCTACCTCTTCGGCGCAACGCTGCTCTACAAGGTCAACGCCAGCACGACTGCCTGAATTTGCGGGCAGCTCGTCCTGAACGGCACGACCGAAATCCGCGGCTCCCTTGGTGAAATCTCCGCCACCCACGTCTCGCTCGCCACCGCGATCTGGCATCAGACCATGGTCCCGCTGACGGCGGGCGATACCGTCGAGCTGCAGAGGTATTTCCTGGTAGCGGACGGTTAGTTCGCCGCCGATCACACGTCCTTCTGGGGCTGCAAGATCGGCTGAGCGGCGGAAGGAGGACCCTGATGAACCCACCCCGATCCGAGGGCTACGTCCGCATGCCCGACGCCGAGCTCGAGGCGATCCTGACGCGGGCGGCAGAGGAAGGCGCGAAGCGCGCTCTCGCCGATGTCGGCCTCGACGGCGACGAGGCCGCGCTCGACATCCGCGATCTGCGCTCGCTGGTGGACTGCATCCGCCTGGTGCGCCGCACCGCCATGCAGACCGCCGTCCGCATGATCACCACCGCCGTCATGCTGGCGCTGCTGGCCGGGATCGCGATCAAGCTCAAGATCTTCGGCGGTAGCCCGTAGCCGCTCCCTATCCCCATTCATCAGCCCGCAATGACCCGCCTTCGAGGCGGGTTTTTCGTTTTCGGAGGACCCCCATGACTACTACCTTCCACCGCCACTGGCGCGACGTGCCGGAGAGCGCCTGGCGCTGGCCGAACTTCTCCCCCGCCGAGATCGCCTGCAGGGGCACCGGTAAGCTGCTGATCAACGAGCCGGCGCTCGACAAGCTGCAGGCGCTGCGCGACCGGCTGGGCAAGCCGCTCATTGTCCGGTCCGCTTATCGCAGCCCTGAACACAACAGCGCCGTCGGCGGCGCGACCCGCTCGAAACACCTCGACGGCGCTGCCTTCGACATCGCCATGTCAAACCACAACCCGGCAGCCTTCGAGGCTGCGGCGCGCGAGGTGGGGTTCCTCGGCTTCGGCTTCTATCCGCGCTCGGGGTTCATCCATGTCGACCTCGGCCCGGCACGGCAATGGGGCGAGCGGTTCCCGGTCCGGGCGACGGCGTTCGCGGCGGAAACCCCGCTCGCTCGCGAGGCACTGGTCGACAGCCGCACGATGAAAGGCGGTGGCGCGGCAGGCGTCGCGACGCTGGGCGCAGCGGGGGTCGAGGTTGCGCAAAGCGTCTTGGCCGAAACTCAGACCGCAATCCTGCCGCTGGTCCCGTATCTCGATACGCTCCGCTGGGTGTTCATCGCGGTGGCTCTCGGCGGCATCGCGGTCGCGGTCTGGGCGCGGCTCGATGACTGGAAGCGGGGGCGGCGCTGATGGGTGCCGAGATTTTGGCCGCGCGCCTCGCCCGGCCAGCAACGCGACGCCTGGTGGGAGTCGCGCTCGCGACACTCACCGTCGCCCTGTTCACCTTTAACCTTCGCCGCGCAGGCGAGCGCGCCGGGCGTGCTTTTGAGCAACTTGAGACACGGGAGAGAAACGATGCGATCAATCGGCAAATGCTTGACGCCGCGGCCAACCGCCCTGCTGATCGGGATGCTCTGGCTCACCGCCTGCGCGATGGGCGGTTCTGAGGCGGCGGGACCTTGTCCGCCGGTGGTAGAGTACAGCCATGCTGAACAGGAGCGAGCGGCAGTGGAGGTTACGGCGACGCCAGAGGGCTCTGTGATTGCGCGGATGCTGGGCGATTATGCCGTGTTGCGCGATCAGGCACGGGCGTGCCGCTGAAACCTGGACCGAACGACACCCTTGAGGAAGCGCCAGACGCCTCGGCCGCGGCTTATAGCCGGACCCGGTTCACTGATCCACGCTATCAACGAGCGGCAAGTATTCGCTGCAGTTCGACGATGGCAGGTCAGTCCATCCGGGCCAGTTCCGCCTCGCGATAGCCACCTCGCCCTGCACGCTGGAGCAACGCCGCGCCCGAGATGCCGCAGCCGCCGCCCCGAGGGCTTGGGATTGAAGTCAAACTGGCATCATAGTGTTCAAACCCCTTGAAGCTGCTGGTTCTAGGTCATGTTGACAAATGGCGAATCCAGAGACGGATCGACGTGATGTCATTGAAGCCGAGGAAGCTTTCCGCGGTTTTGTCGTAGCGGGTCGCGACACGCCTGGCGTTTTTGAGTTTGTTGAAGCAGCGTTCGACCAGATTACGCAGGCGATACAGGGAGCGATCGACACCAATCCGCTTCTTGCGAGACTTGCGCATCGGTATCACGGGCAGGACGTTGCGCCCCTCCATGCCGTCTCTGATCTTGTCTGCATCGTAGCCGCGATCCGCGAGCAGCACACTCGGGCGGGGCAGATTATCCGCCATCACCAGATCGAAGCCGAGATAGTCTGACGTCTGGCCTGGCGTAATCTCTGTCCTCATGGGAAGCCCGTGTGCATTGACGAGGAGGTGGATCTTGGTCGTAAAGCCACCTCGAGAACGGCCGAAACCCTGTCGCGGAGTCCCCCTTTAGCGCCCGCTGCCTGATGGTGGGCGCGGATCACGGTGCTGTCGATCATCTGCAGGGCACTTGGCACGGATCCGCTCTGGTTCAGGGCCTCCATGATGTCCTCCCAGAGCCCTGCCAACGTCCAGCGCCGGAATTGCCGATAGACGCTCGACCATTTGCCGAACTCCCCGGGAAGATCGCGCCATGGTGCCCCGGTTCGGGCAATCCAGAAAATTCCATCAAGAACGAGGCGGTGGTTGGTGGGTTTGCGCCCGTTCGGGGCGCGGACAGCGAAGATGAAGCGCTCAAAGAACGCCCATTCCTCGTCCGACATAAGGGCTCGTGCCAAACTGGCCTCCATCGCAGATACCAGCTTGAATCATGATCAAAGCCCGATGTGAATCCCTTTTGTCAACACGTCCTAGCCAAGATCGGCATCCCACCCACCACGTTTTACCGGTGGTATGATCGCTTCGTCGAACATGGGCCCGAGGGGTTGGAGGACAGGCCATCTTCCCCTTCCCGGGTCTGGAACCGCATCCCCGATGCGGTTCGGGATCGGATCGTGGCGCTGGCGCTTGAGGAGCCCGAGCTGTCGCCGCGCGAACTGGCGGTCCGGTTCACTGACACAGAAAAGTATTTTGTCTCAGAGGCTTCTGTCTACCGGCTGCTCAAATCGCACGACCTCATCACCAGCCCGGCCTACATCGTCATCAAGGCGGCCGATGAGTTCAAAGACAAGACTACGGCGCCAAACCAGATGTGGCAGACTGACTTCACCTATCTGAAAGTCGTCGGCTGGGGCTGGTTCTACCTGTCCACGATCCTCGACGACTACTCCCGCTATGTCATCGGCTGGAAGCTATGCGGCAACATGCGGGCCGTGGATGTCACCGACACGCTCGACATCGCTTTGGCAGCGTCAGGCTGCGTCAGCGCCAAGGTTCTGCACAAACCCAGGCTGCTCAGCGATAATGGCTCGTCTTACATCGCTGCTGATCTGGCAGAATATCTCGAAGACAAAGGCATGAAGCACATTCGCGGCGCACCAATGCACCCCCAGACACAGGGAAAGATCGAAAGATGGCACCAGACCCTGAAGAACCGCATCTTGCTGGAAAACTACTTCCTCGAGGGCGAACTCGAAGCAGCCATCGCCGCCTTCATCGATCACTACAACAACAATCGCTACCACGAGAGCATCAGCAACCTAACCCCAGCTGACGTCTACTTTGGTCGCGGTGAAACCATCTTGGCTGAAAGGAGGCGCATCAAACAGCAGACCATCCAAAACCGCCGCTTGAGCCACCAGCGTCAAGTGGCATAGCCTGAAACCGATGAGCCCAAGCCATCCGCTACAAAATCAGCGCGGCTGTTCCAAATCATTCGACGACGGACAACGGCTAAGACCATGTTTGGAGGTGCCAGATGACCCCGCGCGCGACCATCATCGGCCTGTTCGGCTCGTCCTTTCCGGTCTGGATCTTTGCGGCGCTGGCCGGGGTCGGTGTGGCGCTGATCCTGCGCGAGACCCTCGTGCTGACTGGCCTGTCGCGGCATCTGCCAGCCGCCGCCGTCTTCTATCCCGCCGTGGCCCTCTTGGCCGGTATCGGCATGAATTACCTCTGGATCGGGAGCTATGGATGAGCGCCGCGCAGGACGAGCCCAAGCCGCAGGTCACCGCTCCGGTGCCGGAGGCAAATGCCACAGCTGATAGCAAGGGTGTTGCCGGCACTGCACTTCCGGACCCCGTGGAGCACCCGCCCGAGGTCAGTGCCGGTCCTGCCGTATCGACGGATCAGGATGATGGCCGGGCTTCGCCGTCTCAATCGGCGGAGGTCACGCCGTCACGGTCGGAGACGCCTTCGCCAGTTCCGCGCCCCTGGGTCGGCGCTATCCTTCGCCTTGTGGTCCTCGTGACGGCTCTCGCCGCCGCCGCTGCCGCCGTCTGGGCATGGCGGCAATCGGCCAGCCACCCCTCGACCGATGCCGCTGAGATCAGTGCCCCGGTCACCGGCATTTCCGCCATCGTGCCCGGTCTGGTGATCGAGGTCGCCGTCAGCGAAAGCGCCAGGGTCGCCGCAGGTGATCTGCTGTTCCGCATCGACCCCGAGCCCTATCAACTGGAACTCGATCAGGCGCGCGCGGCATTGGCCGCGGCAGAGTCCGAGCTGCGGCAGGGCGAGGGCAATCTGGCGCTGCAACAATCCAACGCCGATGTCGCCAACAGCCAGATCGAGCGCGCCACCGCCAATCTGGAACTGGCGCAGCAGACCTTGAACCGGCTCGAACCCTTGCTGGCGCAGGGCTATGTCACTGCGCAAGAGGTCGATGCCGCGCGGACCGCCTTGCGCGATGCCACGGTCACCTTGGCGCAGTCGCAAAGCCATGCGCAGGGGACAGACGCCTTTGTCGGCACGCTGGACACCCGCCGCGCACAGGTCGATGTCGCCCGCGCCTCGGTTGCTTTGGCCGAGCGCAACCTGCGCAGCACCGAGGTGCGTGCCCCGACCGACGGTGTGCTGGCGGGGATGACGCTCACGGCGGGCGAATTCGTGGTCTCGGGCGTCACGCTGTTCTCGCTGATCGACGACAGCCATTGGCGGGTAAGCGCCTTGTTCCGCGAAACCGACCTGCCGAACATCCGCATCGGCGACCGGGCGCGGGTGTTCCTGCTGGCCGCGCCGGATCTGATGATCGAGGGCGTGGTCGGTGGCATCGGCTGGGGCGTGCGGTCCTCGGAAGAGGCGCAGCTTTTGGGCCTGCCCTTGGTCGCCAGCAAGCTGGACTGGGTGCGCGCCGCCCGCCGCTTTCCGGTCGAGATCGAGCTGGAGCATCCGCCGGAAGGGCTGGTGCGGCTGGGCGCTTCGGTCTCGGTCCGCATCATCGGGCCAGAGGAAGGCGCGGTCGGGGAAAGCGGCACCGGCCAATGAGCGTTGCCACCGCCATTGCCCCTGCCATCACCACCCCGCCCGAGACATTCGCAGAACGCATCGCGCGCGAGGATCGGGCGGATCGGCTGCGCGGGGCATTGACCCTGACCGGGCTGGTGATGGTGACGGTGTTTCTCGCCATGGCGATGCGGGTGCCCGAGGCGGCGCTCTCCTGCTATATCCTGTTCTTCGCCCACCGCGACAACGCAGGTGACAGCATCATGACCGCTGTCCGGCTGAGCGCCGCCGCGACTTTGGCGATCCTCCTGGCGATCCCCCTCTTGAATGCGGTGATGGGCGATCCGATGCTGCGGCTGGCCGCCATCGCCGGCTTTGCCTTTCTCGGCATGTTCCTGTCGCAGGCCAGCCGGCTTGGTCCCCTGGCGGCGACGGCGGGATTTGTCTTTGCCTTCATGCTGACGCTGGTCGATCTGATCCCGGTGCCAGAACTCATGTCGCAGGCGATGCGCTGGATGTGGGTGGTGCTGGTCCTGCCACTGGGGCTGATGGCGGTCTGGGCAGCTTTGGCCGGTGTCCGGCCCGAAGTGCTGTTGCGCCGCCAGATCGCACGGCGAGAGGCCGCCAGTGACGTGCCCCATACGCCCGAGGCGCAGAGGCTTCTGGACGAGGGGCTGGCGCGCAGCGACGAGTGGTTGAAGTTCGCCCGCATCCTTGGCGCGGCACGGGGGGCCGATGCCGAGGCTCTCGCCCGCGCCGATGACGACAGCTACTTCCGGCTGGCTCTGGCCGAGGCGGGTGCCGCTCCCCGCGCATCCTCCGGGTCGTCAGCGCCCGAGAAGGCGCCGCTCTTCCGGCCAGATGCCTTCAGCGATCCGCGCCACCTGCGCTTCGCACTGAAGTGCCTTGTCGCCGTCCTGATCACCTATGGCTTTTACGCGGCCTTCAACCTCTTTTCGATCCATACGGCGATGATCACTGTGTTCTATGTGGCCCTCGGCTCGCGCGGCGAGACGCATCACCGGCTGGCCCTGCGGCTGATCGGTTGCCTGATCGGCGCGGTCGCCGGAATTCTGGTGATGACGCTTTTGATGCCGTGGATGACCGATATCGGCCATTTGCTGATCGTCACCGGCGCCGTCACCTTCGTCGCAGCCTGGATCGCCTTGGGCGGCGAGCGGGTGTCCTATGCCGGATGGCAGATGGCGCTTTGCTTCTATCTGGTAGTGCTGGCCGGGTTCTCACCCCCGGCGAGTATCGACGCGAGCCTGAGCCGGATCATCGGCATCCTGTTCGGCAGCGCGGTTGTCTGGTTTGTCTTCACCGCACTTTGGCCGGTCCATGCGCGCGATGATGCGCAGGCGGCTTTGGCGGAATTGTCTGCGGCCCTCGCATCAAACCCGCCCGCCACCAATGGCCGTGAAGTGGCGCGGCTGCGCGAACCTCTGGCCCGCGCGCGGCGACTGGCCGGGCTGGCCGTCCTTGAGCGGCAACCGGGGCTGGCGCAGGAACTTGCCGAGGCCACGGCTCAGCTGCACTTTTATCTCAGACAGAGCCACGCGAAGGAGGGCGATCATGTCCAAGCCGCATAATGCCCTTCTGGCCTGCGGGCTGGTCATGCTGACAGCCTGCGCGCCGCCGGATACCGCGTCGCTGGCCCCGGCCTCGCCTGATGCGCCGCCGCCGGGGCAGAGCGGGTTCCTGCTAGCCCCGGACAGCCGGGTCATGGCCGATGCCGCGCCGCGCCCAAGCGCGCAGCCCGGCCAGACCTATGCCTTGGCGACATTGATCGATATGGCGCAGCGCAACAATCCCGAGACCCGCGCCGCATGGGAGCGGACGCGGCAGGCCGCCGCCGCGGTCGGGCTGGTCGAGGCGAGCTATCTGCCGCAGATCTCGGCGCAGATCCTCACCGGCTGGCAGCGTGCCGAAGGGGCGGGGATCGAGGACGGGCTGGGGCTTTTGCCGCAGGGCAATGTCACCGGCGATATCGGAGTGACCACGGCATCGGTCTCGGTCCGCTGGCTTTTGTTCGACTTTGGCCGCCGCGATGCTGCCCGCGCCGGGGCCGAAGAGCTGTCCTTTGCCGCCAATGTCGCCTTCACCGGCGTGCATCAACTTCTGATCCACAATGTCACGCAGGCCTATTACGACCTGCAGGCGGCGCAGGCGCGCGAGGGCATCCAGCGCGCCCGTCTGAGCGCCGCGCACGAGATCGCCGCCATGGCGCAGGCGCGGCGCGCGCAGGAGCTGGCGACCGTCACCGAAGAGGCGCAGGCCGGGCAACTGGTCTCGCAGGCGCGCTTTGACCTGACCCGCGCCGAGGCGGAAACCGCCGCCGCCAACGTCCGGCTGGCCACCCTGACCGGACTGTCGCCCGCGACACGCATCGGCATCAATCCGGGCGACACGCTGGCCCTGCCCGCGCGGCCCCCGGCCGAGCTGGACCGCTTCCTTGCCGATACGCTCTCGCGCCGCCCCGATCTGCAGGCCGCCTTTGCCCGCGCCCGCGCCAGCGAGGCGAATGTGGCCTTGGTCGAGGCTTCGTTCCGGCCGCAGATCGTCGCCAGCGCCGCGCTCGGCCATCGCTGGACCTCGGGGCAACTGAGCGATGACCGGGTGCCGGTCGGGCTGGACCATGCCAGCGACCGCGATTTCGGCGGGGTCTTTGTCGGCGTGAACATCCCGATCTGGGACGGCAATGCCCGCGCCATGCGGCTTGAGGCGGCGCAGGCCGACCACAATGCCGCTCTGGCGCAGGCCGAATACCTGCGCAGCAGCGCAGAGGGTGAAATCATCGCCGCCTATGAGGCGCTGAAGGCGGCTTTGGCCGCCAATCAGGCGGCGGGTGATCTGGTCCGCACCTCGCGTGTGACCTATGACGCCGCACGCTCGATGGCCGATCAGGGGTTGCTGACAGTGCGCGAGGTCGATACGGCGCTGCGCCTGCTCTATGATGCGCAGATCGCCGAGGTCGAGGCGCGTCATGCCATCCGATCATCGGCCGCGATGCTGGCCTTTGCCAGCGGCCAGATCGCGGGAGGTTGAGGCGGCCTAGCTGTCTGCGACCATATCGGCAGGGCGCCAACCCGGCGGTTTGTCAGGGTCGGCGAGGTCCAACACCAAGTTCAGGTGATTGCGGTCAGGCTCTTGCCGCAGCTCGAGCGGGCCGGGGGCAAGGGCTGCAAGAGATTCGGCCTGCGTCTGGCAAGGCGCGGTTTCAGCCACACCACGGCTGATGAACAGCTTGGCCCTTTGACATGGCTTACATAGAGCTGCGATCAAAGCGTGGCGTCGTTATGCTTCATCATGAGCTGCTGCCGGTTTCGTGGACATCGGGTTAAGCTAGCATAGCGCGGGCTTCGAACTCCATGGGGCTGATGTAGCCTAGGTCATGTTGACAAATGGCGAATCCAGAGACGGATCGACGTGATGTCAATGAAGCCGAGGAAGCTTTCCGCGGTTTTGTCGTAGCGGGTCGCGACACGCCTGGCGTTTTTGAGTTTGTTGAAGCAGCGTTCGACCAGATTACGCAGGCGATACAGGGAGCGATCGACACCAATCCGCTTCTTGCGAGACTTGCGCATCGGTATCACGGGCAGGACGTTGCGCCCCTCCATGCCGTCTCTGATCTTGTCTGCATCGTAGCCGCGATCCGCGAGCAGCACACTCGGGCGGGGCAGATTATCCGCCATCACCAGATCGAAGCCGAGATAGTCTGACGTCTGGCCTGGCGTAATCTCTGTCCTCATGGGAAGCCCGTGTGCATTGACGAGGAGGTGGATCTTGGTCGTAAAGCCACCTCGAGAACGGCCGAAACCCTGTCGCGGAGTCCCCCTTTAGCGCCCGCTGCCTGATGGTGGGCGCGGATCACGGTGCTGTCGATCATCTGCAGGGCACTTGGCACGGATCCGCTCTGGTTCAGGGCCTCCATGATGTCCTCCCAGAGCCCTGCCAACGTCCAGCGCCGGAATTGCCGATAGACGCTCGACCATTTGCCGAACTCCCCGGGAAGATCGCGCCATGGTGCCCCGGTTCGGGCAATCCAGAAAATTCCATCAAGAACGAGGCGGTGGTTGGTGGGTTTGCGCCCGTTCGGGGTGCGGACAGCGAAGATGAAGTGACCTAATGGGATGAACTGCCTTCCCACCAACCCGTTGCTACCGTGGCGGGCATAGGTGGAGAGAGGAGCATCTGATGGACATCAAGGTTCTGGGCATAGATTTGGGCAAGACCGTTTGCAGTCTTGCCGGGCTGGATGAAGCGGGAGCGGTCGTGTTTCGCAAACGTCTCCAGCGGCATCGGCTGCTGGACTTTCTTGACACGCTTCCGCCGTGCGTCGTTGCGATGGAAGCCTGCGGCGGGGCGCATCACATCGGGCGCTTCTGCCTTCAAAAGGGGCATGACCCTCGGTTGATGTCGCCTCTGTATGTCCGGCCTTATGTGAAGGTTCACAAGAACGATGACCGTGATGCTGAAGCCATTGCCGAAGCCGCGACGCGTCCAACGATGTCATTTGTTGCAATCAAATCGGAAGAACAGCTCGACCTTCAGGCTTTGCACCGTGCGCGGGAGCGTCTCGTGTCGGACAGGACGCGCTTGATCAACCAGGGCCGCGGTTTCCTTATGGAGCGCGGCATCCGGGTAGGAACAGGGCGCCATGTCTTCCAAAAGGAACTGGCCAGATTGGCCGCAGAGGGCACTGCCGATCTTTCACCCCGAATGCTCCTGCTTGTGACCGACATGGCGTCCGAACTGGGCGTGATCAATGATCGGGTCGCGGCCATCGATGCCGAGATCAAGGCGCTGGCCAGGACGGATGCTGATATGCAGAGGCTGATGGAAATCCCCGGCATAGGTCCCACGATCGCGACGGCACTTGTTGCAGCCGTCGGCACGGGTAGCAGCTTTGGCAAGGGGCGTGATCTCGCCGCATGGCTCGGCTTGGTGCCGCGGCAGATCACGACAGGCGGCAAAGCCAAGCTGATTGGCATCTCGAAGCATGGCAATCGATATTTGCGCAAGCTCTTCATCCACGGAGCCCGGACGGTGCTGCATCTCGTGCGCGACAGGACGTCGCCAATAACGGCTTGGGCAGACGGTCTGAAGGAGCGAGCGCACGTGAACGTCGCGGCGGTCGCCATGGCCAACAAGATGGCGCGTATTGCCTGGGCTGTTCTGACGAAGGGTGAGAGATATCGGCCGAATGCCATGAGCGGCCTGTAGTCGGGCAAACGCGCAACTGGACAAAGGAATCTGCGAGCGAGGAGGAGATGGACCAACGACCGATCGGCGTCTTGTCAGTCTGATGGGGAGCATGGCCCCTGAAGTGCCGATGAGCTAACGAGACACAGGACGCGCGACTTCCCATCTTGGTCAGGGGCAAATCGACCGGCCCCGAAGAAAGACCGAATACATAGAAGCAGGGTCAGCGGCGCATCGACAAATCACTTGCAGGGGAAGGCAGTTTATACATGCTCCCCTTTATGTCCTCGTTCAGAAGTTAGCTCTGTTCCGGGTTTGGTCCTTTTCTGACCTGTTGAAGTATTCCCGCGGGGTGAGTCCTTCGAGGCTCGTGTGCGGGCGGTGGTGATTGTAGTCTTCGCGCCAGGCCTCAATCAACTGGCGGGCTTGGGTCAGGCTGGAGAACAGGTGCTCATTGAGGCACTCGTCCCGCAGTCGGCCATTGAAGCTCTCGACGAAGCCGTTCTGCACGACGGCGCCCATGGTGCTCGGTCTCGGCAAAGGGGCCGAACTCGCAAGAAAAGAAGGGCTCGACGCCCTGTTCCTCTTGCGCGAAGATTGCGGGAGCGTGAGGGGCGTGGGAGTCGGACGACTTTTTTCCGAAGAGCCAGCGGCGATTACCCCTGCAGAGGGGAGATAGGCCGCATGGAGACGACAAGGACTGACCGCTTCAAGACCGCTATCCTGCTCATTGCCGCGACCGGCCTGTTTGCGGGACTTGTCTTCTACTTTTCCGGCCGACCCAACGCTGCGAACCTGATCTGGATCGCCGGCGTCGTTCCAGCGCTCGCCGCGCTCGTGGTCGAGATCCTGCGCAGCCTGCGCTCCGGCGAGGTGGGCCTCGATATCGTCGCAGCGCTGTCGATGTCGGCGGCGCTCGTCTTCGGCGAGACCCTCGCCGCGGCGGTGGTCGCGGTGATGTATTCCGGCGGCACATTCCTCGAAGCCTTCGCCGAAGGCCGCGCCCGGCGCGAGATGCACGACCTCCTCTCCCGCGTGCCGCGGACCGCGACCCGGCACCGCAACGGCGGGCTGGAGGAGATCCCGCTCGACCACATCGCGCCCGGCGACCGCCTCCTGATACGTCAGGGCGACGTGGTGCCGGTGGACGGCACGGTGGCCTCGGAGACGGCCTTCGTCGACACCTCAGCGCTGACGGGCGAGTCCCTGCCAGTGCGCCTCGCCCACGGCGCCGAAGCCATGAGCGGCTCCACAAACGCAGGCGAGGCGTTCGATCTGACGGCGACGAGAGAAACCAAGGACAGCACTTATGCCGGGATCGTCCGGCTGGTCGAGGAGGCGCAGGCCTCGAAGGCGCCGATGTCGCGGCTGGCCGACCGCTGGTCGCTGGGCTTTCTCGCGGTCACGGTCAGCATCGCCTTCGCGGCCTGGTGGTTCACCGGCGATCCGATCCGGGCCGTCGCCGTGCTCGTTGTCGCCACGCCCTGTCCGCTGATCCTCGCCGTGCCGGTGGCGCTGGTGGCCGGGCTGTCGCGTGCCGCGCATTTCGGGGTGCTGATCAAGGGCGCGGGACCGCTCGAGACGATGGCGCGCATCCGAACGCTGATCCTCGACAAGACCGGCACGCTGACGGACGGCCGGCCGCAGATCGTCTCGATCGATAGCCACGACGGGATGGCGGAGGACGACATACTGCGCCTCGCTGCAGCGCTCGACCAGGCGTCCAAGCACCCCGTGGCGCAGGCCATCGTTGCGGCCGCGAAGGCGCGCGGCTTCACGCTGCCGGTTCCGTCGGACGTGGCTGAGATCCCGGGTGAAGGCGTCGTGGGCCATGTCGAGGGCCGGAAGGTCATCGTCGGTGGCGACGGCTTCGTGGCCGCGCGCGTGGGGCGCCAGCCGGGCGATCATTCCGCCATTGCCGCCGGTTCGGTTCTCGTCGCCGTCGCCGTCGACGGGCAAATGGCAGGGCACCTCGTGATGTCCGATCCGCTGCGCGAGGGTGCGGGCGCCATGCTCGACGGTCTGCGCCGCGAGGGCATCGCGCGTATCCTGCTCGCCACCGGCGACCGCGCGGACGTGGCTGAGCGCGTGACCGAGGGGCTTGGCCTCGACGGGCTGCGCGCCGGGCTCACGCCCGACCAGAAGGTTCTGCTGGTTCTCTCCGAGCGCAAGCGCGGGCCCGTGATGATGGTGGGCGACGGCGTCAACGACGCGCCGGCTCTCGCAGCGGCCGATGTGGGTGTCGCGATGGGCGCACGCGGAGCCGCTGCATCGGCGGAGGCGGCAGACGTCGTGCTGCTCGTCGACCGTATCGACCGGCTCGGGCCGGGGATCGAGATTGCGCGCGGTGCGCGCCGCATCGCTGTCGAAAGCGTTGTCGCCGGGATCGGGCTGTCGGTCATGGGCATGATCGCCGCGGCTTTCGGCTATCTCACTCCGGTGCAGGGGGCGCTCCTGCAGGAGATCATCGACGTCGCCGTGATCCTGAACGCCCTGCGCGCGCTGCGCATCGCGCCCCATGAGCCCACTATCCCGAATCCAAAGGCTGTCTCCTCCGGGCAGGCCGACATCGCGCAAGGAGCCACGCCATGAGCCGCCTCTCGCATTCCGAAATCCACATGGTGCATCGCATCGGCTGGCTGCGGGCCGCCGTTCTCGGAGCCAACGACGGACTGGTGTCGACTGCGAGCCTCGTTGTCGGCGTCGCCGCGGCAGGATCGGGAAAGCCGGAGGTCCTGATCGCGGGGCTGGCTGGCCTCGTGGCCGGTGCGATGTCCATGGCGGCAGGAGAATACGTCTCGGTCAGTTCCCTGACCGATGCGGAACAAGCCGATCTTGCCCGCGAGACCCGCGAGCTGGCGGAAACGCCTGAGGCAGAGCTCGAGGAGCTCACCCGGATCTACGTTGACCGGGGGCTGGATCGCGACCTGGCGGAGAAGGTGGCCCACCAGCTGACCGAACGCGACGCGCTCGGATCGCATGCCCGCGACGAACTCGGCATCTCCGAGACCGTGACGGCACGCCCGATCCAGGCGGCGCTGGTCTCGGCTCTAACATTCGCCCTGGGTGCGGTCGTTCCGCTGATCGTCGTTCTATTGGCGCCCGAAACGTCGATCGCGCTGTTCGTGGCGGCATCGACGATCGTCGGCCTTGCGGTCCTCGGCGGTCTGGGCGCCTCCGCCGGCGGCGCTGGTGTCGTTCGGGGCGCCGCGCGGGTCACCCTCTGGGGCGCTCTCGCAATGGCTGCGACAGCAGCGGTGGGAGCGGTGTTTGGCGTCACGGTTGGGTAGCAATTATTGGGTTTCTGGGTGGAGAAGGTTGGATTTGAGGCCCATCCCCTCCGCCATTATGTCCTGAAAAGTGACGACCACCGTAAATCTGGGCCCGCTAATGGTCCCACTGTTTGGCTGGAGTTTGGCAGCGGAGTATTTCGCCGAATTCCGCTGTGTGAGGGTAGGGGGGGGGCAAGTGGGTCTAGCTCCCGTACTGCCCGGACCACCTCGGCACGGAAGGTGTTGCGTCGGTTCGCGGGGACGCTCCGCGAACAAGGGTTCCTCCCTGCGGTGGGCCGAGCCGCCGTCGCGTCCTATTGCTGATCCTGCAGTTTTTGGGCGGGCAGTTCCCAAGCGACGAGAGCCCCCCAGGTTAAGCAAGACATCCCGAGCACCCGCCCACGGTTCAGGCGGACTGTGGTTTTGCGTCGACCAGCTCGAGGAACGCGCGGAAGCGGGGCGGGGCGTCCGGGGCGAAGGCGCGGTCGACCGGCAGGTCCATGATCTTGTGCCCGTCTTCCATGAAGACGATCCGGTCTGCGGCCTTCTTCGCGAACCCGAGCTCATGCGTGACGATGACCATCGTGGCGCCGGCCTTCGCGAGATCGGTCATGCTGGTCAGGACTTCGCCGACCGTTTCGGGGTCGAGGGCGGAGGTCGGTTCGTCGAAGAGAAGCGCGACGGGCTCCATCGACATGGCGCGGGCGATCGCCACGCGCTGTCGCTGGCCACCGGAAAGCTCGATCGGGAAGGCCTCGGTCTTGTCGCCGAGCGAGACGCGCGCGAGCAGGTCGTCAGCGCGTGACAGGGCCTCGGCCCGCTTCACGCCGCGCAGGCGCATCAGGCCAAGCGCGACGTTCTGGCGGGCGGTATAGGTCGGGAACAGCGCGAAGTTCTGAAAGACCATGCCGATCCTCTGGCGAATTCGGTCTATCTCGCGCTCCGGACGGCGCCGCCGGCCGTTGCGCCCCTCAGTCCAGGCCAGGCTCTTGCCCTCGATCCAGACATCGCCGTCATCGGCCGCCTCGATCCAGTTTAGCGTTCTCAGCAGGGTGCTCTTGCCGGAACCGGAAGGTCCAAGCACGACAACCACCTCGCCGCGTCGAACTTCAAGATCGGTGGGGTGTAGCGCCATGTGCCCCGAGAAGCTCTTACTGACGCCGGTGGCCTCGATGACAACCTCGGCAGAGGACCGGGGCACCTCGACGCGAGCTTCGACCTTGCCGGTCGGGGCGCGCATCGCGCGGCCCGTGTCGTCGCTGGCCTCCATCGACTCCTTCAGGGCGAAGTGACGTTCGAGGTACTTCTGGATGACTGTCCAGACAGAGATCAGCACCAGGTACCAGACACTCGCGCCGAGATAGGCCTCGAGCGGGCGGGCCGTCGACTGGGCCAGTTGCTGAGACATGCGCAAGAGCTCGGCGAACGAAATGGTTGCAAGCAGCGATGTCGCCTTGATCATGTAGGCGAAGTTGTTGCCGAGCGGCGGCAGGATGGTCCGAACCGCCTGCGGAAGGATCACCTTGCGGAACGCGACCGAGGGGCGAAGGCCAAGCGAGGCTGCCGCTTCTCGCTGGGTGTCCGGCACTGCCATCAATCCCGAACGCACGATGTCCGCCATGCGTGCCGCTTCGTTGAGGCCGAGGCCGAGCAGGCCGGTTGCGATGAGGCCCAGCGGCAGACCCAGCTGCGGCAGGGCCGAGTAGAAGAACAGGATTTGCGCCAGCAGTGGCGTTCCCTTGAAGACCCACAGGTAGGTCCGGGCCGGCCAGGTCAGCCAGGGTCGGCCAGAGGTCAGTGCGACCCCCAGGCCGGTTCCAAGCACTGTTCCGATCGTCTGGGCCGCGACCGCGACCCAAATGGTCACCCACGCCGCCTTCGCCATCAGCGGCGAGGAGACGAAGCCCAGGAAGGCCTGGAGATCGAAGCCCTGCATCGCGATCAGCCTCTGGTGCGGGTCAGCGGCACGTGACCCGGCTTCAGATCCCGGGACGAGTCGACGGCATAGCGCCCGTCAGAACGGTGCGTCGCGACCGGAAGGTCGAGGCCGCACAGCAGGCCGGGTGCTGCCTCGATCGCGGGAACGATTGTGCTCGCAAGGACGTTCGATGCGCCGAACAGCGACTCGAGGGCTGGCTCGATCCGCATTCGGACCGGCATGTTGCCGTCGATCTCGATCTCGTCGCACTCTGTGAGGCCGAAGGTCTCGGGGCGATAGAACATCGACAGGCTGGTCTGCAGGACGACCTTGCCGTCCGCATGGCCCTTCGCGTGCTGTGTGATCCCCACGACCCGACCGGGCGGCAGGATGCCGAGCGTCGGATCGCCGCTGTCGACATCCATCTCGGCGGTCTGCAGGTCCCAGCTCTCGGTCACAAGGTCGAGCTCCATGTCGAGGTACTCGGCCAGCAGGGCGAGAGATTCCGGCGCGCCCATGTGGCCGACGATGTCGCCGCGCTCGACTCCGGCGCGGAAATCTTCGGGCGTGAGGCCATAGCCGACATGTTCGATGTCGCCGGGTCCGGTGCCGGTCACATCGATCGTACGCTTGATCCGAATGGCGCTGATCGCGCTGGTGCTGCGGGCCAGCAGAAGCGGCACAGTGTCATAGGAAAAGCCCGGGTTGATGCCCATGCCGGTCACAGTCAGGCCAAGCTCTTTCGCGCGTGCGTCGAGACGGGCCGAGAAATCGGGGAAGCGGAGGCCGGGATAGAACATCGACTCGGCGGCCGAGATCACGTTCATACCGCGGTCGAGCGCGTTATGCAGTTGAGCCTCGATCCGAGCCGGCTTCGACTCGGTCATGTGGATGAAGGCAGCGGGTGTCGTCTCCAGTCCCGCAAGGCAGCTGTCCAGGTCGGGCGAGATCGTCACGTCCGCGAAACGGCCAGAGTTGCAGGCCGAGCCAAGCGTGCTGCCCGCGAGGTTTGGCGCTGTGTCGATGGCTCCGACAACGTTCAGCGCGGCATAGTCGTTCTCGAGCACGCGAAGCAGCCGGGTTCCTAGCGCGCCGCAGCCGAAGAGGATGATATTGTACATGTCTGTCCTGGAGAATTCGGCGCTACTGGGCGCCTTTGATTTCCGTGGGGGCGGTCGCGGGCCGGGCGGTTACGCCGCGACGGGCCGCCTTTTCGAGGTAGGCCTGCACGAACAGCCAGAGCGAATACATCGCGAGGTAGTAGACCGCCGCGACGGAGTAGAGCTCGATCACGCGGTAGGTCTCGTTGATCGCCATCCGGGTCACACGCAGCAGCTCTTCGAACGAGATCACCGACAGTAGCGACGTCGTCCGCATCATCGACGCGAACTCGTTGCCGAACGGCGGCAGCATCACGCGAAGCGCCTGGGGCATCACGACGTAGCGGATCGACTGAAGGCGCGAGAAGCCCATGGAGCGCGCCGCCTGCATCTGGTCAGACGAGACGGACGCCAGTCCCGAGCGGATGATCTCGGCCATGAAGGCGCCGGCATAGGCCCCGAGGCCGATCAAGCCCGCCTGAAGCACCGTCAACCGGATGCCAAGCTGCGGCAGGCCGAAATAGAGCAGCATCAGTTGCACGAGCGGTGGCGTGCCACGGATCAGCCAGATGTAGCCGTGGGTGAACCAGCGCAGCGGTGCGTAGCGGGACATTCCGAACAGTGCGAGCACCAGCCCCACTGCAATGCCGATCAGCTGGGCGGCGACCGCTACTGCAAGGGTCACGCCCGCTGCCGAGAGGAACTCGGGGCGGGTGAGGTAGTCGAGGAATATGTCGGTCGAGAAGTCCATCGATGGTCCCGGGTCGTCTGCAGGTCAGGGCCGGCGCCGGATCTGGCCGGGGCCGGCCCATCGCTTCATTCGCTGGGGTTCAGCACGAACTCGGGCACGGCGGCGACGCCCCAAGTCTCGACGATCTCGTCATAGCTGCCGTCGGCTCGAAGCTCTTCGAGCGCGGCAAGGATGCGATCGGCGAGCTCAGTGTTGTCCTTGAGCGTGGCGATCGCCAGCTGGTTCGCGGCGAAGCCGGTGAAGGCCATTTCGAACGGCGCGCCCGAACTGGAGATGAAGTACGCAGCCTGCGGGTCGTTCAGATAGCCGGCGTCGGCCTGGCCTGCCGTCACGGCTTGAATTGTTTCGGAGTTGCTGTCGAACGCGCGGATGTCGATCGGATCAAGGCCCGCCTCTTCCATGCGGTCGCTCTGCTCGACCAAGTGAGTGTTGGTCGTGCCACCGGCGGCGACGGACACCGTCATTCCGGCCAGCCCGTCGAAACAGGCTTCGTAGCTTTCCGGAGTGCCGATCTCGGCCTCGCAGGAGATTCCGGCCGGGTTACCCTCGGGCACCATCAGGCCTTCGCCCCACTGAACGTAGGAGATCATGTTCATGATCTGAAGCCGCTCGGGATTGATGAAGATCGCAGTGCAGATAGCGTCGAACCGGTTGGCCTGCAGGCCGGGCACGAGGCCGGGGAAGGCGAGGTTTGTCCATTCGATCTCGTCGCCCATCTTCTCTGCGACGGCGCCGCACATGTCGACGTTCAGGCCGTCCATCTCGCCATCCGTGCGAATGAACTGGTTCGGCGCAGCGGCGAAGTCGGCTGCGAAGTTGACCACGCCGTCTTCTGCGGTGCCTTGCGCGGCCACGGGCCCGGCAAGCAACGCGGTCATCAGGACAGCGGTGACACGGTTCGGTACGGTCATGGAAAAGTCTCCCTCTTTGAATGCGACTCGAGTCGGCTTATGATATATCTGACGGTCGATCACCAAGATTGTAGGCGAACAATCAGCAATGTTGCGAGAAGTTTTTGCGAATTGACCGGCGGTCGCCAATTTTTTGTGCGGCCTCGATGGCTTGTAACTACGGCAGGTTCTACAGAAGGCCGGGTATGTATCTGCCAGTTGCGTGCCTCATCAATAGGCTCGTGCGAGCGCATTCGTCATTGTGACGCAAGCAGCCGCCCTCATTGGTTGACGTGATCTGTCGTGTAAAATATCACGAGAACAATAGTTGATATGCCCGATGGGCTGGAGGTGCCTTCAATGAGAATCGCGGTTCTCAATCCCAATTCATCCGAGGCGGTCACGCGTTCGATGGCGCGTTGCCTCGAGCGTCAGGTCGCTCTGACCGATCACCAGATCGACTGTCACACCCTGACGTCCGCCCCTAAGGGTATTGAGACCGACGAAGATGTCCGCGCGGTTGCACCCAAGGCAGCGGACTGGGTCCGCTCGGTCGAGGCCGATGCCTGCGTCATTGCCTGCTTCTCGGACCCTGGGCTGACCGAAGCGCGCGAGGTGGCCGGCAAGCCTGTCTTCGGCATCGCAGAGTCGGCCTACGGACGGACGCTGGTTCTGGGACAGCGGTTCGGAGTGATCTCACTCGGTCAGTCCTCGATCTCGCGGCACCGCGCCATGATCGAGCGTATGGGCATCCTGTCCCGCCTCGGCGGTGATCGTGCGGTGGAGATGTCGGTCGCCGAGGCGAACGATGCAGACCGGGCAGCGTCGCGGATCGCCGCGGTCGGTCGCCAGCTCCGGGAAGAGGACGGCGCCGATGTGCTCGTGCTCGGCTGCGCCGGCATGGGCGAGCAGCGCGAGCGCCTTCAGGAGGAAACCGGTTGCATCGTCAT
The DNA here is from genome assembly GCF_016134045.1 of Pelagovum pacificum. NCBI lineage: Bacteria > Pseudomonadati > Pseudomonadota > Alphaproteobacteria > Rhodobacterales > Paracoccaceae > Pelagovum > Pelagovum pacificum. The sequence continues at coordinate 2,952,213 of NZ_CP065915.1, read as the reverse complement.
AGATCCCGTTCAGGCCGCGGTGGCCGATGCCGTGGCTGCACTCGATATCGGCTGGGTGAGGCCGCAACCCCATGTTTGATCGTATCGTGAAGGGAACCGTCGTCGCCGAGGACGCGACGATCGAGAACGGCTGGATCGCCATCTTGGACGGCCGTATCGCCGCGATCGGGCAGGGGCGCGCGCCGGCCGCCGCAGAGATCGACGACCACGGTCGGGCGCTGATCCTGCCCGGTGTCGTCGACGGCCAGACCCATGCCACCAGCTACAAGGGTCTGCCAGGCATCGAAGACACGACACGCTCGGCCATCGCGGGAGGCGTCACGACGCTCGTTGATATGCCCTACGACAATCCCGTCCCGCTCGACCGCATCGAGCGCTTCGATGAGAAAGCTGATGCCGTCGGCACCTATGCGCACGCGGACATGGCGCTCTATGCGACGGTCACCCGCGAGGCGGGGGTCGACAACGTCAGGGATCTGATCCAGCGCGGCGCCGTCGCCTTCAAGATTTCCTCCTTCGAAAGCAGCCCGACCCGTTTCCCCCGGATCGGCGAAGATCTGACCCTCGATCTTTTCGAGGCCCTGGCTGCCAGCGACCTGCCGCTTGGGCTTCACAATGAGGATCAGGAGATCGTGCATGCCCGTATGGCGCGGGCTCGCGAGGCCGGTATCGAGGGCATCGAGGCGCATTCGACGTCGCGCCCGCCGGCTGCCGAGCTTGCGGCAACCGCGCAATTCTACGCGCTGGGACAGGCTGTCGGGGCTCATGCCCACCCCGTCCACATCACGCTCGCGGACGGGTTCGAGCTAACCAACGGTTTCGCGGCAATGGGAGCCCGCGCAACGGGCGAAATCTGCGTTCATTACCTTTGGTTCGACGCCGCCGCAGATGGCGAGCGGTTGGGGGCGCGCATGAAGGTGAACCCGCCAATCCGGCCCGGTGCCATCGAGGGGCTTTGGCGCGCGCTCGAGACCGGCAAAGTCGCCTTTGTCTCGTCCGACCATTCATCCTGGCCGATCGACAACAAGCTCACCGAGTCGATTTTCGACGCGGGTGCCGGGATTCCAGGTCTCGAGACGCTGTTGCCTTCTTTCTTCACCCTGGCGCGTAAACGGGGCCACGACGCGCCACGCATGACGGCCGACTTCCTCTGCGCCCGGCCAGCCCGGTTCTTCGGGATCGCCGATCGGAAGGGGTCCATCCGTGTTGGGCTCGAGGCCGATCTCGCCGTGCTCGCCGAGGAAGAGACCGAATGGGATGAGGCCGAAGCCCACGACGGCCTGAACTGGAGCCCGTTCCACGGGGAGACCTTCTCGGTTCGCGTCGTCGCCACCTATTTGCGGGGCGCGCCGGGTTGGGACGGCAGCACCATCGTCAACTCTCCCGGTGCAGGCCGCGTCGTGAAGCGCGCGACCGGGGGCTGGTACGCCGAAAGGAGAAATCTGGCATGAGCCTCATCAATGAGAACAGTTCGGGCGTCTTCGTGATATCGGCGACGCCATTCCATCCAGATGGAGAGATCGACTGGGAGAGCCTCGATCGGGTCACTGACAGCTACTTCGAGGACGGGGCTGACGGCCTCGCCATCCTCGGGATGATGGGCGAAGCGCCCAAGATGACCCAGCCCGAGGCGGTCGAGATCGCGCGCCGCGTCATCACACGAGCCGAGGGGCGCCCCGTCGTGGTCGGCGTCTCGGCGCCCGGCCTCGCGGCAATCCGCGACCTGTCGCGGGCAGTGATGGACATGGGCGCTGCCGGCGCGATGGTCGCGCCGCCGTCCAGCCTGAAGACCGATCCGCAGATCCACGCCTACTATGGCCAGGTGATTGAGGCGCTTGGCGACGACACCCCCGTCGTGCTCCAGGATTTCCCGCTCGCGACGTCCGTGAAGATCAGCGACGACGTCATGTCCCGGATCATCCGTGACATGCCATCGATCAAGATGCTGAAGCACGAGGACTGGCCGGGGCTTGCCAAGATCGCCCGAATCCGCGCCGACGAGGCCGCCGGCCAGCGGCGGCTGTCGATCCTCTGCGGGAACGCTGGCCTGTTCCTGCCCGAGGAGGTGGCGCGCGGTGCCGACGGCGCGATGACCGGTTTCGGCTTCCCGAAGATGATGGTCGAGGTCACGCGCCTCGCCAAGGCAGGTGACATGGATAGGGCGCAGGACGTCTTCGACGCCTATTTGCCGCTTGTCCGCTACGAAAGCCAGCCGGGTCTCGGGCTGGCAGTGCGCAAGCACGTGCTTGCCCGTCGCGGCGTCATCGCAAGCCCCGCGCTGCGCAAGCCGGGCGCGATGCTGGACGCGGCATCCGCCGCCGAGGTCGATCGCCTGATCGATCGCCAGGAAAAACGACTTAAGGAGCTGGGCTGATGGATCTGGGACTCGCTGACAAGACTGCACTCGTGCTCGGGGCCAGCCGGGGCCTCGGGGCGGCCTGCGCCCGTGAGCTCGCGCTCGAGGGCGCGCAAGTCCATGCCGCTGCGCGCAATACCGGTGCGATCTCGGACTGGGCTGCCGACCTGCCCGAGGGCCGGGTCATCCCGGTCGAGCTTGACCTTTCTTCCCCCCAATCCGTCGCCGCCTTGTGCGAGCGAATGAAAGCCACGGAAATCGACGTGCTTGTCGCGAATTGCGGTGGGCCGAAGGCGGGACCGGCCCTCGGCCGACCGGTGGAAGACTGGCAGGCAGCCTGGGAGTCGATGGCCCTGCCGATCGTAACGATCGCCAACGCACTTGTCCCCGGTATGACTGAACGCGGTTTCGGCCGGGTCGTGACCATCGGGTCCTCCGGTATCGAGTCGCCGATCCCGAACCTCGCCCTTTCGAACGGTGTGCGCGGCATGATGGCCGGCTGGTCCAAGACGCTGGCATCGGAGGTCGCTGGGCTGGGGGTTACCGTGAACATGGTCTTGCCCGGCCGGATCGGTACCGACCGTGTCGCCGAACTGGATGCGGGAAAGGCGAGGGCCCAGGGCAAGAGCGCCGAAGACGTCGCCGCCGCGTCGCGCGCCACGATTCCCACCGGGCGCTACGGTGACCCGGCAGAGTTCGCCGCCGTGGTGGCCTTCCTGGCGTCGACGCGCGCCTCCTACGTCACCGGATCGATGATCCGGGCAGACGGCGGACTCCTGAAGAACCTCTGACAGGCGAACCGCTGAAAATTTGATCGGGGGAGCGAAAGTTCCCCCCGACAATCGCAGAAATAATTGCCTTCCTATTTGGGATATTTCACAAATATATCACAAACCATGGAGGCTCGAATGACTGACAAGACCAAGCTCGCGATTGCAGCGGTGATCGGCGCGCTGATCAGCGGCCCCGCCCAAGCACAATTCCAGGACCAGTTGATGGAAGAGGGCACGATCGTAGTCGGCACGACCGGCTCTGCCCCGCCCTTTACGATGATCGGTAGCGACGGCGAGCTCGACGGCTTCGACATAGCGGTAATGGAGAAGGTCGCCGAGGACCTCGGGGTCGAGGTTGAATTCCGGCAACTCGACTGGTCGGGCCTGCTGCCCGGCCTCGTGGCCGACCGTTTCGATGTCGTATCTTCGGGCGTGACCCGAACTGCTGATCGCCTCGCGTCCGACGACCTGATCATGTTGTCGCCCTACATCATCAACGGCGTCGCCGTGACCAAGCTTACCTCGAACGAAGAGATCCAGGGATGGGACGATATCTGCGGCCTGGCCGTCGGCGTGGTCCGCGGTTCTGCCGAGATCGACCTGATCCGCGCGTCGCTGGACGAGGACTGCCTCGGAACGGTCGCCGAGTATCCGGGCTGGACCGAGTTGTCGCTCGACCTGAAGAACGGTCGCATCGACTGGATCGGCATGGACTACCTCGGGCCGAATTACCTCGCCGCCAACGATGAGCAGATTACCGTCCTTCCCGAGGTGCGCTCACCCAAGACGCAGTCCATCGCCGTTTCCCCGAACGACCCGGCGCTGGCCGAGGCGATCGAGCCTCTGCTCGCTCAGTACCGTGAGGACGGTACCCTCAACGCGCTGATCGAGCAGTATTTCGGTCAGCCCGTCGACTTCACCCAGATGCCGCCTGATCCAAGCTGATCGGCAGCCCCCTCTGTCGGCGGGACGCAACTCTCGCCGACACTCTCCAAGTCAGAAGGAACCGACATGCCACTCAAGATCGGCATCATCACCACCGGCCAAAGCCCCCGCAACGAGTACGTCAGCTTTCACGAGAACGCGCTAGCCGCGATGGGTGTCGAGGTGACCGTAACCGAAAAAGCCTGTCTCGATGGCCTCACGCGAGAGCAGATCGCCGAGCACGAGATCAGCCCCTCGGACGGGCTCGGCATCGGCTGCTACGTTCACAACGATACGCCCGATGACCGACGCATGGGCGCTGGCTGGGAAGAGATCTTCGTGGGCCAGACCTGGTATCTCGAACGGGCGCAGGCTTGCATCGATGCCCACGTGGCCGAAGGCGTCGATATGGTGCTTATGTGTTGCGCGGAGATGTATCCGGAAGGCGCCCTAAGCTGCCCGGTGCCGTTGTTGCTGCCCTACCAGCTCATGTTTGACCTGGTTCGGCGCCAGGCCGAGGTTCGCGGTGGGCTGAAGCTGGCCCTGCTCCTGCCAACCGAGTGGCACATTGACCAGGACCGTGCGACCTGGACGTCGCAGCCCTGGATGGACAAGGTCGAAAGCCATTTCGGCATCGGTATCGCCGATGGCAAGGCGCTTGACCAGCTCGCCCCCGAGGGCCCCTTCGACCTTGCCCTGATCTGGGGCTACGGCGACGGCCTCGCGCCGCATGATCCCGAGACGCTGCTGGCAGATATCTCGGAGCGGCTTGGTTGCCCGACCGTGACGCCGAACGTGCTGAACGTGTTCAACGCGCGCATGCTCATGACGCCTGCGTGGCCCGAGCGGATCCATGTCAGAAGCTGAGGTGCTCCTCGATGTCCGCGGCCTCACCAAGCGGCTGGGAGATCAGGATGTCCTGAAGGGCATCGATTTCTCGGTCCGCCGGGGCGAGGTCGTGGCCATCATCGGCGCATCGGGGTCGGGCAAGTCGACCCTGCTGCGCTGTCTCAACTTGCTGATCGTGCCTGACGGCGGTCGGATCTACTGGAAGGGCAAGGAGGTTGGCTGGGTCGACCGCAACGGCGTCCGCACCAAGTTGCCCGAGAAGGCATTGCTGAAGTACCGGACCGAAGTGTCGATGGTCTTCCAGAGCTTCAACCTGTTTCCCCACATGACTGCTCTCGAGAACATCATCGAAGCGCCGGTGATGGTTTTGGGCCGCGACCGGGCCGAGGCTACGACAGAGGCGCGCGAGCTATTGACGAAGGTGCGCCTGTCGCACCGTGAGGCGGCCTATCCGCATCAAATGTCAGGCGGTGAACAGCAGCGCGTCGCGATTGCCCGGGCGCTCGCCATGCGGCCCGAGGCGCTCCTTTTCGACGAGGTCACCTCGGCGCTCGACCCCGAACTGAAAGGCGAGGTCCTGTCGGTGATGCGCCAGCTTGCCTCGGAAGGCATGACGACGATTTCCGTCAGTCACGAGATGGGTTTCGTCCGGCAGGTCGCCGACCGGGTGATCTTCATGCACAAGGGCCTTGTCTGCGAAAGTGGTGATCCCAAGGTCGTCTTGGCCAATCCCGAAACCCCCGAGCTTCGCCAATTCGTCGAGCGCGTGTCCGACTGATGGATGTCCTGGCCTCGCAATTCCCCCGGTTTCTTGGGGCGATCTGGTTAACGATCTGGATGTTCCTACTCATCACGGCCATCGCCACAGCCCTGGGCCTGACACTCGCCGTCCTGACCGAGGGCCGACGCGCGCGTCTCTTGTCGGTCTACACCTGGGTGTTCCGGGGGCTGCCCGAGCTAGTCGTCCTTCTGTTCTGCTACCTCGCGCTGCCCTATTTGGGCGTCGATCTTGGATCCATCGGATCGGCGTTGCTGGCCTTCGTGCTGATCGGTATCGCCTTTCATGCGGAGATCTTCCGGGCCTCGCTGCGGTCGATCGATCCCCGTCTTCGGGAAGCCAGCCGGGCGTTGGGCATGGGGCGCGGTCTGGCGCTGCGCCGCGTGGTTCTGCCTCAGATGGCCCGGATCGCCGTGACGCCTTGGGCGACCTTCCTTGCGGGAAACGTGAAGATGCTGTCGCTCGCCTCGGCGATCTCGGTCGGAGAGGTGATGATGGTCACCCGACAGAGCCTTGCCATCTCGCAGGACCCGCTGACGCTGATACTCTTCGCCGGCGTGGTCTACGCCACGATCGCCAGTGCCGTGATGGTTGGTGAAACCCTGCTCAGCGGGTGGATGCGCCGGCGTTACGGCCCACCGACCGGAGGCTCATGATGGACTGGACCATTATCATCGATAACGCCGGCATGCTGTGGCGCGCCGGCCTGACCACCATCTGGGTGGCCGGGGCGACGATCGTGCTCTCGGTCGCCTTCGCTTTCCCGCTCGCCGTGATGCGCGACAGCAATGTGGTCTGGCTGCGCCGGGTCACCGCCGGCTTCAGCTGGGCGATGCGCGCCACACCGGCCCTGACACTGCTGTTTCTCAGCTACTACGGTCTGCCGCAGGTCGGCATCTACATGAATGCGGTTCCCGCCGCGATCGCCGGCCTGACCCTGTCGGCAACCGGTTACAACCTCGAGTACATTCGCGCGGGTCTGCGTGCCGTCCCGGCGACCCAGAAAGAGGCCGCGCGCGCCCTCGGCATGCCACCCGCGATGATACTGAGGCGCATTATCGTTCCCCAGGCGATCCGAACAATCATGCCGCCGCTGACCTCAAACTTGACGCTGATCGTGAAGGGCAGCTCGCTGGCCGGCCTGGTCGCGGTGACCGAACTGACCGGCGCGGGCATGGCGATAATCTCGACCACATATCGCCCCTTCGAGGTGCTGACCGTGATCGCAATTGTCTACCTGATCCTCAACGGAGCGTTGATCCGTTTCCAGTATTGGGTGGAGCGCCGCCTGTCATTCGAGGCGCTCGGTTAGGGTCGGGCATTGCACGCCTGACCGGCAAAACTGAAATCAGTCTGCCAGTCGCGGACCGGTCATTCTCGTCGTCCTGCTTTACGATGTCAGGCCGCGATCCGCGCCGAGAGCGCGCGGCGAAGGGCCATGGCGGTCTCGGGAATCTCGGCGGGCGTGATGCGCGAGACATCGACGCCAAACAGGTCGGACATCATCGCCGCACAGGTCTCGGTGGCGATGAGTGTGCCGTCCTCTTCGATCTGTTCGATGCCGCCCTTCCGCTGCCCCGCCAACGCGGTCTCGATCCCGGCCTGCCGATCTATGCCGGGCACCGGCAGGACCTCGACCCGGTCGGCCCAGAGCCGGATCGGCCAGCCCCCCGGCAGACCGGCGGGACCGGCGCCGTGCAGGAAAGTCCCGTCGTCACGCAGTGCCGCGAGTACCGCTTTGACGCCGGAGGCCGCGGTGCGGCTCTCCTGCGGGACAGGCCGAATGCGTGCCGAGCTCTCGGCCATCAACCCGTCGAGATCCAGCTGCTCCGAGATGTCGACCCCATCGACGCTGACGCGCGCATGCCAAGGCGCCGCGCCGGCCGAGCCCGAGCGCTGGAACCACTCCGCGACGCTGTGGTGCGCCACGATCAATGGCTGCACCGACAGGGCAGAGATACCCAGCTTACGCGCAACCGCGGCCTGAAGCTCCGCCGCCATGTTGTCGACGTTGCCGATCCCCGTCAGCGGTGCGTGCCCGGTCCGGGCGAGCACCTGGTTCGCGAAGTCCGGGAACGGGGCGGTGATGAGGGAGGTGTTCAGACTTGTCTCGGCAATCGCCGCCTGCACCGACAGTCCAAGCACGAGATGCGCGGCAAGGAAGCCGGCCATTCCCGACGCCCGCACTCTGGCGAAATCGTCGGGCGGCAGGCCGCGCGCCATCTCGGGCACCGTGATCAGGGTCGCGGCGTGGAAGATGACCCGGGGGGCGAAGCGTGCGATGACCTCGGCGGTCGCGTCACGATCGGCAAGATCGACGGCGACGCCATTGATGCTGACATGCTTGCCCTCCTGCAGAGCGCCGAGGGTGGCCCGCCACGCCACACCGGTTGCCCGATCGCCGTCCCGGTCGAGGATGACGATGCTGCGCACTTCCGGTCGCCGCGCGAGAAACTCCACCGCGTAACCACCGACAGCCCCGGCCCCGGTGACTAGGACATCGGTTCCGGTCATGGTTTCGACGCCCCGCCAACCGTCGGCTGGGCGATCCCTGGCTTCGCCGGATCGCGTGCGACCCCGGCGCGAAGTGGCGTGCGGGCGAACTTCTCCAAGAATTCGGCCAGGCTGGCGACGGTGACCTCCGTCAGCGACGCGCCGGTTTCGCGCGTCGCCACGCCGGGATCGCCCCAGTAACCACAATCGTCCGACTGGAAGATTGCAGCCCAACCGGCGCCGTAATCGGTGATCGGGTCGTCAGGATGACCCGGCGCGATCCAGGGCTGGATCAGCCGCGCCGGCAGACCGTCGAGCCGCGTCTCGACCAACGCCGCGGTTTCTTCGCCGGCGAGGTCCATCATCATCGCGGTCTCGTGTTCGCAGGCGTGGCCCTGCCGGGACAGGCCGCCCTTCATGAATTCGCGGAACGCCGGATCGGAGGGCGCGGTGTAATCGACCATCCCGACCGGGTAGCCATCGGTTGTCAGCTGGCCGCAGATAGACCGCAGCGGCGCCGAGTTGCCGCCGTGCCCGTTGATGAACATCGCGCGGGGAAAACCGCTGTCGATGATCGATTTCGCGACGTCGGTCAGCATGGCGACATAGGTCTCGAGCCGCAGCGAGATCGTCCCGGCAAAGCTCAAGTGGTGCGGAGTGAAGCCGAAGCTGACGGCAGGCGCGACGATCACTGGAGTGTCGGTCATCCGGGCGGCAGCCATCTCGGCGACGGCGGCGGCGAGCATGGCGTCAGTCTCGACCGGCAGGTGATCGGCGTGCTGCTCGATCGAGCCAGTAGGGATCAGAACGATGGCGCCCTTGTCCCGGGCTTCGGCCAGCTCCGCGCGGGTGAGTTCGGACCAGATAAGGTGGCGGGGCGCGTAGTGACGCGGTGTCTGATCGGTCATGATTTGTTCCATCCTTGGGGAAGGTGATCGAGGTCGGCCATCGCCGGCCCGACAAGGTTGCGCATGTGCAGGACGGTGGCCCTGTGCGGCAGGATCAGCGGTGCGCCGATCGCCGTCTCGAGTGCCGGGATCTCGTCCCGCGCGTCGAAGGGGGCGAGCCCGACGCCGTAGCCGAAGAAGAAGGCGAACTCGACGTTCGCTGCGCCAAGTTGACGGGCCGCGTCGATCCACGCGCCATCGATCGGCGCAACGACAAGCTCGATCTGGTCGGCGAAGGGACGACTATTCCAGTCGGCACGGTCATGGTCGGCGTGCTCGGCGTCGACGATGACACCGATCCGGGGCTTGCGGCGGGTTCCGTGAGCGATGCCCTCGGCGATCCCGAACATGATCTCACGCGGGTGTATCAGCAGCGTCCCGGCGGAGATCCGGCCCGTCGGAAATTCGGCGGCGCAGGCGAGCAGGACGATGTCGACACCGTCCTCCTCCTCCAGCCGGTCGATGGTCAGCTGTACCAGGTCGGTTGCGAAATCGAGGTCGAAGAAGCGGTGCTCCCAGCCGTCGCCCATGTGGTTGCCAACTGCGCCGGGGACATGGACGTGCGCGCCCAGGTTCGGAACGCTCTTGTCGACCTCGTGTGGCGTGAGGTCGTCGAGCGTCAGGTCCTCGTAGATGTGACGCACTGTGACTCGGACATCGGCGCCAAGCGTCTCGAGGAACATGCGGTGGTAATGCAGGTATTCGTCACGAGGGCCGTGGCCCGTCGTGACGACACCGATGTGGGTGGTCATGTCTTTCCTAGTCCCTGTTTGATGCGAGGTTCACGGTCATCGGCTCTGCCGGTGGCATGAAACCGTCGTCGAAGCGGGCGGGCGACCAGCGGGATGCCGCTCCGCCCGTCGCTTCGTCCGCAAGAAGGCGGGCGGCCTCGGGGCTCATCATCACGCCGTGCCCGCCGTAGCCGGTGTTGACGAAGATCCTGTCGTGCCCAGTCAGCCGACCGACCAGGGGGCCCCCGTCGGCAGTGACAAGCAAGCTGCCGCTCCGCAGGTGGCCACCGCTGATCTCCGCCGCGCGCTCGCCCCAGAAGGGCGTGAGCGGCGAGACGGTCCGGATGGCGTGCTGAAGATAGTCGGCGCCGACGGGCGGGTCGTCGGTCAGCCTGTCGAGAAACAGCGTCGAGCGGAACGAGGCGGTCATCCGCGCGCCGTTCGTGTCGGGCCGCCAAAATGATCCGAGGTCGGCGTCCACCACGGCCGGGTGGTCCGCCGGCACCCGGTCGAGCGTCACGTACTGGATGGCAGAGCGGGACAGCCGCAACTTCAGCGCGACGCCCAGCGACGCGAGGATGCCTGGGCAGCGGACGGCGTTAGCCAGCACCAGCGACCCAGTGTCGATCGCGCCGCGGTTCGTTTCGAGCGTGACGCCCCCGACCCGCTCGCGGATATGAAGCAAGTCGCAGTCCGTCACGATGTCGGCGTTCATGCCCGCCAGGTAACCGGTGATAATCGACCCTATGTCGATCACCCCGTCCCCCGCGCGGAAGGCGGCCCCCGTGACCTCGGGCGACAAGGTCGGAACACGGTCGCGCGCCGCCTCTGGAGTCAGCCATTCGACGTCGTCGAGGCCGGCCTCCCGCTGGCGGTCGACCCGGGCGGCCAGCCGTCCGGCGCCCGCTTCGGTACGGCTGCCGTAGAGATAGCCGATCGGGCGATAACCGGCAGTGTGGCCGGTCAGCGCCTCGAACCCGGCGTAGATGTCGATCGAGGCCCGCGCCAGCTCGATGTTCGATGGCAGCTCCCATTGCGCTCGCACGCCTTCGCCCGATCGGCGCGAGGCCAGCATCGCGAGGGCGGGCAGCCGCTCGATCACGAGAGGACGCAGGCCTGCGCGGGACAGGAAGAAGGCGGTGGCGAGCCCGACGATGCCACCCCCTGCCACGACGATGTCCGGCGCGCGGCCCGCCTCAGCCGGGTCAGTCAGGAAACGAGCCGGCATCGGCCTACATGTCGCCCGCTTCTTTGGACGGGACCGAGCAGACCGCCACGACCAGCCCCGCTTCTCCGATCACGTGGCGGTATCGGTAGATTTTCGGGAGGTAGACGGCGTCCCCCTGCTTGAATTCGCGGGTCTCGCCGGTGTCCTCGACCGTCTGGGTCGACCAGCCGTGCAAGCAGTAAAGCACCACCTCGTGCAGGCCGTCACCTTCGACCATGACCTCGAAATGCGGCATGTAAGTCGTGATGTGGAACGACATCGGCGCGCCGTGCAGTTTCTGGGTGATCAGCCGGTGGCTGAATTCCTTGCCCTCGTGCACCCAAGTCAGGTCCACGTCTTCCTGGCGCGACCATTGAATCTTTCCGTTCTCGCTCATGTTCAGAGTTCCTTCTTGTCTTGATGTGTGGTGGCGCTGCGCCCGGCCTCGATCCGGTCGAGCAGGCTGCTCCAAGGCAGCCAAAGATGGGGCGCGAGGCCGTTGAGTTGCGGTAGCGGCAGCGGTCTCGGATCGGTGACCGGCAGGGCAAAGTCGGCCTCTGTCGTGCGACCGGTCATCAGGACCGCGATCTCTGCCCCGAGAGCAGAGGTCAGCGCCACGCCGCGTCCGTTGCAGCCGATTGCGCCGTACAGGCCGGGCCCGAACCGGACCATCCGCGGCAGCGCGTCGATCGTCGCCGCGATCGTTCCGGTCCAGGAGGCTGCGGCGCGCAGTGGCGGGAGGTCAGGACAGAACTGGCGGATGCGCGACAGGAAGCCTCGCCGGGCCCGCTCCATCCGGTTGCCGAATGGCACGACCATACCGCCGGTGATCAAGCGCCCGTCCTCGGACCATCGCAGCGCGAATGTGTGGCGGCGGGTGTCGGCCACCGGAGCCATCGCCGGCAGGATACGCGCCCGGACCTCGTCAGGCAGGACCTGTGTGGCGACCTGGAAGATCGTCACCGGAACGATCCCGTTTCGCATGGGGCGAGACAGGTTGCCGGTCATCGCGTTCGTGGCAAGCAAAACCTGCCGAGCCTCGACGGTGCCACCGGGCGTCGTCACGCGCCAACCCGCGCCGTCCTCGGTCAGCGCCGTCGCCGCAGATCCTGCATGGATCGTCGCGCCCGCCGCCTGCGCCGCGCGCGCAAGGCCCCGTGCATAGGCCAGCGGATTGATTTGGCCGCCAGACTTAACCCTCAGTCCGCCATGCAGCCCTGGAATCCCGGAAAGGGTCTGCATCTGGTCCCGGTCGAGGTAATCCGCATCGACGCCGGCCTCGAGAAGGGCCGGCAGGCGGCCTTTCAGCATCTTGTCCGCCGCCGCCGAGTGACCCGGCTGCAGCCAGCCGTTCTGCGCCCTGGGGACGTCCATGCCATGCTGTTCGATCAGGTCGAACACGGTCCGGCCGGACCCCGCGACCAGCCGCAGCAGCCGTTCGGCGTGTTCCTTCCCCATGAGACGCGTGACCTCGGCCGGCCCAAGGGCGCTCTTCAGCGAGGGCACGACGAAGCCGGTGTTGCGCCCGGATGCGCCGAAACCGGCCTCCTGCGCTTCCAGAAGGACGGTGTCGAGCCCCGCCTTGGCGGCATGAAGGGCGGTCGAGAGACCAAGGAATCCACCGCCGATAACGACGAGGTCGGCCTTGCGATCACCATCCAGCGGCGGGCATGCCGGCCCCGCCGGGGCGATCTGTTCCCAAAGAGAGCCGATTTCGCTCATGACGCGAGCCCGGCTTCGTGACCCTCAAGGATTGCTGCTTCTGCATCGCGCGGCGCGTAGGCGTCGCCGATTGTCCGGTTCGAGATCCCGGCCTCGGTCAGCGCGCTTCCGAGGTGTGTGTCAGGCAGGCCCGGTACAACGGCCACCACAGTGTCCGACGCAAGGCGCATCGTCTCGGTTCGGGTCATCAGGTTGTGCAACACGACCTCGTCTCCCTCCATCCGGATCGGCACCACGGTCGGAAAGAAGGTGACTCCGGCTGTCAGGCATTCACGTTGAAAATAAGTGAGGTTCTGGATCTCGAGGTTCTGACCGGCATGGAATGCCGGGGTGGAGAGCGAGACCTCGTGGCCCGATCGGGCAAGGCTCAGCGCGAGGGCAAGGCCCGGCGCACGATTCATCTCGTCGGCTATCAGCACGCGCCGGCCGATGCGGTCGCCCCCTTCGGACCAGTCCCGCACGGCCTCTTCGAGGGACAGCACCGTGTTTTCGCTTGCGCCGGGGAGTTTCCAGGCCCGGGGCCGCGCGCCGCTGGCGAGGATCACGTGATCGGCTCCAGCCTTGGCGAGGCCTTCGGCATCGGCGCGCCTGCCAAGGTGCAGCGTGCCGCCGGTAGCCTTCAGTTCTTCGACCTTGTGCTCGATCAGGCGGGACCATTCGCTGCGCCCGACCGGTCGGCGAGCGAGGTCGAGCATTCCGCCCGGAACCTCTGCAGCGTCGAGTACTGTCACGTCGTGTCCGCGCCGTGCCGCGACCAGCCCCGCTTCAAGCCCCGCCGGGCCTGCGCCGACGACAATCACGCGCCGTCGTGCCTGGGCCAGTGAAGGGGCAGCCATACGTGCCTCGCGCCCTGTCGCAGGTGTGCCGATGCAGCTGATCGCGCGCCCTCGGTATAGCCGGCCGAAACATGCCTGCTCACAAGCGATGCAGGGCGTGATGCGCCCGGCCGCGCCCTCGCGCGCTTTCCTGGGCAGATACGGATCGGCGATCAGGGCGCGCGCGAACCCCGCCATGTCGGCGTCCCCGCGCGCCAGCATGTCTTCGGCGAACTCTGCCGTGTGGATGCGGGTGCCGTGGATGACCGGGATGTCGAGCGACTCTTTCAACTGCCGCGATAGAGAGCGGAACGGCCCCGGCGGCAGACCCATCGGAGGTTCGTGCAGCATGTTCGAGACGAGGTTGCCATCCGTCCCGGCACTGACATCGACATAGTCGAGTGCGCCCGCGGCGACGAGCCGAGGCACGATGCGTGCCATGTCGACGCCAGTCAGGCCACCGGGCACGAGCTCGTCCCCCGAACAGCGGATGCCCAGCGGGACATCGGGACCGATCCGTCGCCGTACGGCCGAGAGGATCTCGGCGGCAAAGCGGCTCCGGTTTTCCTCGGACCCGCCGTAGGCGTCGGTCCGGTGGTTCGTGAGTGGTGACAGGAACTGCTGAACGAGAAGCCCGTGCCCGCAATGAACCTCGATTCCGTCCAGCCCGGCCTCGACGCAGCGCGCGGCCGCGTCGGCATGTGCGGTGACCACCTCGGCGATTTCCTGAACGGTCATCTCGTGCGCGACTTCGCCGTACTTTGCCTCGTAGTCGGCAGACGCTGACCAGAGCGGCACCGGCCGCGCGGATGTCGCGAACCCCATGTGCGACAGGTAGCCGAAGACCTTCGTGCCATGCTGCTGAACGCGCGTCGCCAATCGCGAGAGGCCGGGAATGATCGCGTCGTCGTAGTTGCAAAGCAGCCCTGTAATCCCGGGAGACGAAGGGTGCACCTGCTGCGATCCGAGCATGATCAGCCCGACCTCGCCCTTCGCCCGTTCCTCGTAATAGTCGATCATCTGGTCGTTCGGGGTGCCGTCCGTCGGCATCCCGGTGCCGTGGCCGGTCAGGCAGACCCGGTTTCGGATCTCGCATCCGCCAAGAGTGATCGGGCTCAGGAGGGTGGGGAAGTCGGGCATCTGGTCAGGCCGTCTGCAAGATTGATTCGTTTTGGAACGTGGAAACTGCCGCTGGGCCCGGTCCGGGTCGCGCGGGGCTGAAAGGGGCCAGAAGCGGCTCGTCGCGGTCCCCGGTGATGTCGCCGGCGATCAGCTCTCCGATTGCGGGGCTGATCTGGAAACCGTGGTTCGAGAAGCCGAATGCCAGGTAGAGCCCCGGCGGGCCGTGCCGCCCGATGAAGGGGTTGCCATCTATCGACTGCGCTTCGGTACCGGCCCAAGCATGGGCGATCCGGTGTCTCGACAATCGTGGCAGGAGCGCTGCCGCGCCGGCCCACTGGGCGGCGACGTGGGCATCCAGCGGTTCGGTCTCGAGGCCGCGCCCCGTCGGTCGTCCGAACCAGCGCCCGCCCAGCATGTACGCGCCCGAGCGGACTTGTTTCAGCGACAGGTTGCGGCCGACAGCGGTGACAGTCGGAGCGAGACGCCCGGCAGAGTCGATGTCCGAGAGGACCATCTGCAGCCCGCGCGCACGCACCGGCAGCTGCAGGCCCAGCGGTTCGATCAGCTTGGCCGACCAGGCGCCGCAGGCGACGACCGTGACCGGCGCCCGGAGGGCAGGCCCGCCCTTGATATCTACCCCGACAACGCGTTCGCCCTCGGTCACGAGACTGGCGAGCTGGCCGAAATGGCGCTCGACGCCCAATTCACCGAGCGCACGGGACAGCGCCTCCGCAACGCGGCCGGGATGGGCCTGACCATCGCCGGGGGTAAAGGCGCCGGCGGCCATACCGGGCGCCAGAATCGGCGCGATCTCGGCGATCTGTCGGCCGTTCAGCCGTTCGATCGCGATATTCTTGGAACTGTCCGCGGCGATCCTCGCCTCAATGTCCGGCACCTGGTCCTCGGTCTCGGCGAGGTGGAGGTGCCCACCGAACGAGATCTCGAGCTCGGCACCCAGTCTGTCTGACATCGTGGCCCAAAGCTCGGACGCGCGCAGGGTGACGGGCCGGTCCGCGTCGTGCCGCCCCTGCGACCGCAGTCCACCGGCACTGGCCCAGCTGGCAGAGGGACGCGCGGCGGGCCCGGCCGGGTCCGCTACGGCGACCGCGGCCCCCTGCTGCGCAAGGTTCCAAGCGATGAAACCTCCGATCACGCCGGCGCCCAGAACGATAACGTCGTGCTGGGTCATGTCGTCTCCTCCATGCGGTGCTTGGCGAGGTCCTCGACGATCGCATCAGCTGCGCGCAACGACAGCGCCAGAATGGTCAGCGCAGGGTTAACCGGCGGCAGCGACACGAAGGACGACCCGCCGACGACCGTGAGGCCCGGCGTGTCGTGAACCCGCCCGAATCCGTCGGTGACCGAGCCGTCTGCGGTGTGACCCATCCGCGTTCCGCCGGTGTCGTGGGTCGAGATTGGCCCGGTCAGCGCCGGACGGCGCCAGGTCCGGGTCGCTCCCATCTTGGTCGCGATTTCTTCCGCGCGGTCCTGCAGCCACGGGATCATTTTCTTCTCGTTCTCGCCGATGTCGAAGGTGATCCTGACCACGGGACGGCCAAGGTCGTCGGTCCGAGTGTCGTCCAGATCCAGTCGATTGTTGTCGCTTGGCAGGATCTCCGGGTCGATGAAAAGCATGGAGATCGAGTTGTAGTTTCTGGTGAAGAACTCGCGCCACGCGCGGCCCCAGCGGGGCACGTCCGGAGGCAGGACGGCCGAGGCCTCGATCGGCAGGAACTGATTGAACACAGCGATCCGACCGCCCCGGATGAAGTCGAGGTCGCCGTGGTCGAAGTGATCGCACGACAGATCCGCGATCGCCTGCGCCTGGGCCGTCGGTCCGATGAAGCGGTTGATCGGTGTGCCCTCGAACTGTGCGAAGACCGACGGCTGCTGGCGGGTCATGTAATAGCGTCCGACCTGGCCGCGGTTGTTGCCAAGTCCGTCCGGATGCTCTGCGTCCCGCGACAGCAGCAGCAGGCGCACGTTCTCGAAAGCATAGGTCGCAAGGATCACCTGCTGGCCGCGCTGGATATGGTCCTGCCCCCGGGCATCAAGGTAGCGGGCGCCGATGGCCCGGCCGTTCTCGGTGACGATCTCGGTCACCCGGGCGCCGGTCACGATAGTCAGCAGGCCGGAGGCCATCGCCTCGGGCAGGACCGTGTTCTGGGCCGAGGCCTTGGCGTCGACGTGACAGCCGAAACGCGAGCAGAAGCTGCAGTAGGTGCAGGCATGCCGCCCCTTGTAGGGCGCGGTGAGGATAGCGGCCGGCAGCGGAAACGGATGATAGCCGAGCCCCTCGGCGGCCTCCGCGAACTTCGCCCCGAGACCCGAACGCCGAAGCGCCGGCATGTCGTAGGGTTTCGAGCGTGGCCCCTCGAACGGGTTGCCCCGGTTGCGTCCCGCGTCGCGGCTGCCCCCGGCATGGCCACTGACGCCCAAGAGGTCCTCCGCCGCGTCGTAGTAGGGCGCGAGGTCGGCATAGGACAGTGGCCAGTCGGCCAGCGCGGCGCCCTCGGGGATCCGGTCTTCGCCGTAGCGGGCGACGGTTTTCGAGCGGACCTCGAAATCATCTTCGTAAAAGCGCATCGCCACGGCGCCCCAGGCGACGGAGTTGCCGCCGAGGCGGGTCTCGAGCCCTTGGCTCATCGAGGCGGGACGCGCTGGCGTGTCCGGCGATAGCCGCCAGGTCGGGACCTCGGAGTTGAACTTCTCGGCGCCGCCCTCATTGCGGAATGCGGTCGCCGAAAGCTCGTCCATCGCGTGTTCGCGGCCGTGCCGGGGCGAACCGGCTTCGAGGATGACGACCTTCAGGCCCGACTTCACCAGCCGATGCGCCATGAAGCTGCCAGTGAAGCCGCCGCCGATGATGACGACGTCGGCCTCCTCGATCGGCGCTCCGGCCGGTTGTGTCGGTGGTGCAGAGTCGAGCCGGGCGTCCCGCGACAGTTCGGCCATCGGCTGCGGCTTGCGTGTCACCGGCCGGCCGAACGTCTGTTCCGCCTCGGTGTAGCCGAATTGGGCGCCGGGAAAGCCGATTTCGTCCCAGCCGGCCATCCCGTGATTGCCGCCGTGGGCCGGGTCAGAAAACAGCCCTTCACGCAGGTGCCGCCAGACCAAGTCGAAGGCGCTGTGTCCGTCGGGTGTTGGCAGTCCTGGAAGCTCGTCCGCCTCGAGCAGTGCGATCAGCCGGTCCTTCTCGGCCGCGGGCAGCTCCGCGAAATTGCCACTCGCGCTCTGGTCGAGCGCAGCGAGGGTCTGGCGATACAGCGGCGCATGCCTCGCGTAGGCATCGCCGAGCGCCGACTCGACATAGGCGACCGTGCCGATCTGCGCGGCCGTTGTCTCGGTCGGGTCCGACGTGGGGAAAAGGCGATCGTGCAGCGCCTCGAGCGTGCGACGCTCGTCCGGGGTCAGGATGGCACCGGTCATGTCCGCACTCGCAGAAGGCGGCTGAGGAAAGCCTGCGTTCGGGGGTGCTCGGGCGAGTCGAGAACCTGGCCCGGCGAGCCGCTTTCCACGATCTTGCCCTGGTCGAAAAAGACGATCCGGTCGGCGGCGTCACGCGCAAAGTCCATCTCGTGAGTCACGACCATCATGGTCATTCCTTTCTTCACCAGCCGTTCCATGACCCGCAGCACCTCGCCCACCAGCTCGGGGTCGAGTGCGGAGGTCGGTTCGTCGAACAGCATCACCTTGGGTTCCATGCACAGTGCCCGCGCGATCGCGACGCGCTGCTGCTGACCGCCTGAGAGCTCGGAAGGAAAGGCATCCTCGCGCCCTTCCAGCCCAACCTCTGCCAGCAGATTGGAGGCGCGCTCGCGCGCTTCTGCGCGGGACAGGCCGCGAACGGCCATCGGGGCCTCGATCAGGTTTTGCATCACGCTGAAATGCGGGAAGAGATTGAAATGCTGGAACACCATCCCGATGTCAGCGCGCTGGAGTCGCAGGTCGCGCTCGCTCGCGCGGTGCGGGCCGTTGCGGCCTTCGGTCCAGCCGATCCGCTTGCCGTCGACCAGGACTTCGCCCGACTCGGTCGGCTCCAGCTGGTTAATGCAGCGCAAAAGTGTCGACTTGCCCGACCCGGACGCGCCGATCACGGCACAGACTCGCCCCTCGGGAACGTCTATCGAGACATCGTCCAGCGCGGTGAAGTCGCCGAACCGTTTCACGAGATTGCGGGCGGAGATCATCTGTTGGGGCATTCACAAAGCCATTCTATAGCGACGCCGGAAGTGCCGCTCGGCCAGGATCTGGACGATGGCGAGCACCCCGTTGATGGCGAGGTAGAGCGCCCCTGCGATCACCACGAAGGCATAGGGCTGGTACGTGATCGAAGAGGCTCTCGTCGCCTCGGCCGTCAGGTCCGAGACCGAAACGAGCGACGCCAGCGACGTGCCTTTCACCATGATGATCGCGCGGGTCATGTAGGGTGGGATCGTCAGCGGCAGGGCGATCGGCAGCAGGATGCGCCGGATCGTGTGGGTGCGGGACAGGCCGATCGCGGCGGCGGCGGTCAGCGGCCCCTGTGGCACGGCGGCCAGGCCGCCGCGGATATCCTCGCTCATGTAGGCCGCGCCCATCGCGATCAGCCCGATCGCTGCCGCTGTGAGCGGCTGAAACCGGACGCCCAGTTGCGGTGAGCCGTAGAACACGAGGTACAGCACGATCAGTGCTGGCAGTAGCCGGACAAGGTTCACGAAGATGCCCAGCACTACCGACAGCCAACGCGGCCCAAGGTGGCGCGCCAGCGCAATTGCCAATGCGATCGGCGTTGCAGCGCCCAGCGTCAGCACCGACAGCCAGATGGTCGTGACGAAGCCCTCCCAGAGGTCGGGCAGATAGGGTTCTATGATCGACCATGTCATCGGATCATCCCCGTCCACGGCGACGCGCGGACCAGCGCTCGCCCATGATCTGAAGCACAACGAGAAGGCCATCCATCACCGCGTAGATTGCCGCGGCGACGATCAGCACCTCGAGGGGACGGTAGTTGACGACGAAGACCTTTCGCGCGGCGGAGGTCAGTTCGGGCACTGCGACGGCGGCGGCCAGCGCTGTGCCCTTCAGCACTTCGGTTGCATGCGAGATGTAAGGCGGCAGCGCGGCGGGGATGGTCTGCGGCAGGATGATACGGATCAGCGTCCGCCCGGGCGACAGCCCGAGAGCCGCGGCGGCCTGCCATTGTCCCGGCGGCACGCTCCGCAAACCCGAGGCGAACGCCTCTGCGAAATAGAAGGAGGTGTAGGCGGTCATCGCGAGGATCGCGGCCGCCATCGGATCCAGGGTCAGGCCGAGGATTGGCAGACCGAAGAACGAGAAGAACAACAAGAGGAGCGGGGGAATGCCCCGGAAGATCCAGCTCAGTCCCGCGACCGTGCCCCGGACCGTTGCCGAGGGCGCGCTGCGAAGCAGGGCGAGCACGACACCGAGTGGAGTCGCGAGCAGAAGCGCTGCACCCGTCAGTTGCAGCGTCACCAGCGCCCCCTTGAGGAGCGCTGGCATCGCCTGTGGTATGGAACTGAAGTCCAAGGCCGACGTCGATCAGTAGCCGATGCGGTTCAGGAGATCGACTTCCGCGGTCGACGTTGCGTACTTGCCGATCAATTCCGATAGCGTCCCGTCCGCGCGGTAGTTGCCGAGCAGCGTGTTTACCGCGACCAGCAGGTCCGGCTCGTTCGGGTTGACGCACAGCGACTGCGGAAACACCTCGAGCGCGGGGCCCACCAGCACAAGGTCTTCGGCCATCGGCGAATCCTCCATCACGCTCAGCGCGTTCGACAGGTTCATCACGATGACTTCAGCCTGGCCGTTCATAAGGCCGAGCAGGGATTCCTGAAGGCCCGGAAAGTCGACCGCCTCGGCGTCGGGCAGGGCTTCCTGCGCGCCTTCGAAGTAGATCTCGCCGCGCACGCCGCCGATCGTGCCCGAGGCGACGTCGTCGAAGCTGGTCAGCCCGGTGTCGGAGGTCGTGATCCCCACGGTGGCGTTCAGACCGGTGGGCGAGGTCATCAGGAACTGATCGGAACCGAGACGCTCGGGGTTCCAGCTGGCGCCATCACAGGCCAGGTCGAACCGGTTGGCGGCGAGGCCGGGCAGAATGCCGGCCCAGTCCAACTGGACGAATTCGATCTCGAGACCCAGGTCTTCGGCCAACTTCTCGAACAGCTCGACGTAGGAACCGGTCAGCTCGCCGGAGTTCGGATCAACGAAGGTCCGCGGCGGGGACGACCCGGTCGTGCCGACTGTGAGGACCCCGTCCTCGATCAGGTTCTGCAAGGGCCAGGGGTCCGGGTAGTTGGTGACCGGCTGCGGTGCGCCTATCGCCTCTTCGAACGCGGAGCTGGCGTCATCCTGCGCCTGCAATGGTGCCGCGAGCAGTGCCGCGGTCGCGGCCGCGGTCGTCATCAGTATGGTCTTCGACATTCCGTAGGTTCCTTCTCTCAGGGTCCGGGGGTGGCGTCAGGTATTCGGGAGCAGTCCGGCGAGACCGAGGTGCCGCTCGTACCAATCCCACTCTGCTTCCAGGAAATCGCGAAATGGCTCTCCGGGAAGCCAGGCGTCCTCCTGGCCGTTGCGCGTCAGGTAGTCGCGCCAGGCCGCGCTATCGCGAAGGGTCGCGAAGTGTTCGTGCCAGTCGGCCTGCGCCTCTTCGCTTAGGCCGCCGGGCGCCATCAGGCCGCGCCACAGCTGGAACGTCACCGGGACGCCGGCCTCGGCAAGTGTCGGTGTGTTCGGAAAGGCCGGGCGGCGGTTCTCATCGAAGACTGCGAGGACCTTCATCGTGCCGGCCTCGACGTGGGGGAGTATCTCGGCGGCGACGCCGACACCCCAGTCGATGCGACCTTCGATCATCGCGTTCCAGACGGCCGGTTCGCTCTCGGTGACGATAAACTCAACATCGGCCTTTGTCTGGTCGGCTATGGCCAGGGAGAGAAGGTGGTTGATCCCGCCGAGAAAATAGCCGCCCGTGCGGGTGGTATTCGCCCTGATATGATCAAGGAAGGCACCGATGTCGTCCCAACCCGAATCGGTGCGGACGACCAGAAAGAAGCGATCGGCGACCAGCCGTGCGATAGGGGTCAGGTCGCGGTGCGTCAGCTCCATGCCCCGCAGAAGTGGCGCTTGGATGAAGACCGGGGTGCAGGTCGAGATAAGGTCGGTCTGACCTGTCTTGGTGGCCATGAACTCCATGCTGTCAACGCCCGGATCGTCCCCCATCGGGCGCAATGACAGCGGTGGATGCTCTGGCAGGACTTCGGCCTGAGCACGTCGCAGGGCGTCGGCCATCACGGGCGGAGCGCTGCCGGGAGGGCCATGGACGATCAGGGTTGCTTCAGTTTTCAGGGTCATGGGAACAGTCAGATATCTCGTGTGTAGTTGCTGTAATGTTGTAATTGATATTTCACGCTGTCAATCATGCTAATATTCGTGGGGTGGGTAAATTACTGGCAGTTCGGCGTGGGCGTGAGTGCTCTAACAGCACCCTGAAAAGCAAAAGGGCCCCGGCTTGCTCAGCCGGGGCCCTAGTCTGGTCGTTGCCGTGAGGCGGCGATGTCAGATGCCGATCTTGCCCATCTGGTGCGACGTCGCGAGCGACTGGAACAGCCCCTGTCGCGTGGCATTGTTGTGCCTGACCATCAATTCGTGCGCGGCCTGCCGGTCGCGACGGGCCAGCGCCTCGACGATCTCGAGATGCTCGGTGTTGGTTTCGCTGTTCACGTCCCGCAGCTGCGCACCGAGATAGAAGAAACGCTCAAGCTCGGACATCTGGCGGGTGAGAAAGGACATCAGCCGTTCGTTGCGCGCGGCATGTGCGATGCCGAGGTGGAATTCCCGGTTCGCGGCGATGAAGGCCTCAATCGTCGGCTCGGCATCCTGGTCGTAATCGGTGGTCGCCAGCGCGCGCAGCTCGTCCAGCTCGTCATCGGTGATCCGGTCACAGGCGAGTTCTGCCGCGCCGGCCTCGAGGATGGTGCGCAGATCGAACAGCTCGTTCATGTCGCCAAAAGTGATCGGTGCGATCTGGTAGCCACGGCGGGGGAAGGTCCGCACCAGCCGCTCCTGCCGCAGCGTGGCAAGCGCTTCGCGCACCGGGGTCTTCGAGACCTGAAACTGTTCGGCGAGCTCGGCCTCGATGATTTCCTGTCCCGGCTCAAGTCGACAGGACAGGATGTCCGAGCGCAGCTTCTGGTAGACTGTTTCGGTCAGCGACGGGTTGCGGGCAGGTCGGTTGCCCGTCTTGCGGGCCGCCGCGGCGCCGGTCTGTCGTTTTGTCCCACTGTCACTCATGATGAACCCGTCGATTGCCTTGGCGTCCCGCGCCACGTCTATCCGATAGATATATCAGCAATTCGAGGCAAGACTCCACCCGTTTGAACGACTTGCGTCAGATGCCGTCACTTGGCCTGTGGCAAAGGCGTTGAAGTGCTAGCTGCCCCGGCGGCCGTCTTCGAGGGCCAGGAGGCTTAACCATGTCTCGTCGGTCAACGGAATGCCGTGCGCCGCTGCCGTCGCGCGGGCGTCATGCCTTTTCTGTCCCGGCAGTCGGCTGATGCCTGCATCCTCCATCAGATGAACGAGGTCCGCGGCGCGCTGTGCAAACGAGCCGCCTGCAGAATGGCGGCTATCAATCGCTATCACCGTCAGACCCGTGATCGACGGAAACACCCCCTCGTGAGAGCTCGATCCGGTCTCGAGAGATAGTGCCCCGCCGCCGAGCCCGGCACACAGAAGCTCGACCATCATGCTGATCGCCGCGCCCTTGTGGCCGCCGAACGGCAACAGTGCGCCGCCGTCGAGGATCACCTGAGGATCGGTGGTCGGCAGGCCATCCCGCCCGGTGCCTGTCTCCTCTGGCACGGCCCGTCCGTCTCGCGCGGCCAGCTGGATGTCGCCATGCGACATCGCTGTCGTCGCCATGTCGAAGGTGATCGGCGGCCCGTCCGCCCGTGGTGCCGAAAAGCCGAAGGGATTTGTTCCGAACACCGGGCTCTTCGCCCCGAACGGAAGCGAGCAAGCAAAGCAATTGACGGCTGCCAACGCGATCATCCCCTCTTCCGCCAGCGGCTCCACGTCCGGCCAAAGCGCGCTGGTGTGATGCGCGTTCCGGATCGCAAGCACCGCGATGCCGGTGTCGCGCACCTTCTGGACAAAGCGCGGTCGCAGGGCCTCGAAGACCGGCTGGGCAAAGCCGCCCTTCGCATCGGCGCGCAGCACGCCCGGGGCAGGGTCTTCTACCTCGTGGCGAAGCTCTCCATGGACGTCGCCGGCGGCCAGAGTGCGTGCGATGCCGGGGATGCGGAACACACCGTGACTGATTGCGCCGTCCCGCTCACAGGCGGCGCAGCGTTGGGCCAGCACCTCCGCCACGCCAGGTGCAGCGCCGTGAGCCGCCAGGATCCGGGTAAGAAGGCCTGTCAGCTCGTCTATCGTAAGGTGTTTCATGCCCGCTATTCCGCCCTTGGTGCCTCAAAGCGCTTTGAGAGCAGAGTATGCCGCGGGAACCAATACCGACCCGATCAGAACTTACTGGATCGAGCCGATCCCGAGCTCGAGCACCGCTGTGCCCGGACCATGAGACACCTTTCCGAAGACGTACTCCGGGAGGAGTGTTGAGGAAATTCGAAGCAAACTCGACAGTCGGTCTTGTGGCGCCAGTCAAATCATCCATATACCATCCATGTGGATGGAGATAGAAGAATGGCCGAGGTGAGACAGCTCCGGGACAGGCAACCCGACAACGAGAAAATCACGATCAATCTCGGCTTCGTCGACCTCGGTCGCGTCGATCTTCTGGTGCAGGAGGGGTTCTACTCGAACCGCAGCGATTTTATCCGCACCGCGATACGCAAGCAACTCGACACGCATGGAGAGGCCGTCGACCGCTCCATCGAGCGCCACACGATGGAGCTCGGTCTTCGGGACTTCGGCCGGGCAGAGCTTGAGCAGCTCCGCGCGGCCGGCGAGATTCTGCATATCAAGGTGGTGGGGCTTGCCCGCATCCACGCAGACGTCACGCCCGACCTCGCCCGGGCGACCATCGGCTCGATCACCGTTCTCGGCAGCCTTCAGGCTTCCCCGGACATCAAGAAGGCCCTGGCCGACCGCATTCAGTAGCGGCGGCCCTCACAAGGACGGAACAGATGATCAACTTCAACGCCGGCGCATGGCGCGCGGCGACCGGGCAAACGCGCGCCGCGCAATTTGACTCGGCCAATGACCTCGTCACACGCACGCTTGCCCAGCACGGTCTGACGGCCGGACCGGCATCCGTGCCGCCCATCAGCGGAAGTGAAACGCTGACCTCGGCGCTGTCCGGGCTGATGTCCCGCCTTCAGCCTGAAGGCCGGCCCGCAACGCAGACCGCCGACCTTCCCGACGGGGCGCGCTTTGACGAGGACAGCTTCTCCTGTGCCGCCGGCACGCGCCGCTATCGCACATATGTGCCTGCTTCGGCGCAAGACGGGGTTACCGGCCTCGTGGTCATGCTTCATGGCTGCACGCAGACGCCCGAAGACTTCGCCGCCGGCACAGGCATGAACGCCCTCGCCGAGCAGCATCGCTTCGTCGTCGTCTATCCGCAGCAGTCGCGCGGCGACAACGCGCAGTCCTGCTGGAACTGGTTCAGCCGTGGCGACCAGAGGCGCGACCGCGGCGAGCCCGCCATCCTTGCCGGTCTGGCGCGAGAGGTCATCGCACGACATGCCGTGCCGGAGGACTTCGTCTTCGTCGCGGGCCTGTCGGCAGGGGCGGCCATGGCCGTCATCCTTGGCGGAACCTATCCGGACCTGTTCAAGGCAGTTGGTGCCCATTCCGGTCTGCCCGCCGGCGCGGCGAAGGACATACCCACTGCCTTTGCGGCCATGGCCGGACGCGGGGCGGACAGTGCCCCGCGCACGGCGAGCACGCGCACCATCGTCTTTCATGGCGATGCCGATCACACGGTTCATCCCACGAACGGCGAACAGATCGTCCGGCAGGCGCTGGAGGGCGGCCCGGGGCAGAGCGTTCAGAGCGAGACCTCGGGCACCGCTGGCGGGCGATCTTACCGACGCTGCACGACCTATGACGAGACCGGTTCCGAAGCGGTCGAGCATTGGATCGTGGAGGGCCTGGGGCACGCATGGTCCGGCGGACAGTCCGCGGGAAGCTACACCGATCCGAAAGGTCCCGATGCGAGCGCCGAGATGCTCCGCTTCTTCTTCAGTCCCTCCACCTGATCGGCAGCTCACGGTGATCCTGACGCTGTTGAACTGACGCGGTCTACGGAGATTTCTGCAGGCTCGATCGTATTCCCGCGGCGCGAGAGCTTGGCGACCAGTGGTCCGGAATTAGGGCACCGCAACTATGCCAGCCAGCATTGGGGTGTCCTAACGTCATGTCTTCTGACATTCTGCCGGCACCGGTTCGGTGACGACATGACCGGGTGCATCACGATCCTGACCCCGGAGGACTACCGCATGTCCGATCAGACCATGGCCGCCGGTTTCGCGGCTGCCTTCCTCGACTATGCGGTGAGTGAAGGTGCGCCGCGCGACGGACTGCTGGCGGCCTCGGGTCTGGCGGAGAACGACCTTGCGGATCAGGATGCGCGCATCCCGGTCGCGGCGTACCATGCGCTCATCGCCGCCGGGATCGAGACGACGGGCGACACCTCGCTTCTGCTGCGCCACGTGCTGGAGACCCGGTTGGAGACGATGTCGATCGTCGGCCAGATCGTTCATGCCTCGACCTCTTTTCCGCACAGCCTCGGCCAGCTCAACCGGTATGCAAGGCTCATGGCGGACGTACCGATCCCGGGCGGCCGCGACCGGTTCGAGCTGGTCCGGGAGGCGGACGCTGTCTGGCTGGTGGACAACAGCCCCAGCGACGGCGACTGGATGGCGATCGAGGCGAGCTTCGCGCGGTTCATTTCCGAATTCCGCCGCTCCGCGCCGGAATACCCGTTCGAGCAGGCGCTCGAGGTCACCTATGCCCCGCCGCCGCACGCGAACCGCTACCCCGAGCTGTTCCGCGTGCCGGTGACGTTCCGGGCGGCACGCAATGCGCTGCGGATCAATCCGGTCTGGCTCGACGAAGCTTTCGATGGCGGCAAGGACTACGTCTTCGGCGTCTTCACTCGCCACGCCGACGCGCTGCTCCAGGACCTCGCGACCAACGACACCGTGCGCTCTTCCGTAGAGTCGCGGATGCTCTCCGACCTGCACGAAGGTTCGATGTCGATGGACCGGATCGCCCGGGACCTCGGCATGAGCCGCCAGACGCTTTACCGCCGCCTGAAGGAGGAAGGCGTCACGTTCGCGGAGGTTCACGACGAGCTGCGCCGCCGGATGGCGATAGACTACCTCGGCACGCGCAAGGTGTCGGTGGGTGAGACCGCCTACCTCCTGGGCTTTTCCGAGGCCTCGGCCTTCGTGCGGGCGTTCCGGCGCTGGACCGGGTCGAGCCCGACGGCTTGGATGAACGAATGATGCCGTAGGTCAATCCGCTGATCTCTGCGGTCATGCCGCTGCCGGGGTCTGACGGCTAGGCACTCCCTCGACAAGACCGACAGTCGAAGGAGACACGACATGAAACCGATAATGATCGCGCCGCTCTGCCTGACAGCCCTGCTGGGCGCCTGCGCGGAGATGGGAACTGATGTGGACCCGATCCTCGACGGGCCGCCGACCATGCAGTTCCAGAGCGACCTTTCCGCATGCCGCAATCTTGCGCGCAGCCAGTCGCAGCTGAACCACGAGACGATGGCGGCGGCAGCCATGGGCGCCGGGATCGGCGGGATACTGGGCGAGGTCGATGACGAAGGCGATGCGCTCGGCGGCGCTGTTGCCGGCGCGTTGGCCGGCACGGCGATGGGCCTGTCCGAGGCCAGCGATACCCGTGAAACCATTGTCCTGAACTGCCTGCGCGGCCGCGGCCACGCGGTCGTCAACTGAGTGAGGGCGCGATGAACGACATCCAAACCCGAATGACCGGTCTGCATCACCTGTTGACCGGTGGGCCGCGCCAGCCCGCATGGCGAAGCACCTATCCGCCACGGCGCCTTTGGGGCGACGTGGGCCTAGCTGAGGGAACGACGCGCTCGGTGCGCCGCTCCTTGCCTGTCCGCCTCTCCCGGTGGTGGTGAGAGAGGCCGATGATCCAGGTTCTCGCCTTCGCCTATGCCGGGCTGGCGGCGTTGCCGTTGCTGATGCATCTCGCCAACGCCGCCGGTGCGCCGCTCGGCCGGCTGACGGTCGGCGGCCGCTTTCCCGGCCGTCTGCCGCCCGCCTGGCGGGCGCTGGCGATGGTTCAGGCCGCGCTGCTCTGCACCATGGCCGGAGCAGTGCTCGCCCGGGCCGGGATCGGCGCGGCGCAGCTGACGCCGATCTTCTGGCCCGCGGTCGCGCTGACGCTCCTGTCGCTGGCCGCCAACGCCGCAAGCCCGTCCCGCCCGGAGCGCCTGCTCTGGACGCCGGTCCTTTTCCTCATGGCCGTCGCCGCGCTTGGCGTGGGCCTGTCCTGACCACGGGAGACAAGCCATGAACGTTCTCGTTGCCGGCGCGACCGGCTATCTCGGGCGCTTCCTCTGCGCCGAATACGCGCGGCGCGGGCACCATGTCACCGCGTTGGTTCGTGACACCGCCCGGGGCGAGGGGCTCGCCGATGTACTCGTCGAGGCGGAGGCCACACGGCCCGAGACGCTGCGCGGGATCATGGACGGCGTCGATCTCGTCGTCTCATCGCTCGGCATCACCCGACAGACCGACGGGCTCGGCTACCGGGAGGTCGATTACCAGGCCAACCTGAACCTGCTGCGCGAGGCCGAAGCGGCCGGCGTCGGGCGTTTCGCCTATGTGCATGTCCTGAACGCTTCGGCGATGTCGGGCGTGCCCCTCGTCGAGGCCAAGTCCGCCTTCGTCGATGCGCTGCTTGCCTCCGACATGCCCGCAACGGTGATCGCGCCGACCGGCTATTTCTCGGACATGGGCGAAGTCCTGACGATGGCGCGACGGGGCCGTGTCTGGCTGTTCGGCGACGGGTCGCAGCGTCTCAACCCCATTCACGGTGCCGACCTCGCCACGGCCATCGCCGACGCGACGGAGGCCGGGCTTGGCAGCGCGGAGATCGGTGGCCCCGACGTGATGACGCAGGACAAGATCGCCCGCGCCGCCTTCGCCGCCCTCGGGTCCGAGCCGCGCATCACCCATCTGCCGGACGCCCTGCGGCGCATCGCGCTCGCCACCCTGCCGATCCTGCCCCGCCGGGTGAGCGGCCCCGCAAGCTTTTTCCTGACCGCGCTCGGGATGGATATGGTCGCGCCCCGTTTCGGGACGCGGCGTCTCACCGACCATTTTGCAACTCTTGCCGCCGAAGCGGCACACACATCGAAAGGACTACGTTCATGACTCTTCTGAAAGCCGGCGGCCTCGCCGCCCTGACCTGTGCCGCGACCTACCTTGTCGGCTTCGCCATGGTCGTGACCGTGTTCGCGCCTCTGGGCTTCGGCACCGGCGACATCGACACGGCCGCCGTCGTCGCCTTCATCGCGGACCGCCCGGGCGTGATGATCGCGTGGAATACCGCGATCTACGTCGTGAACGCCCTGGCGCTTGCGGTGCTGGTCGTCGCGTTGCGCCAGCAGATCGCCGTCTCGCGGCCCGATGCCGCAGTGCTGACCGGAACGCTCGGCGTGATCTGGGCGACACTCGTCCTTGGTGCCGGGATGATCGCCAACGTCGCCGTCGAACAGACCTACGCTCTCGCCGCCGACCCCGAGGCAGCCGCCTCTCTGTGGCAGACTCTTCACGCGGTCGAACTGGGCTTCGGTGGCGGCAACGAGATCGCCGGCGGCGCGTGGATCCTTGCGGTCAGCCTCGCCGCGCTGGCGAGCGGTATCTTCGGCCGCCTCACCGCCGGCATCGGCGCGATCAGTGGGGCCGCGGGGTTGCTGACGATCCTGCCGCCGCTGGGAGAGGTTGCCGGCGCCGTGTTCGGTCTTGGCGCCATCGCCTGGTTCATCGCCGTCGGGATCGCGCTCCTTCGCGGCGGTGCGAGCCACGCAGGACAGGAAACCCCGGCGTGACATCGCATGCGATTGGTCCGATGGTCCAGGCACGACCTTTCGCGTCTCCAAGTTCCGTGCCCCGCAGGGCCGGGTATCCAGCGCCAGGCAAGGCACGACTTAAAGACGGTGCCTGCCGATCAGCCGCCGCGATGTCATCACGCCTCCCTCGTTGTTGGCCGCAGGGCAGGGTGGAAAAGCACTGTTGCCTGACCCTGCGAAAGCCGGGCGTGCCGACCTTCCGCTCGCTGCCGAGGTCCCCTAACGTCGGCCCCAAGCGCAGACCACGCATCGCAGACGCAGAAGGCCCTAACCATGACAACGCCCATCATCGTCAGCACCGGCTTCGAAGGCGGCAGCGCCATCCTGACCGGGATCGACGGCGATCACGTCCGCATTCGGCTCCGGCCGGACGGTGACTCGCCCGATTTCAACTGGTTCTACCTGCGGGTCTCGGGCGTCCGGGGGCGGGACCTGAAAGTTTCGATCGAGAACGCGTCGGACCTGTCCCGCCTTGCCGGGCGGGAGGAGGTGCCGGACTGCTGGACCGGTTACCGCCCCTTCGTGTCCGACGACCTCGCCAACTGGCGGCGGTCCGATGCAAGCTATTCCGACGGGACCTTCACCATGTTCCCGCAACCTGTCGGCGATACCGTCTGGATCGCCTATTATCCGCCGTTTCCGATGGCCCGGCACGATGCGATGATCGCCCGCGCGGTGAACGACCCGCGCTGTCGGCTGGAAACGCTCACCACGACGCCCGACGGCAACGACATCGACCTGCTGCGCATCGGCACGTCGGGGGAGGGCAAGCCGAAGGCCTGGATCATCGGCCGCCAGCACCCGTCGGAGACGATGGCTGGCTTCTTCGCCGAGGGTCTTCTCAAACGGCTGCTCGACCCGGCGGACGGGCTTGGCCGGCACCTCTGCGAGACGCTCGACATCTTCGTCGTGCCGACGGTGAACCCGGACGGCTGCCTGAGGGGCAACACCCGGATGAACGCGCGCGGCATGAACCTGAACCGCGCGTGGCGGGAGACGGATCCGGAGACGGCGCCCGAGGTCGCGGCGCTGCGGGAACGGATGCGGGCAGAGGGCGTGGACTTCTGCCTCGACGCGCACGGCGACGAGGAACTGCCCTACATTTTCCTCGGCGGCCCGCTCGAGATCCCGTCGCGCTCCGACCGGCTGGCCCGATTGTTCAGGGACTTCGCGACGGCACTGGGCAAGGCGACACCGGCCTACAGCCTGTCCGACCCCTATCCCGGCGGCCCGCCGGCGGAGGCGGACATGCGCATGGCGTGGAATTCCATCGCGGAGGAGTTCGACTGCCTGTCGATCCTGCTGGAAATGCCCTTCAAGGATTGCCACCGCGACCCCGACCCCGACATGGGCTGGAGCCCAGACCGCTGTGCCCGGCTCGGCGCGTCGATGCTCGACGCGATCGAGGCCGTCCGTCCAAAGCTGAGACCAGCCGGATGAGCGACGAGTTCGAACTTTACGACCTCCGCGTCGAAGTCGTCCGCGCCGGTCCCGGTCGCATCTACTGTGGCGAGGAGGGCGACTATTTCGAACTGCGTGGCGAGATGCTGCACCTGCCTGATGGACAGGGCTTCTCGATTTACTCGCTCGCCGCCGTGCTGCCTCTGCTGGCGGCCAAGCAGCGCGAAACGCACCCGAACGACTGGATGAGCACCGACGCCGCCTGTGCCTGTCCGGATCCGAACTGCCCCACGCGCCTGCGGATCACCCGGATCGGCAAGCGCCGCTTCAGCCATGCCGACACGACCGCCGTGCCGCTTCCAGACGACCTGAAGGACGACAAATGACCGAAATCGAACGCACCACCCTCGCCGACGGCTACGAGATCAGCCGCCTTATCAAGGGGGGCTGGCACCTCGCCGGCGGGCATGGGGAGATCGACCGCGACCAGGCCGTGCGCGAGATGTATGATTACATGGAGGCGGGGATCACGACCTTCGATTGCGCCGACATCTACACCGGCGTCGAAGAGCTGATCGGTGCCTTCCGACGCGACGCCAGGGCGGCGGGACGGACGGACCTGCTCGACCGGCTGAAGGTCCACACCAAGTGCGTGCCCGATCTCGGACGGCTGTCCGGCCTCACGAAGGCCGACGTACAGGAAACGATAGACCGCTCGCTCTCCCGGCTTGGGGCGGAGCGGCTGGACCTCGTCCAGTTCCACTGGTGGGACCTCGCGGTGCCGCGCTACCTCGAGGTGGCATCATGGCTCAGCGACTTCCGCGATGCGGGCAAGATCGACCGGCTCGGCACGACGAACTTCAACAGCACCTGCATGGCGGAACTCGCCGACAGCGGCTTCGACGTCACCTCGATCCAGATGCAATATTCGCTGATCGACCGCCGCCCGGTGAAGCGGATGCTCGACCTCTGCGCCGAGCGCAACATCGGCGTGCTCTGCTACGGCACGGTCGCGGGCGGTTTCCTGTCGGACCGCTGGCTCGGCGTGGCGGAACCGGAGGGCGAGCTCGAGAACCGGTCGCTGACGAAGTACAAGCTCATCATCGACGACATCGGCGGCTGGTCGGTGTTCCAGTCGTTCCTCCGGTTACTGCGAGAGATCGCGGACAAGCACGACACCGACATCGCGTCGGTCGCGATGCGGGCTATGCTCGACGATCCGTCGGTCTCCGGCATCATCGTCGGTGTGCGCCACGGCGGGCACCTCGACCGGCACGCGCGTCTGTTCGACGTGAAACTCGATGACGAGGACCGCGCCCGGATCGAGGCCGCCATTGCAGCGCACGGGGTGGTGGACGGCGATGTCTACGACGTCGAACGGGACCGGGACGGCCGGCACGGTCGGATCATGAAATACAACCTGAACAAGGAATGACCGCACCGGCCAGTCCGATGTTGTAACCCGTTCCGCCTTCGGGCCACATGGCGCGAGGAGGAGACGACATGCACGTGATGGTACTGGGGGCGGCCGGAATGATCGGCCGCAAGCTTTCGCAGCGGCTGGCTGCGACGGGCGAGATCGACGGCAAGAACATCGATCGTCTGACACTCGCCGACACGGTCGCGCCGGAGGGCCCGGAGGCGGCCTTCCCGGTAGAGACAGTGACGTTCGATCTCTGCGATCCGGCGGACGTCGTGGCCATGATCGGCCGGAAGCCCGACATCATCATTCATCTCGCCGCCATCGTCTCCGGCGAGGCGGAAGCGGATTTCGAGAAGGGCTACGCCGTCAATCTCGACGGCACGCGGCTCCTGCTCGAAGCGATCCGCGCGGAACACGAGCGCGACGGCTATCGCCCGCGGTTCGTGTTCGCCTCTTCCATCGCAGTCTTCGGCGCCCCGTTCCCGACACCGATCGGGGACGAATTCGTCCGCGCGCCGCTGACCAGCTACGGCACCCAGAAGGCGATCTGCGAGCTGCTGCTGAACGACTATTCCCGCCGTGGGCTGGTCGACGGGATCGGCATTCGCCTGCCCACGATCTGCATCCGTCCCGGCCTCCCGAACAAGGCGGCCTCCGGCTTCTTCTCCAGCATCCTGCGCGAACCGCTCGTCGGGCAGGAAGCAGTCCTGCCGGTCGCGGACACCGTGCGGCACTGGTTCGCCAGCCCTCGCACCGCGGTCGATTTCCTCGTCCACGCGGCGGCGCTCC
The DNA here is from genome assembly GCF_016134045.1 of Pelagovum pacificum. NCBI lineage: Bacteria > Pseudomonadati > Pseudomonadota > Alphaproteobacteria > Rhodobacterales > Paracoccaceae > Pelagovum > Pelagovum pacificum. The sequence continues at coordinate 2,918,798 of NZ_CP065915.1, read as the reverse complement.
ACACCGAACAACTCGGCCCGCGCCGGTGCCTTTCGATGCCGGGCATCATGGCCTCCGTGGGCGAACAGATCGAGGCGCTGGGCCGCGTCGCAGGAGACAAGGCGACCTCGCTGATCCGGCGGGAGCCGGACGAGACGATCGCCGGGATCGTCGCCGGCTGGCCGGAGGGGTTCGAGGCGAAGCGCGCCGAGTCTCTCGGTTTCCGCGCCGACGCCTCCTTCGACGACATCATCCGCATCCACATCACGGACGAGCTCGACGGCAAGGTCGGCTAGCAAGGTTGCCGACGTCGTTCACGCAGATGCGGCGGAGGTGATCCGTTGCGCGCGAAAGACGCCCGCGAGGATCGAGATCGCGGCAAATGTCCAGACGGCGGTAGCTGGTCCCGACCGCTCCATGACAAGGCCGAACAGCGGCGCGCCAGCGGTCTGACCGACGGCGATGGTCAGGAACCCGACCATCAGCCCCGTCGCGGGACGGTCGGGCAGGGCGCGCACGCCCCAGACCAGGTAAACCCCTGTCAGCATGACGTAGGCAGCGCCGAACATCGCTCCGCTTGCGAGCGTCAGGACCGGAGACTGACCCGAGCCGACGACGAGGATCGACAGGGCCATGAGTCCGAGAAACGCCCAATGGACCCGGTCCAGCCCGTAGCGCGCCACGAGTGCGCCGGCCCACGCGCCGGCGAGACCGCCGGCGCCGATGAGGCTCCACAGGATGCCGGTTCCGGTCGCTCCCCAGTCGAGATGTTCCGACACGAGCTGCCCGCCGAAGGACCAGAGCGCCGTGCTTGCCGCGCCCATCAGGAACGACGCCGCAATCAGGCGCTGCACCGCGCCCGACAGATGCGGCAGGCCCGCAGCGCCGGTCTCCCCGCGTGCGCCCGGGAGCAAGCGCGCGGCGGCGACGGCCAGCACAAGTGCGACAACCGCGAAGGCTCCGAACGCCAGCCGCCACTGCCCCGCGATGGCAAGCGCGATCGGCCCCGACAGGGCGACCCCCGCGCTGGTGCCCGCATTGATGACGGTGTTCGTCAGGTCCTGCCGGCCCTTCGCCACCGCGCCCGCGACGGCTGCCGCCATGGGCGGAGAGGCGAGGCCGGTGCTCGATCCCGCCACCACCACCGCGACTGCGAGGGTCAGCGGCGTCGGCGCGAGCGCGATCCCCGCCATGCCAACGGCCGCGACGAGGGCCGCGCTCACAGCCACAGGCCGGGCCCCGATCCGTTCGGTCAGTGCGGCGGAGAGGAGTATGGTGACGCAATAGCCGGCGAAAGCCCCGCCGGAGATGATGCCGCTGAGCGCCGGACCGAGCCCGAGTTCGGCGTCGATCTGCGGCAGGAACAGGCCGAACGCGAAGCGGGCGAAGCCGTAACAGACGGCGATGAGGCCGAAGCCGACGGTTCCGATCCGGATGGCGGGACTCATGTCCGTGCTCCATCCATCAGGACTGCGGCCGCGGCCCGCGCGGCCCTCACCGATACCGCACCGCGATAGACCGCGGCATGGGTCGCACCCTCGATCAGGACGATGATCTGCTCTGTCAGATCGGGATCGTCCCGGCCAAGCTCGGCCGACACGATCTCTCCCACCCGGTGGCGGAACGTGGTCTTGTGCGCCGCCACGGCGTCCGCGATTTCCGGCGTGTCACCGCCCGTCTCCGCGCGAGAGCGGAGGAAGAAGCAGCCTCGCGCGCCCTCTGTCTCGATCCAGTCGGCCAGCGCGGCGAACAGCGCATCGACACTCGCTACGTCAAGCTGCGCCATGAATCGCCTGTCGCGCTCCCGAAGCACCGTTGCCATGAGCTCCGCCTTGCTGCCGGCGTGCTTGTAGAGTGTCCGGCTCGACATCTGCGCGGCTTCGGTCAGCCGGTCCATGCCGGTCGCCATGTATCCGTGCCGATCGAAGAGCTTTTCGGCTGCAGTGATAAGGGTGGCGGTCTTGTCCATCTCGGCCTCCTTGGCGGGTCCTGAGCAACAGGTAAAACGATCGTTTTACATTGCAAGGCCTGAGATGAAGGCCTTTACACCACCACCACGTTCCCCTGCTTGTGTCCGCCGTCGACGTAGCGATGTGCCTCGACGAGTTCGTCCAGCGGATAGGTCCGGTCCATCACCGGCGCGAACTTGTCCGCTTCGACGAGGTCGAGAAGCTGACGGTGCATCGCCCGCAGCCTGTCGGACTTGAGCATACCGGTGGCGGAGAACCGCGCCTTTCGGGCTGTCGAGCGCATCGTGCGCAGCACGGCAACCAACAGCACGACGTCCAGAACCGGGCAGACATAGCGCCCATCCGGCGTGAGCGCTCTTTTCGCCTGCCGGTATGAGCTGACGCCGAGCGTGTCGTAGATCACGTCGTAACGCTCTGCCGCCCGGGTGAAATCCTCCGTGGCGTAGTCGATGACACGCGTCGCCCCGAGGGATGCGATCAGCCCGGCATTCCGCGCGCTGCAGGTGCCCGAAACCTCGGCCCCCATAGCGGCTGCGATCTGAACGGCGGCGGAACCGACGCTGCCGGCGGCGCCGAGGATGAGCACCTTCTCACCCCGGCGCAGCTGCGCGATCTCCGTCAGGAAGTTGAATGACGTAACAGCGCCGTCACTCATCACCGCGGCTTCCTCGTGGCTCAGCGTGTCGGGCTTGTGCATCAGCACCCCGTCCTCCGGCATGACGATATGCGTCGCGTTGGCGGCGAAGCTCAGACCCGACATGCCATAGACCACGTCCCCGACGGAGAACCGGCTGACGGCCGCGCCAACGGCGACCACCTCGCCGGAGAGACAGGTGCCGACGAGATCGTGACGCGGGCGGCGGAGCCCGAGGAAGAGCCGCGCGAACCGCGGCAGCCCCGCCCGCATCAGCCCGTCGGCCCGGCTGACGGCAGAGGCCCGGACGCGGATCAGGACCTCGGACGCGCCTGGTGTCGGCATCGGAAGGGTGACGGGGGCGAGGATCTCGGGACCGCCGTAGCGGGTGACTTTCCAAGCTTTCAGGGTCTGGGTCTCGTGCTGCATCGTCTTCGTCCTTTCTCGGGTTGACGAGGCTGACATAGCGGATCACAAAATTTACGAGAATTGCCAGAAATGGCCCATAGTGGATCGAAAATGTTCCACCCATGATGGATTGGAAATCTCTCCCCGCGTTCCTCGCCGTGGCGCGCCACGGTTCGCTTCGTGCGGCCGCAGACCAGCAGGGCGCGACCCATGCGACGGTCCGCCGCCAGATCGAAGCGCTCGAGGCGCAACTCGGCGTGCAGCTGTTCCGCCGCGGCGCCGACGGCTTTCACCTGACCGCCGCCGGGCGCACGCTTCTGCCCCAGGCGCTCGAGGCGGAGCAATCGCTGCTGCAGGGCTTCAACGCCGTTCAGGGGCTCGATCGGGAGGCCTCCGGCCTGATCCGGCTCTCTGCCGATCCGATGACCGCGCATTTCATGCTCGCCCCGGTGCTCGCCGACTTCGCGGCGCTCTATCCCGAAATCGAGATCGAACTTCAGCTGTCCTACGGGATCGACTCCATCTCCCGGCTGGAAACCGACGTCTCTGTCCGCAGCGTCGCTGAGGTTGACGAGGATGTCGTCGGCCGAAAGCTCTTCCCCGCGTCGATCGGCATCTTTGCTTCCCGGGACTACATCGACCGAATGCTGCCGAAGGCGGGTCCAAGAGGCAGTGGACTGGACTGGATCGGATACGGCCCGGTGCCGGAGCTCTTGTCCATCATCCAGAATTCTCCGTTCCCCGAGGCCCGCATCCGCCACTCCATCCCCGACCCGGAGATGCACCTCCACCTCGCTCGCGCCGGGGCCGGCATGGCGCTTCTGGCGGCATGGGTGCAGACCCGTTTCCCGGAACTCCAGCGCCTGCCGGGCACGGTCCTCGACGAGCGGCGGTCGATCTGGGTGCTCCTCCACTCCGACCTCCGCCGTGTCCGCCGCATCCGCCTGTTCGTCGACTACCTCTGCGCCGCCCTCCTCGAACGCCGCTCGGACTTCATCGGGACGTAGGGGCGGCGCGAGGATCTGTCTTAGCCTGCAACTGTAGCGCGATCGTGCCACTGCAGCGAAAGATGCATCGAAAAGGCACAATTTCGCTCGCACTGCCAAGAAAAGAACAGATCCTTGCGCCACGGTGGCCATCAATCGGCATGAAATCTTAACGCGGCTCGGGTCTGAAGAAGCCCGGACGGAACAGGTGAAAGGTAACCCTTGTGACGCGTAAACACCCTCGGCCGACAGGCGCGCGCCGGCTTCTTGCCTGGGTCGAATGGCTGTTCACGCGCGATTTGTTCGCCCTGATGGCGACGGCGACCGTGATCGTCTGCCTCGTCGGCCTCAAGCTCTCCAGCCTGTCCCACCAGGAGGAGCTGCAACAGCAGCGCCTCGCGACGACGCAGGAGATGATCGGAGTCCGCGAGCAGATCGAGGAGAGCATCTTCGACAAGGTCGTCATCCTTGCCCAGTTCATCGCCGCCGTCCGCGAGAATCCGGATTTCACGCAAGACGACGTCGACGACCTCGGCGCGCTGCTGCGCCAGGGCGACGAGAGTATCGTCAACATCGCGCTCGCGCCGGACCTCCGGGTAGACATGTTCTACCCGGTCGAGGGCAACGAGGCGGTCCGCGGCTTCGACTATACCACGAGCGCCCAGCAGTATCCCGGTGTGCTCGAGACGATCGATTCCGGGGAGACCCGGCTTTTCGGGCCGATCTCGCTCGTGCAGGGCAATGTCGGCTCCATCCTCCGCCAGGCCGTCTTTCTGGACGGGGCCGACGGCGAACGGCAGCTCTGGGGCATCATCTCGATCGTCCTGGATCATACGGCGGCTTTCGAGGCGTCCGGCCTCGACGCGAGCTTCGAGAACTATGACATCGTCGTCATCGGCCAGCCCGATCAGGATGGCTTGCGTCTGCGCCTGTTCGGCAACAGCGCCGCGTCCTCCCTTCAAGACCCAGTTCAGATCGACTTCGACTACGCGGGCAGCGCATGGTCAATGCTGGCGACGCCCAAGGGCGGCTGGGCCAGCAATTCGCCCGTCGAGCCGAACAATCTCGTCATCCTGATGACCTGCCTCCTGGCGCTGGCCGCGACATGGTACATCCTGCATCTCGGCCGGACCCGCCAACTGGCGCAGGCCAAGCTCAGCCGCGCGATCGAGGCGCTGGATGGCGGCTTCGCGATGTATGACGCCGAAGACCGGCTCGTCGTCTACAACAGCAGCTTCTACCGCATGTACGACAAATGCCGGGACGTGATCCGCCCCGGTGTCCGGTTCGAGGACATCTTGCGCCACGGCCTCTCGGTCGGCCAGTATCCCGAGGCCGTGGGCCGCGAGGAAGAATGGTTCGAGCGGCGCATGAAGGCCCACCTGTCCGAGAATTCCGATTTCGAACAGCAGCTCTCCAACGGGCGCTGGTATCACGTCTCCGAAAGCCGCTCCGAGGATGGCATGCTTGTCGGCATCCGGGTTGATGTCACCGCCGTCAAGCAGGCGCAGGAGGCGGCCGAAAGCGCGAACAAGGCGAAGACCGACTTCATGAACGTGCTGAGCCACGAGCTCAGGACGCCGCTCACCGTCATTCTCGGCTACTCGGGCCTCGGCATGAAGTTCGCGGAATCCTCGAAGGCGCGGCAACTCGTGACCGCGCTCAAGCGGAACGAGATCGTCTGGCGGCAGTCGGGCGATCAGGTCGAAGGTCTGTTCGACGACGTCGCTGCCCGCATGATGCGGATCGATCAATCGGGCCGGCATCTCCTGTTCCTCATCAACGAGATGCTGGACTTCTCCAAACTGTCGTCCGGCACGCTGGCGATGGACCTCGAAGCCTGCGACGGCGCCCGGATGGTGTCGACGGTGACCGACCAGATGGAAAGCGTCGCCGCGCAGAAGGGTATCGACCTGCAGGTCCAGCTTGCGGACTGCACCTTGCTTGCCGACACGCATCGCAGCCAGCAGATCCTGTTCAATCTCGTCGGCAACGCCGTGAAGTTCTCCGAAAGCGGCGTGGTGTCGGTCGTAATGACCACGACCGACTCCCACGTCGACATCGCAGTGACCGATGACGGTCCCGGCATCGCCTCGAACGAGCTGGACCGGATCTTCGAGCCGTTCCATCAGGTCGACAGCACGGCCACCCGCAAGGCCGGCGGCACGGGCCTCGGCCTGAGCATCGCCAAGGAGCTCGCATCCCTGCAGGACGGCTCCGTCTCTGTCGTCAGCAAGCTGGGACAGGGGAGCACCTTCCTGCTTCGCCTGCCGCTCTTCACCGCTGAAGACGACAGCGCCACCGCGTCGATGGAGTTGGAGGCGGTGCGCAGTGCCTGAGGGGTGGCGCGATCAGCTCCAAGGGAGCCTGAATTCGTCCGCTCTAATTGGAAGCCCCCGCGCGGCGGACTAACTCCGCCACATGACGACAGACATTGGAAAAACCCTGCTGATCGGCGCGAGTGGGGGCATCGGGTCCGCGCTGGTCGAGGCGCTCGGCGAGGCGGACCTCACAACGCTCAGCCGCTCGCAGGACGGGCTCGATCTCACGGACGAGGCGTCGATCCGTGACGCGGCCGACCGGATCGAGGGCCCGTTCGAGCTGATCCTCGACGTGACAGGCGCGCTCGAGATCGACGGGCAGGGCCCGGAGAAATCGCTCGACGACATCGACCCCGAGGCGATGGCGCGGCAGTTCGCCGTCAACACGATCGGCCCCGCGCTGTTGCTCAAGCATTTCGCCCCGAAGCTGGCGCGCGAGGGCAGGGCAGTGTTCGCGACGCTCTCCGCCCGCGTCGGTTCCATCGGCGACAACCGGTTGGGGGGCTGGTACGGCTACCGCGCCTCGAAGGCTGCGCTGAACCAGATCGTGCGTTCGGCCTCCGTCGAGATCGCGCGCAAGCGCCCCGAAGCCATCGTGCTGGCCCTGCATCCGGGCACCGTGGCGACACCGCTGACCGAGAAGTACCTCGGCCGTCATCCCTCCGTCACACCGGACGAGGCGGCCCGGAACCTGCTGAAGGTCATCGCCGACCGCAGGCCCGAAGACACCGGCGGCTTCTTCGCATGGGACGGAAGTCGCATCGAATGGTAGCACCGCGTCTGATCCTGGTGCTCGGCGATCAGCTGACACCGACGCTCTCTGCCCTGCGCGAGGGCGATCGGACGCGCGACGTCGTCGTGATGGCCGAGGTCCGGGACGAGGCGACCTACGTCAATCACCACAAGAAGAAGATCGCCCTGATCTTTGCTTCCATGCGCAAGTTCGCCGCCGCGCTGGAAGAGGATGGCTGGACCGTCGCCTACGGCCGGTACGACGACGCGGACACCGCGCGTTCGATCTGCGGCGAGTTGATGCGCCGCCACAAGGAATACGACGCCGATGGCGTCATCGCGACGATATGCGGCGAATGGCGGCTGCGGCAGGCGCTGGACGATTGTCCGCTGTCGATCGAGACGCTGCCGGACGACCGCTTCATCACGCCTCAGGGCATGTTCCGAGACTGGGCCGAGGGTCGAAAGAGCCTGCGGATGGAGTTCTTCTATCGCGAGATGCGCCGCAAGACCGGCCTGTTGATGGACGGCGACGACCCTGAGGGCGGCGAATGGAACTATGACAAGGAGAACCGCAAGCCCGCCAAACGCGACCTGCTGATGCCCGCGCCCATGAAGCATGAACCGGACGCGGTGACGGAAGAGGTGCTCGACCTCGTGGAGCGCGAATTCGCGGACAACCCCGGCACCCTGCGCCCCTTCTGGTTCGCAACCGACGCGACCGCGGCGAAGCGCGCCGCGTCCAAGTTCATGAAGGAGGCGCTGCCCTCATTCGGTGACTACCAGGACGCGATGCTGCAGGACGAGCCGTTCCTGTACCATTCGATCCTGTCGATCTACATGAACGTCGGCTTCCTCGACCCGCTGGAGATCTGCGAACAGGCGCAAGCGCAATACCGCGACGGCAACGCCCCCCTGAACGCCACCGAGGGTTACATCCGCCAGATCCTCGGCTGGCGCGAATTCGTGCGCGGTATCTACGACCTCGAAGGGCCGGACTACACGTCGCGCAACCATCTGAAGGCAAAGCGCGACTTGCCCGGCTTCTACTGGACGGCGGAGACCGACATGGCCTGCATGTCCGCCGCCATCGGCCAGACGCTGGAGGAGGCCTATGCCCACCACATCCAGCGCCTGATGGTCACTGGCACGTTCGCGCTCCTCGCCGGTATCGACCCGCATCAGGTTCACGAATGGTACCTCGAAATTTACGCCGATGCCTATGAATGGGTCGAGGCGCCGAACGTGATCGGGATGAGCCAGTTCGCCGACGGCGGGCTCGTCGGGTCGAAGCCCTATGCGGCCTCGGGCAACTACATCGACAAGATGTCGGATTACTGCCGCGGCTGCGTCTACGACGTGAAGACACGCCACGGCGAGGGGGCCTGTCCGTTCAACCCGCTCTACTGGGATTTCCTGCACCGCAACCGCGACCAGTTCGACGGAAACCCCCGGATGGCCCAGATGTATCGAACGTGGGAGCGGATGTCGGAGGAGAAGCGAGACGGGGCTTTGTCCTCCGCCGCCGAGATCCTGAAAGCCCTCGACGAAGGGGAACGGATCTAGCGGCCGTAGAGCGCCTCGGCGGCATTCTGCATCGCTTGCCATCGGTCGCCGGCCAGCGTCCGGATTTCGGAGAGCCAGTCTGCGTCCGGCATCGGCGGCTCCGCCAGTTCGGTGTGCGGCCAGTCCGTCGCGAAAAGGCACCGTTCGGGGTCCGCGTCGAGCAATGCGGCAGCGAGCGCCAACGCGTCCCGATGTGGTGCGGGCTCGGCGGAGATCCGATAGGGCGCCGACAGTTTCACGTGGACACGGCCCTGTTTCACGGCATCGACCAAGGGGGCGATCCCCTCGGGACCGGTGCCGCGCGGCGGATAGCCCATATGGTCGATTACGACCGGCGGTAGTCCCGGCTCATTCAGCAGCGAAGCAATGTCGGTCTTCGTGGCGTCGATCTGCAACTGAAGGTGCCATCCGGCCCCTCGCATCCAGTCCCACCAGCCCCGTGTCTGGTCGAGCGTCAGCCCGCCCGGATTGACCAGGTTGCACCGCAGCCCCCGCACGCCGGCGCGGTCCATCACTGACAGATCGTCCTGTGTGCTCTCCGGGTCCGGCACGGCGATCCCCCGACAGCGCCCGTTCGATCCGACCAAGGCGTTGATCAGGCAGGAATTGTCGAAGCCGTAGACGCTCGGGTGGACGATCACGGCGCGCGCGATCGACAGCCTGTCAAGGTGGCCGAGAAGGTCATCGAGCGGGGCGTGCGGCGGTTCGTAGCCGCGCGTCGGCGACAAGGGAAACTGCCGCCGGTCGCCGATCACGTGGACATGACAGTCCCAGCCGGTGTCACTCATCCCGAGCGCCGTCCGTGCCGACGAGGAAATCGAAGTCGCAGCCATGCTCGGCCTGCTGGACGCTCTCGACGAACAGCTTGGCATAGCCCCGCGCGGGCACCTCGGGCGCAGACCATTCGGCGCGCCGCCGCTCCAGTTCATCCTCGTCGACCAACAGGTCGAGCATCCGCGCCTCCGTATCGAGCCGGATGCGGTCGCCGTCCCGGACCAGCGCCAGAGGTCCACCGACGGCGGCTTCCGGCGACGCGTGCAGGACAACCGCACCATATGCAGTGCCGGACATCCGGGCGTCCGAGATCCGCACCATGTCGCGCACCCCCTCGCGGGCCAGCTTCAGCGGGATCGGGATCGACCCTGCTTCCGGCATGCCCGGCGCGCCGACGGGGCCGATGTTGCGCAGCACCAGCACGTGGTCGGGCGTCACCTCGAGATCGGGATCGTCGATGCGGGCAGCCAGATCCTCCAGCCCGTCGAACACCAGTGCAGGCCCTTCGTGCTGTCGCAGATGCGCACTCATCGCGGCCTGTTTCAGGATCGCCCCGCCGGGGACGAGGCTGCCGCGCAGCACCGCGATCGCGCTGCCTTCGACCACCGGGTCGGCGGCCTTGCGGATGATGGTCGTGTCGCTCCACGCTGGCCAGTCGTCCAGCACTTCGGACCATTGCCGCCCGTCGGCGCTCGTCGTGTCGGCGTCGAAATGCCCGGCCTCGGCCAGCTCGCGCAGCAGGGCAGGGAAGCCGCCCGCCGCGTGGAAGTCCTGCATGTAGAGCCGCCCGACCGGCTTCAGATCGCAGAGGATTGGCGTCTTGCGCCCGATCTCGTCCAATTCCTCGAGATCCAGCGTCACCCCGGCGCGGCCGAGGATCGCGGCGAGGTGGATCGTCACGTTGGTGGACCCGCCAAGCGCCTGGAGCGCCACCGCCGCGTTGCGCGCGCTGGCCTTGGTGACGAGGGAAGAGGGCAGGGGCCCTGCGCCGCGCGCCATCTCGACCGCGCGGCGGCCAGAGGCCTCGGCATGGCGCAGACGCTCGGAATGGACAGCCGGGATGCTTGCGCCCCCGGGAAGCATGAAGCCCAGCGTCTCGGCGATGCAGGCCATCGTGCTGGCGGTGCCCATCACCATGCAGGTGCCGTGCGACGCCATCAGCTGCGACTGCGCGGTGCGCAGTTCAGTGTCGCTCATCGCGCCCGCGCGATGCTCCGTCCAGAGCCGCCGGCAATCTGTACAGGCCCCAAGCCGCGTGCCCTCATTGCTGCCGGTCAGCATCGGCCCCACCGTGACCGACAGGGTCGGCACGTCGGCACTGATCGCGCCCATCAATTGTGCCGGGATCGTCTTGTCGCAGCCGCCGATCAGCACCGCGGAATCGAGCGGCAGCGCCTTCAGCATCTCCTCGGTGTCCATCGACATGAGGTTGCGCAGGAACATCGAGGTCGGATGGGCAAAGCTCTCGTGGAGGGAGATCGTCGGAAAGACCAGCGGCAGCCCGCCGGCCATCGACACCCCGCGCGAGATCGCCTCGACCAGTTGCGGCGCGGTGGCGTGGCAGGGGTTGAAGTCCGATCCTGTGTCGCAGATCGCCACCACCGGCCGGTCGAGGTCGTCGGCCCCGTAGCCCCGCGCCAGCAGGAAGGTCTCGCGCAGGAACTTCGCGAAGCCCTCGTCGCCGTAGGCCGTGAGCCGTCCGGCCAGTCCCGTTCCCTTGCCGCTCATCACGAGGTCATCGCTTCGGTCGACATCTTGGCTTGGAGCGCCTCGGCATCCGCGCGCCCCATCGCCGTCAGCGGTGGCCGGACAATGGACCAGTCGGCATCGCTATAGCTCAGGCCCAGCAGTGCCTTGATCCCCGGGATCAGCGGCCCGGCGGTGACGGCCAGCCGCTTGTGCGTCGCGTCCTTCTGCAACTCGGTCGCGTCCTTGCCCGACTGCAACGCCGCGATCAGGCTGGAAATACCTCCTGCGTTCACGTTCGCGGTGGCCGAGATGCAGCCTGCCGCGCCGAGCGGAATGGCGTCAGACAGGTGCGCCTCGTTCGCGGGGAAGACGGCGAAGCCGGGGTTCGCCTCGATGATCGCGCTCGTGTTGTCCCAGTCGCCCGAACTGTCCTTGAGCCCCACCACGATGTCGGGAAAATCCGTGCGCAGCCGCGCGATCAGGTCGAGCGACCAGCCGACACCCGCCATCTGCGGAATATGGTAGAGATAGACGCGCAGCCGGTCGTCGGACACGCCGTCGATCACCCGCGCGACGTACTCGTACAGCCCGTCATCGCCGACGCCCTTGTAGAAGAACGGCGGCAGCAGGAGCACACCTGCGCAGCCTGCGCGTGCGGCATGGCCGCTGAGCGCAATCGCATCGCCAAGGGCGCACGCGCCGGTGCCCGGCATCAGCTTCTTCGCCGGGATCGCGGCGAGAAGCGCGTCGAGCACCTCGCGGCGTTCCTCCAGCGTCAGGCTGTTGGCCTCGCTCGTCGTGCCGAGGGGGGCGAGGCCGCTCGCGCCATCCGCCAGAAGCGTCTCGCAGTGGCGCACCAAAGCCGCCGTGTCGACGCTCAGGTCGGCGCGGAACGGGGTTGCCGCCGGGGGCCACAGGCCGGTGCAATGCATGGTATCTCCTCCCTCCGTGTCTTGCCTCAAGATTGTCGGCTCACTTTGGTTTTGTCAACAAAATGACCAGTTGATTTCTGCATACGGGCAAAATAGCAGGATTGTGTTGACAATGATAAAGGGAATTGTCGCCAATGCAGCCGCTGCGGATCGCCCTCGTCGGGGCCGGATGGGTCACTGAACATCACCTTCGCGCCTATGGCGAGCTCGGAGACCGGGTCGAGGTGACGGCCCTCGCCGATCCCGATCCGACCGTCCGGGCAGACCGTGCAGAGCGCTGGGGCGTGCCACGGACCTTCGCCTCGGATGCCGAGATGCTGGCGGCGGTCGAGGTCGACGCGGTCGACGTCGCCAATCCGCGCGAACACCACGCGGCCTCGGTTGAGCGTGCGGTCGCCGCCGGCCTTCCTGTGCTCTGTCAGAAACCGCTGGCCCCCACGTGGGAGGAAGCGCGTGCGCTGGTCGACCGGCTTCCACACGACGCACGGCTTATGGTTCACGAGAACTGGCGCTACCGCCCCCATTTCGCCCGGATTCGCGAGTGGGTCGCCGAAGGTCGGATCGGCCGGCTCCGCCAGGCGACGCTGCTGGCGCGCACCTCGGGCTTCCTGCCGGACGAAACCGGCGCGCTGCCCGCACTGACACGGCAGCCTATGCTGGCGGGCCTGTCGCGGATGCTGCTGATGGAAGTGCTGATCCACCATGTGGATACCGTGCGCTCCATCGTCGGTGAGATGGAGCTGCTGGCCGCAGTCCTTGGCAACGACACCGCCGAATTGCAGGGCGAGGACCGCGCGACCATGTTGCTGCGGACCAACTCGGGCGCCGCCGTCACGCTGATCGGCGACTTCCGCACGCACGGGCAACCCGGTGGCCTGTCGGACGAGCTGGAACTCCAGGGCACTGACGGCGCGATCCGGCTCGAGGGCGACCGCCTGACCCTGTTCCGTAGGGACGAGACGCTTGCCGAGGATCGCCCCGACCTCGCCGCGAACTACACGGCTGCCTATCGTGACGCGATCGCGGCCTTCGTGGAGGCGGTCGCGACAGGGCAGGGGGCCGATCATTTCCGCGCCCAGGTCGAAGACAATCTCAGGTCTCTTGCGCTTGTCGAGCAGGCCTACGCGATGTCCGGCTTTCACTCTCCTCCGCCTCGAGCCGCTTGAGGTAGTGGCTCTTGCTGGGCCGGAGGTGCTGAACGCAAAGTTCTGACAGGGCCCAGGAATCCGTCCCCGCAAGCAGCGCGATCATCGCCCGGTGCTCCGCCCGGGCCGAGGCGAGCTGGTCCGGATTGCCCATGTTCGCGGCGCGGATGACATAGGTCATGTCCATCGCCCGCTTCAGCATGTTGACGAGGTATGGGTTCCGGCAAAGCGAGAAGAACCCGACGTGGAAGGCATCGTTCGTCGCGTGGATCTCGGGCAGCGTGTTGCTTTCGATCGCCGCTTCGTACCGCGCCTGGAGCGCCTGCATCTCGGCGATGTCGGTGGCGCTGGCGGGCAGGTCGATCTTGAGCGCGGCCTGCCGGGTCAGCATCTCGCGTACGTCGTAAAGCTGGCGGACCTCGTCGGCGGAATAGGCGCGGACATGGGCCCCCTTGTTCCGCTCGCGCGAGACGATCCCCGATCTCTCGAGGATCATCAGCGCCTGCCGCACGTGGTGGCGCGAGGCGTCCTTCTCCCGGGAAATCGTCTCTTCCCGCAGGCGTTCACCGGGTCCGAGGCGGCCGAAGATGATGTCGTGTTCGATCGCGCGCGCGACCGCCTCTTCCTCGTTGCCGAGATCCTTCGCCATCTTGCCGTCCTTCATGGGTTATCTGTGCCGGTTGCCGCGCCCGGGCGCAACTGGCCGTGAACCTCCGGACGGGGCCGGGACTGACCGCCCGGCCCCGTCGGCCCGCTTCAGAAGTCGATCCGCAAGAGACCGACCCCCTGCCGCGGGAGGGAGGTTCCGTATGTCAGCTTGCCGCTGTGCGCAGTCTCGCTCGCCTCGGCGATGACCGGCAGTTCGGACGCAGCGTGGAGCTTCTCCAGCTGTTCGGCCGACGGATCCTGCGGCGATCCCATGTCCTGCCACACGCCGAAGGCGTTGCCGTGGTCCGCGTCCATCCGGAACTCGCGCAGCGTCAGGGTGCCATCCGGCAGGCCCGAGAGGTCGAGCGTGATTTCGGCGGTGTCGCCGTCGTTGACCACATTGTCATCGTGGTAGTTCCAGAACAGGACGCTGACGCCCGTGTCGTCGCGCGTCGCGACGCAGTTCAGGTCCGGCGCCCGGCGCACCCCCTGGTCGAGGATCTGATCGAGCGGCAGCGCGCCGTCACTCTCCGCCGCGATCCAGTCGCCGTCGAGCTTGCCCATGAGCCGGAACGCGTTCAGCACCGCCTTGCAGACACCATTGGTGGCGAGATCGCGGAAGCCGTCGAACCACGGCTGGCCATCGAACATGAAGGCCCACGTCACCGCGCCCTCGATATGGATGCCGGAATTCCGCGACAACTCGTAGGTGCGCATCATGCTCTCGACCACGTAGACACCGTAGAGCGGCCCGTTGCGGTAGGCGTTCTGCGGATGAACGCGGGCGGAACAGGCGGCGCAGCCCTCGGGATCGGATTCGCCGATGATGACCGGCAGCTTCGCGAGCGGCGGATACTCGGCGATGATCTCGAGGTTGCCGCGAATGTCGAGCAGGTGCTTCGCGACGCCCATCCGCACTTCGCCGTCCTTCAGCTTGGGCTGGCCCTTGGCGTGGAAGGCGATGAAGTCGATCGGCACCTCGTGCTCGGTCACGTAGTCGAGCACGCCGCGCAGGAAGGTCTGCGCCTTGGGGTTGTCGTGCGCGCCGCAGGTGTGCGGCCCGCCGACCCGCGCTTCGGGCAGCACGTCCTTTACCGCGCGAACCGTGGCGGCGAACATCTCGCAATATTCCGGGATCGTGCCTTTCCAGTAGTGACCGTCCGGCTCGTTCCAGCATTCCCACGGCCAGGTCACGACTTTCTCGCGGCCGTAACGCTCGACCAAGTGCTCGGCCCACGCCTTCACGAGGCCATACCACTTGTCGAGGTCGTTCGGCGGGGCGGCCCAGCCTGTCATGATGGTCGAATAGGTGTCTTCCAACGACCACGAGTGGCGGTAGGGGCCGGGATCGTCGGACAGCGCCTCCGGCGTGAAGGCGACCTGCACGAAGGGCGTGGTGTTCGCTTCGACGTAGGCGTCGAAGATCCGGTCCATGATCGTCCAGTCGTAGACCGGGTTGCCATCGGCATCTTCGGTATAGGCGTTGGTGGAGCCCCACTTCAGCGAGGCTTCGCCGTCACCGGAGGTCAGCAGGTTGTGCGTCCGGATGTGCGGCGCGGTGCCCGACGCGGCGGCGAGATCGCGCAACAGCTTCTTGCCGTCGTCTGTGTAGGTATAGTTCGGCTCGTCGTAGCCAAACCAGTTCCACATCGGGTGGTAGCTGCCCTGCTTCGAGCTCGCGTCCACCTGCATCGTGACCTGTCCCTGTCCGGGCATGAGATGTCCTCCTCCTTGGTGCGGCCCGTTCCTCGGAGCGCGCGATTCCCGTGGTGCCGCGACTTCCGGGCGGCGTCCGTTTGTTCTTCGACGAGACGACCAACATTGTCAACAATCACATGCATTGTTAACAGTGCTGAAAAATTTCTTATAAGCAAAAACAAGCGTCTAGTCTGAATGGCTCATAAAATCCGTTGTCTGAACGCAATGTATTGTCAATAAATGCCCTGCGAGACACGCTTCGCACGCACCAAAGGAGGAGGCCGGTCGCTGCGGACCATGCAGGGAGGGGGCCTTTAGGGAGGAAACATGAGACTTCGCAGGTTGCTATTGGCGACAATCGGGGCCCTGGCATGGGCCGCACCCGTTGCCGCGCAAGACTTCATCGCCGGTCTGCCACGGGAAGAAACCCTGATCATCCAGGGCCCGGCGGCGCAGAACGCGGACTGGTTCAACCTCTGGGCGCCCGGTGGCGGCGCCAACCCGAACGGGAACCAGCAGCTGTCGGCCGACACGCTCTGGTTCATCAACCCGGAAGGGTCGGGGGACAGTGCCTGGCAGAACGCGCTCGCCGCGTCGCGCCCGCAGTACAACGACGACTTCACCCAGATGACGGTCGAACTGAAGGACGGCATCTTCTGGAGTGACGGCGAGCCCTTCACGGCCGACGACCTCGTCTTCACGGTTCAGACCCAGATCGACAACCCCGGCATGAACTGGTCGGCGCCGTTCACCATCAACGTGGAGTCGGTCGAGGCCACGGACGACCACACCGTCGTCTTCAACCTCAAGGCGCCGAACTCGCGCTTCCACACGCTCTTTACCGTGCGCTGGAACGCGGCGTGGATCATGCCCGAGCACGTCTTCGCCGATGTCGAGGATCCGCTCAGCCATACGTTCAACCCGCCCGTGTCGCTCTCGGCCTACGTGCTCGAGAACTACGACTCGAACGGGCAGTGGGCGATCTGGCGGCTCCGCGACGACTGGGAGCGCACGTCGATCGGCATGACGCTGGATGAGGCCCCGGCCGTCAAGTACGTGGTCTACCGCACCGCCGGTAACCCGGACGCCCGGGTCATCGAACAGTTGAACCACAACCTCGACGTCATCAACGATATCGCGCCCGAGGGGATGTTCACGATCGCCCGCGACGCCGCCGACAGCACGACCCAGTGGCTCCCCGGCTTCCCGTTCGCGCACCCCGACCCGACGCTGCCGTCGGTGCTGCTGAACAACCAGCTCGACAAGCTGTCCGATCCCAAGGTGCGCTGGGCGCTCGCGCTGCTCATCGACATCCGGGCGGTTTCCATGGGCTCCTACCGGGGCGCGGCCAACATCGCGGCGCTGTCCGTGCCGCCTACCGGCTCGGCGATCCCGGACTACTACGAACCGATGCAGGATTGGCTCGCCGACTACGAACTCGACACCGGCGAAGGCACAGTCCAGCCCTACAACCCCGACATCGCCCAGCAGATCGCCGAGCTCGTCGGGCCGCAGTGGGGCGACTCGATCCCCGAGGACCCGGAACTCCGCAAGGAGATGTTCGGCTTCGGCTGGTGGCAGCAGGATCCGGAGGCAGCAGCCCAGCTTCTGCGCTCCGCCGGCTTCACCGAGCAGGGTGACGGATGGCTCACGCCCGACGGCGAGCCGTTCGAGATGAAGCTCCAGGTCGAGGGCGACAACATCCCGACGCTGGCCCGTGCCGGCACGATCATCGCCCAGCAGTGGAGCCTGAACGGCATCCCGACCGAAGTCGTGGTGGCGGGTCCGACCCACACCCAGCGGCTCGACGTGGGGGACTACGAGGCGGCGATCTTCTGGACCGTCGAAACCTGGGGCGGGCATCCCGACCTGAGCTTCTTCCTCGAAAGCTACCACTCGGACTTCCTCGTCCCGCTCGGCGAAAGCCAGCCCCCGCGGAACCTGAACCGCTGGGCGAACGAGCAGCTCGACGAGATCATCGAGGAGAACCGTACCGTTCCCTTCGACAGCCCGAGGGTCGCCGAACTCGGCATGGAGTACCTGAAGCTCGCCGTCGACGAGATGCCGTTCATCCCGCTGATGGCCTACAACAAGTTCGCGCCGTTCGACACGACCTACTGGACTGGCTACCCGAGCATCGAAGACCCGTACTCCGCGTCCGGCCCCTTCTGGTCGAACATCCGGTACATGGTTGTCGAGCTGGAGCCCGCAGGCTCCGAGTAACGGTGGCCTGACGACCTGAACCAACGGGAGGCGGCGCCACGGGGCGCCGCCTCTCCCTCCGGGACACAAAGCGCAGGGCGGCACGCGAGAGATGAGCAGTCTGACAGCCTATATCCTGAAGCGTTTCATGCAGTTCGTCTTCGTGATCTTCACGGGCGTGACGCTGGCGTTTCTCATCACCAACCTATCACCGGTCGACCCGGTCGAGCAGTCGCTGACCCAGCTTACGAGCTTCGGCGCCAGCGATCCCCGCGCCGTCGAGATGATGCGGGAGGCCCTGGCCGAACTCTACGGCCTGCAGGGCAACCTGTTCGAACAGTACCTGAATTTCTGGGGACGCGTGCTGCGGGCCGACTTCGGCCCCTCGCTGTCCGCCTTCCCGACCCCCGTCTCTAAGCTGATCGCCAACGCCGCGCCCTGGACGGTCGGGCTGCTGGTCACTTCGATCCTCATCACCTTCGTGATCGGCAACGTGGTCGGCGCGCTGGCGGGCTACTTCCGCCACAACCGCGCGCTGAAGGTGCTGGGCATGGCGATCATGACGATCAACCCGATCCCGCACTACTTCCTCGGCCTGATCCTGCTGATCCTGCTGGGCTACATCTTCCCGATCTTTCCGATCTCGGGCGGCGCCCGGATGAACATGGATATCGGCCTGAACCTCAGCTACATCGGCTCGGTTCTCTATCACGGGTTCCTGCCGGCGCTGTCGCTGGTTCTCGCCGGCCTGGGCGGGTGGTTCATCGGGATGCGCTCGCTGGTCTCCAACATCGTGACCGACGACCACGTCATCTACGCCGAGCTCGGCGGCGTCCGCCGCAGCACGATCTTCAGCCAGTACGTCGCACGCAACGCGATGCTGCCCCAGATGACCGGCCTTGCCATGCAGCTCGGCCAGATCTTCGGCGGCACCGTGATCGTGGAGTTCCTGTTCAACTACCCCGGCATGGGCCGGCTGCTGATCCAGGGCATCTACCGGGGCGACTACAGCCTCGTGCTCGGCGTCACCACGATCTCGATCTTCGCCGTCGCCGTGGCGGTCCTGCTGATCGACATCCTCTATCCGCTCATCGATCCGCGCGTGAAGCTGGGATAATCCAACATGTTCAAAGTCATCCGCGACCTTCTGCGCTACAACACCGAGTTCCTCGCCGGCTTCACGCTGACGCTGCTGGTCCTCGTGTTCGCCTCGGCGCACTTCTGGACGCCCTACCCGGGCTACAACCTCTACCTCCTGCCGCCCGACATGCCGCCCTCGACGGAATACTGGTTCGGCACCACCTCGCGCGGTCAGGATGTCCTCTGGCAACTGTCCGAGGCGGTCTGGAACACCATGGCCTTCGGCCTGACCGTCACCATCCTGAGCCGGGTCATCGCGATCTCGGTCGGCATGGTGTCGGGCTACCTCGGTGGCCGGGCGGACCGCATCCTCATGTCCATCAACGACACCTTCATTGCGCTGCCCAACATCCCGATCCTGCTGCTGGTCTACTTCGTCCTGCGCGAAGAGATGACCTGGCCGCTGCTCGCCGTCTGCGCCGCGCTCCTGGGATGGACCTATGACAGCCGGCTGATCCGCTCCGTCTCGCTCAGCCTGCGCAGCCGGGAGTTCACGCGCCACGGCGTCTTCTCGGGCATGAGCACGTGGCGCATCCTGGTGCGCGAACATCTGCCTTACGTCCTGCCGATCGTGTTCTTCACCGCGATGAACAACCTGATCTGGGCGATCAGCCTCGAGGTCACGCTGTCGGTGCTCGGCTTCACGGACATCAACCGCCCCAGCATCGGCGGCATGATCTACTGGGCGAACCAGCACCAGGCGATCATCTCCGGCATCTGGTGGTGGATCGCGTTCCCGATCCTCTCCATCGTGATCCTGTTCCTCGGGCTCTTCATGCTTGCGATGTCGGTCAATGAATATGTCGACCCGCGCAGCCGGCTCGACCGGATGGGAGGTGTCGCGTGATAGAGATGCGCAACAGGCCCGTGGCCGAGGGCGACGTCCTCACCGTGGACGATCTCAAGGCCTACTTCATGGTCGACGGCTACGGCATCACCCGCGAGGTGCGCGCCGTCGACGGCGCCACCCTGCGGGTCCGCAAGGGGGAGGTCTACGGCCTCGCCGGGGAATCCGGGTCCGGCAAGACGACGCTGGTGAAGGCGATCGCCGGGGCCATCCGGCCGCCGCTCAAGATCGTCGACGGATCGGTCCGCTACCAGTTCGGCGGTGAGACGGTCGACATCTACGACAAGTCGGTGAATCACCAGTCGCTGCGCTGGCGCCACCTGAGCTACATCATGCAGGGCTCGATGAGCGTGCTGAACCCGGTGCGCCGGGTGCGGCGGTCGTTCCTCGACTTCGCCTACCGTCACATGAACATGCCCAAGGCGCAGTTCTGGGAGGCGGTGGAAACCCACCTTAAGAAGCTGCAGCTCGACCCGGCGATCCTTGATGCCTACCCGCACCAGCTGTCGGGGGGGATGCGCCAGCGCACGACCATCGCGCTCGCCACCGTCTGCAAGCCGGAGTTCATCATCGCCGACGAGCCGACGACTGCGCTCGACGTGATCGTGCAGCGCGACGTGTTGAAGATGATCAAGGAGGTCCAGCGCCAGCAGGACAGTTCCATCGTCTTCGTCACGCACGACATGTCCGTTCACGCCACGATCGCCGACCGGATCGGCATCGTCTATGCCGGACGCATCGTGGAGGAGGGGCCGACGACGCAGCTTTTCCGGGATCCGCAGCACCCCTACACGGTGCACCTGATCTCGTCCCTGCCGCGGATCGGCGACAAGAGCGCGCGCACCAGCCTGCCGGGACGGCCGCCGAACCTCGCCGACCCGCCGAGCGGCTGCCGCTTTCACCCGCGCTGTCCGCTCGCCATCGACCGCTGCCGCAAGGAGGCGCCACCGCTTGAGGGGCGCCACGGAGAAAACCGCGTCGCCTGCTGGCGTGCGGGGGAGGCCAAGATCGCATGACCCAGGTTCTCGAACTCGACCACGTGTCCAAGCAGTTTCGCAGCGGCGGGCTGTTCTCGAACCGTATCGTCCACGCGGTGCGGGACGTCAGCTTCACCCTCGACGACGACAATCCGGAGGTCTTCGCCATCGTCGGCCAGTCCGGCAGCGGCAAGTCGACGCTCGCCAACATGATCCTCGGCAGCGAGGAGCCCTCGTCGGGCACCATCCGCGTGCATGGCGAGGACATGTCGAACAAGCGCAGCAACAAGGAGCGGATCGCCTTCATGTCGCGGGTGCAGCCGATCTTCCAGAACCCGTTCGAGGCGTTCAACCCGCTGACCCGCATCGATTCCTACCTGTTCGCGACCGCCCGCCGCTTCCGCAAGGCAAAGAATCGGAAGGAGGAAGAGGCGATCGCCGACGAGGCGATGCAGCAGGTCGGCCTGTCCATCGCGGAGGTGCGCGGGCGCTACAGCCACGAACTGTCCGGCGGGCAGCTTCAGCGGATCGCGGTCGCCCGCGCGCTGATCCCGAAGCCGGACCTGATCGTTGCGGACGAACCCGTGTCGATGGTGGACGCCAGCCTGCGCATGTCGATCGTGAACCTGTTCCGCGACCTGCGCGACCGGCTGGGCGTGACGATCATCTACATCACCCACGACCTCGCGACGGCCTACTACATCGCCGACCGGCTCATCATCATGAAGTCCGGCGAAGTGGTCGAGCAGGGCGATGCCCGCGAGGTGCTCGACAACCCGCAGCACCCCTATTCCCTGGCGCTCAAGAACGCCGTGCTGCCGCCCGATCCCGAACGCGCGCACGAGGTGATCGCGCTCGACTGATCCGACAAAGGCTTGACTTGCACTGTCAGGAGGCGCATGTGCCTCCTGACGCTGCGCTGCCGCGTGAGCATGCCGGATCGCTTTTCGATCCACCAGCGCCCCCAATCTCCGGTTCCCCATCACGCAGGGTTCTCGACGCGACGGCCAGGCCGCGCGGGATAAGCCCGCATTGGACTGAAGGCCGCGCGCCACCCTCGACGGGTCGCGATGTACGCGCCCCGGACTCCGCCGCGCGCTGGAACGGCTGCGCGGACGAAAGGACAAGACTTGTTCGATTTCGATATGCTCGGCCTCCAGCCGGCACTCAACGACGCGCTCAAGCGCACCGGCTTCTCCGAGCCGACCCCGATCCAGAACCAGGCCATTCCGCTGGCGCTCGAAGGTCACGACATCCTCGGCCTCGCCCAGACCGGCACCGGCAAGACGCTCGCGTTCGGGCTGCCGCTGATCGACCACCTGCTCGCCGCGCGCGGCAAGCCGGAGCCGAAGACCGCCAAGGCGCTGATCCTCGCACCCACCCGGGAACTGGTGAACCAGATCGCCGACAGCCTGCGCACCCTCACGGACGGCACGCCGATCCGTGTCGTCACTGTCGTCGGCGGCCAGTCCATCGGCCGTCAGATCAACATGCTGTCGCGCGGTACCGACATCCTCGTCGCCACCCCGGGCCGGCTGATCGACCTGATGGATCGCGGCTCCGTCGACCTGCGCACGGTGAAGCACCTCGTCCTCGACGAGGCCGACCAGATGCTCGACCTCGGCTTCATCCACGCGCTGCGCCGCATCGCGCCGAAGCTCGGCACGCCGCGCCAGACGATGCTCTTCTCCGCCACCATGCCCAAGCAGATGGAAGAGCTGAGCAGCGCCTACCTCACCAACCCGCGCAAGGTGCAGGTCTCGCCCCCCGGCAAGGCCGCCGACAAGATCACCCAGTCGGTGCACTTCGTCGAGAAACCCGCCAAGCCGAGCAAGCTGCGCGAAGTTCTGTCCCGCGACCCCGACGCCCTGACCCTCGTCTTCGCCCGCACCAAGCACGGTGCAGAGAAGCTGATGAAGGGCCTCGTGGCGGACGGCTACAACGCCGCCTCGATCCACGGCAACAAGAGCCAGGGCCAGCGTGACCGCGCCATCAAGGCGTTCCGCGATGGCACGATCACCACGCTCGTCGCCACCGATGTCGCCGCGCGCGGCATCGACATTCCCGGCGTTTCCTACGTGGTGAACTACGACCTGCCCGAGGTTGCCGACAACTACGTCCACCGCATCGGCCGCACCGCCCGTGCCGGCCGCGAGGGCGAGGCAATTGCCTTCTGCGCCTCGGACGAGGGAGATCTGCTCTACCAGATCGAGAAGCTGATGAAGATCGAGATCCCGGTCGCCAGCGGCTCCCGCCCCGAGCGTGGCGCGGGCGAGCGCAGCAATCGTCGCGGGCCGAGCGGCGGTCAGCGTCGTCGGGGTGGTAGTGGCGGTGGCGGCAAGAAGCCCGCCGCGGCTGCGAAACCGGCCTCCAAACCGGCCAGCGCCAAGCGCCGCCGGCCGCGTCGCGGCCGCGCCGCCTGAGGCGACTCGCAAAGCGAATTGAGACAGCCGTCCGGGAGCCCTCCCGGGCGGCTTTTTCTTGTTCCCAGACCAGGGGCCCGCACCAGTTGCGTGCCCATTTGAGGTCCGTTGCCGAACCGTTAATCAGCGGTCAGCACTCGCTTCATTGCCGTTGCCGAGGTGTTAACCTTGATGCCGCGTAGGTGTCTGTTTCCAAGGTATTATTTCCTTCCGTCGCGCCCTGGCTTGCCCGCTGGCCGACACCTGTCCGCTACCTGACGATCGTCCCCCAACACGTCCGCCCATTCGGCCCGGTTTCCCTATCCTGAAGCCCGTCGCAACGGCCCCCGGCACATTCGTGCCCCGGCCCTGCACAGGCGGAAGGAGCGCGGACAACCATGCCCGACGGGTCAAATCCCTTCTTCGAGACGGAGACAGCCTCTGACAGTCTCGACCGAGTCCTCGTCGTCATCCCGACCCTGAACGAGGCCGACACGATAGAAAGCTGCGTCCTGCGGCTCCTCGCCGACGAGCAGGTGTTTGGTATCCCGCCTGCCGCGGGTGGCGGAATGCTCATCGTCGCGGATGGCGGCAGCACCGATCGCACCTGCGACATCGTCAGCCGCATCGCCAACAGCCGTCCCGCCGGGCAGGTCCGCCTGCTGCACAACCCGGCGCGCGTCCAGTCGGCCGGGATCAATCGCGCGGTCGCGCGCTTCGGCTCCGGGCGCACTGTCCTCGTCCGCTGTGATGCTCACGCCGAATATCCACCGGGCTACGTCTCCCGCCTCGTCGACCGCCTGAGAGAGCGGGACTGCGCCTCGGTCGTCGTGCCGATGGACTCGCTCGGCCAGACCGGTTTCGCCCGCGGCGCGGCGTTCATCCTCGACACGCCCCTTGGCTCGGGCGGCGCCGCCCATCGCGGTGGCACCGCGTCCGGCTACGTCGATCACGGCCACCACGCGGCGATGGACCTCGACTGGTTCCGGCGGATCGGCGGCTACGACGCGGCATTCGCCCAGAATGAAGATGCCGAGTTCGACCTCCGCCTCGCCGCGGCTGGCGGGCGCATCTGGCTCGATGGCGCGATCCGCATGACCTATCACCCCCGCGCAAGGCTGAGCGGCCTGTGCCGTCAATATTTCAACTACGGTCGCGGTCGCGCCGCCACCGTCGCCAAGCACCGCATCCGCCCCCGCCTGCGTCAGATGCTACCGGTGGTGAACCTGCTGCTGATGCTCGCCACGCTGACCCTTGCGACGGTCTGGCCACCCGCACTCGCATGGCCAGCACTCTACATTCTTGTGGTCTCCGGGGCCGCAATAGTCAGCGCGCTGCGGATCGGACCTGACGGCCTCTGGGCGGGCCCCGCACTCTGCGCGATCCATTTCGGCTGGGCGATCGGCTTCCTGCTCGGAACGGGAAGGGGCATCGCGATGACTCTGCTCGTGGGGCCGCGCCCGAAAGAGGATGCGGCCTGATGGTCGAGCGCGTCCTCGTCTGCCTCTGCACGCACCGGCGCCACTCGGTCCTGCGCACCCTCACGTCACTCTCTCGGCTCAGGGCCCCCGAGGGATGCGAGATCACCATCGTCGTCATCGACAATGACCGTACCCCGTCGGCCCGCGACCTCATCCGTGGGGCAACGCGCAGCTGGCCGGTGAAGTATCGGCACGCCCCGGCGCACAACATTTCCGTCGCGCGAACGGCCGGCCTCGCGACGGCCCGCACACTGCGGGCGGACTGGCTGGCTTTCATTGACGACGACGAGATCGCCCAACCCGACTGGCTCTGCCAGCTGATGGCGACGGCGCGTGCCACCGGCGCCGATGTCGTCTCGGGTCCCGCGCGCGCGCTATACCCGCCCGAGGCGTCCGACTGGATGCGCGACCTCGATCTGCACTCGAACCGTCCTGTCCTGCGCGCCGGCGCCACGCTCCAAACCGCGCATACGTCCAATGCGCTGGTGCGCTTCGCCGGAACAGCGTGGCAGGACATCGACTTCGATCCTGCGCTCGGCACCACGGGGGGTGAGGATACTGCCTGGTTCTTCGAGCTCTCCCGCAGGGGCGCCAGCTTCGCCATCTGCCCCGAAGCCGAGTTGCTGGAGCCCGTCGCCTCGTCCCGCCTCAGCTTCCGCTGGCTCGCCCGGCGCCGCTTCCGCATGGGGCGCAGCCACGCGATCGGTGCACGCCGCCCGGTCGAACGCCTCGCCCTTGTGGCCTCCGCCGTCCCGAAGGCCATCTACTGCGGGCTGCGCGCTGCGCTGGGCGTGACCTTCGCGACCCGCCGGAACTTCTGGCTGCTGCGAGGCCTGCTTCACGCCGGCGCAGCCGTCGGGGCGGCCCTCCCGCGGCGCGGCTGATGGCCCGTATTCTCGCGCTGGTCCCCGACCTCCGCGATGCGGCCCAACTCCGCCGTCTCCGCGGACTGGCCGATGGCGGGCATGACGTCCGATCCGCCTCGCTGCGCAAGGGGCCGGCGCCAAAGATCGACTGGCCCAACATCGACCTCGGTCCTATCCCTCAGAACCAGCTTTGCCGACGCGCCCTGCACCTACTGCTGAGGTCGGCGCGGTCGTGGCCCTCCCTCGTGGCAGAGGCCCGGGCCGCCGACATCATCCTCGCACGAAACTTCGATATGCTCGCGCTCGGCCGCGCGCTCATGCGTCACGCGCCGGCGGCGAGCCTCGTCTACGAGGTCCTCGACATTCATGGGCTGTTCGAGGGCACCTCCCGTCGCGCACGTCTGGCGCGAGCCGCCGAACGCGCCGCGCTGCGCCGGGTGGACCTCCTCTGCCTGTCGTCGCCCGCGTTCTATCACCGCTGGTTCTGGCCGGTTCAGCGCCACGCCGGCCCGTGGCACCTGCTCGAGAACAAGCTTTGCCTTCCTTCGGGCGCCAGCCGCCCTCCGTCTGGACCGCCGCGATCCGGTCCACTCCGCCTCGGCTGGATCGGTTCGATACGTTGTCCCGCATCCCTCGATCTGCTTCTGTCGGTCGCCACCGCGCGTCCGGAGATCGAGCTGCGCATCACAGGCAAAGTCCACCGACACGCGCTTCCCGATTTCGACGCGCGCATCAACGCGCTGCCGAATGTCATTGCCACGGGTCCCTACGATTATCCGCACGGCCTTCCAGCCGCCTATGCCGAGTGCGATGTCGTCTGGGCGCAGGATCTCTGGCAACGTGGCGGCAACTCCGATCTGCTCTTGCCCAACCGCGTCTACGAGGCTGGCTGGCACGGCTGCCCCCTGATCGCCGTTTCCGGCACAGAAACCGCCCGCCGGATCAGCGCAACGGGGCAGGGGTGGTCCATCGACGACGCCTCCCCGGATGCCCTGCTGACACTTATCGACTCACTGACGGCCGACAGGTTGCACGCCTGTCGCCGTCACGTCCTCTCCCTGCCGTCCCGCTTGTTCGCCGAAACGAATGAGCTGGACCGCTTCGTCGCCGTGGCCATCGCCGCCCGCGACCGCCGCCTCACTCTGCAGCCCGCCACGGCGTGAGCGACGATCGCCGCAGCCAGCGCGTCAACCGTACTTCGAGGAGGCGATGGCTGACCTCGGCAACGACGAGGCTAACAGGCACGACCACGATCGCCAGCACCAGCATCGCGGCCGGCCCCGCGAAACTCGCAAGTCCGGTGCGATACATCGCCTCCTTTACCACACCGAGGACGATCGGGTGCCACAGGTACAGGCTGTAACTCACGGTTCCGAGCCACATCATCGTCGGTCGCCGCAGCCACGTCGAAAGCGGGCCCGACCCGTTGACGATGCCGCCGATCATGATGGTCACGGCCCCCGCCGCGATCAGACCACGTAGCCAGTCGTCCGAAGACCAATCCGCGAGCCTGACTTCGACCAGCCCCGGCGGCAAGGGCCCGGACCAAGCCCACAGAAACACCAGCAGCCAAAGCAACGTCCAATGGCGTCCCGATGTTCGCGGAAAAAGGGCCACCGCAACGCCGCACAGGAAAAACGCCGCGCGCGGGTGCCACCAGATCAAGCAGAGCCCGACCACCAGGACCAGCATTCTCCCCACGCCCGGCCGCAGCGCGAGCCATGCCGCGCAACATGCGTAGAACGCCGCCTCCAACCCCAACGTCCATGCCGGGGGATAGAACAGCGGAACTGGCAATACAGGCGGCAGCGCCAACATGTTCCCGACCGTCGCCAGAACCAAAAGCGCGGGAGGTTCCAGGACCCGCAGGATTTCCTCGCGACTGTCCAGAATGCCGAGTGGCAGGAACACCAGAACCGCGACCCACAGCACCGGATAGATCCGCGTCGCCCTGTCCCGCAGGAACGCTGCGGGCGACGCCGCCCGCGCGACCGAACGCACGATGACGTAGCCGCTTACCGCGAAGAACAGCTCGACGCCAAACCGGAACGCATAAAGCAGCTCGTTGATCGGAGCAGGCATCACCCACGTCGAAAGCCCGGAATTCCAGAGATGATAGAGCAGGACCATCAGGCTGAAGAGCCCACGCGCGCCATGCAACGCAAGGCTGAAGTTTTTTGATGATACATCCTTAAGTTGCATCATCTGGTATCCGGATCTACGAATGAACGAATGGATGCCATCCCTTCATCTGCTCGCTGCCGTGCCGCTGTGCGTATGCCGCGAATTTCCAAGAGCGTCGCCACCAAGGCCGCCGTCGATGGACTGTGAAATGCCTCGGGGCGTTGACGCAAAAGAGCTCTCTCCCAAAATTCAGTCGGCCCCGGATCGACGAATGCAGACTGGCGGAAACGACAACTCTCTCTATCGGCCGCCCGATCGGACACCGGAACGATGGCGAGACTGGTATGCACTTCTGCTCCTCCTGATCGGGTCCGGCCTTACGCATCGCTTCGGCCTGCAACCCTACTTGCTCTTGGTGCTCTACGTCTGGACTGCGGCCCTGCTGGTCCGCGATCGGGCCTCTTCGCTCCGGTTCATGGGCACGGGTTGGCCGGTTCTCCTCCTGCCGATGTTCGCGCTCCTCACGACGCTCTGGAGCGTCAATCCGCCGGAGACCGCGTATCGGTCTCTGCAACTGGCCGGCACCATGGTCATGGGACTTCTGCTCGCCGAACTTCTGCCGCCTTGGCGCGTGATGCTTCTGGCCTGTGGTCTGTGGATTTCCGGAGCCATTCTGACGTTCCTCATGTTCACGACCGGCTTCGGTCCCCCCGCGATTTCGGAGGGGAGCCTGATCGGCCCCTTCATTCACAAGAACCCGCTCGCGCTCAGCCTCGTGCTGGCAGCACTCGCCTGCATCACCCTCGGCGCCTACTGGCGCGTGATGCCGCTTGGCTTGATCCTCGCCCTCGCTCTTCTTCCGATGATTCGACTGGCCCATAGCGCCAGCGGCCTGCTGCTTTATGCATCGTTGCCATGTCTCCTTCTGCTTCTGGCCATCCGTCGCTCGCCGACAACGCGGAACCTTCTGCCAGTCGTGGCGATCCTCGTTCCAATCCTGGCGGTCGGTTGGCTCCTTCTTGCCAAAACTGACGTCGTCGGCATTACCCTCACTGCCTTGGGAAAGGACGAAACTCTCACTGGCCGGACTTCCATCTGGCTGCAGGCGATCGAGTTGGCCCGATCAAGGCTGATCGGGGGGATGGGCTACGGAGCGTTCTGGACTGTGCCATCGGACGAGCGGACCCTGCTTCAGTTCGCCGTCGATCATCGCCTGAATATCTTTCATAATGCTTACCTCGAGCTCCTCGTTGGCGTCGGACTGCTTGGAACCGTTCCGGCTTTCGTCCTGATCCTGGCGACATTGAAACGTTGCATCAGCTGGTTCCGCCGCGACGGCACTGTCACGAGCGCATTTTTCCTGTTTCTTGTCTGTCTCTTCGCGGTTTCCGGCCTCGCCGAGCCGGCATTGTTCAGCCTTCACAACACGTCGACATTCATGATTGCGGCCACCTGGAGGTGGGCGAGCGATGTCAGGCAACCGCATATCGCCGGATCGTCTGGCGATAAGGTCCGCGCACCCCATGGCGACCGCCCATCCGCGACATGACGATCGCATCCGGGCCGTGGCCGCTTTGCCGGAGCCGATCAAGGCAGGTCGCCAGCGTCCTGCGCCGCGTGCGATTCCACCGAACGACGAGGAGAAGGGAGTCCACGTGCCCAGCCAGCAACCGAGCGTCGGGCACGGCAAGGATCGGCGGCGTGTCGAGGATGATCGTATCCCACCTGCCGCGCGCCTGGGTCAGAACATCGGCAACGTTGCCCCGGCTCAGCACGTCTGCCGCCGCATAGCCGGAGCCGCCCGCCTGTAGCAGATCGACGCCTTCCATCGAGCTTCGTATCACCGACTGGTCGAGGCTGGTCCGACCAAGGATGACATCAGCGAAGCCGCCCATGATCCCACGACGCCCGTACTTGGCGGACGCCTGGCGGCGACGAAGGTCGCAATCGACAAGCAACGTGCGGCGCCCGACCTCGGCAAAGCTCTTGGCCAATGCAGCCGAGATGGTTGTCTTGCCATCGCCGCTCTCGGCCGATGCGACGAGAATGACTTGTGCCGTCTCACGTCGCAGAAGCAGAGAGGTTCGCAGATTCCGCAACTCTTCTCCTGCCGGCGTGCCGGGTTTCAAGTCGTCGAGGTCCTTGGGCAACCTGGACATCTGCGCGAGGACAGGGGCACCGGTCAGCGTCGCGACCTGCCCGCTGGATCGAATGCGGGACACGCTGATTTGCCATCCGATCGTCAACGCTCCACCAATAAGCGCCCCGACGACTGCCCCCACACCGAGGCTGTAGGGCAGGTTGGGAACAACCGGAAAGCGCTGGGCCACTGCGTACTCGATGATCCGGCTGTCCGGTTGATGGATGCCCTGCTGAACAGCCGTTTCGCGTAATCGATCGCGAAAGTTCTCGTAGAGCAGCCTGCTCGACTCCAGATCCCTCTGGGCGCTGTCCAGGCGGGTCAGAGCCTCCGTCTGCAGGAGGATCTGCCGCTGCAGATCGCCAACCGAAGTCTCGATGGCGGCGGTCTGCGCCGAGAGTTCGGCCCTTTCCGAGCGCACCTGCGCGAGCGCCTGATCCCGATCCAGCCCCGACACCACGAGTACCTGCGCGCCTGCTGCAAGCCGGTCGGGCTCTTGCAGGATATCCAGTTGCCGTTGTTTCGCCTCGAGCGCAGCGCGTCGCTCGATCAGCGTTTCTCTCAGACGCAGGAGCCGCCTCTCCAGGCCTTGAAGGTGCGCCTCGTCTGCAAAACTCGCTTCTGACTTGAGAGACGTGACAGCGGTTTCGGCCCGGGCAACATCCGCGGCGAGGTCCGCCACCCGGACCGCCAGCCAATCGGACGCCTGTTCGGTCGCCCGGAACAACTCAGCACGCTGATTTTCGAGGTAGATCATCGCGTAGGAGTTTGCGATTTCAGCGGCCTTGGACGGGTCCGCTGACAGCACCTCGATCGAGAAGGCGTAGGTGCCGGGAACATTGCGGACCTCCGTCCTCGCACGCAGTGTTTCGATTGCGTGTTCGCGTAACACCTCGGGGTCCGGCAGAGTGCCGGTTTCTCCTCTCGATCTCAGGCTAGCGAGGAAATCAGCAAGGCCGGACTGAGGTGACTCGCCGTTGAATTCGACATCGTCAGCAAGCTCGAGTTCATCCACGACCTGCGCGGCAAGCTCGCGACCCGCCAGGATGTGAACCTCGGTCAGGATCGCCTCCTCGTCGGTGGAGATTCGGCCAAGCACCTGTTCTATATCGACGATCTTCTCGTCTCTCGTCTCGAGCACGAGTTCGGCCGTCGCAGCAAATAACGGTGTCGTCAGGCCCTTTGCATAGGTCAGGGCTAGCCCGAAGCCGACTGCGCCGAAGAAGAGGATCACCGCGAAGCCGCGCCAGAC
Source organism: Pelagovum pacificum (assembly GCF_016134045.1). Classification (NCBI taxonomy): domain Bacteria; kingdom Pseudomonadati; phylum Pseudomonadota; class Alphaproteobacteria; order Rhodobacterales; family Paracoccaceae; genus Pelagovum; species Pelagovum pacificum. The sequence goes on along the minus strand of NZ_CP065915.1, from coordinate 2,887,885 downwards.
CATTGCAAGCAAAGCGCCGAGATCGATGATTTCGCGACCGTCTGCCGGGTTCGTCGGCGTGTTCTGCATGCTTGGCCCCGTGTTGATGAGCCCTCGATACAGATCGCGCGTTAAGGGAGGTTTAATAACCGCAAGATATCCCTCGTTCGTGGAGGATGTGCCGATGCAGCAACGAGATCCGGTCGATGTGATCGTGATCGGCGCGATGCGGGCCGGCACGACAAGCCTCCATCGCATGTTCACCGCGCACGATCAGATCGCGGTGCCGAATGAGAAGGAGGTCGATTTCTTTCTTGGCGGAGACGTCTGGGAAAAAGGGGAGCGATGGTATCGGAGGCGGTTCTCCGACCACGACCTACTCAGGGTCGAGGTGTCGCCCAATTACTCGAAATGCCTCAGTTTTCCATTTGTGCCGGAGCGGGTTGCAACTGTCGCCCCGGCTTGCCGATTCATCTATCTCGTACGCGATCCGGTGAATAGAGCGGTATCTCAGCACCACCATGCAACGCGCTCCGACGCGGCTGGCGAAGTGCCTGACATCTCTCACCTGATCGAAGTGTCCAGCTATGCGTTGCAGCTTCGTGCCTGGCTTGAGTGCTTTCCGATCGAACGATTCATGGTTCTGGATCAAGTGCGACTCTTCGGAAATGAAGGAGAAGAACGAGCGAGGCTCGCCAGTTTTCTGGGTGTCGAAGATAATTGGATGCCACCGAGTAAAGCCAATTCTACAGCCGAACTTGCCGGTATTCCGGATTGGTTCTTCTCGTTTCGGAAAACAGGGGTGGGGCGGCTTGCGAGGCGCTGGGTTCCTCATGACGCGAAGATACGATTGAAGGCCGCGCTCGCATCGAATTCTTCGAAAGTTCCAGAAGTCGATACGGATTTGAGGGAAAAGATCGCTCAGGGCGTTCGCGCCGACGCGGCGCAATTCAGGGCTTTGACCAGGCAAGAGTTCGCGGACTGGTCGGTCTGACCAGTCGGGATGACCTTCGCCATCGGGACCAATCGACAGAATGTCTCGCATTTGTCGGTTGTCGGCGACAGGGTCAGACGCCGGCGAGAGGCTTCAAAACAGAGGTAAGCTGCAAGTCTTGCTCGGCCGGGTTCCTTCGGTGGAAGTTGGATCATGCGGTTTCGATCTACCGGCCGCCCTTCACAGATCGACAGCTCCAAGGGCGGTCGTATCGATGCTGGAAAAGTCTGGCTCAAACGGTGCCCGACTTGGCCTGTTATCCAACCGACACACGCCAAGGGTGATTGCCGAAGGCTGAAGAAGGCGGCACCAAAATCTTGGTCGCGCACGCCAATAGCGAATTGCTCCACGTCTGCCGCCCGCCGAAGGTCCCGAACCCGTCTAGCCAGGCTCGCCTGATCCTCGCCCACCTCAATCTCGCTTAGTGCCGACGCCAGCTTTCGAAGCTGATCCGGCCGGCTCCGATGAGATAACGACGCTGCGTGGCGCCGGTAAAGATATCCCGATCCCGGTACGATTTCGAACTTTGCGCCGTCGACCAAGAGCCGAAGATACAGGTGATAATCCTCCCCGATCGACAATGCCGGATCATAAGTGGATCGCGGGACAATTTCTCTCCGGATCAGTGGCTTGAGGTAGCCAAGGCGATCCTGGTTGAGCAAATCCCCTGTCCCGATAAGCCTGTTCGACGGGATGGCCAGCTCACCGAGGACGGTCGCTGCCCTGCGCATCGGACTGGCTGAAAAATGAACCATGTCGTCCGCGACCATGTCCGCGCCCGAGGCCGCAGCATGGCGAAGAAGACCCTCCAGCCGATCGGGCACCATCAGGTCGTCGGAGTCGCAAATCGCGATCCAGTCACCAACTGATGCGGCAATTGCTGCATTGCGTGCGGCCGAAGGGCCACCCGGCTCCGGCAGTCTGACTATTCTCAGACGATTGTCCGAAATCCTCCGCCGTTCGAGGTACTCGACGCTGGCATCATCCGACGCATCGTCGCCAACGACGAGCTCCATCGAGGCGTGGCTTTGACTAAGGACGCTGTCGACCGCGTCCGGCAGCCAAGGCATACCGTTGCGGTTCGCCATGATGACGGAGACAAGATCCGGGCTGCGCGATGACATGCGACAATCTTAGCGAAATCCAGTTACTGAAAAGTTGCCTCAAAGTAGCAGACAATCCGCCTCGATCAGCTCGGCCAGACTTATCCGACCCGCGTCCTCGATATCGAAGGTTGCCAGTTCGCTGACCTCACCGTCCGAGTGAAGCAGCAGCCGGTGCCATTCGCCCCGGCCTGCGAGCTCCAGTTGGTCGGCTTCGGCCCGAAGCGAGCGGAGGTCGAGCAAGTCCCCGCCCGTGATGGAAAAATCGCGTATCCGGTCAGATGCATCCCCGTCGAGCCGGAACACATCCGCACCGTCGTTCCCCCAGAGAACATCATGACCCGCGCCGCCCTCCAGCAAATCGTCGCCGTCGCCACCCTTGAGGACATCCCGGCCAGCGCCGCCGGACATCTGATCGTCTCCGTCGCCACCGAACAGCCGGTCATCGCCGGCGCCGGCGCGAAGCAGGTCCCGTCCGGCATCGCCGCGAAGCACGTCCCGGCCGTCGCCTGCGGTCAGCAGATCGTCGCCGTGACCGGCGAACAGTCGGTCATCACCCTCGCCACCGTCGAGCCAGTCGTCGCCGTCGCCGCCCCGCAAATGATCGTCACCCGGGCCCCCGCCGAGCGCATCCGCGCCGGAGAAGCCGTCCACGATGTCCCTATCCCCCGAGCCCGCCAAGACGTCGGCGCCGCCCCCGCCGCGAAGGCGCCCCCCGGTGGTGGCCGCAGATTGCGTCGGCGTAAGCTCTTCGAACGACAGCGAAAATGGAGATGCCGGCGTCCAGACCCCTTCGACTTGGGCAGCGAGCGGCGATCCCGGCCAGGCCCAATCCCCCGTCCAGTCAGAAAGCGATGGCTGCGCCGCCCAGAGGCTTGTGAAGGCGCGCAGATCACCAGTCGACCACAGGTCGCCGGGCATGTCGCCGGCCGAAAAGCTGTGGATTTCGCGCCCGTCGACCAGGAAGCGGGTCACGCCCGTGCCCACGTCGATCTCGTAGAGATGCGGCGCGGCGGAGGCGTCGAAGCCGAGCGGGATCACCACTGGTGAGAGGTTGGTGACATGCGTTCCGGACGCGTTCTCCATGTGGACGGTCAGTTGTACGGCGTCGGTCCGCGCGCCCACGAACTCGAAATCGAACTCGATCCATGGATCGTTGCGCCAGTCCGCCTTGAACACGAACATGCCGAAGACCGCGCCATCGACCATCTCCGGCACCTGCGCCAGCCAGCTCCAGGTCCCGGTCGTGGCGACGGCGCGGGACTGAATTTCGGCGCCTTCAAACGGCGCACCGCCGTCGATCGACTGATCGAGGAGGAGCGTCAGGCCGATATCCGCGAGTTCGACATTGTCTGCGCTCCAATCCATGAGGGGCGACTTTCCCCAGGTCGCGGCCAGCCAGTCACGCTCCGTCCACGGCTGTCCAAGCTGCCCGACCGTAATGGCCTGCGGTGAAATCCAATGCTCCATCTCGCGCTCCCGCTGCTGCAGGGGCGAGGATCACAGCGCTGTGGGGCGCGCATCCGGGCCGGACCGCGGCACTGGCGGGACAAATCGCGAAAGTTCTACGAAACCGACGATAGCACGGGATAATGGAGCCCGGCGCGGCGTTCCTGCGCCAAGTCGAGACGGGACAGGATGTAAGCGCGCTCTTCGGGGGTGATGATGTCGGTCTTGCGCTCAGGCGTGACGCGCCGCTCTTCCCAGGTCCAGCCGAAATGGCCCTCCGGTACCTTCACCTCACCGGGTGGAGCGATGTTGCAGGCTGCCGCAACAGCCTTGATGACGCCGGCGGGGTCGGCGGTAGCCTCGGCAAGCGTGGTGAACACGACGCGCGCGCCGCGATGGGGCAGAGACAGGTGCGCGGCCATCTTCGCCGCGCGCAGTTCGAAAACGGAGTTGAAGGGCTGACCCGTCAGCGGGTGCAGGTCGGCATTCAGCGGCTGGCCCACCCGGGAATCGCCTCGCCACAGCCTGAAATGGCGGTGGTCGTCGACACTCGAGCGCCACTTCGCCCGGATGAACTCGGAAAACCCGTGCCGGCGAAGTTGCGGGTCTGCATGCCAAGGCTTTGAATAAAGGCTTGAAATCCAGCCCAAGGCCTCTCGGAAGATAACCACGAAGACCACGTCGGCCGGGGCGGCGATGAAATCCGGGAACCCGTGTTTCCAGCGCACGGCATGGGCGGGGGCGACCGGCAGGTTCTCGGCGATCAGACGGTCGAGGAAATTGGTCCCAGAACAGCGCTCGCCCAGCACCTGATAGCGCACGGCCGGCCGGTCAGAGAAGCGGCGCCGCAGAGCGGCAAGTCTGTCGATCTGCGGCAGCCAGTCCAACTCTTCAAGCCCGAACACTACGGCGCAACGCCCGAGGCGGGCGGCACTTGTTAACGCACTCATGGCTAATGTCGGATTGTATCAATTGCAATCCCCGGATGAGTGGAGGGTCGGAATGCTGTCGATCGGGCTGGGCGTATCGGGCACATTGGCAACAGGAGGGACGGAGGCACCGCCGCCACCACCCGGCCTCTTCGGATTCACCATGCCGGCCGTGCCGCCCACGAACTTCCCCGGCACGCTCCTCGCGCCGGCGCAGGCAGAGGCGGACGATACCAACAGTTGGGCGGTCGAGGAGGACGAGCCGGCGATCACCGTCTCGGGCGGTCAGGCCATTTGCGACGGAACCAACACCAGGGTCCGCGGAGTCGGGCCGCTGACCCCGACTACAGTCGCGGCGGGGCACCGAGTGTCGATCCTCGCGTTGATCTCCGCGCTGTCGGGAGGCAAGGCGGGCATCGACAGCTCCGAAGGAGCTACGAACGCCAATGCAAAGGCGCTGACCGGGTGGCGGCAGGGCTGTGTCACAACGGCGTCCGGCGCGGCCGTCCGGGGGGTCGTGACCTTCAATCCCGCGACCTCGGGCACTGTCGAGGCGATCCACATGACTGACCTGACCGCGCTTCTGGCCCAGAAGTGGTTCATCGTGACCTGCATCGCCCAGTCGAACTGGGTCGGCGCGGCGGCGACGGCGGACCCGGACTTCGACACGCCGGTGCCAGGATGCGTCGTTATCCCGAGCCTTGCGAACGCGAGTTACGGTGCGAGCCTCGACGGGGCGGGCTGCGGAGAGCCGATGCTGGCCGTCGACCCCATCGTGCACCATACGATCAACGCCGGCGGCGGGCCGAGCGGCGCCTTCCTGCGCGAGCTGCGCAAGGTCGTGCCGGCGGACTACACGATCGTCTTCGTGGCCACGGGCCATGCCGGCGGAGGCTTCGGTGGCGACTACGCCGCATGGCGTGCTGACAGCCTCACGCCCGACGCGGTCGACAACTTCTGGCTGCAGACCCGCAAGGTCTGGACCGATGCACCAGCCGGGTCGGTGATGGGCGGCATCGTCTTCTGCCAGGGGGAGAGCGACACCGGTGCGGGCAAGCGCGCCGAGTGGTCGATTGCCGCGCCGGCCCTGATCGAAGCCTGCCGCGCAGAGCCCGGATGGGGCGATGTACCGGTCGTGATCTCCGAAATCGGCGGCGATCCGGTCGTCGATACCGAACTCGCCGCGCTCGTTGCCCTTCAACAGGGGCTCGCCACCGGCTCGGGCGAACCGCTGGAGTTCAGCCGTTGCGCCTACGTCCCGCGCCCCGCCGGCGCGACGTTCGAGACGGACGGAATCCACTACGACCAGCCCACCAACCGGCAGCGCGGCATCGACACGGCGCGGGCGCTGCGCGATCTGATCTATCCCTGAGACCGCAGTGATCGCAGCATCTCCCCCAGTCTAGGCCAGCCGGCGACGGTCAGCACGGTTACGAAGGCGACGGCTGCGGCAGCGACCCCCACCGACGACATGAGAAGGGCGGCCGCCCCGGCCAGTAGCGGTGCGGCGACGGCCTTGAACAACCGACTGATGCTCACGCCGCAGGCGCGCGCGGCAAGGGTGGTTGCGACGGGCCACAGCACCGCCCCGGCGAGCGCGTAGCCCATCGTCGCGGTCCCGATCCCCTGCGGCAGCAGCAGGACGAGGACGACAAGGCGCAGGGCCTGTAGCGCCGACTGGTAGGCGAACCACGCGCCGACCCGCCCCTGGGCGGACAGTGACGCGCCGTTGACCGCGCCGAAACACCCGAGTGCTCCGGTCAGGCACAGCGCCCGCAGGACCGGCACGGCTTCGCTCCACTGTGTCCCGAACAGATTGGGCACCGCGATGGGCGCGACCAGCCACAGCCCGCCGAACAGCGGCACCGCCAGCGTGGTCGCGGCGAAGGCAGCGGACAAGTAGCCCTCCCTCAGCTGTGGGGGCGAGCCGCGACAGCGTGACAGCAGCGCATGCGTCACAGGGCCGAGCGCGCCCCACGCCGGTCCGCTGCCGATCTGGACGATGCGGTTGGCGAAGTAGAACGCCCCAAGCGCGACCGGCCCCGCGAATAGGCCCAGCACCAACTGATCGAGTCGCAGGATCGACAATGCCCGCACTGCCGAGGCAAAGCCGCCGAAGCGCGCGACCGACTTGAGGTGACCGGGACTGGCAAGCCCTGACGGACGCCAGCCAGCGCCGGCGGCCAGAACCAGCAGCCCGGCGAGCGAGGTCGCCGGCCCGTTCAGCGCCAGCGCCCATATGCCGCCACCACCAAGGACCAGCAGCAGGCACAGACCGTTTCCCGCCAGCACCCCCGCCAGCTGCCGCAGCGCCAAGGTCCGGAACGCCATGCGCCGTTGCAGAAGGCCGGTCGGCACGATGGCGAAGCATTCGAACAGCACCCGCGACGCGATCACCGGCGTCAGCCACGCGATCTCCGGCAGGGTCGTCCGGTCGGCCACCACCATCGCGACCGCGCAGACCGCCAGGTACAGGACCATCCCGGCCGCCCCCGCGCACCAGAACAGCGCGTCGAGCTGGCGGTCTGTCAGGCGGTCGGCCTGAACGAGCGCTTCGGCAAAGGCCACCGGGGCGGCGGCAAGGGCGAAGGTCATAAGGCTCGTCGCGAGCGCCACGCGCCCGAACGCCTCCGCCCCCAGAGTGCGAGAGGTGACGGCGAAGACCAGCAGGGTCACCAAAGTGGTAAGGGCATTCTGCCCGAGGCTCCACACCATGCCCCGCGCGGCGGCACGGCCGCGCCGTGGAACGTGATCTATGGCCGTCATCCGGCGTGCGGGCGGGCAGGGGGAAACCTCATGCGCTTCGCTAGCCGTCCCGGCAGCGATCCGACAACCGGACCGGTCGACGCGTCAGGTGTCCGGTTCCGGACAGCCGTCGGACAGCGCGGGAAAGCTCAGCTCTGTCGGGGCATCACCTCGCCCTCTCTCGGTAGGCGAAACGCTTCGGATGGTCGTCGACGGATTGCCTTCGCCCGGTCGAGCCCTGCCTGATCCAGCGCTCACTTCGACTTCGAGCGTCGTCCCAGCCGCGCAGGACCGATGCCCAAGCTGGCAGCGCGGCCCACCCGGCGCGCGCCGAATATTGCGCGTCGACTTTGTGCGAGACGTGCTCGCGCCGCCGCTGCAGGTCGCATGTGCTGTTTGGTATCGACGGGCAAGACCTGGAAATCAGGACATAAATATAATCCGACTATTTTTATAAGAAACGCTCTGGACCCCTCCGGAGCAATAACTTACCAAAATACTCGACTCAACTGGAACGTCCGTCGGAGACCCTCATGAATCGTCCCCTTCTTACGCTCGCCCTCGCCGGGCTGGCCTGTCCCGCCTTTGCCGACACCGTGACCGTGGACACCGCCACTGGTCCCGTCGAGGTCGAGACGCCAGTGGGCAGCGTCGCCGTCTACGACCTCGCCGCGCTCGACACGCTGGATGCACTGGGGGTGGAGGTCACGGCGTCCATCAACAACACCTACCTCGAGCGGCTGTCGCAGTATGAAGGCGACATCGGCACCCTGTTCGAGCCGGACTTCGAGGCGCTGAACGCGCTCTCGCCCGACCTCATCATCGCTGGCGGGCGGTCCTCTGCGGTTGTGCCGCAGCTGTCGGACTTCGCGACGACGCTCGACATGACGATCCCGACCGAAGGCCAGCTCGACACGATCCTCGCGCGGATCGACACGTACGGCGAGATCTTCGGCCTTCGGGACGCCGCCGCGGACCTGCGGGACGAGCTCGACTCCGCGCTCGACGCGACGGCGGATGCCGTAGCCGACAAGGGGGACATGCTGATCGTCATGACCAACGGCACCAATGTCTCCGCCTATGGCGCCGCCTCGCGTTTCGGCTGGCTGCACACGGCGACCGGACTGCCCGAAGCCTCGTCGGACATCGACGACACGACCCACGGCGAGGCCATCTCCTTCGAGTTCATCCGCGAGATCGACCCCGACTGGCTCTTCGTGATCGACCGCGGCGCGGCCATCGGCCAGGAAGGGCCGAGCGCCGAGGCCACGCTCGACAACGCGCTCGTGCGCGAGACGACGGCGTGGGAAACCGGGCAGGTGATCTATCTGAACTCCGCCGAACTCTACATCACCGGAGGTGGCGCGCAGTCCACGCTGAACACGCTCGAAACCATCCGGAGCGCCTTCGGCAGCAATTCGTGAAACTTGCGACCACTCTAGGCCTGCTCGGGGCGCTGGCAATCGCCAGCGTCCTGACAGGCGTCGCGTCGTTGAGCGCGGAGCCCTGGCTCGTCTTCGCGAGCCGCCTGCCGCGCACGGCGGCGGCGATGCTGGCGGGGGCGGGGCTCGCCGTCGGGGGCGTCATCATGCAGATGCTCGCCCGCAACCGCTTCGTCGAACCGGCGACTGCGGGTACGGCACAGGCGGCGGCGCTCGGCCTGCTGCTCGTCACGCTGGCCGCGCCGGGTGCTTCGATCCCGCTCAAGATGCTGGCCGCCACGATCACCGCGCTGATCGGCACCGCCGGGTTTCTCGCGCTCGTACGGCGTCTGCCGCCGGCGGACCCGTTGCTCGTGCCGCTCACCGGCATCGTCTACGGTGGCATCCTCGGCGCGCTGACGACGTTCCTCGCCTATGAGCGCGACCTCCTGCAGCTGATCGGCATCTGGACGGGTGGCGAACTGTCCGGCGTGATGATCGGGCGCTACGAGTTCCTCTGGTTCAGCGCGATCCTCTGCATCGCGGCCTACCTTTTCGCGGACCGCTTCACGATCGTCGGCATGGGCGAAGCGACAGCGCAGAGCCTCGGGCTCGACTACAAGCGTGTCATGGCGCTTGGCCTCGCCATCGTGTCGGTCATCACGGCGCTGACCGTCGTGACGGTTGGCATGATCCCCTTCGTCGGCCTCGTCGTGCCGAACCTCGTCGCCCGCATGGTCGGAGAGAATCTGCGCACCACGCTGCCTCTGGTGGCGGCTGCAGGGGCGGGTCTGGTGCTCGCCTGCGACATCATCGGGCGGCTGATCCGGTTCCCCTTCGAAATCCCGGTCGGCACCGTTCTCGGCGTGGTTGGCGCGGCGCTTTTCCTCTGGATGCTTCATGCTCGCCCGTCCCGCAACTGACCGCACGCTCGCGATGGCGGGCATCGCGCTGCTGGCGGTGACGGCGGCCTACCTGTCCGTCGGGGCGCGTGGCGACTGGGGCTTCGTGCTCGGCTTTCGGGGCACGAAGCTGGTCGCGCTGCTGACCGTCGCAACTGCCATCGCACTGTCGACCGTCGCCTTCCAGACATTGTCGGGCAACGGCATCCTGACGCCCTCTGTTATGGGGTTCGACGCGCTTTACCTGCTGATCCAGACCGGGCTGGTCTTCACGCTCTCGGGCCTCGGCTTCGCGACGCTCGACCCGTTCGTGAAGTTCGCGGCGGAAACAGCGGTGATGACCGGCGCGGCGATGCTGCTGTTCGGAGCGCTGCTGAAGGACGCCCGCGACCTCGCCCGGATGGTGCTGACGGGGCTGATCCTCGGCATCATGTTCCGCAGCCTCACCGCGCTTTTAGCGCGGATGATCGACCCGTCGGAATATGCCATCGCGCAGTCTGCGAGCTACGCCAGCTTCAACGTGGTCGAGCCCGCTCTGACGTGGGTTGCGGCGGCGATGACGCTGGCGGTCGGCGGCTGGCTGCTCGCCCGGCACCGGCGGCTCGACGTCATCTCGCTCGGCCGGGACAAGAGCCTGTCGCTCGGCCTCGACTACGACCGGGAGGCGCGGCGATTGCTGGCCGCCATCGCGTTGCTCGTCTCCGTGTCGACGGCGCTGGTCGGGCCCGTGGTCTTCTTCGGCCTGCTCGCCGCCGCGATCGCGCGGCAGGTCGCGGGCACCTACCGTCACGCGGTTCTGCTGCCCGTCTCCGCCCTGATCGCGTCGACGCTGCTGGTCGGCAGCCAGACGCTGTTCGAGCGGATTCTCGGGCTGCAGACCTCCGTCGCGGTGGTGATCGAGGCGCTCGGCGGGCTGACGTTTCTTTACCTCATCTTCAGACGGAGCGTGCGATGATCGACGTGGAAGGTCTGCGGGTTTCCCTCTCCGGGTCGCCCGTGTTGAAGGACATCACGACCACCGTGCCGAAAGGTCGGCTCACCGCGCTCGTCGGGCCGAACGGTGCTGGCAAGTCGACGCTGCTCGCCGCGCTCGGCCGGCTGGAGCCTGTGCAGGCGGGCACAGTGTCTATCGGAGGGAAGTCGATTGCGAGTTACGCGCACCGCGAGCTCGCGCTGACGCTGTCGATCCTGCGGCAGGACACCCACATCGCCCCCCGCCTCACGGTGGAGGAGCTCGTTCAGTTCGGCCGCTACCCCCACAGCCAGGGGCGGCGCACGGCGGAGGACGCGCGCATCGTCGCCCGCGCGGTGGAGAGGCTGACACTCGGCGCGGTCGCCGATCGCCATCTCGACACCCTGTCGGGCGGCCAGCGCCAACGCGCGCTGTTGGCTATGGTGCTGGCACAGCAGACGCCGGTGATCCTGCTGGACGAGCCGTTGAACAATCTCGACCCGGCCCATGCCCGCAGCGTCATGCGCCTTGCGCGGGAAGAGACGGACGCCGGGCGCACTGTGGTCATCGTGCTGCACGACCTCACCGTCGCGGCCCGCTATGCCGACCACGTCATCGCGTTGAAGGACGGCCGCCTCGCCGCCGAGGGGCCGACGAAGGAGATCATGCGTCCGCACATCCTGTCCCGCCTCTACGACACCGAGGTCGCGGTGGAGACGGTCGCCAACGGGCCCGTCGTCCTCGCCGTCTGATCGTTCGGAGGCATTGACCTTTCCGCGCCGGGGTCGCACTCCGGGGGCGACATCAAACGGGGAGGTCATGGACATGCGCGCGCTGGTACTCGAGGAGAAGGGACGTCTCGCCCTGCGGGACATCGAGATGCCGCACGAGCTCGGCCCCGACGACGTGCGTATCGCGATCCATACGGTCGGCGTCTGCGGGTCCGACGTGCACTACTACACCCACGGCAAGATCGGCCACTTCGTGGTGAACGAGCCGATGGTGCTGGGCCACGAGGCCTCCGGCACGGTGGCCGAGGTCGGCGCGAACGTCTCCCACCTCAAGCCGGGCGACCGCGTCTGCATGGAGCCGGGCATCCCCGATCCGAACAGCCGCGCCAGCAAGCTCGGCATCTACAACGTCGACCCCGCCGTGCGCTTCTGGGCGACGCCGCCGATCCACGGCTGCCTCGCGCCGGAGGTCGTGCACCCGGGGAGCTACACCTACAAACTGCCCGATCAGGTCACTTTCGCCGAGGCCGCGATGGTCGAACCCTTCGCCATCGGCATGCAGGCCTCGCTGCGCGCCGGCATCCGGCCCGGCGACATCGCCGTCGTGCTCGGCGCCGGGCCGATCGGCATGATGACCGCGCTCGCCGCGCTTGCGGGAGGCTGCGCGCAGGTGCTCGTCGTGGATTTCGCGCAACCCAAGCTCGACATCATCGGCAAGTACGACGGCATCACGACCGCCAACCTCGGCGACACCACCGCGAAGGAGGCCGTGGCGGCGCTGACCGACGGCTGGGGTGCCGATATCGTCTTCGAATGCTCCGGCGCCGCGCCGGCGGTTCTGGACGTGCCGAACCTCGCCCGGCCGGGTGGGGCGGCGGTCATGGTCGGCATGCCGGTCGAACCGGTGCCGATGGACATCGTGGGCCTGCAGGCCAAGGAACTCCGGCTCGAAACGGTTTTCCGCTATGCCAACGTGTACGACCGCGCCATCGCGCTGATCGCCTCCGGCAAGGTCGACCTCAAACCGCTGATCACCGCGACCTACGCGTTCGAGGACAGCATCACGGCCTTCGATCGCGCGGTCGAGGCGAAGCCGACGGACGTGAAGATCCAGATCGAGCTCTGACGCGGGCGTCAGGGGCGCACAACCTCAGGATGTTTCGCGCGCGAAACATTTGCCGATCAATCGGTTGGCGTAAATTTTCGGGAACCGGAGCGACCCGTCGGATGTTGGCATCACGATAAAGGATGCCGGGACGAGGGGTCGCCCCAACATGACATCAAGACGACGCGCCACGGGGCGGCTGACCACGGGGATCGCAGCACTTGCGATCTCGGGCTGTTCCGGGCCGCAGAGCGCCCTCTCGCGCGGGGGTGAGGACGCTTCTGTCCTCTTCACACTATTCATTGTCATGCTCGTCGCGGCGGTCATCCTCTGGCTGCTGCTGAACGGCGCGTTCTTCTACGTCACACGGCTTTATACCGGGTCGATGAAGGCCCGGCTGGCGAACGGCATGGTCATCGTCTGCGGTATCCTGATGCCGACGGTGCTGATCGGCATCCTGCTCGCGTGGGGCCTGTCGATCCTTCCCGACCAGCGGCAGGAGGGGGACGGGCTGACCGTCCGCGTCCGGGGTGAGCAATGGTGGTGGCGCATCGAATACTGGCCCGAGGGCGCGGAAGAGCCGATCATCGCCGCCAACGAGATCCGAATGCCGGTCGGTGAGCGGGTCGAGTTCCTGCTCGACAGCGACCGGGTGATCCACTCGTTCTGGATCCCCTCGCTCGGTGGCAAGATGGACATGTTCCCCGGCCGCGAGACCCGGATGTCGCTCCGCGCCGAACTGCCCGGAACCTACCGCGGCCAGTGCGCAGAGTTCTGCGGCGCAAGCCACGCCTGGATGGCGTTCGAGGCCGTGGCGATGGAGCCTGACGATTTCGACGCCTGGCTCGAGGCCGAGCAGGGCGACGCGGTGGCCGAGGCGGCGACGCTTCCCGGTGCCGCGATCTTCGACCGCGAGGGCTGCGGCGCCTGTCACCAGGTGCGCGGGACGGAGCATGTCGGTCAGGTCGGCCCGGACCTCACCCACGTGGGCACCCGCCAGACCATCGGCGCCGGCCGCATGGGGGCCTCGCTCGAGAACATGGACCTCTGGGTGCGCCATACCGGCGACCTGAAGCCGGAGGTCGACATGCCGTCCTACGACTATCTCTCGGACGAGGACGCGCAGGCGCTCGCCGAATACCTGGTGGCCCTCGAATGACTGATCGCGAAGAAACCCCGCCCCCCTCCGGCAAGGAACCCGACCAGCGCGCGCCCGTCGGACCCTACCCGCCGACCGAGGCGATGCTGGCCGAACCGGTCGATCCCGCCCTTTCTGCTGCACAGACGGCGCGGCTGAAGAAGGCGTGGGAGACGCCGAAGGGCTGGCGTTACTGGTCGGCAGTGAACAACACCGAGGTCGGCGTCTGGTACTCGCTCACCGCGCTCTGCTTCATGCTGCTGGCGGGGCTGATGGCGCTGCTGATCCGCCTGCAACTCGCGGTGCCGGAGAATGACCTCGTCTCGGCGGACCGCTTCAACCAGCTGTTCACCATGCACGGCTCGGCGATGATGTTCCTCTTCGCCGTTCCGATCTTCGAAGCGATCTCGATCCTGATCCTGCCGGCGCTGCTCGGTGCGCGGGACATGCCGTTCCCGAGGCTCTCGGCCTTCGGCTACTGGTGCTTCCTGATCGGCGGCATCTTCGTCATTTCCTCGATCTTCTTCGACATCGCGCCGCGCGCGGGCTGGTTCATGTATCCGCCCCTCGCGACCGAGGACCCGGGGCCGGGTAGCGATATCTGGCTTCTCGGGCTGTCCTTCATCGAGGTCGCCTCGATCGCCGCGGCGGTCGAGCTGATCGTCGGCTCGCTCAAGTGTCGCCCGCCGGGGATGCGGGTGAACATCATGCCGCTTTACGCATGGTACGTGATGGTCGTGGGCGGCATGATCCTGTTCGCCTTCCCGCCGCTGATCGCGGGCGACTTCCTGTTCGAACTCGAACGCTCGCTCGACTGGCCGTTCTTCGATCCGACGCGGGGCGGCGACCCGATGCTGTGGCAGCACCTCTTCTGGATTTTCGGCCACCCCGAGGTCTACATCGTCTTCCTGCCTTCGATTGCCATCGCGGCGATGGTGGTGCCGACCGTCGCGCGGCGTCCGATCCTGGGCTATTCGTGGATCGTGCTGTCCGCCGTCGGCACCGGCTTCCTGAGCTTCGGGCTCTGGGTCCACCACATGTTCACGACGGGCTTGCCGAACATCTCGCTCGGCTTCTTCTCGGCGGCGTCGCAGGCGGTGGTGATCCCGACGGGCATCCAGATCTTCGCCTTCCTCGCCACGCTGATGGTGGGCCGGGTGAAGGTGAACCTGCCGATGCTCTGGATCGCGGGCGGCCTCGCCATCTTCACGGCGGGCGGCCTGACGGGTGTGATGCTCGCCATCGCGCCGTTCGATTTCCAGGCGCACGACAGCTACTTCGTCGTTGCGCACCTGCACTACACGCTGTTCGGCGGCATGGTCTTCCCGATCATCGCGGGGGTCTATTACTTCTTCCCCTTCATCCGGAAGAAGATGCTGTCGGAGAAGCTCGGCAAATGGGCCTTCTGGCTGATCTTCATCGGCTTCAACATGACCTTCCTGCCGATGCACCTGACCGGCCTGCTCGGCATGCCGCGCCGGATCTATGCCTATCCCGGCGGGCTCGGCTGGGACTGGCTGAACATGCTGTCGACCGTGGCCTCCTTCGTCATCGCGGCGGGCTTCGCGGTCTTCGTCTTCGACCTGATCCGGCCCAAGACGAAGCAGCCTCAGATCCCGCGCAACCCGTGGGGCGGCGGCACGCTGGAATGGAGCCACGACGTCCCGGAAGAGGCGTGGGGCGTGCGATCGATCCCGCACATCACCTCGCGCTACCCGCTGTGGGACCAGCCCAAGCTGGTCGAGCGGATGGACGCGGGCCGCTACTACCTGCCCGACGCGAGCGAAGAGACGCGCGAGACGATCATCACCAGCGTGATCGACGCGGAACCGCTCTATATCCAGACAGTCACCGGCCCGACGTGGAAGACTCTGTGGGCCGCGGGCTTCACCGGCGGCTGCTTCATCTTCCCCACCTTCGGCTTCTATGAGCCGGCGGTCGCCTGCGGCATCATCGCGGCCTGCTTCATCATCTGGTGGCTCTGGTCCGATACGGCGTGGCCGCCGAAGGAAGAGATGAAGGATGCCGGCCTCGGCCTCCGGCTGCCGACCTACGCGTCGGGGCCGAAATCGGTCGGCTGGTGGGCGATGT
Source organism: Pelagovum pacificum (assembly GCF_016134045.1). Classification (NCBI taxonomy): domain Bacteria; kingdom Pseudomonadati; phylum Pseudomonadota; class Alphaproteobacteria; order Rhodobacterales; family Paracoccaceae; genus Pelagovum; species Pelagovum pacificum. Next base: position 2,872,346 of record NZ_CP065915.1, on the reverse strand, counting down.
GGATCACCATGCTCGGCGATGCCACGGCCTTTTCCAGCGTGATTTTCGGCTTCTTCTTCTACTGGACCGCGAAGGAGGACTTCCCGCCCGAGGGTGCGGCGGGCCCGACCGGGTGGCTGGTGCTGCTCGCGGTTGTCGGTATCCTTGCCGGCTGGGCGCTGAGCCTGCTGGCCCGTAACCGCAACCGCGCCGGCGACCTGTCGACCACGCGCATCGCGCTCGGCGTCGCGGCGGTGGCGACGGCGATCGGCGGCGCGTCGCTCGTCTTCTCCGTGCTGCACCTCGACGGCAAGGAACACGTCTACCCTGCCGTGATGAGCGCGATCACCATCTGGATCGTCGCGCACGCTGCCGTTGCAGTGGTGATGCAGCTCTACTGTTTGGCGGGGAGTGTCTTCGGCAAGATGACCCCGCGCCATGACGCCGACATCTGGAACGTCACGCTGTTCCTGCACTTCCACGCGATCTCGGTTCTCGTCGCCGGCGGCGTGATGGGCCTCGCGCCGATGGTGCTGTCATGACCGAGGAACGCCAGCCCCGCCGCGACGAGGAGCGCGCCGAGTTCCGCGAGGAGGCCGAGAGCCTGATCCGCATCACCGCCGCGCCGGTGATCTGGGCGGCGCATTTCCTCGTCTGCTACTGCACCATCGCCATCGCCTGCGAGAAGGCGGGCGGCACCGATGGCGTGCGCCTCGCGCTGATCCTCATGTCGGTGGTGGCGCTGGCCAGCATCGCGTGGGTCGGTTTCCGGTCGTTCCGGCAGTGGGACGTGACCAACACCGGCGACTTCTCCAACCCCGAGGGCGAGGCGGAAGACCGGCACCAGTTCCTCGGGCACGCGGCGTTCCTGCTGGCCATCATCAGTTTCATCGGCGTGGTCTACGTGACGATGCCGCTCGTGCTGCTGCGAGGCTGCACATGAGCGTTCGGCCCGGCTTCCTGATGATCGGCATCATGCTGCTGGCGATGGTCTGGCTGCTGCCGATGGAGACGTGGTGGCCCGGCTTCCCGGTCCACATGATCCGTCACATGGCTCTGGTCGCGATCGTCGCGCCGCTGCTGGTGCTCGGCCTGCCGAAGGTCAGCGCGCTGCTGGCCATTGCGCCGCTGATGGCGGCGGTGCTCGAGTTCGCGGTCGTCTGGGGCTGGCACCTGCCGCGCCTGCACGGCGCCGCCCGGACGGAAAATGCGGCCTTCGTCGCCGAACAGGCGAGTTTTCTCGTCGTCGGTCTGCTGGTCTGGGCCGGGTGCCTTCGGGCGACGCATCCGCTCGCCGGGGCAGGGGGGCTGTTGCTGACGTCGATGCACATGACGTTGCTCGGCGCCTTGCTGATCCTCGCGCCGCGTGACCTCTACTATGCCTTCTGCGGCACGGAGCCGAACGTCTCCGCGCAGCAGTTCGGCGGCATGATCATGCTGGCGGTCGGCACGCCGGTCTATCTTGTGGCGGGGCTCTGGCTGACCTCGCGCGCCCTGTCGGAGGAGGAGGCCACGGCATGAAGATGGTCCTGCGCACCCTTGGCGTGCTCGCCCTGCTCGGCGCCATCGGCGGCGGCGCCGTCGTGGGCTTCGGCCTCTACAACGTGTCCGCGCAGGTGGGGCACTGGCCGGGCGTCAGCTGGGTGCTGCACTCGACCTTCCGCAACTCCGTCGGGCTGCGGGCGATGCCCGAGGACGAGGTGCCGGACAACCTGTCCGATCCGGCGATGATCGAACTCGGCGCGCGGCACTATGACAGTGCCTGCGCCGACTGCCACTCCGTCCCCGGAGAAGAGCGTACAGCGACAATGCGCGCGATGCTGCCCGCGCCGCCCCACATCTACGACGCGGTCGAAGATTGGGAGCCGAACGAGCTTCACTGGATCGTCTACAACGGCATCAAGATGAGCGGCATGCCCGCCTGGCCCGGCGTCGGCCGGGAAGAGGAAGTCTGGCCCGTCGTGGCCTACCTTGTCGCCGTGCAAGAGGGCATCGAGCCCGAGGCACAGCGCGCCCTGACCGAAGTCGGCGAGGACGGACCGGCCGGGGCCGGCTATTGCGCGGGCTGCCACATCGACGTCGACAGCCACGTGCCGCGCCTCGACATCCTGTCGGCGGACTACATCGCGGCGGAGCTTCAGGCCTACCACGCGGGCGACCGCGAAAGCGGGATCATGGAGCAGGCCGCGACGGACGTGCCGCAGACCGCCCACCTCGATCTCGCCGAGTATTTCGCGCAGACGCCGATCGAGCGCCCGGCGGGCGAAGGCTCCGCCGAGGGAGAGACGCTCGCCACGCGCGGCAGCAACGATGTGCCCGCCTGCACGGCCTGCCACGGACCCGGCCAGACGGAGGCGCAGCGCTTCCCGTCGCTCTCGGGACAGGACGAAGCTTACCTCGCGACGCAGCTCCGCCTCTGGCGGGACGGCGGAAGGACCGGGTCGGAGAAGATGACCATCGCCGCCGAGGAGCTGACGGACGAGGAGATCGACGCGCTCGCCGCGTGGTTCGCCAGCTTGGAACCGGCGGAAGGCGACGAGGTTTCGCAAGAATGAAAACGCCAGATCAAGCGAACGACGGTGCCATCGATTCCGTACGGGGCGTCGTCGACAGCCTCGAGCGGGCGGCGACCGGCGAAAAGACCAGTATGCGCGAAGTGGTCGAAAGCCTCGGCGAGGCCTCTTTCGTGCCCGTGCTGATGGCGCCCGCGCTGGCGGTTGTCACCCCGTTGTCCGGCATCCCGCTGTTCTCGTCGCTCTGTGGCCTGCTGATCGCGCTCGTCTCGGTGCAAATGTTGCTGAACCGCGATCACCTGTGGCTGCCGGACTGGTTGATGCGCCGCACGGTCGAGACCGAGAAGCTCACCAAGGGCATCGGCTACATGAAGAAGCCGGCGGATTTCCTCGACCGCTGGACGAAGGAACGGCTGTCGTTCCTGGTGAAGAAGCCGTTCAACTGGATCACCGAGCTTGCCTGTCTGATCTGCGGATCGGTCATGCCGCTGCTGGAATTCGTGCCCTTCTCGTCGTCCATCATCGGCGCGGCGGTGGTCCTGTTCTCGCTCTCGTTGCTGGTTCGGGACGGGTTGTTCGCGCTGTTCGCATTCTTCTTTATCGCTGGCGGGATCACCCTCATCATCCGTCTCGTCGGATAAACGGACCTTTCCGCAAGACTTTCTGTCGCAGGACGGAACGGTTCCCTGACCTCTCCGTTAAGTCATCGGACACTCCGTGGAACCGGCGGAGTGCCGCCGATGTCCGAATTCAAGAGGCGCCCATGACTGACATTACCTCCCACTCAACCCGAGGCGGCGGCTGGGCCGTCACGCTGCTCGGGTGGATCTGCATCCTGCTCGGCGCAATCATCTTCGCGCTTGGCGTCTGGCTCATCGCGCTTGGTGGCAGCTGGTACTATGGCCTCGCCGGGGCTGGCCTCGTCGTGACGGGCGTTCTGTTGAACATGCGCAGCATGGCTGCGGTCTGGGTCTTCCTGCTGACGTGGGGCGGCACCGTGGTCTGGGCGTTCTGGGAAGTCGGCATGGACTGGTGGGCACAGCTGCCCCGCCTCGTCGCGCCGACCCTGATCCTGGTGCTCGTGCTGCTCTGCATTCCCGCACTCGCCCGCCGCCGCTGAACATTCCCGAACTGAAAGTCACGCCGATGTCCTATCGCTCAGTATCGATGATCGCCCTCGTCGCCACGCTCGCCGCTCCGCCGGCGGTGCTGATGGCGCAGGACGAACCCGCCGACGACACAACAACAGAAGCCCCCGCGACCGACGCCGCGCCTGACACGGACGAGGTCGCGCCCGACGCCGCCACCGAGGACGCGCCCGCCGCCGAGGCGGTCGAACCCACCGAAGACGCGGCCGAGCCGCTCGAGGAGGTCGTCGACGACGAAGAGGCCCCCGAGACCGAAGCCACGGAAACCGACGCGGCCGAGAGCGACGCGGTGACCGAGGACGCTCCGGAAGCGGACGCCGCGACCGAAGATGCTCCCGAGGCCGAAGACGACGCTGCACCGGAGGCCGAAGAACCCGCCGCCGCAGAGGCCGAGGAGCCCGCTGAAGACGCGGCGCCCGAAGCCGAAGAGCCGGCAGCCGAAATGGACTCCGCGCCTGAGGCCGAAGACGAACCCGAAGCCGAAGACGCAACGGAAGCAGACGCTTCCGAAGAGGCTGCAACCGAAGACTCCACAGCCGAAGATGCCGATACCGCCGAGGCGCCGGAGGAGGCCGATGCGGCACCCGACGCGTCCATGGCGTCGGTTCTGCCCGATGTCGGTGCTGACTGGCCGTTCTACGGTGGCGATGCCGCTGCGACCCGCTTCTCGCCGCTCGACCAGATCACCGCCGAGAACGTCGGCGAGCTCGAGCAGGCCTTCGTCTTCCGCACCGGCGACATGCCGAGCGAAGCCGCCGACGGCAAGTATGCCGCCGAGACGACTCCGCTGAAGCTCGGCAACGACCTGCTGCTCTGCTCCGCGAAGAACATCCTGATTTCCATCGACGGCGCCACTGGCGAGGAAAACTGGCGCTTCGATCCCGGCGTGCCGGACGAGGCGATCCCCTATTCCGCGTCCTGCCGGGGCGTGACCGCCTACACCAACCCCGAGGCCGCCGAGGGTGACATCTGTGCCACCCGCGTGATCGAGGGAACGCTCGATGCGAAACTCGTCGCGGTCGACGCCGCCACCGGCGCGCCGTGCGAGGACTTCGGCGAGAATGGCACCGTCGACCTCTGGCAGGACATCGGCGAACGCGTTCCCGGCTGGTATGCCGTGACCGCGCCGCCCGTCGTCGTGAACGGCGTGCTCATCACTGGCGCGCAGGTGAAGGACGGGCAGGCCGAGGATGCGCCATCCGGCGTGATCCGGGGCTACGACGTGCTGACCGGCGAATTCCAGTGGGCCTGGGACCTCGCCAACCCGGACAATTCCGACGGCCCGGCCGAGGGCGAAGTCTACACGCGCGGTACGCCGAACATGTGGACCGCAGCCGTGGGCGATGAAGAGCTCGACATGGTCTACCTGCCGATGGGCAACTCTTCGGTCGACTATTACGGCTCCAACCGGACCGAGGCCGAGAACGAGTTTGCCACGTCGCTGGTCGCGCTGAACGCGGCCACGGGCGAGGTGGAGTGGAGCTTCCAGACCGTGCGCCACGACGTCTGGGACTACGACCTCGGCAGCCAGTCGACGCTGATCGACTATCAGGGAACGCCGGCGATCATTCTGCCGTCCAAGCAGGGCGACATCTACATCCTCGACCGCGCGACGGGTGAACCTCTGACGCCGGTGGACGAAGTGGAGGCCCCCTCGCTCGGCGAGATCGAGCCGGACTTCATCTCCGAGACGCAGCCGGTTTCCGCATGGCACACGCTGCGGATGGAGCCGCTCGAGGAGCGGGACGCCTGGGGCTTCACGCCGATCGACCAGCTCTGGTGCCGCATCCAGTTCCGCCGCGCGAACTACGACGGCTACCTGACGCCGCCGTCCTCCGACCAGCCGTGGATCCAGTACCCCGGCTACAACGGCGGGTCCGACTGGGGTTCCGTCGCGGTCGATCCCGAGCGCGGGCTCATCATCGCCAACTACAACGATGTGCCGAACTACAACCGGCTGGTGCCGCGGGACGAAGTGACGTCCGTTCCGATCAACGAGCAGCAGGCAGGTGAAGGCAGCGCGGGTGCCGAAGGGGCCGCCGATCCGCAGGCCGGATCGCCCTACGGCATCAACGTGAACGCCGGCTGGCGGAACGAGTACACCGGCATGCCCTGCGTGCGTCCTCCCTACGGTGGCATCCGCGCGATCGACATCGAAACGGGCGAGACCGTCTGGGACCGTCCGCTCGGCACAGCGCGCCGCAACGGCCCGTTCGGCATCCCGTCCTACATGCCGTTCAACATCGGCACGCCGAACAACGGTGGCGCGGTCATCACCGCCGGTGGCCTCGTCTTCATCGGCGCCGCGACGGACAACCTGATCCGTGCCATCGACATCGAGACGGGTGAGACGGTCTGGTCCGACGTGCTGCCCGCAGGCGGGCAGGCCAACCCGATCACCTACGAGATCGACGGCCGCCAGTACGTGATGATCGCCGCGACGGGGCATCACTTCATGGAGACGCCGATCGGCGACTACATGGTGGCTTACGCCCTGCCGGAATGATCGGCCAAGCCTGACGTCAAAGCGCCCCCGGAGCGATCCGGGGGCGTTTTGTCTTGTGCGGACTTGCCCCCGTCGGGTGCCTGTCCCATATGGCCCAGAAGCGAGGACGACCTCCCCATCATGGACCAGAGGCCGGGACGACCCGGCAGCCAACGTGAGGTCGCCGCATGCGCTCCCCCCTCGACCGTCTTCGTCATGCCCTCAGTTTCGAGCTGATCGCGCTCATCCTCGTCGTGCCGCTTGGCGCTGTGGTCTTTGACATGCCGGTCCATGACATCGGTGTCGTCGGGGTCGTCAGCGCGACGCTCGCGACGGTCTGGAACCTCGCCTACAATTTCGGCTTCGACATCGTGCTGAAGAGCCTGACGGGCACCACGCTGAAGAGCCCGCGCGTCCGCGTCGCACATGCCCTGCTGTTCGAGCTGGGATTGCTGCTCGTGCTGATGCCCTTCATCGCCTGGTATCTCGGCGTGACGCTGTGGCAGGCGCTGGTGATGGATGTGTCGTTTGCGCTGTTCTACGTGGTCTACGCGTTCGGCTTCAACTGGCTCTACGACCGTCTTTTCCCGCTGCCGGAATGGCAGCAGGCGACCTGAGCGATGCCTCCGGCGGGAGTATTTCGGGCCAGATGAGGGAGCGGCTCAGCCGGTGAAGGCGTGGCGCATCTCGGCACGCTCTTCCTCGAACGTGCCGGTGAAGGGCGCGCGGCCTGCGCGGGAATACCAGTAGGCGGCGTTGCCCTGATCGCCTTCCACCCGGTGGATGTGAGCGTGCAGCCACGCGCCGTCCTTGCTGTCGTCGTCCTGCGCGATGTCGTGGGCTCCGTCCCAGTCCCCGGCGTCGAGGCGGTCGATGGCGTCGATGAGAGTCGGCATGGCGGGTCCTTTCAGAACAGGATGCAGGAAGGGGTCGGCACAGCAACGTCTCCGCCGATGCGGGTCAGGGTGCCTTTGTCGGGATCGCGGGCGAAGAAGGTCAGAGCGGAGCTGTCCTGATTGGCGACGATCAGCAGGCTGCCTGTCGGGGCGATCACCATGTCGCGCGGCGTGCGGCCGCCGACCTCCGTGCGGGCGACGACCTCCGGCAGGCCGGGACCGGTGGCGAGCACCGCGACCTCGCGCTGGCGGCGCCCGGCCACGTAGAGGAACTTACCATCCTCGCTGAGCCGGATCGCGGAGATCGCTCCTTCGACATCGCATGGGCCGAACGGCTCAACCGTGCCCGCGGCGGTCCAGCCGTCGCCGTCGCGGGTGTAGATCCGCAAGGTCTCGTCCAGCTCGCAGGCGACCGTCAGGCGGGCACCCTCGCCTTCGACCGTGAAATGTCGCGGGCCGCAGCCGGGGGGCAGGGCGATGCTGCCGACGTAGCTCGCCGCCGGATCGGTCGCGGGATCGCCCAGCCGGTAATGGTGAATCGCGTCGGAGCCGAGATCGGCAACGAGGAAACCGTCTCCGCCATCTATGAAGGCGCAGAAGTGGGCGTGCGGCCCGTCCTGCCGGTCGCGGTTCGGGCCGGAGCCCTCCTGCCGCAGCGACTGTCGCTGGCGCGGCAGACCGTCGCCCGCCACCTGCCAGAGCGCGAAGGACCCGTCGCCGTAGTGGCAGCTCACCGCGAGCGGGTGATGCGGGTGGACGCCGATGTGGCAGGCCTGCATTCCCGGCAGTGGCGCCGTGCCGGTCGGGGTCAGCGCGTTTCCGGTGGCGGAGAAGGCGTGGATTTTCGGCGCGTCCTCCAGCAGCCGTTCCTCGACCGCGATCAGGTGCGTGCGCTCCGGCGTCCAGGTGATCCACGAGGGTTCATCGGCGGGCGCGGCGAGCGTGACAGTTGCGGAGGCGAGGTCGTCGGTGTCGGCCTCGACGCGGAAAATGCCCCCGTCGGGGGCCTTGGAATAGCTGCCCACAAGGAAATCGAGTTTCATGCGCGCGCTCCCTCGATGAAGCTCTTGACCGCGATCCCGGCTGCCTCGAGCCCCTCGCGGACCCCGGCCGCGATGGCGACCGCGGTCGGCGTGTCGCTGTGGACGCAGATCGAGTCGATCGGCGTCTCGAGCCGCTGGCCCGAGACCGTCTCGATCGCGCCGTTCCTGACCATGCGTACCGCGCGGGCGGCGGCGGCCTCGGCATCGTGGATCACCGCGCCGGGCTCGGAGCGGGAGACCAGCAGCCCCTCCTCGGTATAGGCGCGGTCGGCGAAGATCTCGGACGCGACGGTGAGCCCGGCCTCGCGGGCGGAGACATCCTGCGCCCCCATTGCGATCGACAGCGAGACGAGCGAGCGGTCGACACCGAGGATTGCGCGGGTCACGGCGTCGCCGATCTTGCGATCCGCGCCGGCCATGTTGCCGAGCGCACCGTGCGGTTTGACGTAGGTGATCTCATGTCCCGCGTAGGACGCTAGCGCCTGCGCCGCGCCGATCTGGTAGGCGACGAGGCGTTCGATCTCGCCCGGCGTGTAGGGCATCGGGCGGCGGCCGAAGCCCCAGAGGTCCGGAAAGCCCGGATGCGCGCCGATGGCGACGCCGTTCTCCTTGGCCATGCGGAAGGTCTCGACCATGATCTCCGGGTCACCGGCATGCAGGCCGCAGGCGACGTTGGCGGAGCTCACGATCTTCAGGATCGCGGCGTCGTCGCCCTTCTTCCAGGTGCCAAAGCCTTCGCCCATGTCGGAGTTGAGGTCGACGCTCAGGGTTCTGCTCATGGGGTCCTCCGTCTTGGGGCAGGGCGTTCGGGCGCAGCAGACCACATCGGGATGCCGGGCGGAAGGGTGCCTTGCGGAGCCCGCCGGTCAGGGACAGGATGGCGCGGATAACGGAGTGTCTCATGGATCGTGACTTCATCGACGGGCTGATCGCGCTGATGAAACGGCAGGGCCTGTCGGAACTGGAATACGAGGCGGAGGGCGAGCGCATCCGGCTCGTCCTCGGCGGGGCGACCGCGTCCGTGCCTGCCACCACGTCGCCGGTCGAGGCGGCTGCGCCCGAGGCCCCCGCGTCGTCGGGGATCGAAGTGCGCGCGGCGATGCCCGGCTGCTTCTATCGTGCGCCCTCGCCGGAGGAGCCGGCTTTTGTCGAGGAGGGCAGCAAGGTCGAGGCGGGGCAGACGCTCGGGCTGCTCGAGGCGATGAAGATGTTCACCGAAGTGGAAACCGAGCAGGCCGGTGTGGTCGAAACGATCCACGTGGAGAACGGCAAGATGGTCGCCAAGGGTGACCTGCTGTTCACGCTCGGGGCGGGCTGATGGTCTCCACCGTTCTGATCGCGAACCGGGGTGAGATCGCCCTGCGTATCCTGCGGGCCTGCCGGGAACTGGGGCTGTCGACGGTCGCTGTACACTCGGAAGCGGATGCGTCGCTCAGGCATGTCGCGCTGGCGGATCGGTCGCTCTGCATCGGGCCTGCGGCCTCGGCGGAGAGCTACCTGTCCATTCCACGCCTCATCCGGGCGGCGGAGCTGACCGGGGCGGACGCGATCCATCCGGGTTACGGTTTCCTGTCGGAAAACGCGGACTTCGCCGAGGCGGTGGAGCGGGCGGGGCTGACCTTCATCGGTCCGCCGTCGGGCGTGATCCGCACGATGGGCGACAAGGTCGCCGCGAAACGCGCGATGACGGAGGCCGGGGTTCCCTGCGTGCCGGGCTCCGACGGGGCGTTGCCGAAGGACCCGGACGAGATCGCGCGGATCGGGGAGGACATCGGCTTTCCCCTGATCGTGAAGGCCGCCGGTGGCGGTGGCGGACGTGGCATGCGGATCGTGCGCTCCGCCGGTGATCTGGCCGGGGCGGTGTCGACCACGCGGGCGGAGGCCGGCCGCGCCTTCGGCAACCCGGAGGTCTATGCCGAGCGCTTCCTCGAACATCCGCGCCATGTCGAGATACAGGTGCTGGCCGATACCCACGGCAACGCCGTCTGGCTGGGCGAGCGGGACTGCTCCATGCAGCGCCGCCACCAGAAGGTGATCGAGGAGGCCCCCGCGCCCGGCATCCCGCGCGAGGTCGTGGCGGAGATCGGCGAGCGCTGCGCCGCCGCCTGCCGCGAAATCGGCTATGTCGGGGCGGGCACGTTCGAGTTCCTCTACGAGGACGGCGACTTCTTCTTCATCGAGATGAACACCCGGGTGCAGGTCGAACATCCCGTGACCGAGATGGTGAGCGGCGTCGACATCGTCGCCGAGGGCATCCGGGTCGCGCAGGGCCATCCGCTGCCATTCGAGCAGGGCGACATCACCTTCGACGGCCACGCGGTGGAGTGCCGGATCAATGCCGAGGACCCGCGCAGTTTCGCCCCCGCGCCGGGCGTTGCGGACCAATGGGTGCCGCCGGGCGGGCCGGGCATCCGGGTCGAAAGCCATCTGTACCCCGGCTACGAAGTGCCGCCGCATTACGACTCTCTGGTCGCCAAGGTGATCGCGCACGGCCGCGACCGGGCGGAAGCAATCGCGCGGATGAAGGGCGTGTTGGCGGAGCTCGACAGCGGGGAGCTGGTGACGAACGCCGCCTTGCAGATGCGGCTGATGGACGAGCCGGGCTTCGCCGAGGGGGGCTTCGACATTCATCACCTCGAGGCGATCATCGAGGCCGGGACGCTCTGGGGGACAGACGATGACGCTTGAGGAGATCGAGGCCCTGGCGGCACGCCTGTCGGATGACGGGCTTGCGGAGATCGAGCGCGAGACGGGCGGCATCCGGGTGTTGTTGAAGCGGGGCGGCGCGGTTGCCGCGCCTGCTGCGGCGCCGGTGGCCGAGGTGCCGGAGCGGACGGTCGTGAAGACGGCGGAGTTCGGCGTCCTGCGACTGGTGCATCCGCAACGGTCCGCGCCGGAGGTTTCGGTCGGCGACCGGGTCGAGGCCGGTGACTACGTGGCTTTCGTCGAAGCGGCGGGGCAGCTGGTGCCCGTCGTCGCGGAGACGAGCGGCACCGTGGCCGAGGTCCTGGGCGAGGACGGGGCGCTGGTGGGTTACGCCGCCGCCGTGGTCGCGCTCGACTGAGCGCGGATGCCGTCGAGCCACGCCATGCGCGCAGTGCGGGCTTCGAGGGCTTCGTCCACGGAACAGGTCCGGAACCGCAGCGTGCCGCCGGGGCGGAACTGTGCGAACTTCCAGAGGTCCTCGGCAATCACCACGCCGATCTTGCAATAACCGCCGCAGGTGTTGGCATCGGCGAGCTGCACGATCGGCTGTCCGGATCTGGGCACCTGTACGGTTCCGGGCAGCAGTCCGTGAGAGAACAGCTCGATATCCTCGGTTGTCGTCAGGTCGGGCCCCTCGAGGCGATAGCCCATGCGGTTCGCCTCGTTCGTGATGAGCCAGTCGGTCTCGAAGAAGGCCGAGCGCGAGTCTTCGGTGAAGTCGTCATGTTCGGCGGCGGGGATCATGCGGACCTCTGCGGTGGTCGCGCCGGATTGCCAGAAGGCAGCCACGTCATCGGGCAGCAGCGGACCGTGGCCGGAGGCGGGCAGGGCGAGGTCGCTCGCGCCGATGGGCAGCCGGTCGCCCTTGGCGAGGCCGCGCCCGTCGAGCCCACCGAACCCGGACTTGAGGTCGGTGGAGCGGGAGCCGAGCACCTCGGGCACATCGATCCCGCCTGCAATTGAGATGTAGGCGCGTGCGCCTATGTCGGTGCCGCCGAGCGTCAGCTCCTGCCCGGCCTTGACCGGCAGCACCCAGGCGGGGGGCAGGCGGCGACCGTCGAGGCTCGCCTCTGCGTCGGCGCCGGTGAGCGCGATGCAGGTGTCGGCCTCGAATCGGACGCGGAAGGGGAACATCGCTACCTCGATCGCCGCCGCGCCGGGCGGGTTGCCGAGCAGCGCGTTGCCGAGCGCGAAGGCGAGGCGGTCCATCGCACCGGCACGGCTGATGCCGAGATGCAGCAGGCCGGGACGGCCGAGGTCGTGGATGGCGTTGGCGGGGCCGCTCTTCAGGATCTCGATCACGGCAGGATGTCCTTGACGGTGAAGCGAACCCGGTCGCCGGGGTGGAACAGGCAGGGATCGTCGGCGTGCGGGTCGAAGAGGCGGACCTCGGTGAAGCCGATGACGTGCCAGCCGGACGGCGCGGTCGTCGGCATGACCCCGGCCTGCGCACCGCCGATGATGACGGAGCCCTCGTGCAGCTTGCCGCGCGGCACCTTGCGACGTCGCATCGCGAGGCGCGGATCGAGACCCGAGAGATAGCCGAACCCCGGCATCGCGCCGACGGCGGCGACCGAATAGGTCGCCTCGGAATGGAGGCGGATCGCCTCGTCGCGGGTCATGCCGGCGTGATCGGCCCAAAGGTCGAGATCCTCGGCGATCTCGCCGCCGTAGGTGACGGGGATCTCGATCTCCGCCCCGCCGGTCGTGGCTTCGGGCGCGTCGGTCCAGAGCTCCTGCAGCAGCGCTTCTGCAGCGTCGCCGGGCAGGCGGGTCGCGTCGGCCTCGATCATCAGGTTGTTCATGCCCGGCACGATCTCGGACACGCCGGGCCGGTCGCGGAGCGCGGCTGCGACGGCGAAGATGCGGGATTGCACCTGTTCGGAGAAACTGCCCCCCGCAGCGTCGAGGAGCAGCCCCTCGGCGCCCATGCGGGTGATCCGGATCGTCATGCGCACTCTCCTCGTTCCACCCGCCGTTTGTGGGACGGCGCGGCGGCGATCACAAGGGGGCGGCGGCGGGCGGGCCTAGTCGGGATCGGAGTCGAAGGTGAAGTCGGGCAGGCTGTCGAACGCGCTCTTGAGTGCTTCGCCCCAGCCGTCGGAGATCGCCTGGTAGTAGGGATCGTTCGCCTCGATCCGGGTGGAGCTGCCGGCGCGGAGGCTGTCGCTCTCGTAGACCTGAAGGTCGAACGGCAGCCCGACGGAAAGGTTGGCCTTCACCGTCGAGTCGAAGCTGACGAGAAGCAGCTTCACCGCCGCCTCGAAGCTCATCGCGGGATCGAAGGAGCGGACGAGGATCGGGCGGCCATACTTCGTCTCGCCGATCTGGAAGAAGGGCGTATCCTCGCCGGCCTCGACGAAGTTTCCTTCGGGATAGATCAGGAACAGGCGAGGCGGGCCACCCGCGACCTGGCCGCCGAGGATCAGCGTTGCGTTGAAGGTGCTGTCGGCGCGCTGCCCGGTCTGGGCGTGGTTGGAGATGACCTCTTTCAGAGTGTCGGCCACCAGCCGTGCGACCTGGAACATCGAGGGCGCGGCGAACAGGGTCGGCGCGCGGTCGTTGTGCGGCTTCGTCCGTTCTTCCAGCAAGCTGACGACGGCCTGGGTCGTGGCAAGGTTGCCGGAGTTCATCAGGCAGATGAACCGGTCGCCCGGCTTCTCCCACGTGAACATCTTCCGGAAGGTGGAGATGTTGTCGACACCCGCGTTGGTGCGCGTGTCGGACATGAAGACCAGCCCCCGGTCGAGGAACAGGCCTACACAATAGGTCATTTCAGGGCTCTTACTGCTGTGCCACTTCTATTTCGACCGAGAGAGACTCACCCTCTCCGCCGACTCGTGTTCCAGTTATTGGGGCCGCCTCGGCATAGTCCATACCAGTTGCGACACGCACGTAGCGAATATCCGGCGAAATGCCGTTAGATACATCAAATCCGACCCAACCGAGACCTTCGAGGTAGGCTTCGGCCCAGGCGTGGGTCGCTTCCTGCGCCGTGCGATCGTCGAGCATGAGGTAGCCCGAGACATAGCGGGCGGGCAATTTCATCTCGCGCGCGCAGGCGATCATGATGTGGGCATGGTCCTGGCACACGCCCTTGCCCTCGGTGATCGCATCTTCGGCAGAGGAGTCAGAGGTCGACGATCCCGTCTCGTAGGCGACTTCATCCAGGATAAGCGCGGAAAGGAAGTGCAGACGCGACAACAAGGTGTCGCCCTCGACCTGTTTCAGCAGCGCGCGGCAGCCGGCGCCGGCGCGGGTCCGCTTCGTCGTGCGCTGGTAGAGCCAGAGCGGCGCCGGACCGAAGTGGGGGCCGACGACGCCGTGGGTCTCGGCGATCTCGACCTCGCCCTCTGCGCGGATCGTCAGTTCCTCGACATGGCGGTCGAAGCTGATGAGCTCCACCCGGTTGTTGTTGTAATCCTCGTAGGCCAGTTCCTTCGTTCCGCCGAAGATCGTCGTGGTCCAGTGCAGCACCGACTGCGCGCGCACCGGCTTGGGCGTGATGCGCAGTTGCTGGAACCCGTAGGAGACCGGGCGCTCGAAGGCGTAGCGCGTCGTATGGCTGATCTTCAGGCGCATGGTCACTCGTAGAACCTGTAGTCGATTTCAATCTGGCGGCTGAACTCGCTGAGCGAGGTCAGCACCGTCTGGATATACTCATGCAGGCCATAATCGAAGATGGCATCGACCTTGTGGGTCAGGAACCGCCGGACCAGCATGTCGATCTGGCCCCAGCATTCGGGCCGGAAGCCGTAGTCGGACACGAGGTAGTTCAGGTTGTCGCGCATCTTGGAGCAGCAGAAGTTGAGGCTCCGCGGCATGCGTTTGTCGAGGATTAGGAACTGGGCGATGTCGCGAGGCGTCACCGTGTCGCCATGCACCATCCGGTAGCCGCCGCGCGCCGACACTGAGCGCAGGATCGTCTCCCATTGCACGTTGTCGAGGCTGGATCCGACCGCGAAGGACGAGGGCAGCAGCACGTAGTACTTCACGTCGAGGATCCGCGCGGTGTTGTCGGCGCGTTCGAGGAACGTCCCGATCCGCACGAAGTCATAGACGTCGTTGCGCAGCATCGTGCCGTGGGTCGCACCACGCACCAGTGCGGTGCGCTGGCGGATCAGCTTCAGCACGGCGGGCAGGTCGCGTTCGGTCACCTTGCGGGCGAGCGCTTCCTTGAGCGCCATGTAGCAGCCGTTCATCGCCTCCCACGTCTCGCCCGTCAGGGCGGTGCGTGTCATCCGCGCGTTCTGTCGCGCGGCGGAAATGCAGGACATCACCGACGAGGGATTGTCCGGCGAACGCAGCAACCAGTCGACCACGTAGTCCTTCGTCACCTCGTCGCGCTGTTGGAGGTAGGCGCCCTTGGTGGCGGTCGTCTGGAGGATGGACCCCCATTCATCGTCATGATCGCCCGACCGGGTCAGCGCGATCCGCTCACCCGTTTCCACCAGTCGGGAGGTGTTCTCTGCCCGTTCAAGGTTGCGATACATCCAGAACAGGCCGTTTGCCGTCTTGCCCAGCATTCGTCAGTCCTCGAGTACCCAGGTGTCTTTTGTGCCGCCGCCCTGGCTGGAGTTTACCACCAGCGAGCCCTTCTTCAGCGCGACGCGCGTGAGGCCACCGGGGGTGATCTTGATCCCCTCCGGGCTGACCAGCACGAAGGGGCGCAGGTCGACGTGGCGCGGCGACAGGCCTTTCTGCGTGAAGATCGGCACCGTCGAGAGCGACAGGGTCGGCTGGGCGATGTAATTGTTCGGCCGGGCTTCCAGCTTGGCGCGGAAGGCCGCGATCTCTTTCTTGGAGGCGGCCGGGCCGACGAGCATGCCGTAGCCGCCCGAGCCGTGGACTTCCTTCACCACCAGCTCCGACAGGTTGTCGAGCACGTACTTCAGCGAGTCGGGATCGTTACAGCGCCACGTCGGCACGTTCTGCAGGATCGCCTTCTCGCCGGTGTAGAACTCCACGATGTCGGGCATGTAGCTGTAGATCGCCTTGTCGTCGGCGATGCCGGTGCCCGGCGCGTTGGCGATGGTGATGCCGCCAGCGCGGTAGACGTCCATGATGCCGGGAATGCCGAGCGTGGAGTCGGGGTTGAAGTTCAGAGGGTCGAGAAAGTCGTCGTCGACGCGACGGTAGAGCACGTCGATCGGCTTGTAGCCCTTGGTCGTGCGCATCGCGACCCGGCCGTCGATCACCCGCAGGTCGTGCCCCTCGACGAGGTCGACGCCCATCTGGTCGGCGAGGAACGCATGTTCAAAGTAGGCGGAGTTGTAGATGCCGGGCGTCAGGATCGCGACCGTCGGTTCGCCCCGCGTCTGCGGCGGCGCGCAGGCGGCGAGGGAGCGGCGCAGGTTGCGCGGGTAGTCCGACACTGGCTGTACGCGGGTCTTGGAGAACAGCTCCGGGAACATCTGGAGCATCGTCTCGCGGTTCTCCAGCATGTAGCTGACGCCTGAGGGCGTGCGGGCATTGTCCTCGAGCACGTAGAACTGGTCGTCGCCGGTGCGGACGAGGTCGATGCCGACGATGTGGGTGTAGACCCCGCCGGGCGGCGTCATGCCGATCATCTGGGGCAGGAACGCCTCGTTCTTGGCCAGCATCTCCTGCGGGAGACGGCCGGCCTTAACGATTTCCTGCCGGTGGTAGATGTCGTGCAGGAAGGCATTGAGCGCCCGCACCCTCTGGTCGATGCCACGGGACAGCTTCTGCCATTCCCGGCCCGAAATGATGCGCGGCACGATGTCGAAGGGGATCAGCCGTTCCTCGGCTTCCTTCTTGCCGTAGACGTTGAAGGTAATGCCCGAGAGGCGGAACAACTCGTCCGCCTCGCGCTGTTTCGCGCGCAATCGGGCAGCGTCTTCGCCCTCAAACCAGTTGCTGAAAGTGCCGTAGGGGCTTCGCAACCCCTCGCCACTGCCCCACATTTCGTCGAACGGTTCTCGGTCATTCATGTCATTGACCTTAGCAGCCGAACGTCGGCTGACAATGCGTGACATGCGGGAAGTTGCTTCTGACGGGTCGGTTGCTGAGGAATTGGGCAGTCGGCCCCGTTGGACGGCGCCGAACTTCCTGCTATTTCAAGGGTATCGGGGCGTTCGGTAAAATGCTTTACGGTTTTCTGCTTCCGCGAGAAAAAGCGTTTACAGGATAACCTTGCGAAAACGGGCGCTTGTATACATTTTTTCACGGCAGGTCTCTATTGCCTGCCGTCGGAGGTGACGGTCCGAACAGCCCCGGAGGAGGGGCCGACCCGCACAGCCGAGGCCCGAAACCACAAGGGGGGAGACGATGAACACCGACGTCAAGACAGAGCCTGCCGTCTATCCGCCGAGCGCCGACTTCACCGGCGGCGCCCATGTCGATGCCGCCCGCTACAAGGAGATGTACGATCGCTCCATCTCCGACCCCGAGGGGTTCTGGGCCGAAGAGGGCAAGCGCCTCGACTGGATCGAGCCCTACACCCGCGTGAAGGACACCTCCTTCGAGTTCGGCAAGGTGTCGATCAAGTGGTTCGAGGACGGCAAGCTGAACGTCGCCGCGAACTGCATCGACCGCCATCTCGAGACGCGCGGCGACCAGACCGCGATCATCTGGGAACCGGACGATCCCGCGGACGAGACGCTGCACATCTCCTACCGGGAGCTGCACGAGAAGGTCTGCCGCATGGCCAACGTTCTGCTTGCGCAGGGCGTGATGCGCGGCGACCGGGTCATCATCTACCTGCCGATGATCCCCGAGGCCGCCTATGCGATGCTCGCCTGTGCGCGGATTGGGGCGATCCACTCGGTCGTCTTTGCCGGGTTCAGCCCTGACGCGCTGGCCAACCGGATCAACGATTGCGGCGCCAAGGTCGTCGTCACCGCCGATACCGCGCCGCGTGGCGGCAAGCGCACCGCGCTCAAGTCGAACGCCGATGCCGCCCTGCTGCATTGCTCCGACAAGGTGCGTTGCCTCGTGGTGAAGCATACCGGCGACCAGACCACGTGGATCGACGGTCGCGATGTCGACGTGAAGGCGATGATGGCGGACGTCGCGCCAGACTGTCCCGTGCGGCCGATGGGCGCCGAGGATCCGCTGTTCATCCTCTATACCTCCGGCTCGACCGGCAAGCCGAAGGGCGTCGTCCACACCTCGGGCGGCTACCTCGTCTATGCCGCGATGACCCAGAAGTTCACCTTCGACTATCACGATGGGGACGTCTTCTGGTGCGGCGCCGACGTCGGCTGGGTCACCGGCCACACCTATATTCTCTACGGCCCGCTCGCCAACGGCGCGACCACGCTGATGTTCGAAGGCGTGCCGACCTGGCCCGACGCCGGCCGGTTCTGGCAGGTGATCGAGAAGCACAAGGTCAACCAGTTCTACACCGCGCCGACCGCGATCCGCGCGCTGATGGGGCAGGGGACGGAGTTCCCGGCGAAGTGCGATCTGTCCTCGCTCAAGGTGCTCGGCACCGTGGGTGAGCCGATCAACCCGGAGGCCTGGAACTGGTACAACGACAACATCGGCAAGGGCCGCCTGCCGATCGTCGACACATGGTGGCAGACGGAGACGGGGGGCCACATGATCACCCCGTTGCCGGGTGCCGTCGCGACCAAGCCGGGGTCGGCCACGCTGCCGTTCTTCGGCGTGAAGCCCGTGGTTCTCGAGCCTGAGAGCGGCAAGATCGTGGAGAGCGACCCGGCCGAGGGTGTGCTCGCCATCGCCGACAGCTGGCCCGGTCAGATGCGCACCGTCTGGGGCGATCACGAGCGGTTCGAGTCGACCTATTTCCAGCAATACAAGGGCTATTACTTCTCCGGCGACGGCTGCCGCCGGGATGAGGATGGCTATTACTGGATCACCGGGCGCGTTGACGACGTCATCAACGTCTCCGGTCACCGGATGGGCACTGCGGAGGTCGAGTCCGCCCTCGTCGCCCATGCCGACGTGGCAGAGGCCGCGGTCGTCGGCTTCCCCCACGATATCAAGGGTCAGGGCATTTACTGCTACGTGACCCTGATGAACGGGGTGGAGCCGACGGACGAGCTGAAGAAGGACCTGGAGAAGTGGGTCCGCACCGAAATCGGCCCCATCGCCAAACCCGACCACATCCAGTGGGCGCCCGGCCTGCCGAAGACCCGTTCGGGCAAGATCATGCGCCGCATCCTGCGCAAGATCGCCGAGAATGACTATGGCGCGCTCGGCGACACCTCGACGCTGGCCGATCCGTCGGTCGTCGATGACCTGATCGACAACAGGATGAACAAGGACTGAATTCCCTTTGAATTCAACGTGCGGCCCGCCCTTTTCGGCGGGCCGTTTTCGTCTGCGGACGCGAAAAGCGCAGAAACGGATGTCCGGTAAAAACGGATTATTAAGGTCCGCCCCTTAGTCAGCTTTGAAACGGCGCGCCGTCGGATGTGGCGCGGGCCGGTTCTGACTGATTGAAGGAGCGCCCGATGGACAGCCAGCGCCAGTCGTTCGACTTGCCGCCGACCGCGACACATGATGCCTGCGCGCAGGTTCACGACTTCCTCGTCGCCGCACGGGGGCAGCCCGTGACCCTCGCCGCCGACAAGGTCACCCGGACCAGCACGCGGCTGGCCCTGCTTGTCGCCACTGCGCGGCGACAATGGGCGCGTGACGGTCATCCGTTCGAGGTCGCAACTCCGTCGGAGGCGTTCGCAAGCGGTCTCGCGACGCTTGGCCTCACGTCCGCAGTCCTCCAAACGGAGGATGCGCAATGAAGCCCAGGGTTCTCGCGATCGACGATTCCCGTACCATCCGGGAGCTTCTGCGCGCCTGCCTCGAGAATGCGGGGTTCGACGTCAGCTCGGCCGTCGACGGTGTCGATGGCGTGGCACAGTTTCCCGATGTCGCACCCGACGTGGTGATCACGGACATCAACATGCCCAAGCTTGACGGCTTCGGTGTCATCGATTCGATCCGGAAGGGCGATGTGAACCGCTCGGTGCCGATCCTCGTGCTCACCACCGAAAGCGCGCCGGAGCTCAAGGCCCGCGCCCGCGATGCCGGCGCCACCGGCTGGATCGTGAAGCCGTTCGACGACACCTCGCTCGTCAACGTGCTCAAACGCGTGACGGGGGTCTGAGCGATGTCTGGGTCGATCCGCGACACGTTCTTCGAGGAATGCGAAGATCTCCTCGACGCCCTGGTCGAGGGGCTGTCGGCCATGTCCGCCGGCACTCATGATGATGAGACAGTCCACG
Organism: Pelagovum pacificum; assembly: GCF_016134045.1. Classification (NCBI taxonomy): domain Bacteria; kingdom Pseudomonadati; phylum Pseudomonadota; class Alphaproteobacteria; order Rhodobacterales; family Paracoccaceae; genus Pelagovum; species Pelagovum pacificum. Next base: position 2,852,361 of record NZ_CP065915.1, on the reverse strand, counting down.
CTGTCTTCCGCGCGGTCCATTCGATCAAGGGCGGCGCCGGGGCCTTCGGGCTCGACGACCTCGTGAACTTCGCGCACCGGTTCGAAACCGTGCTCGACCGCGTTCGCTCCGACGAACTGCCGATCGAACCCGACCTGATGCGCGTGCTGCAACGCGCCGGCGATCATCTGACCGATATCGTCGAGGCCAACCGGCTCGACGCGGAGTACGACCGGGAGGCGTCCGCGACGTTGCTGGCAGAGCTGAACCGCTTCCTTGGTATCGAAGAGACGGCGGCGGAGGCGTCCCCACCCGAAGAAGAGTTCGTGTTCGAGGCTCTCACGATCGAGCTCGATACGCCGCCGGTCGAAGAGGTCGCGAAGACATATCGCCTGACCTTCAGGCCGGCTCGCGGTCTCTATGCCAACGGCCATGAACCGATCCTCCTGTTCGAGGCGCTCGCCCAGCTCGGCACGCTCGATGTCACGGCGAACCTCACCGCACTCGGTGACTTTGACCAGCTTGACTGGGAAGCGCCCGCCTTTGACTGGACGCTGACCCTGCAGACGTCAGAGCCTGAGCATGTAATCCACGAAGTCTTCGAGTTCGTCGAAGGTCTGTGTGATCTCCACATCGGCCCCGTCGACGATCTGCCGCCGACAATGGCGCCCGAGCCGGATCCGGTCGCCTCCGTCGCAGAGGTCGTTCCCAAAGCGGTCTCCGAGGAACGGAAACCGGTGGACAAGTCCGCCCCGGCCGGTCCGAAGCCGACGCTGCGCGTCGATCTCGACCGCGTCGACCGCCTCATCAATACGGTGGGCGAACTCATCATCAACCAGGCTGTTATTTCGCAGCGGATCGAAGAGATGGGCCTGCCGTCCGGCTCCGGCCTGTCCACTGAGCTGGAAGACTACAAACTTCTCGCCCGCGAAATCCAGGAAGGCGTGATGGCCATTCGCGCCCAGCCCGTCAAACCGCTGTTCCAGCGGATGTCCCGCATCGTCCGGGAAGCGGCCGAGGCGACGGGCAAGACCGCAAGACTGGTGACAGAGGGGGAAGGCACAGAGGTCGACAAGACCGTCGTCGAACGTCTCGCCGATCCGCTGACCCATATGATCCGCAACGCCATCGACCATGGCCTGGAATCCCCGGAGAGTCGCAAGACTGCCGGCAAGGACGCAACGGGCACGATCCGCCTTGCCGCCTTTCACCGCTCCGGCTCCGTCCTGATCGAGGTGTCCGACGATGGCGCAGGCCTCAACCGGGAGCGGATCTTCGAGACGGCTGTTTCCAAGGGCCTGATCCCGCCCGATGCCGATCTCGCCCCGGCAGAGATCGACGACCTGCTTTTCATGCCCGGATTCTCGACGGCCGCCGAGGTCTCGGCCCTTTCCGGCAGGGGTGTCGGCATGGATGTGGTGAAAACCGCAATCCATTCGCTCGGCGGTCGCGTCACGATCTCCACCGTGCAGGGCGAAGGCACCACCTTTTCAATCGTCCTTCCGCTGACGCTCGCGGTGATGGACGGCATGGTCGTCAACGTGGCCGGCCAGACGATGGTGGTGCCGATCGCTTCAATCGTCGAGACGATCCGACCCGGCCCCGGCGACCTTCATCGTTTCGGTGTCGGCGGCTGGCTGCTGTCCATTCGAGGGAGCTACGTCCCCATCGTCGATGTGGCGTCGTCGCTCGGCCAGACCAGCGCCCTCGCCGAGGTCAATGACCAGGTTCTCCTCCTGATCCAGACAGAACGCGCGCAGCATTGCGCTCTGGCCGTCGACGGGATCTCCGACCAGCGGCAGGTGGTCATCAAGAGCCTTGAGGGCAACTACGGCAACATTCCCGGCGTCTCCGCCGCGACCATTCTGGGTGACGGCAAGATCGCCCTGATCATCGACCCCGATACCGTCGCAGCCTCCGGCAACGCGGTGCATCGGAGACTCACTGAAACCTGGCAAGAAAAGGACGTCGCAAATGGCTGACACGGCAGAGCTTGCAGACAGCGAATTCATCGAGTTCGTGACCTTTGTCGCGGGCGAGCAGAGCTTCTGCATCGAGATTACCCAGATCCGCGAGATCCGCCGTTGGTCCCCGGTGACGATCCTTCCTCACAGTCCCGAACATGTCCTTGGCGTCATCAACCTGCGCGGCGCCGTAATCCCCATCTTCGACCTCGCCGCAAAACTGGGTCTGGGGCGCATCTCGCCGACTGGACGCCATGTCATCATCATCGCCGCGGTTCGAGGTCAGACCGTTGGCCTGCTCGTGGATTCCGTCTCCGAAATTCTCAGCGTCCGAACCGATGCGGTTCAGGAAACGCCCAACGTCCGTCAGGACGACACGACGTCCTGCATTCTCGGCGTGATTCCGGTCGAAGATGGCATGACCCGCGTCATTGACCTTAGCCGCATCGTCCTGGCAGCAGGTGAAGGTGCCGCATGACAATGGCGACCACCCGACCACCGGGGGAAGAGTTCATGCTGAAGGACAGCGAATTCGCGGCGATCGCGGACCTCGCGCGCCGCAATTTCGGTCTCGATCTACAACCTGCGAAGCGCCCGCTCGTCTATTCGCGTTTGTCACGCCGGCTGCGAGCTCTGAAACTTGGCAGTTTCTCGCAATATCTTTCGCTGCTCGACAAGCCCGGCAGCGAAGTGGAACAGATGGAAATGCTTTCCGCGCTGACAACGAACGTAACACATTTCTTTCGCGAAGATCATCACTTTGAGCAATTCCGTAAAGAGGTTCTGCCAAACGCGATAGCGCGCGCAAAACAAGGTGGCCGAGTTCGCTTCTGGTCAGCCGGCTGCAGCGCTGGGCAGGAGCCATACTCGATTGCATTCTCGTTATTAGATGCAATGCCCGATGCCGCTGACTATGACATCAAAATTCTTGCGACCGATGTCGATCCGACGATCCTCGCGCGAGCCCGCCAAGGTGATTATGGTGAGGACGAAATTCAGAGTCTGAAGGACCGTTTTCGCAAGCAATATACCTGCAGGGCTACCGGCGAGCGATATGCCATCTCCGGTGCCGTCAAGGAGTTGATCAGTTTCGCGGAATTGAACCTCGTCCGGGAGTGGCCGATCAGTGGCCCGTTCCAGGCGATCTTCTGTCGCAACGTGGCGATCTACTTCGGCAAGGATACACAGATGCAGTTGTGGTCGAGGTTCGTACCGGTGCTGGAACCCGGGGCCCTGCTGTTCATCGGACACTCCGAGCGGATCACTGGCCCGGCATCGTCCGACCTTCAAAGCGCAGGTATCACGTCCTACCGCCGATCCTCCACGAAACAGGTGACCAGATGAGCCTCAAGGAAACCCTTCGAGTGATGGTAGTTGATGACATGTCCACGAGCCGCGGCCTCATCACGCAAGCGCTGGAAGAGATCGGTATTTGGCATGTTCAGGCCGAAAGCGACGCACGAGCCGGTCTGGCCAAACTCGCCGCAAGCCCGGTCCACCTGGTCTTGTCGGATCTCAACATGCCGAACATGGACGGGCTGCAATTCCTTGCTGCACTACGTCAGACCAAATCCACTCAAAAGATTGGATTTATTCTTGTGACCGGGAGTCCCAACCGTGAACTGATTCAGAAGGCCCAGACGCTTGGATTGAACAATATGATCAAGAAACCGTTCACCACAGACTCAATGCGGACCTGCATTGAACGGGTCGTCGGGCGGCTATGACGACAGCGCCTGAAAGTGAAAGTCCCGGACCGGTGATCGGTCGAGTCGCGGACGAGCTTGGCGAGATCGCTCGCGACCTTTCGATCCTGGAGGCGGCGATCTTGCGGGACGGTGAGTCCGGCAATGACGATAAAGCGCTACAGGCTGACCTTCAGAAAATGGACTTGCTTGTCCAATCAGTGATCGAACTCAGGCGCTTCTTGGTAAAATTGGCGGAATTGTACGATCAAGGTGGCGCTCATGTCGATCTCGCACCAGCCTTGCAGCTCGTGAGGCTCGCCGCCATGAAAGAGCGTCTCAGGGGTGTGGGGCCATCCAGTGATCTTGAAGCCGACTGCGCAGAGATCACTCTATTCTAGGGGTTTGGTGTAAAAACAAACTCTCTGAAGAATTCTGCTCCGCCTTAGCCACAAATTAACTCCCAATGCTCCAAAGTAGTAATGATGAAGCCCGCCCGCACATCGCGGGGCGCAGTCAAGGACAATCAGATGCGCAAATTCGACAATATTCGGCTTTCGGTAAAGCTACCTGCGATGCTCGTTCTGCTCAGCATTCTCGTCGCAACTGGTAATGCAGGGGTCGGCTTCTTCCAGTTCCGTCAAGTTCTGATCCGCGATGCGCTGACGTCGCTATCGGACGTCGCAGAAAGCCATCAGCGAAGCCTGGAGGCGTCGCTGGACAACATCCGGCAAGAGCTGCTGAGCCAGGCCAGCAGCCCCCAAACGGCATTTGCCATTTCGCGTTTCACCGCGGCGGCGAGTCAACTCGAGGGCGATATCAAGGATACACTCCAGTCCCTTTATATCGACAATAATCCGAATGAGACGGGGGCGAAACATCTCCTTGAGCGAGCGGATGACACGAGTGCCTACTCGGTAATTCACGGTCAATATCACCCCTACTTCAGAGACCTCATGGAGACATTTGGCTACTATGACGTCTTTCTCATCAATCCGGAAGGTACGGTGATCTACACCGTCTACAAGGAGGCGGATTACGCGACCAACTTGGAACGTGGCGCTTACGCTACGACGGGGCTCGGTCGTGCGTTTCGGGCGGCGCGCGATGGCGGTCCGGGACAGGTTCATTTCGTCGATTTCGAAGCCTACGCGCCCAGTATGAACGCCCCGACGAGCTTCATCGCCGCACCTGTGCAAGACGGCGACGGGGAGTTTGTCGGCGTTCTGGCATATCAGATGCCTGTCGAACGCCTGATGGAGGTGGTCTCGACCGATACCGGTCTTGGGGAGACGGGCGACGCCTATCTGATCGGCACCGATGGCCGGACACGGACACCTTCACGCTTTGTCGAGGATATTGGAATCCTCGATCAACTGCCTGATCTACCACAAGTTCGCGCCGGTGCGAGTGGCGAGAGTTTCGATGGCAGCGGCATTCCAGGTTTGAACGGCCAGACTGTTGCTGCCGTCAGCGCCCCACTGGAGTTCCTAGGGACCAAGATGTCCCTGATTGTCGAGCGAGACATGTCGGAAATCGTGGCCTCTGCAAGGCGGATTGAATTGATGCTGGTCATCCAGATTGCGATCTGTGTGATGATCGTACTCTTCATTTCGCTTGCGGTTGCGCGTACGATTACAATTCCGCTGGCGCGAGTGCGCGACGGAATGAACAAGGTCGCCGATGGAGAATATGATCTGAACCTCCGCGCGTCTGACCGCGAAGACGAGATCGGTGACATCGCTAAAGCACTGATGAAATTCCGCGACAAGCTGATCAAATCCGACGAAGTGGAGAAAGCACGGCTCTCGGCTCAGGAGAACCAGAAGGCAGTAGTCGAACAGCTTAGTGTTTCACTGCGCAATCTCGCGGACGGTGATCTGACCAGAAAGCTCGAGTCTGCGTTTCCAGAAGAATATGAACAGCTTCGCGCAGACTTCAACGAGACGATTCAGACACTGCGCCAGATGATCGAGACGGTGGTCGAGAATGCTTCGCGCATCAACACGGGCGCAGGCGAAATCAGCCAGGCGTCCGACGACCTCTCCCGGCGGACCGAAACCCAGGCTGCGACACTTGAAGAGACGGCGGCGGCGCTCGATGAGCTGACGAGTTCGGTCAACTCCGCAGCGGACGGCGCGCGGGAAGTCGAGACGATCGTCAACGATGCCAAAACACATGCCGAGGCGAGCGGTGTTGTCGTTCAGTCGGCAGTTTCCGCGATGACGGAGATCGAAAAGAGTTCGGAACAGATTTCGCAGATTATCGGTGTGATCGACGATATCGCGTTCCAGACGAACCTTCTCGCGCTTAACGCAGGGGTCGAAGCCGCCCGGGCTGGGGAGGCGGGTAAGGGCTTTGCGGTCGTCGCATCCGAAGTCCGGGCGCTCGCGCAGCGGTCGAGCGACGCAGCGAAAGAGATCAAGTCCCTGATTTCAGGGTCTTCTCATCAGGTGGAGGAGGGCGTGACGCTCGTCGGCAAGGCTGGTGAGGCGTTGGTCTCGATCGTCGAACGGGTAAATCACATCTCCGACCTTGTGACTGAAATCACCCGCGGCACAGTGGAGCAGGCGACAGGTCTGGCCGAGATCAACACCGGTGTCACCAACCTCGACCAGGTGACCCAGCAGAACGCGGCGATGGTGGAACAGAGCACCGCTGCGGCGCACTCCCTGTCCCAAGAGGCACGTGAGCTTTCGGACGTCGTGGCTCGCTTCCGCGTCCGTGCAGGCGACGATGTCAGCATTCGGACGCCGCTTCCCATGGCAGTAGGCGAAACGACTCGAAGCTATCCGGCTCCGGCACCCGTCACGGCCGCGGATTCCAGCGATGTCTGGCAGAACTTCTGAGCCGTCGCCCTGTGCGGGGCGGCGGGGAACCCAAGCAGTCAGATTTTGGACCGCCAAGGCGACAGGTGACCATTGAGACTAGTGCTCGCCCATCAGAACCCCATTCGGCGGGCCAAGCTGTCGGCGCGGTTCGAACGTGTCGATCGGCTTGATCTGCTGGCCGTCGCCTGCAATCTGACGGAGCTCTACACGGCAGTAGAGCACCTCGTTCCAGACGTGGTTCTGTTGTCGCGCGAGATGGCCTCCGCGCCCGAGTTCGAGGTCATGCGTGCGCTGTTCTCTGCGCTTCATGTCGCTTGCATCCTGCTCGAGGGGGATAACGACGTCCGGCCGGTCTCTCCGCTCACCGACGGTCTGCCCTCGCTGAATGAGGCAGCCGATGCTGAAGAGTTGGTCGTCGGGGTGAGGGCGGCAGCCTCGCGGCCCCTGCCGCGGTTCGGGCGCGAGGGCACAGTGCGGCTTCCTGTTACCGAGGCGACAATGCCGGCGGAACCGCGATCACGCACGCCCACTTTCCGTGACGGCGCGATCGTGCTTATCGGGGCTTCGACGGGGGGCGTCGATGCGCTGCTCACGGTCCTCGGTCAGTTCCCGGTCAGCTGTCCGCCGACTTTTGTCGTCCAGCATACCGGCGGCCGCTTCGTCAGCAGTCTGATCAGCCTTCTCGATCGGAGTGTCGCTGCCAAGGTTACAGCGGCGACCGATGGTGAAGAGGCGCGGATTGGGCACATCTACCTTGCCCCAGGGGATCAGGCGCACCTCGCGCTCTCGCAGAAAGGAAAGCTCATAACCGCTCTTGATCCGGGAGCTCATTACAGTGGCCACAGGCCATCGGTTGACGTGTTGTTCCGATCGGCAGTGCCGCGAGGGCGACGGGTCGCGGCGGCCTTGCTGACAGGGATGGGGCGAGACGGGGCAGTGGGCTTGAAGGCCTTGTCTGCGGCGGGGGCGGAGACGATCGTGCAGGACGAGGCGACATCGGTTGTCTACGGAATGCCCCGCGTCGCATGGGAAATGGGCGCCGCGCGGCAGAAGCTGCCGATCGATCGGATCGGCCCGGCGCTGTTGGCGGCCTGCGCCGTGACGACAAGCAGGGTAGGTCACTAGATGGCGGCAGTTGGAGACGAACGGGCGAGATCCATCACGGTCATTCAGGGTGAATTCGCGATTTCCTCGGACCGACGGGCGACAATTTCGACCTTGCTCGGGTCTTGCGTCGCGGTCTGCCTTTGCGATCGCGGGGCGCGCATCGGGGGCATGAACCACTTCCTGCTGCCGGGCGAGCATCCGAGCGGCGGAACGCACAAATACGGCATCCACTTGATGGAGCTTCTCATCAACGGGCTGTTGAAGGCGGGTGCGTCGCGCGGCGCGCTCGAGGCAAAAGTCTTCGGTGGGGCGCGGATGTCGGACAATTTGCGCGACATCGGTCAGTCGAACGTCATTTTCGCCACTCAGTTTCTATCGCGTGAAGGCATCCCCGTACTTTCGGAGAGCACGGGAGGGCGTATGGCGCGGCGTGTCCGGTTCTCTCCGACGACGGGCCATGCGCAACAGATGCTGATCAACGAAACGGTCGATGCGATCGTCGAGACGCCCAAGGTGTCGCCGATCGAGCCCGATGTGACGCTGTTCTGATGCGAGGTTCGGTGAGATCAGAGGCCGCCAGTACGGCGCAGGGCACCATTGTCGCTCGTCCGTCGGTCGGCGTCGGGCGCGAAGATTTCTGCGTTCAGCGTCTGTACGATGCGGGTGGGCGTTTTTTCCGGGATCTTGCGCCGCAAGACGCCACGCACGTTCTCGCGCGGTACGTTGTTCGCCATGGACACGAAGGCTTGCTTGACTTGTCCGTCCCGCGCGTGGAGGGCCCTCTGCTTTATCTCCGGGCCGAATGTATCCCGGGTCAGGGCCACTTCACCGGGAAACGCGTCGGACGGAGGGCGGATCTACTCTGCGGCCAGCGCGACGGCGGTGTCTCCACCGATGAGACGGGTTGCAGCCTCGCCCGTGGCGAAGGCCAGACGACCGTTGGCGAACGTTGCCTCGACGGCGCGGGTCGCCTTGTTTACGACGATCAGGTCCGCTCGCTTGCCGGGCGCGATTTCTCCGCGGTCGGGCAGCCGCAGGATACGGGCGGGTCGACTGGACAGCAGCGACCAAGCGGCGGCGAACGGCAGGATGCCGAGGTCGGACAGTTGGAACGCCGCGCGGACTGGCGACTCCCCCCAGACGTCGGATGCGAGGGCATCGCACTTGCCCGCGCGGATAAGCGGGAGCGGGGAGACGGCGCATCGGGTGCTGTCCGGCAGGACAACCTGCGGGGCGCCCATCACGACGGGGTCGCCGACGGCGCGCGCGACGGAGGCCGCCTGGAAGGAGGTAGGCCGGTCGCAGACCTTTGCGCCGAGCATCGAGAAGTACTCCCGTGTCTCACCGTCCGGGTCGCCGGTACTGCCGTAGACCACGCCGAGCACGTCGAACGCCTCGGCCACGCGGCAGAGCCTGCGCGGCACTTCCTTGCGGCGGTCGCGGGCGCGTTCAAGCAGGTCGAGGAAGTGGTCGGAGGCCAATCCGTGGGCAGAGGCGTGACGGGCGAAGCTGTCGGGGTCGGCGGCGTAGAGGTCGAGCACCCTGTCGCAAGCGCTTTGGAACAGGACGAAATCGACGCCGTAGCGGCGAACTGCGGCGACCATGCGCTCTGCACTGTCGTGGTCGAACGTCTCGTAACGAAGCTGGACACGCAGATCAATTGCTGCGTCTGCACGTTGGAGGTCGACGGCATGGAGCAGGGCCTCGGCCCGGTCGGGACTGCCCGGGCCGAGGCCCCAGGTCCAGTCCTGCGCGATCCAGCCGGTCGTGATCCCGTTCGCCGCGCTCTCACGCTCGAGCGCGCGAAGCGCGAGGTCGAGAGGCAGGCGAAGGCCTGGGGCAGGGTACAGGTGACGTTCAAGGGACAGGTTGCCGGTGTCGACGATGCCGGGAAGGACGAAATAGCCCGACAGGTCGACGGCAGGGAATGGACCGGTGGTGATACGCCCGTCGGTCACAGCGATCGAGCGGTCCTGCAAAACTCCATCCCGAAGCACGGTCGCGCCGGTAATGCGGAACGGGGGAGGGTGATGGGACATGAACACGAACTGCCGGAACTGGTGTGACGGTTCCGGGCACACTAGCGGCCCGATGTTTCGGGCCTATGACAAGTTATGCACAATTTTACCCTCAGCTTGTCGAGGCAAGGCGGAACCGGGCGAGTTCGTGGAAGCGACCGTCGTCGGCCTCCCCCGCGATGGAGATGCTCTCCATGGCGAACGGGTCCGGCAGCAACGGTGACAGGAGGGGCGCCAGCGCATCGGCGACCCGGTCACGATCCGGGGCGGCAAGCGGACCGCTGAGAGTGACGTGAAAATGGAACTGGTCGAGCACGTAAGGGTAGCCCCAGCGGGCCAGGTGTTCTTCTTGCTGGTCGGTGAGGCCAGCGGCGCGGCGGCGCGCGAGGTCGTGTTCGGTCAGGGGCGCGCGGAAATGGTCGAGTTCGGTGACGATCCGGGCTGCGGCGGCTGAAATCTGGCTCTGGTCCCCCGTCGGGCGCAGCGACAGGAAACGCCCCCGATCAAGGGCGAGCCCGTCGGCGACCGGGGCGACCAGGTCGTCGGCAAGCGCGGCGACGGCGTTCCGGAGGGCCACGTAGGTCGCGCCCTCCGCCAGACGGAACGGCGGCTTCAGCGTCGCGTGGAAGCCATACTTGCGGGGAACGGCCGTGACTTCGTCAGCATCCGGCAACCCCGCGTCGACACCTGCGGCCGGGCGGCCCGCGGCGACGTCCCAGCCTAGCCAGTCGGAGCCGAACCGACCCAGTGGGCCGACCGGTAGATAGTAGACGGCGAAGCGGCGGCAGGCGTCAGGTGACGACATCGGGGCCGCTGCGGCCCGTTTCGGCCCTGATGCGCGACAGGGTCTCGGCGGCCTTGATGATCGGGGCTAGCGCTTCTTGCGCGTCCTGTTGCATCGCCGAAGGGTCAAGCTCCAGCCGCTCGATATAGACGCGGATCGTAGCGCCCTCGGTCCCGGTGCCGGAGAGGCGGAAGACGACTCGCCCGCCACCCTCGAAGTAGAAGCGGAGGCCCTGGTTCTTCGATACGGACCCATCGACGGGGTCATTGTAGGAAAACTCGTCCGCCGCCTCGACCTTGAGGCCGGCGACCTCGGTGCCGGGAAGGTCGGACATCTTGGTGCGCATGTCGTCCATCAGGCGATTGGCAAGGTCGCTCTCCACCGCCTCGTAATCGTGGCGGGAATAGTAGTTGCGCCCGAACTGCGTCCAGTGGTCGGCGATCAGCTGTGCGACCGGCTGGCGCTTCTGGGCGAGAATGTTCAGCCAGAGCAGCACGGCCCAGAGACCGTCTTTCTCGCGGACGTGGTCGGAGCCGGTGCCGGCGCTTTCCTCGCCACAGATGGTGGCGCGGCCAGCGTCGAGGAGGTTGCCGAAGAACTTCCAGCCCGTCGGCGTCTCGTAGCAATCGATGCCCAGCTTCTCGGCCACGCGGTCGACGGCCGCCGAGGTCGGCATGGAGCGCGCGATGCCCTTCAGCCCGTCGCGATAGGCGGGGGCGAGGGTGGCGTTCGCGGCGAGCACGGCGAGGCTGTCGGACGGCGTCACGTAGCAGCCCTTGCCGACGATCATGTTGCGGTCGCCGTCGCCGTCCGACGCAGCGCCGAAGTCCGGCGCGTCGGGGCCATGCATCCGGTCCATCAGCTCCTTCGCCCAGATCGGGTTCGGGTCGGGGTGGCCGCCGCCGAAGTCGGGGGAAGGCGTGGCGTTCACGACGGAGCCTTCCGCCGCGCCGAGCCGGTGCTCGAGAATCGCCTTGGCGTAGGGCCCGGTCACCGCGTGCATCGCGTCGAAGCTGATGGTGAAGCCGGAAGACAGCAGGCCCTTGATCGCGTCGAAGTCGAACAGGTTTTCCATCAGCGCGGCGTAGTCGGCAACCGGGTCGATCACTTCGACCACCATGTCGCCGAGGGTCTTGTCGCCGGTCGAAGCGATGTCGACGTCCTCGCCCTCCACGATCTTGTAGGAGGTGATGTCGGTCGTGCGGGCAAAGATCTTGTCCGTCACGCCCTCTGACGCCGGGCCGCCGTTGGGGCCGTTGTACTTGAGGCCGAAATCCTCGTCCGGGCCGCCGGGGTTGTGGCTGGCGGACAGGATCAGGCCGCCGTCGGTGCCGCGCTTGCGGATCAGGTTCGAAGCGGCGGGAGTCGACAGAAGCCCGTTCTGGCCGACGATCGCGCGGGACGCGCCGTTGGCGGCCATCATGCGCAGGATCACCTGGATCGCGCGCTCATTAAAGTAACGCCCATCGCCGCCGACGATCAGGGTCTTGCCGCTGACGCCGCCGATGCCGTCGAAGATCGACTGCACGTAGTTTTCGAGGAAGTGGGGCCCCATGAAGACCTTGGTCTTCTTTCGCAGGCCCGATGTTCCGGGCTTCTGGCCGTTGATCGGGCCCGTTTCGACCGTCTGGATGTCCACGCGCGCACCTCCCTCGCTTATTCGGGTCTCAGTATCAGGGCGACCACCGAGTTCTCATGAACCTCCAACGGTTTCGTGACAGGGAAAGGTCCGAGCGCGGGATCGGCGGTGTCGAGTTCGCGGATCCAGATCCAGCCTTCCTGCGGTTTCGGCAGGGTCACCGTCAGGGCCTCACCCGCATTGAAGACCGCCATGATCGCGTATTCAAGGGTGGCGTATTCGGGCGTGCCGGATGCCGTGCGCATCTCGGCGATGAGATGCCGCCGTTCCGGGTCGGCCCAGTCCTCCGGCGTCATGTCGGAGCCGTCGGCGTTGCGCCAGAACAGGTCGGGCACTCCGTCGACCAGCCGCTCCTGTGCGTGGAGGAACCGTTTCTGTCGCAGGATCGGGTGCGATTTGCGGAAGGCGATGATCTGGCGCGCGAAATCGAGGAATTGCGGATCGGTGGAGGACCAGTCGACCCAGCCGATCTCGTTGTCCTGGCAATAGGCGTTGTTGTTGCCGCCTTGACTGTTGCCGAGCTCATCCCCGCTCAGAATCATCGGTGTGCCCTGCGACAGCAGCAAAGTCGCGAGCAGGTTGCGCCGCCGCCGCGCACGCAGGTCGTTGATTTTGGCGTCGTCGGTCGGGCCTTCGACTCCGCAATTGTCGCTGGCGTTGTGGTCGTGGCCGTCGCTGTTGTTCTCGCCGTTCGCCTCGTTGTGCTTCTCGTTGTAGCTGACGGTGTCCATCAGCGTGAAGCCGTCGTGGCAGGTGATGAAGTTGACCGAGGCCGAGGCCGCGCGGCGGTCGTGGTCGAAATGCATGGCCGACCCGGCGATCCGGGCGGAGAGCGTGCGGATCTTGTCGGCGTCGCCCTTCCAGAAGCTGCGCACTTCGTCACGGTACTTGTCGTTATGCTCCGCCCAAGGGGCCGGAAACGCGCCGAGCTGGTAGCCGCCGGGCCCGACGTCCCACGGCTCGCCCGTCATCTTCAGACGTGACAGGACCGGGTCCTGCGCGATGGCCTGGAAGAAGGGCGCGTTGCGGTCGAAGCCGTTGCCGTAGCGACCGAGCGACGCGCCGAGGTCGAAGCGGAAGCCGTCGACGTGGTACTCCTCCGCCCAGTGGCGCAGCGAGTCGAGCACCATGCGCAGCACCATCGGGTGCTGCGTGTTGAGCGAGTTGCCGGTGCCGCTGTCGTTGAAATAGTAGCGCGCGCTCTCCGCCAGCCGGTAGTAGCTGAGGTTGTCGAGCCCCCGGAACGACAGGGTCGGGCCGAGGTGGTTCCCCTCGCCGGTGTGGTTGTAGACCACGTCGAGGATCACCTCGATCCCCGCGCTGTGGAAGCGGCGGATCATCTCCTTCACTTCATTGCGCTGGCCGCCGCTCATGTAGCGGGGTTCGGGCGCGAAGAAGCCGATGGTCTGGTAGCCCCAGTAGTTCTTCAGCGACTTCTCGAGCAGGTGTTCGTCGTCTAGGAAGGCGTGGATCGGCATGATCTGGATCGCCGTGATCCCGAGCTTTGTCAGGTGTTCCAGCATCGGGTCGGACGACATCGCAAGGTAGGTGCCGGGGTTCTCGACCCCCTCCTTCATCCGGGTGAGGCCCTTGACGTGCGCCTCGTAGATCACCGTTTCTTCCATCGGCGTGTCGGGGCGACGGTCGTGCTGCCAGTCGAAATCGTCGTCGACCGTCACGACGCAGCGCGGCATGTGGTTGGCACTGTCGCGGGTGTCGAAGGTGAGGTCGGCGTGCCGGGCGTTCACGTCGTAGCCGAAGAGAGACCCGTCCCAGCGAACCGAGCCGGACAGCTGTTTGGCGTAGGGGTCGATCAGCAGCTTGTTGGCGTTGAACCGGTGCCCCTCATCGGGGCGGTAGGGACCGTGCGCGCGATAGCCGTACAATTGTCCGGGCTGCAGTGCGGGCAGGTAGCCGTGCCAGACGTGCCCGGTGCATTCGGGCAGGTTCACGTTCAGCGTCTCGTTGCCTGACGAGTCGAACAGGCAGAGCGTCATGCGTGTGGCATGTTGAGAGAACACGGCGAAGTTGACCCCGTCGCCGTCGAACGTCGCGCCCAGCGGGTAGGGCCGACCTGATTGGACCGTTACGTTTCCTGCCATGTCTCAGGCTTTTACGACCTCGTATAACGAAGCATAGGCCTCGGCGCTTAATTTCCAGTCGACGGGCTGAGACATCCCGTTTTTCTGGAGCCGTGTCCATATTTCAGGCAGTTCCCAGAGGTCACACAACCGGGAGAGTGCGCCCGACAGGGCATCGGTCGTCACCGGGTAGAACTGGATGCCGGTCGCCACACCCTTCGCGAGGGCGGCCGGAGAGGCATTGATGACGGTATCCGCCAGCCCGCCTGTCAGCGCGACCACGGGCACGGTGCCGTAGCGCAGGCCGTAGAGCTGGGTGAGACCGCAGGGCTCGAACCGGGAGGGAACGAGGATCGCGTCGCCACCGGCGATCATCTTGTGCGACAGCGCCTCGTCGTAGCCGATGCGGACCGCGACGTTGGGCTGCCCGGCGGCGGCGTGGAACGCGTACTCAAGATAGGCGCTGCCCGAGCCGAGAAGCGCGAGCTGGCCGCCACGCTCTGTCAGGGCGGGCAGGGCGTCGATCAGCATGTCGAGGCCCTTCTGCTCCGTCAGGCGCGAGATCACGACGCAGAGCGGGCCGTCGGACTCCGGCAGGCCCATGATCCGGCGCAGCTCGGCCTTGTTCTTCGCCTTGCCGCGCGGGGCCTTGTAGGTGGTGACCAGCGGGTCGGTTGCCGGGTTCCAGGTTTGCTCGTCAATGCCGTTGAGGATGCCCGACAGGTCCGCCCGGCGCGCCCGCATGACCCCGTCCAGGCCCATGCCGAACTCTTCGCGCATCAGTTCCTGCGCGTAGGTGGGGGAGACGGTGGTAAGCTTGGTCGCCCAGACGAGACCGGCCTTCAGGGCGCTGACCTGACCCCAGAACTCGTAACCCTCGCGGTCGAAATCCTCCGGCGCGAGGCGGAGGGGGCCGATCCGGTCCGCCGGGGCGAGGCCGTGGAAGGCAATGTTGTGGATCGTCAGGATCGTCGGAATATCGCTGTTGCGCAGGTAGTAGGGTGCGAGAGCCGCTTGCCAGTCGTGGCAATGGACGACGTCGGGCGTCCAGTCTGCCGCGCCGTCCCGCGCGATCTCCGCCGCGACCCACGACAGGGCGGCGAAACGTTCGGGGTTGTCGGGCCAGTCCTTGCCGTCAGGACCGAGGTAGATCGACCCTTCACGATCAAAGAGGTGCGGCGCATCGAGGATCAGCAGGTCGAGGTCGCGCACCTTTGCCGCACGAAGCGTCGCGGGGCCGCCCATGAGATCGCGATACTCGGTGACCGCCTCTGCGTTTTTCGCAGCCTTCAGAACAGCCGGATAGCCGGGGAGCAGCGTGCGCATGTCGACCACCAGCGGGCCGAGCGCGCCCGGAAGCGCGCCGGCAACGTCCGCGAGACCGCCGGTCTTCACCAGAGGCGCGCACTCGGACGTGACCGAGAGGACCTTCACTGCGCGGCCTTCCACTTCTCGATCATCGGCTGCGTGATGAGGGTCACGCCCTTGTCCGAAACCCGGAAGAACTTGCTGTCCTCGGTGGGATCCTCGCCCACGACGAGCCCTTCGGGAATCTCGACACCACTGTCGATGACGACTTTTCTCAGCCGGGCAGAGCGATGGACGACGGCGCGTGGCAGCACCACGGCGTGATCGAGCACGGCGTAGGAATTGGTGTGAACGTTGGTGAACAACAGGGAATTGCGCACCTCGGTGCCCGAGATGATGCAGCCGCCAGAGACCATGGAGGAGATGGCCATGCCCCTCCGGTCGCGCTCATCATGGATGAACTTCGCGGGCGGCACGCTTTCGGAATAGGTCCAGACCGGCCACTTACGGTCCCAGAGATCCAGCTCGGGCGTGAAGTTGGTGAGGTCGATGTTGGCCTGCCAGAACGCGTCGACGGTGCCGACGTCCTTCCAGTAGGCGGGGGCGCCTTCCTCGCGGACGCAGCTGTCGTCGAAGCGGTGGGCCATCGCCTTGCCGTTCTTCACGAGGTCGGGGATCAGGTCATTGCCGAAATCGTGCGAGGAGTTCGGATCCTCGGCGTCCTTCAGCAGCAGTTCGCGCAGCAGCTTCCAGGAGAAGACGTAGATCCCCATCGAGGCGAGCGCGACTTCGGGATCGTCCGGCGTGCCGGGCGGATCGGCGGGCTTCTCGAGGAAATCAGTGATCTGGCCACTCTCGTCCGTCGCCATGACGCCGAAGGCCGTGGCCTCCATCCGCGGGACGGTGAGACAGCCGATGGTCACGTCGGCCTTCGAATCCACATGCTGGCGAAGCATGATCTCGTAGTCCATCTTGTAGATGTGGTCGCCGGCAAGGATGATGACGTAGTCGATGTCGTAATCGTCCACGATGTCGAAGTTCTGAGTCACGGCGTCCGCCGTGCCGCGATACCAGGCCTCGCCGCCCATGCGCTGGGATGCCGGCATGATGTCCATGAACTCGTTCCGCTCGGTGCGGAAGAAGTTCCAGCCGCGCTGGGTGTGCCGGATCAGCGAGTGCGCCTTGTACTGCGTCGCGAGCGCCATCTTCCGGATGCCGGAGTTCATCGCATTCGAGAGGGCGAAGTCGATGATCCGGGCCTTGCCGCCGAAATAGACGGCAGGCTTGACGCGCCTGTCCGTCAACTCCTTCAGACGAGAGCCGCGGCCCCCGGCGAGCACGAACGCCAGGCTTCGTTGCGTCAGTCGGCGATGATCCATGAATTCCCTCCCAGTATCAGCTTGCGCCCCTCTCGAGGCGGAACATCACCGTCGCCAGCGGCGGCAGGGTGATGGAAATTGAATGTGCCTGACCGTGTGCCGGTTCCGCATCCGCGGTCACGCCACCCATGCTGCCAGCATTGGTGCCTCCATATTCGGCGGCATCGGTATTCAGGATCTCGGCCCAGAAGCCCGCCTCCGGCACGCCGAGGCGGAAGCTCGACCGTTCCACGGGGGTGAAATTGCTGACGACGAGCACCGGTGCGTCGTCGGGACCGCCGAACCGCAGCCAGCTCAGCACCGACTGGTCGGCGTCGGTGTAGTCGACCCACTGGAAGCCGTCCGGCTCGCAGTCCTTGACGTGCAGCGCGGGGGTTTCGCGGTAAACCCGGTTGAGATCGCGGACGAGCGACTGGACGCCCTTGTGCATCGGCCGTTGCGCGGCCTCCCAGTCGATCTGGCTGTCGTGGTTCCACTCATGGTCCTGGCCGAATTCGGTCCCCATGAAGAGCAGTTTCTTGCCCGGATGCCCCCACATGTAGCCGTAATAAGCGCGCAGATTTGCAAATTTCTGCCATTCGTCGCCGGGCATCTTCTCCAGCATGGAGCCCTTGCCGTGCACGATCTCGTCGTGGCTGATCGGCAGGATGAAGTTCTCCGAGAAGGCCCAGTTGATCGTGTTGGTCATCTGGTGGTGATGGTATTTGCGGTAGGCGGGGTCGCGGCTGATGTAGTCGAGCGTGTCGTTCATCCAGCCCATGTTCCACTTGTAGCCGAAGCCGAGGCCGCCGTGATCGACCGGACGCGAGACGCCGGGGAAGCTGGTGCTTTCCTCGGCCACAGTCATCACGCCGGGATTTTCCCCGTAGGCGAGCGTGTTCATCCGCTGGAGCAGGGCGATCGCCTCGTAATTCTCGCGGCCGCCGTCCTTGTTGGGCACCCATTCGTCCGCCTTCCGCGAATAGTCGCGGTAGAGCATCGAGGCGACGGCATCCACACGCAGGCCGTCGACGTGATATTCCTCCAGCCAGTAGAGCGCGTTCGCCACGAGGTAATTGGCGACCTCGCGGCGGCCGTAGTTGAAAATCAGCGTGTTCCAGTCCTGGTGGAAGCCTTCGCGCGGGTCGGAATGTTCGTAAAGTGCGGTTCCGTCGAACCGGCCGAGGCCATGCGCGTCGGTCGGGAAGTGCCCCGGCACCCAGTCGAGCAGCACGCCGATCCCGGCCTCGTGCGCGGCGTCGATGAGGTCTCGAAACTCGTGCGGCGGCCCCATGCGGATCGTCGGCGCGTAGAGTCCGATCGGCTGATAGCCCCATGAGCCCTCGAACGGATATTCGCTGACCGGCATGAATTCGAGGTGGGTGAAGCCCATCCACGACGCGTAGGAGATGAGCTCTTCCGCCAGCTCCTTGTAGGAAAACGGGCGGCCGTTCTCGTTCCACATCCGCCGCCAGGAGGGCAGGTGGACCTCGTAGATGGAAATCGGAGCGTCCCGCTTGTGGGCGACGTCGCGGCGGCCCATCCAGTCGTCGTCTTTCCAGCCATAGCCGGATATGTCGCGCACGACGCTCGCCGTCTCCGGCGGATGCTGCGCCCCGAAGCCGACCGGGTCGGCCTTCATCAGGCGTTCGCCGTGACGGGTGATGATCTCGTACTTGTAGGCCGCGCCATCGCCGACATCGGGGATGAACAGCTCCCAGGCGCCGGTGCCGCCGCGCCGGCGCATGACGTGGCGCCGACCGTCCCACGCGTTGAAGTCCCCGATCACGGAGACCCGCGCGGCGTTCGGCGCCCAGACCGCGAAGCAGGTGCCGCTTGCGCCTTCATGGTCGATCACCCGCGCGCCGAGCGCTTCCCAAAGCCGCTGGTGGGTGCCTTCGCCGAGCAGGTACTCGTCGAATTCGGTCATCACCGGGCCGTAGCGGTAGGCGTCGTCGTATTCCCACGTCGCGCCGTCCTCTCCGACGCCGAGGAGGCGATACTCGTCCGACGGAACCTTGCCGGAAAAAACCGGGCCGGCGATGCGGGCCAGTGCATGGCGCTTGCCCTCGCTGACGGCGAACAGCTCGTCCGCCCAGGGGTCCAGCGCCGTCACTATGAAGGATTTACCGGAGGGGTGCGGTCCAAGGACGGCGCAGGGCTCGGGATGCCTGGCCTCCGCGAGGGCCTCAGCCGTTTCGGCGTCGATCGGCTGCGTCCGTATTGCACCCATGGGCCCTAGGCTCCTCCCCTTAATCGGATCAGGGGAACACACTAGGGCGCGACTTCAAAGAATAAAGTCGGCCGGCAGGGACTTCTCGATCACCCGGAGGGCGTTTGGCATGTCGTTGCGCTCGGCCCGTTGCGTCGCGGCGGTGCGCGAGAAGCCGTGGCTCAGCCAGCGCTGGATGAGCCGCGAGCGCAGGTCGGCGGTCGGCACGTCGATCCGGGCGGAGATGTCCCAGAGCCCGGCGAGGTTGAGCCACGGTCGTTCATCGAACAGGAGGTAATTGCCCTCGACGATGACGACCTGGCAGTCGGGCTCGACCACCACGGCCCCGGCGATCGCCAGGTCGCGCGGCCTGTCGAACAGCGGCAGGACGACTTCCTCGCCCTCTTTCAGACGACGCACGGCATTCAGGAAACCGAGCGAGTCGAACGTCTCGGGCGCGCCCTTGCGCAGCTTGAGGCCGCGCGCCTCGAGCACCGCGTTGTCGAGGTGGAAGCCGTCCATCGGCACGACTTCGGCGCGGACCTTCTGGTTGCGCATCCGGCGGAGAAGTTCGGCGGCGAGCGTCGACTTGCCCGACGCGGGGGCGCCAGCAATCGCGACGAGCACGCGCTGCCGGTCCTCGCGGGCGGCATGGACCGCCTCGGCGAGCAGGTTCACTTCGCTCGTAACATTCAGCACAACGAAAACACCTTTTGCCTGTTTGCCGGTCGACCTTCTACCGCGTCTTGCCGGCCTGTTTCGACGGCGACATGACGCGCCGCGCGACTTGCCGCCGAAAGGGTCAGTCCCGAACGGGCCGCCGAGCGCCGTTTGCGAAGCGGACGGGCCGCGGGTCGGACGGCAGGGCCCCGTTGTCGATCACGCCGGCGGACTGGTCAACAGCGCGGGTTGCGAGTTGATCGAACGTCCTGCTGACTATCGTCAGGTTGCTGCCGTCTTGGCCACCTGGGCCGCGCTGATGCGGATATGCTCTTCTGCCTCGGCGTTCGTCTTGTTTTTGGTCTCAGAAGACACCGCCCTCGACGAGGCTGGCAACGACCGGTTTGGATGAGCGCGCGGGTCGTGGCACGCGGGCCTCAATCCGCCTTATTGATCGCCATGACGACCAATTTTCGGGCGCCGATCAACGCGCTGTCGAATTTCTTGGCAGGTGGGGAACGTAGGGGTGGATTTTGGGTTATAAGGGTGGCGAGAGGCGACACAGGGAAATCACGATGTATTACGAAATGATCGGCTTCATGGCAGAGCCCCACGGCGACACTCCGGCAGAAACCGAATTTCCGGAGGTGGAGCTCGCGAAGTCCGCGATTTTCCTCGATTTCGACGGCACGCTGATCGATCTCGCCGATACGCCGGACGGCGTCGATGTCCCTGCCGATCTCGCCGGTCTTCTCAAGGGCCTGAACGATGCGACCGAAGGGCGACTCGTCGTCGTGACCGGTCGCCCGATCGAGGCGGTGGATACGTTTCTCGGCGGCTACGATGGCCACGTCATCGGGTCGCACGGCGCTGAAGAGCGGTTCGAGGGCAACCACACGGCACATGAGCTTGCCGGCTCCGACACCGTCGCTCGCCTCGGCGACATGGTCGAAGCCTTCGCCGCCACGCATGAGGGCCTCGTCCCGGAACGCAAACCGACAGGTGTCGTCCTGCATTTCCGCCAGGTGCCCGAGCAGGAGCCGCAGGTCTATTCGTTCCTGTCGGCGCTCGAGCAGAGCCACGAGGGCTTTGAGCTGCACCATTCCAAGATGGCCTACGAGCTTCGCCCGATCGGGATCAGCAAGGATGACTCGATCAAGCGGATCATGGAGAATGAGCGCTTCGCCGGTCGCCGTCCGATCTTCTTCGGCGACGACGTTACCGATGAGCCCGCGCTCGCCTGGATCGCCCATCAGCCCGACGGGATCGCCGCCAAGGTCGGCTCCGGTGAAACCGCCGCCAATTATCGAGTTCACGATCCGAGCGGGGTCCGCAAGATCCTCGCGGGTTGGATCGGGGAGTAAACCATGACTTCAGAGGGGCGTCTCGTCGTCGTCTCCAACCGTATTCCGACGGAAGGCACGCCATCGGGCGGCCTCGTCGTAGCGTTGCACGAAGCGCTCGAGCATCGCGGCGGGGTCTGGATCGGATCGTCCGGCAACCAGGTTGAAGAGAGTAACGGCCTCCACAAAATCGCCGAGGGCAAGTACCTGCGCCTCGCCTATGATCTGACGAAGGCGGAGCACGAAGGCTTCTACCTCGGTCACGCGAACTCGGTTCTGTGGCCGTTGTTTCACCACCGCGCCGACCTGATCGACGTCGATCAGGAAGCACGGCGGCAGTACCTCGCCGTGAACCGGCGTGTCGCGGAAATGGTCGCCGAAGTGGTCGAGCCGGGCGACATCCTGTGGATCCACGATTACCACTTCCTGCCGCTCGCCTCCGAACTTCGCAGCCTCGGGATCAGCAATCGCATCGGGTTCTTCCTGCATATCCCGTTCCCGAACCCCTCGGACATCGCGGCGTTGCCCGACCGGCGTCAGCTCGGCGGTTGGCTGTCTGCGTACGACCTGATCGGCCTGCAGACGCAGCGCGACGTGTCAAACTGCCTTGAATGGCTGCGCGCGGATACCGATGCGGAGTTCACTCTGCGCGGACGTATGCGGCTCGACTCCCGCAGCTTCGAGGTGCGCAGCTTCCCGATCGGCATCGATGTCGAAGGATTCCAGCAGGCTGCGGAAAAGGCAGACATCACGATCACGGACCTGCCGCCCCAGCAGAAGCTGGTGTTGGGGGTCGACCGGCTCGATTATTCCAAGGGGCTGCCGAACCGGCTTGAGGCCTTCGGCAAGTACCTGTCGATGCGCGACGAGGATGCGCCACGCGCCACGATGCTCCAGGTCGCGCCGCCTTCGCGCGAGGACGTGGAGGCGTATCGCGACATTCGCCAGGAGCTCGAGTCGATGGCCGGGTCGGTCAACGGCGAGTATGCCGAGATCGACTGGACGCCGATCCGCTACTTGCGCCGGCCCCTGCCGCGCGACACGCTGGCCGGGCTTTATCGCCGTGCCGACGTCTGCCTGGTGACGCCGCTGGCGGACGGGATGAACCTCGTTGCAAAGGAATATGTCGCTGCGCAGGACGGGACCAATCCCGGCGTTCTGATCCTGTCGCACTTCGCCGGTGCGGCGGAGCAGCTCGATGGCGCGCTCATGGTGAACCCCTACGACACCGTCAGCATGGCTGAGGCCATCAAGCAGGCTCTGGACATGTCGCTGCACGAGCGGCGGGCGCGCTGGCTGTCGATGATGCAGGTGATCCGTGAGACCGATATCGACTGGTGGACCGACAACTTCCTGCGCGCGCTTCAAAGCCAGCCGCAGATGAAGGTCGCCTGACCGATCGTCGTCGGAGCGCAGCGCTGGCAACCACGACCATGATGCCGTGAGGGAACCCGTTCCGTCGCCGCAATGTTGATAAGCGGTTCAGACGGAAGGAAAACGCGGTTGGCGTTGAAGGAATACGAAGATCGGCAAAAGGCCGAGGCCGAGGAAGAGACGGTCGAAGAGGCCGCGAAGCTATCCTCCAAGCTGGTTTACGAAGTCATCCGCCGTGACGGCGAAGAAGAACTGTCACGCACCAAGCGGTCGCTGTTCTGGGCGGGCGTCGCCGCCGGCGTCCTGATCTCGTTTTCCGTCATCGGGGAAGCCCTGCTGCGGACTTACCTGCCGCCGAACGCGCTCTGGGTGCCTCTGATCGAGAACATGGGGTACTCACTCGGGTTCCTGCTGGTGATCCTCGGGCGGATGCAGCTGTTTACCGAGAACACCATCACGACGGTTCTGCCCTTCATGCAGGCGCCCTCGATGCGGCTGTTCGGATCGGTCATGCGGCTCTGGGGGATCGTGCTGGCGGCCAACGTGCTCGGGGCGTTCGTCGCGGGCTGGTGGCTGAGCCAGATCGGTTTGCTCCCTGACGAGGTATTGCCGAACCTGCGCGACCTGTCGGAACATGCGACGGGCATGGGCGCCTGGGAAGGCTTCAAGCGGGCCGTGCCGGCCGGCATTCTGGTCGCGGCTATCGTCTGGATGCTGCCGCAGTCGGAAGGGTCGGAGTTCTTCGTCATCGCGACCTTCACTTACCTGATCGCGCTGGGCGATTTCACGCACGTCGTCGCCGGTTCGGTCGAAATGGCGTTCCTGATCGTGGAGGGTGAACTCGGCATCATCCGGGCGTTCTTCGGGTTCTTCCTACCTGTGCTGGCGGGCAATATCGTCGGCGGCACACTCATCTTCGCCGCGATGGCCTGGGGTCAGGTCCGCGACGAATATTACCCCGAAGAAAATTCGTGACTTGCCTTGGAACCGGGGCCAGCGACGTGAGTTCACTAAATAACGGAGACTGATTTAGGCCTCCGAGAAAAGACCGCGATCGGATGCAGCCCATCCCTGTCCCCTCGTCCCTCTGGCTGCATCTGGTCGCGGTTCTTTCGTCAGAAGGACCCCTCACATGACCAAGGATCACGGTTCGTCCATCAAGGACGACGACACCTACGAAGAACTCCGCAAGCAGGGCGAGTCCAAGGAAAAGGCCGCCCGCATCGCCAATGCCAAGGCCGCCGGTGACAAGCCGTCGAAGGCCGGTGGCAAGGCGCCTCCCTACGAGGAGTGGACCGTCGACGATCTGCAGGACCGTGCGGCCGAGATCGGCATCGAGGGCCGGTCAAACATGAACAAGGACGCGCTCATCGAGGCGCTGCGCCGTCACTGAGCCCGCCGAGGTTGCACCTGCGGCGAGGAAATTGCCTAATCGGGGCAATGGACAAGAGCTGTTTGGAGCCCCGATGATCACCCGAACCCTATGGTGGCGTGCCACCCGCGATGCGATCCGGGAAGTCGACGGCAAGGACCTGAGCCTCATCGCCGCCGGCTGCGCCTTTTTCGGGCTCGTCGGTATCTTTCCCGCTATCGCCGCGTTGATCGCGATCTTCGGCCTCGTCGCCGACCCGGTGGTCGTGCGCAACGAGCTGGAGCTGTTGCAGGGGGTCATTCCACCCGACGCCTACGAGCTTTTCGAGGCGCAGATCGAGTCCCTCCTGGCGGCGCGCACCGATCAGCTCGGCTGGGCCTCGGCGCTGTCGATCATGGTCGCGCTCTGGTCTGCGCGGGGGGCCGTCGCCTCGATGATGAGCGGTCTGAACGCGATCCACGGCACGAGCCCACGGGGCGGGTTGCGCAGCGTCCTCGTCGCGCTGGCGGTGACGGTGAGCCTGATCGGCGTCGCGGTCTGCACTATGCTGATCGTTCTGGTTATGCCGGTGCTGCTGGCCTTCCTGCCGCTTGGCCCGGTGACGGCATGGGCGCTCGAAGGGCTGCGCTGGCTTGCGGCCATGTTCATCCTGCTCGCCGGACTCGGCATCCTTTACCGCTTCGGGCCGAACGCGCGCGGCGACCGGCCGGGATGGATCTCGCCCGGTGCGGTCATCGTGGTCATCTGCTGGCTGGTGGCGTCCATCGGTTTCACGATCTACGTGTCGAACTTCGGCCGCTACAACGAGGTATATGGCTCGCTCGGCGCAGTCATCGCGCTTCTGATGTGGCTCTATATTTCCGCGCTCCTGGTGTTGGCCGGTGCGGCGCTGAACGCCGCAATCCGGCGGCTCCGGCGCGCGGAGAAGGCGGAGAAGCTGCATCGTGAGAGGCTCACCCGCGATGCGGAAGCCGACCGTCAGGCCGCCGATGCAGTCGCGCAGGGCGGGGCGACGGCAGGCAGCTAGATCAGCGGGCGGGTCATGGTCGCCGACTCGTCGGTGCCCCCGGCAAGTTCGCGCAGGGCGGTCAGCGAATGGATCTTGATGTGCCCCTCGGCCCAGCTCGCGATCTGGCGGTCGCGAAGGCGGGCGAGTGTCTTGTTCGTGTGGACGAGCGACAGGCCGAGCGCATCCGCGAGGTCCTGCTGCCGGTAGGGCATGGGGAAGCTGTCACCATTGGCCAAGCCGAGCGCCTCCGCTCGCGCATGTAGACGCTGGAGCGCCCACGCCATCCGCGCGACGGCGGCCATCTGGCCGATCGAGGCAAGGGATTCACCAAGAAAGTGTTCTTCCGTCGCGGCGAGCCACGTGATGTCGTAAGCCCGCTCCGGATATTGGCGGAAGATCTGGAAGAACTCCTTGCGATCGAAAACGCAGAGCACCATCTCGGTCGTTGCTTCGACGGAGTGATGCATCTCGCCCAGCATCCCGGCCTGGAGGCCGAGGAAATCGCCCGGAAAGACGAAGTTGAGCACCTGACGATGCCCGTTTTCCAACGTCTTGTAACGTAGGCCCTGGCCGGAAAGGACGGTGTAAAGCTGCGGTGAGTTCGACCCTTCCATCAAAAGTTGCATGTTGGGCGCCACTTTCAACTCGCCTGATTTGAACCTTTGTACAAAGGCGAGTTCCTGATCGGAGAGCGGTGCGAAAATCTCGCGACGCCGCAGCGGACAGTTTCGGCAGGCTACCGGCATTCAATACCTCACGTATGTCGTAGTTTAATGCGTGAGACTTCGACACGTTCCATGTTGCGGCCATGATCGATTCAAAAGACACACGACCGTTAAATATTCTGATTGCTGAAACAATTCAGATTATCGCGCTGGATCTTCAGGAGGAGGCACGCGCCGCGGCGCCGACTGCCACGATCGAGATCTGGCAAGGAAACACCGGTTGGCCGGAGATGTCCGAGCCGGACCTGGTGTTCTGGGCGCTTGATGTGTCAGGCGAAGAGCGGATGAAACAATTCGAATACTTCTCGTCCCGCGCAAGCCGCATGGTCGCGATCGGTGATTCGTTCGACAGGGCGGTGCTGCCCGCCCATGTCTCGCACTTGGCGGTTCCTTTTTCGCCGACCGAGGTGGCCAGTCACGTAACGGCCTGTCTCAGCGTCTCCGACCGGACGTCATCCCAGCGGTCAGCCCAACCATGAAGGCCTGAACGGCGGCGGGAAGCATGTTCCCGTTCGGCGTCGCGCTGGCCATCGCGGCGGTCGAGCCGGACGCCGGCACGCGGTAGCGGCGGACGGAAGCGATGACGAGGACGATCAGGCCAACGCCGAAATAGGCACCCCCGATGATCAGCGACGCCTGGATCGGTGTGGTGGCTGCGGCGAGCGCCAGCCACCCGGACAGGGACAGAAATCCAAGCCCGATCAGCATCAGCACAAGACCGACGACCCCGAACGCGGCGCGACGGGCCGCAAGCGCGGCCCGTGCTTCGACGGCGTAGAGCAGTCCGTTCATCGACGCGACGCGAAGAGGCCGACGAGGAAGCCGATGCCGGCGGCGACGCCAAGAGCGGCAGCGGGTTGTTCACGCACCATGCGCTGCGCTTCGCGGCCGTAACGCTCGGCTTCTGTGGTCAGGTAGTCGTACTGACCTTCGGCCGTGTTGCGGGCCGTGTGAGCATAGCCTTCCGCGGTGGAGCGGGCCTGCTTGGCCTTGCCCTTGCCGTAGTCGCCCATGGCGCCGGCGAGGTTGGAAAGGTCGGCCTTCAGGGCTTCGAGCTGCTGAGAGATGTCTTTCAGGCTCGCTTCCGTCTTGAGTTCGGTGACCTTGGATTCGGGATTACCGGATGATGCAGTCGCCATCGCTGTCTCCTTTGATGAAGTTCAGTTCCCGAACGCGGTCACACCCTGCGGAGTTCCGCAGGGTGTGACCGAACTTTGGAACCCGGGCTCAGGAATGCAGCGTCTCCGTGGAGGAGAAGAACATTGCCTGGCTGACGGCAGAGCGCACCTGGTCCTCGCGGTAAGGCTTGGAAATCAGGAACGCCGGCTCCGGACGGTCACCTGTGAGCAGACGCTCGGGGAACGCCGTGATGAAGATCACGGGCAGATCGCCAAGCTCGCCCAGGATGTCGTTCACCGCGTCGATCCCGCTGGAATTGTCGGCCAGCTGGATGTCGGCGAGGATAAGGTCCGGACGCTCGGTCCGGGCGAGGGCGGTCGCGGCATCCCGCGTCTGTGCGACGCCGGTGATCGCGTGACCCATGTCGGCGACGATCGCCTGGAGGTCCATCGCGATGATCGCTTCATCCTCGATGATCATGACACGGCCGGACACGCTGTCAGCCATCTCGCGCTCGGCGAGACTGATGAGGTGCGTGACCTCGTCCTTGTCGGTGCCCATCACGTGCGCGATTTCGTCGGGGCTCATGTCCTCGATCGTGTGCAGCAGCAGCGCTTCGCGCGTGTTCGGCGTCAGCTTGGCGAGGTGAGCCTGCGCCGCCTTGGCGAGACCCGTCTCACCTTCAGCGACCGGCTGGCCGGAGCTCGTCCAGATGCCGTGGAAGACGGAAAAGAGCGCGACGCGGGGCGATACACCGTTTGAAAAGACGTTGCGATCTTCGAGGATCGCTTCCAGCGTGGCGGCCGCATACGCGTCACCGGACTGCTGCGCGCCGGTCAGGGCACGCGCATAACGCCGGAGGTATGGAAGCTCATTGCCAATCATGCTGGCCAGATTGTTCGCCTCGGCGGTGGCGGTCATGAAGGAACCCTTTTTTCTGCGTTAGTTCGGAACCAAACGTTCCGGTAAGCCGTTCAGTTCCCGATTGGGGAAAGAAAGGCGTGCTTTTGTGAATATTATTTCTCGGTTCGGGGATCGGTAAAAGGCAATGACAAACGACAAGGGGCGAATGGAAGACATCGACGCGCATCTCAAGCGCGCGTTTTCCGAAATCGAGAACGAAGCGGTGCCGGACAAGCTGCTTAATCTCCTCGAAGAGCTGAGGCAGCAAGACCGCGCCCCGGCCTCCGAGCGGGTCAACGCGTCCGCGAACGCGGAGGACGATGAATGACAGCCCGAGATCCAAAGGAAGAGCTGGTAGAGCATCTGCCGGCCCTGCGGGTTTTTGCGCTTTCGCTGACCCGTGACAGTTCGTCGGCTGATGACCTCGTGCAGGACACGGTCGTCAAGGCGTGGTCCAACTTCGACAAGTTCCAGGCGGGCACCAACCTCCGGGCGTGGTTGTTCACCATTCTTCGCAACACCTTCTACTCCAGCCGGCGCAAGTCGAAGCGGGAAGTGGCGGATGTCGATGGCGCCTTCACCGGCAGCCTTGCGGAGAAGCCGGAACATGACGGCAAACTGCAGATGAACGATTTCTTCCGGGCCTTCTCCAAGCTGCCCGAGGAACAGCGCGAGGCGCTGACGCTCGTCGGTGCGCAGGGCTTTTCCTATGAGGAAGCGGCCGGGATGTGCGGCGTCGCCATCGGTACGATCAAGAGCCGCGCCAACCGCGGTCGCGTCCGGCTGGCCGAACTCCTCGGCCTGTCCGAAAACGAGGAAATGGAAATGACGGACGGGGCCACCCTGGCCGTTCTCGCCTCGAACGGAACGGGCCATCTGTGATTTTCCGGGACAGGTCGAGCGATGGACGCGGACTGGGACTTACCCTCCGCGTCATAATCCTTCTTTCGATCGCGCTGCTGCCGCTTGGCCTGATCGCCGTAATCCAGACGCGAGGCTATGAGCGCGAGTCGCTCCGCCGGTCCGAGCTCGCGCTCCTTGCGCTGACCGAACGCGCCACCGCGCGGGAATCCTCGATCATCGAAAATGCCGTCGGGTCTGCCGCGAGCCTCGCGCAGGTGGTCGACCTGTTGGCCGACGACCCCGAGACCTGCTCTGAGCGGATGGCCCAGTTCCTCGCTGAAGAAGACAATTACGTCTTTGCGGGGTTCGTCGAGCTTGACGGCAATCTCGAATGTTCAAGTTCAGGTCGAGCGGTCAATCTATCAGGCTCTCCACTTTACGAGACATTCAGACAGAACCCCGTCCGGCAGGTGCAAGCTACGCCGGACGGTGCCGTTTCCGGGGAGTGGGTCATCGTTGTCGCTGAACCTGTCTTCGTCGAAGACGAGTATGTCGGCTGGATTTCCATCTCGATCCCGCACCGCCTCTTGTCGCGCGGTGAGATCGAGCCGGTGCTGCTCGACGCCCAGTCCCGGCCGTTGCAGCTCGTCACCTTCAATGCCGACGGGAATATCCTGAGCCGCGCCACCGGCGTGCCGCAGGTCGGGCAGGAGGACCTCCCCCGACAGGAGCTCGCAGATGTCGCCGCCTTCGGCGCGCGCGCCTTCACCGCGACGAGCCGCGGCGGGGAGCCCCGGATCTACGCCATCACCACGGTCGTGCCCGACGCGGTCTACGCCCTCGGCGTCTGGGAGATCGAGGACCGCACGATCGCCAGTCTGCCCGCGGCCTTCGCCGCGATCCTGTTTCCAGGCATCATGTGGCTGGCCAGCCTCATGGTCGGCTCGATCGCGATGCACCAGCTCGTGATCGTCCACGTCCAGCGCCTTCAGAAGAAGATGCGCAGCTTCGGCCGCAACCGCCGCCTGACGGAAACGGTGCCGCGCCCCGGCATCCCGTCCGAGTTCCGCGAGATGGATGCCGAGTTCATGGCAATGGCCGAGAACGTCCTGCGCGACGAGGCCCAGCTTGAAGACTCGGTGCGCGAGAAGAACATCCTGCTGAAGGAAATCCACCACCGGGTGAAGAACAACCTTCAGCTTCTGTCCTCGATCACCTCGATGAAGCGCCGTCAGGCCAAGAGCGAAGAAGCACGCACCGTGCTCGGCCGGCTGCAGGACCGGATCCTCAGCCTCGCCGCGATCCACCGCAACCTCTACCAGTCTTCGGACATGACGACGGTGAGCGTGCCCGCGCTGATCGGCGACATATGTGCGCAACAAGGCCTCGCACCGGGGCAGGGGCGTCTTGGCCTCGAGGTCGACGATATCTCTCTCGTGCCGCCGCAGGCGGTACCGCTGTCGCTTCTGCTCGCGGAATGTCTGTCGGGTGTACGGCGGGCCGATACCGGCGAGATGACCGATCTGACGCTCAAGTTCACCGAAGGCGATATGGTGCAGCTCGTGGTCGACTATCCCGGCGCACCCGAGTCCGAGGCCGACAGCAGTATCATCGGCGACCACCTGATCGACGCACTTGCCGGTCAGTTGGGCGGACGTCCGCAGCGCGAGACGCTGCCGGATGGTCGCTATCGCCTTGTCCTCGATTTCGAAGCGCTCGTCGCGCTTCCAGATACACCGGATTTCTGATGAGCGGTATTCAGGACATCCAGCTTCTGTTGACGGCGGCGGAAGCCTATCCCGCGTTCGAAGAGCGGGTGGCGTCGGCGCAAAAGCACATCAACGCGTCGTTCCGCATCTTCGACCCCTTCACCCGGCTGAGGTCGGACGCGGCGAAGAAATACGGCAACGACTGGTTCGACCTGCTCGTCGGCAAGCTGGCCGAAGGGGTCAGCATCGAACTGCGGCTGACCGATTTCGACCCGGTCGCCCGGACCGACCTGCACCGGCAGACATGGGCCAGCCTGCGCGCCCTCTGGGCGGCGGGCGAGGCTTCGGGGCATCCCGAGAACCTCAAGGCACGGGCGCTGATGCATCCCGCCCGGTCGGGCTACCTGATGCGGGCGCTGTTCTGGCCCTACGTGCGGCACCTTGTGCGGCGCGAGGTGAAGAAGCTCGACACCATGTCCGTCGAGGGCCGCGAAGAGGCGTTGAGCCTGTCGCCGCTGTTCGCGCCACTGCTCGACAAGACCAACAAGCGCGCGCGGTTCTGGCCGCCGTCGCCGCTGGTGCCTGCGACCCACCACCAGAAGCTCGCCGTGATCGACAGCGAGTGGCTCTATATCGGCGGGCTCGACCTCGACGAACGGCGCTACGACACGCCGATGCACAACCAGGCGCCGGAGCTGACGTGGCACGATGTGCAGGTGCTGGTCCGTGGACCCGTCGTGGCGGAGGCCGAACGTCACCTGTCCGAGTTCGAGGACGTCAACAACGCCAAGCACCGGCCGGGCCTGGCCGGCGATACGTTCCGGCGGACGCTGTCGGCCAAGCGAACCACCGGGCTGGCGCATATTTCGCCCAAGACGATTAGCGAAGAGCTTCTGCACACGAACCTCGACGGCATCGCCTCGGCGCGGAACCTGATCTACATCGAGACCCAGTTCTTCCGCGACCGGCGAATCGCCAAGGCGCTCGCCGAGGCCGCGCGCACCTATCCCGATCTTCACATGGTCGCGGTCCTGCCGGCCGCGCCCGAGGATGTCGCCTTCATGGGCGACGCGGGGCCGGATGCGCGCTTCGGCGAGTTCCAGCAGGCCCGCGCCGTGATGAAGGTGACGGAGGCCTTCGGGCCCCGCGTATTCTTCGCTTCGCCCGCCCGCTCCGCGCGGCAGGGGGAGCCGAAGACCCGGCGCGACCACCTCGACGGTGCGCCTATCATCTACGTCCACGCCAAGCTCGCGGTATTCGACGGGCAGCGTGCGATCGTCTCCTCGGCGAATCTGAACGGGCGCAGCCTGTCGTGGGACACCGAGGCGGGATTGCGACTCGAGGATGCGGCCACGGCGGAGCTGCTGCTGCAGCGCTGCCTCGATCACTGGACCATCTCGAAGGGCCCGAAAGCCACCGACGGGGGCCGCGCGATCGTCGACTCCCTGCGTGACCTGGCGGTCGAGGACAGGGCGCGAGACCCCGAAAAAAGGCAGGGTCTGCTGCTTCCGTACAGCGTGACTCCGGCCCGTCGGTTCGGCCGTAACCTCCCGGGAATCCCTGAGAAAATGGTCTAATGCAGGCGGTTGCCGTGGCAGGAATGTTACGCATCCCCCTCGCTGACAATGTGGCCAGAATTAGGCTGGAAATGCTTATCCACATTCGCTAGCGTTCCAGCCAAAGAACAAATGCCCCGCGAGCAGTAAAAAAATATGCGGGGTCTTATTGAGGCGGAGCAGAGTATGTCGACGATAGATTTCGTCGTCCGCGATTCAGCGGGCGATTTCCAGCGCGGTACCCTCGTGACCGAAGCGGGACGCGCTAACGTTCGCCTGGCCCCCGGGGCGGACATCTCCCTTAACCTGTATTCCGGACAGGTGTCCGGCTACCAGCAGAACGGCCAGGCCCTGAACGTGGTTCTGGCCAACGGCGAAGTGCTCGTCATCGAGAACTTCTTCGCCATGGACGGCACGGCGAGCGAGCTGTTCGTCTCTGCCGGTGGTGAGCTGAGCAAGGTGAACCTCGTTCCCGGCGAGGGCGGAACCTTCTACGCCTCCTACGACGATGCCGGCGACTTCGGCAAATGGACGCCGCTCGACGACTTCTTCTTCCTGCGCGGGCCGGACATTCTCGTCGCGGATACCGCGGTCGCGGGCGACGACGATGTCGGCATGCTTGCCAACCCGGTCCTCGGCGCGCTCGGCGGCGGTCTGCCCCTCGGCGTTCTGGGTCTCGGCGTCGGTGGCGCGGTGCTGGCCGACCAGTTCACCCGTGGCGAAAGCTCCGACTCCGACTCCAAGGGTGTGAACGGGGACGAGGACGATCGCCCCGAAGAGGACGACGATACGACCGGCGGTGACGACAACGACACCACGGGTGGTGACGACAACGACACGACCGGCGGCGATGACAACGACACGACGGGTGGCGACGACAACGATACCACCGGTGGCGATGACAACGACACGACCGGCGGTGACGACAATGACACCACCGATGACGATGACGATGATGATGGCGACGACGGTGAGAACCCGACCGTCGACTTCACCAGCGGCGTCGAGAGCACCGGCGACATCGTCAACTACGACGACTTCCAGGACGGCGTGACGATCACCGGCACGGGCACCATCGGTTGCCAGGTCGCGGTCGAGATCAACGGCGTTATCGAGACGACGACGGTCGGCACCGACGGCACCTGGACGGTGACCTTCGACGGCAGCGACGTGGGCAGCGGTGAGCACATCACCGGCTGTACGGTCATCATCACGGACGACGAAGGCCGCACCGGCACCAACGCCGACAACGTGGTCGTCGACACCGTGACCTACGTCACCTTCGACGAGGACATCGTCGAGACTGATGGCGTCGCCAACGCGGTCGAAGTCTCCGACGGTGTGCAACTGTCCGGTTCGGTCGAAGCCAACAGCACGGTCGTCGTGACCGTCTCCGGCAAGAACTACACCGCGACCGTCACGGGCACGACCTGGACCTGCACGATCCCGGCAGCGGACGTGACCGGCGGCGAGTACACGATGGACGTCTCCGTGAGCTCCACCGACTCGGTGGGCAACACGGCCTCCACCTCCGGCACTGTCGAGATCGACACAACGACCTTCGTCACGATCAGCACCTCGACCGTGGAAGGCGACGGCGTCGTCAGCTACGCCGAGTGGCAGGACGGCGTTCCGATCGGCGGCACCGCCGAAGCCGGCGCCCGCGTGACCCTGACCGTCAGCGGCCGGGACTACACGACCACCGCGAGCGCCAGCGGCACCTGGAGCGTCAACGTCAGCCGCAGCGACATCCCTGAAGGGACGTACGAGCTCGACGTGTCCGCCAAGTCCACCGACCGGGCGGGCAACAGCGCCTCCACCACCGGCAAGGTCGACATCGACACCGAAACGATGGTCGAGTTCTCCTCGACCCCGGTCGAGACGGACGGCATAGTCAACAACGCCGAGCGCGCGGATGGTGTGACCCTCACCGGGATCACCGAGCCGGGCGCCAGCGTTACCGTCACGCTGAACGGCCGCTCGCAGCTCGCGACGGTCGACGCAACGGGCAACTGGACCGTCGACTTCGCGGCCTCCGCGCTGCCCGCAGGCAACGTCGAGGGCTCGGTCGTCGCGACGGCCACGGCGACGGACATCTACGGCAACACCGCCACCACCGCGATGAACGTGGGTGTCGACACCTGGGTCAACCAGCTCGCCTTCACCAACCACGCGGGCGGGGCCGACCAGATCGTCAACGCATCCGAGGCCGCGGCCAAGATCACTCTCACGGGTGTCGTCGAGAAGGGCTCCTCCGTCCTTGTCGAGGTCGAGGGCTTCTCCGGCCAGGCCACGGTCGCCACGAACGGCAACTGGACGATCGACATTCCGGCCGGGACCTTCCCGGCGGGCGAGGATTTCTCCTCGGTCAAGCTCACCGCCACGGACGCCGCGGGCAACACCCGCACCGCGACCCAGACGGTCGAAGTTGACACGATCGCACCGGAAATCCCGATGGTCACCGCGTTCGAGCGCGGCAAGGTCGAGGGCATCCGCCAGATCTCGATCGCCGAGAACGAGCCGGGCCTGACGGTGCACGAGATCGAAGCCGACGGCTCGAGCCATCGCCTCGCGATGAACACCTACTACGACGGTGCCAACAACGAGTACGACCTGCGCTTCGCGGACAACGTGCCCGACGGCTCGCAGCTGGTCATCACGTCCTCCGACGCGGCCGGCAACTCGAACGCGACGCTCTTCGTCCTCGACGAGGCGGGCAGCGACTCCGTCA
This sequence comes from Pelagovum pacificum, assembly GCF_016134045.1. NCBI lineage: Bacteria > Pseudomonadati > Pseudomonadota > Alphaproteobacteria > Rhodobacterales > Paracoccaceae > Pelagovum > Pelagovum pacificum. Next base: position 2,818,051 of record NZ_CP065915.1, on the reverse strand, counting down.
ACATCGGTCTCTCGGGCATGAGCCAGTTCAACATCGGCTCCATCGACCTCGACCTGGCGTTCGACAGCGAGCTGACGATCACGGCGGCCGACCTCGCGGCTCTGTCGAAGAACGACAATTCGCTGACGATCCACGGCGGTGCGGACGACACGGTCACGATGACCGGCGCGATCGCCACCGGCGAGACCCGGATGATCGGCGGACGGAGCTACGATGTCTACTCGCTCGGCGACGACGGCAGCGTGATCATCGACGACGACGTCTCCGTCGTCATCTGATCCGACAAGACCGGGCCGCGCGGTGGTCGCGCGGCCGACCCACCATGACGAGAGTTGAAGGGCAGGGCGGTCACGTGCGTGCAACCTGGAACGGAAAGCAGCTGGCGGTGATCCTGGCCGTCGGGGCGCTCCTGTCCGGGTGTGCCGCGATTCCGGGACCGGGCGAGATGGTCGCCGCGACGCGCGACCGCGTCGGTTTCGGTCGGGACGACGCCGAGGCACAGCCGGTGCCCGCGTCCGCGACCGCCAACCCCGCCGCGCTCGATGCCAACATGGCAGACGGCACGGCGTCCGAAACGATCGAGGGCCTTCTGACACGTCGCACGGTGCTGCAACCGGGACCGCTGGCCTCGGTCGCGGACGCGGTGCTGGCCGCCAACAGCCGGACGGCGGAGGCGGAGCTTCGCGCCGCCACCCTCAGGGCCGAGGCCGCGCAGCTGAACTGGCTCCCGACGCTCGGGCCGCAGATCAGCCTGTCCTCGCTCGGTGATGTCGTGTCTTCCCTCGTGGTCGACGCGGTGCTGTTCGACAACGGCGGCAAGATCGCGGAACGCGACTATGCCCGTGCCGATGTCGAAGTCGCCGCCGTCGCGCTCGCGCAGGACACCAACGAACGCGTGCTCACCGCGCTCGAGCTGTACCTGCGGGCCGAGGCCGCGCGTGAGCGCGCCGCGGTCTCGCAGAACTCGCTCGGCCGGATGGAGCGGTTTCTCTACGTGATGGACGAGCGCATGGCGGCGGGCATTTCCGACCGCGCGGACCAGCAGCTCGTTGCGCAGAAGGTCGACCGGATGCGCTCCGAGATCGCCGCCGATCTCGAGACCGCCGCGACCGCGATGAACGAACTTCAGGCGATGGCCGCCGTGCCGGTCCAGAACCTCAGCGGTGTGTCGCCGGTCAGCCAGCCCGATCCGCTTGCCGTCCCACTCGACGTGCTGAAGGCACAGGCCGAGGCAAGCCGCGCCGTGGCCGAAGCCGCGGCCGCCCGCGCCGGACAACTGCCCGGCCTCAACGCGACCGGAACGATCTCGTCGGATGGCAATTCCGGTGGCCTCGTCGCCGGGGGCGACGGGATCGGCTTCGGGCTCGGCAGCCGCCTACAGGCGCTGGAGGCGACCCGTGAAGCCGCCCAGGGCCGCGTCGGCGAGGCGCAGGAAACCGCAAACCGCCGCATCAGCCAGCTGTCGGGCGAGCTCGCCTCGCTCGAGCGGCAGGCGGCGGAGGCGCAGGACAACGCCCGCGCCGCCGCCGAAAACTGGGAGCTGTTTGCCGCGCAACTCGACGCCGGCCGCCGCTCGGTTCCCGAAGTGGTGGGCATTTTCGAGACCCGCGTGCGCACCGAGCGGGAGGCCGTCGCCCTCCGCTACGATGTCGCGCTGACCCGGGCACGGATCGCGGAAGCGGTCGGCGCACTGGTGGACGGAGACAAGATATGACCGGTGGACCCGTGATCGCCTTCGACCTCGCCTCGACCCGTGGCGCGACCCTCAAACCGGTCGAACCGGTCGAAGACGGGACGGAAGCGGCCGCCGCCGCCCGGCCAGACACCCGGTACTCCGAACGCACGCAGCGCCGCGCGGACCTCGCCGTCACCTATGCCTCGCTTCTCGGCACCGATCTCGTCCGCGCCGACCTGCTCGAACAGCTGGCGCTCGATGCCGACGCTGATGCGGGGCCCGGTGATATCGCGCGCGCGCTTGGCGATGCGGGCCTTTCGGTCCGGGTGCTGAGCAAGGCAAAGCCTGCGCCCCAGCTCTGGCCCGCGCTCGTCCAGATGACGAGCGGGCAGATGCTGCTGGTTCTCCGCCAGGACGGCACCACGCTCGAGATCTACGACACGACCTGCCCCGACGACCGGGCCGAGGTCGAGATGGAGGAATTCGCCCCCCATTTTAGCGGTACCGCCCTGACCGCGCAGGTCGCGCTCGAAGAACTCTCCCGTCGGCACGGTGCCAAGAAGAAGAGCGCACACTGGTTCTGGAGCGAGCTTGCGGGTATGCGCCGCTACTTCGCCGAGATCGCACTCGGCTCGCTCGTGGCGAACCTGCTCGCGGCGGCCGTCGCGCTGTTTTCGCTTCAGGTCTACGACCGGGTGATCCCGCACCAGTCGACCTCGACCCTGTGGGTGCTCGCCATCGGGGCGTTCATCGCGCTCATCATGGAAGCGTCGCTGCGGATCGCGCGGGCGCGTCTGATGGACGGCGCGGGCCGGCAGATCGAGATGCGGATCCAGTCGATGCTGATGGACCGCCTGCTCGGCATGAGGCGCGGGCTGGAAGGCCATTCGCCGAACAACACCTTCTCCGCGGTGCGGGAGTTCAGCTCCATCCGCGAGTTCTTCACCGCCTCGACCATCGGCTCGCTCGCCGACCTGCCGTTTTTCGTGCTGTTCCTCGCACTCGTCGCGTCGATCGGCGGCAATATCGTCTGGGTCCTGATGGCTGGCGGCATCCTGATGGTGCTGCCCTCGCTCTTCCTGCAGAAACGGATGATGACGCTGACGCAGGAGACGCAGGGCGCGTCCTCCCGGTCGAACCGTATCCTGCATGAAGCGATCTACGAGGCGGACACGATCAAGACGCAGCGGGGCGAAGACCGCTTCCGGCGCCTGTGGAACGAGACGACGGGACTGTCTTCCGTTGCGACGTCCGGGCAGCGCAAACTTGCCTCGATGCTGACGAGCTGGGCGCAGGGCGTGCAGCAGGCGACCTACGTCAGTGCCGTGGTCGTCGGCACCTACCTGGTCTTCGAAGGCGAATACACGGTCGGCACGATCATCGCCGTCGGCATCCTGACCTCCCGCACGCTGGGGCCGATGACGCAGCTGGCCGGCACGCTGTCGCGCTGGTCGAACGTGAAGGCCGCACTCGAAGCGCTCGACGGCGTGGTCGATGCGCCGCAGGACCGGGAAGAGGACCGCTCCTACCTGCGCCGCCCGACGCTGAAGGGCGGCTACGAGCTGCGCGAGATCGGTTTCACCTACGATCCTGAAGGCGGACAGTCGCTCGACATCCCGGCCATCAAGATCGCGCCGGGCCAGCGGCTCGCCATCCTCGGCCAGAACGGGTCGGGCAAGTCGACGCTGCTGAAACTGCTGTCGGGCCTCTACAAGCCGACCAAGGGCCGGGTGCTGATCGACGGTGTCGACATGGGGCAGGTGATGCCCAAGGACCTGCGGCGGGGTATCGGCTACCTCGGTCAGGACGTCCGGCTGTTCGCCGGCACCCTGCGCGAGAACCTCAACCTCACCCTGCTGGAGCGGGACGACGACCGCCTGTTGGCCGCACTCGACTTCGCAGGGCTTGGTCCGTTCGTGCGCAACCATCCCAAGGGACTGGACCTCGAACTTCGGGACGGGGGCGAGGGGCTGTCGATCGGCCAGCGTCAGTCGCTCGGCTGGGCGCGGCTGTGGCTGCAGGATCCGCCGATCTGCCTGCTGGACGAACCGACCGCCGCGCTCGACACCACGCTCGAGGCGACGCTGGTGAGCCGCCTGCACACATGGCTCGAGGGGCGGACCACCGTGATTGCGACGCACCGGGTGCCGATCCTGCAGCTCTGCACGCGGACGCTGATCCTTCAGCAGGGCCGGCTGGCAGTGGACGGACCGCGGGACGAAGTGCTGGCGCACCTGCAGTCGCGCAAGACCGGGGGACAGGGCTGATGGCTGCAATCGACACCGACCTTCGCGGCGCGACGCGCGGCGCGTCGACGCTGATCTGGATCGTCTGCGCCACGGTGGTGCTGTTCCTCGGCTGGGCGAAGTTCGCCTCGCTGGACGAGATCGTCCGGGGCTCGGGTGAAGTGGTCAGTGGCGCACGACCGCAGATCATCCAGAACCTCGAAGGCGGCATCCTCGGCGAGCTGGTCGTCAACGAGGGTGACCTCGTGGAAGCGGGCGACGTGCTGGCCCGGCTGCGCGGGACGACCTTCTCGACCCGCGTGGACGACCTCTCCGAGCAGATCGTCGCCGCCGACATCCGCCGTCTCCGGCTTGAGGCCGAGATGGCCGGCCAGTTCGATTTCGAACTCCCTGCCGCCTACACGGAGACGTCGCCGGAGATCGTCGCCTCCGAGCGAGCGCTCCTCAATGCGCGCCAGTCGGACTATACCAGCCGCGTCGAGGGTGCGCGCCGGGTGCAGGCCGAAACCGCGCGCGAGCTCGACACGCTCGAAGACCTCTACAACCGCGAGATCGTCGCGCTGCTGGAAGTGACGCAGGCGCGCAAGGCGAACTCCGACGCCGAGAACCGGGTGAACGAGATCGTCACCAGCTACGAGCTGGACGAAGCGACCGCCTATTCCGAAGTGCTACTTGAGCTTGCGACGCTGAAGCAGGAGCTGCGGCTCGTGCAGGATCAGCTCGAGCGGACGGTCATCCGCTCGCCGATGCGCGGCATCGTCAACGCGGTGGGTGTCTCCACCATCGGGGGCGTCATCCGGCCCGGCGAGGAGATCTTCGAGATCATTCCCGCCGGCGACGACGTCTATATCGAAGCGCAGGTCGCGCCGAAGGACATCGCCCATGTCGTGGCGGGCCAGAATGCCACGATCAAGCTGACGGCCTACGACTACACGATCCACGGATCGCTCTCGGGCACGGTGGAGATGGTGTCGGCCGACACGTTCAAGGATGAGAGGCGGCCCGAGGCGGACGCCCACTACCGGGTTACCGTCGCCATCGACCGCGACGCCCTCACGCCCCGGCAGGCTGACATCGAGCTCCGGCCGGGGATGCAGGCGACGGTCGAGCTTCACACCGGCTCCAAGACCGTGCTGGATTACCTGACGAAGCCGCTCTACCGCTCCAGCGAGGCGCTGCGCGAGCCATGAGGCGCGTAGCCTTTGGGCAGGGCAACCAATCTGTGCGATGAAGAATCCTCCCGGCGCGATGCTCCGGGTTGGAACCTGCGGTGCAGGGACTAGCTTTTGACATAGCTACCCCTACTCAAGACAGGACACGCCCCAGTGACCACCACGACCGCCGACGTCCCGAACATCGACCATTCCCGAGATTTCTGGTGGGGTGAGGAGGGGGCTTCGGTCTCGCTGATCGCCTACGGGGATTACACCGACGGGCGCACGGGCAAGGTCCGCTCTGTCCTGTCGGGCGACAGCGGACTGCGTTCCGCCGTCTGCTTCGTCTTCCGTCAACGGCCCCGTCCGGGTCGTCCGGACGCGGAACGGGCCGCCCGCGCAGCCATCGCGGCGGGACGGCAGGATGCCTTCTGGAAGATGCACGACCGGCTGTGTCACCCGCGCCAGAAATTCGATCAGGATAGTCTGGAAGAGGCGGCGCGCGAGCTGGAGCTGGATGTGGAGCGCTTCGTTCGCGAGATGGACGACAAAGAGACGTCCGATCGGCTTCAAGCCGACATCGATTCCGCCTCCGAGGCCAACGTCATGGTCACGCCCGCGCTGTTTATCGACGGGCACCATTACCTTGGCCCCTGGGACGAGACTTCGATCGAGGAGACGATCCGCCGCCCGCTCGGCGTCCGCCTGAGCGAGGCGCGGCAGTCCTTCTTCAACTGGGCCGCATCCGGCGGCTTCGTGCTGGTGCTGGCCACGCTCGCCGCGCTGGTGGTCGCCAACATCGGCTACCACGACGCCTACGAAGCGCTGCGCGAGACCGAAAGTGGACTGGTGTTCGGCGAGGGGATGTTCCTGCTGACCTTCGAGGAGTGGATCAACGACGGGTTGATGGCGCTCTTCTTCCTGATCGTCGGGATCGAGATCAAACGGGAGATCGTCTCGGGCGAATTGTCGTCACCCGCCGACGCGGCGATGCCGGTAATCGGGGCGCTTGGCGGCATGATCGTCCCGGCCTTGATCTACGTGACGATCAACTTCGGACAGGACACGGTTCACGGCTGGGGCATCCCGATGGCGACCGACATCGCCTTCACCCTCGGCCTGATGGCGCTGCTCGGGCGGCGCGTGCCTTCGACGCTCAAGGTCTTCGTCTCTGCGCTCGCCATCGCCGACGACCTCGGCGCGATCCTCGTCATTGCACTGTTCTATGGTGAGGGTTTCCACGTCATGCCCTTCGTCTGGGCGGTGGTGGTCTTCGGCATCATGCTGGGCCTCGGCTGGGTGCGGGTCTACGGGCTGGCACCATACCTGATCCTCGGTGCGGTGCTGTGGGTGCTGATCCACGAATCCGGGCTGCACGCCACCCTGGCGGGCGTGCTGACGGCCGCCGCGATCCCCTCGCGCCCCAACGCGAACGCCGCCGGCGTGGCCGCGCAGGCCCATGCCGTGATCGAGGCGGAGGCGATCCGCGCCGACCGGGAGGCGGAAGAAACGGGCGAGGGCCGGTTCGAATTCGGCAACCGGGCGCTCGCCATCGTCACCAACGCCTTCGAACGACTGCGCGAGCCGGGCGAGCATCTGCAACATGCGCTGGAGGGCTGGACCAACTACCTGATCCTGCCGCTGTTCGCCTTCTTCAACACCGGTCTTCTCATCATCGGGTCGGAGTTCTCGCCCTTCGCGCCAGAGTCGCTGGGCGTCATGCTGGGCCTGATGATCGGCAAGCCTCTCGGCATCGTCGGCCTCTGTTTCATCGCCGCGAAGATCGGGCTGGCCCGGCTTCCGAACGGCGTGAACTGGACGCAGATGATCGGCGCGGGCTGCCTTGCCGGTGTCGGCTTCACCATGTCGATCTTCATCGCCACGGCTGCGTTCGAGGGGCTGGAGCTCGAAGCGGTGAAACTTGCGGTTCTGATCGGCTCCACCATCTCGGCCATCGCGGGGCTGGTGATCCTGTCGCTCGCGCCGAGCAAAGCACGGTCCGAGCCGGCGAAAGAGCAGAAGCCCGAAGTTCAGGGAGCCGCCTGATCGGAATAGTGCAAGGTCAGAGACCTGCGTGGTGCCTCATGGCGCCTCGCAGGTGGGAAACCTGAAAGCGACCGATCAGACCAGCCGGGAGTTCTCGACCGCCGCGCGGACGAAATCCGCGAACAGCGGGTGCGGCGCGAAGGGCTTGGACTTCAGCTCCGGGTGGAACTGCACGCCGATAAACCACGGGTGGTCCGTCCACTCCACGATCTCGGGCAGGCGTCCGTCGGGGCTCATGCCGGAGAAGCAGAGGCCCTTGTCCTCGAGCCGGTCCTTGTACTTGGTGTCGACCTCGTAGCGGTGGCGATGACGCTCCTCGATGCCGGTTGCGCCGTAGACCTCTGCCACACGTGACCCCTCGGTCAGGACCGCGTCGTAAGCGCCGAGGCGCATGGTGCCGCCCTTGTCGTCGTCTGCCTTGCGCTCGACCTTGTGGTTGCCCTGCACCCATTCCTTCAGGTGGTACACGACCGGCTCGAACCGCTTCTTGCCGGCCTCATGGTCAAATTCCTCGGACCCTGCGGTCGCCACGCCGGCGACGTTGCGGGCCGCCTCGATCACCGCCATCTGCATGCCGAGGCAGATGCCGAGGTAGGGTACCTTGCGCTCGCGTGCGAACTGGGCGGCCTTGATCTTGCCTTCCGTTCCACGCTCGCCGAAGCCGCCGGGGACGAGGATCGCGTGATAGCCCTCGAGGTGGGGCGCGGCGTCTTCGCGGTCGAAGACCTCGGCATCGACCCACTCCACGTTGACCTTCACGCGGTTGGCCATGCCACCGTGAGTCAGCGCTTCCTTGATAGACTTGTAGGCGTCCTCGAGCTGGACGTACTTGCCAACGATCGCGACCTTCACCTCGCCTTCCGGGTTCTCGATCCGGTCGGCCACGTCGTACCAGCGGTCGAGGTTCGGCTTCGGCGCGGGCGAGATGCCGAATGCGTCGAGCACCGCCTGGTCCAGCCCCTCGCGGTGATAGGCGAGGGGGGCCTCGTAGATCGAATTGAGGTCATAGGCCGGCACCACGGCATCGGAGCGCACGTTGCAGAACAGCGCGATCTTCTCGCGCTCCTTGTGCGGGATCGGCTGCTCGGACCGGCAGACGAGGATGTCGGGCGCGATCCCGATCGACTGAAGCTCCTTGACGGAGTGCTGCGTCGGCTTGGTCTTCAGCTCACCCGAGGCGGCGAGATAGGGCAGCAGCGTGAGGTGCATGAAAATGCACTGGCCGCGCGGTTTGTCGTGGGAGAACTGGCGGATCGCCTCGAAGAAGGGCAGGCCCTCGATGTCGCCGACGGTGCCGCCGATCTCGCAGAGCATGAAGTCGACCTCGTCCTCGCCGATGGCGATGAAGTCCTTGATCTCGTTGGTGACGTGCGGGATGACCTGAATCGTCTTGCCGAGGTAGTCGCCGCGGCGCTCTTTCTCCAACACGTTCGAATAGATGCGGCCCGAACTGACGGAATCGGTCTTGCGTGCCGCGACGCCGGTGAAACGCTCATAGTGACCGAGGTCGAGGTCGGTCTCAGCGCCGTCGTCGGTGACGAAGACCTCACCATGTTCGAACGGGCTCATCGTGCCGGGGTCGACGTTGAGATAGGGGTCGAGCTTGCGGAGCCTGACGGAGAAGCCACGGGCCTGCAGAAGCGCGCCAAGTGCCGCCGAGGCGAGGCCCTTCCCAAGGGACGAAACCACACCGCCGGTGATGAATACGAAGCGCGCCATGTGCGGTTATCTCCCGTGATGCTGATGCATGTTCAGCCAAATTTCGAGGGGTCCCGAACGTCGAGGACGTCGGTATCACGGGGTTCCATGATAGTCCGATTCGTGAACCGGCCGCAAGTCGGGACGCAATATGCTGTTGGTCGGCGAGACCGACCTTCAACAAATTGTGGATTAGAGGGTTAGTCGGCCTCCGGGACCAGCGAGTCGGTGGTGCTCTCGCCGGGGGTCGGCGGCAGCAGGCTTTCGCCATCGAGGCCGGGGAGCGTCGGCGCGGGCTCATCCGCCGCCGGCTGCTCGGTGATCCGGTCGAGAACCGATCCCGTCGCACTGTCGCTGGCTGCGATGATCGTGAGCGCGATCGACGTGCAGATGAAGGCGATCGCGAGGCCCCAGGTCACCTTGCCGAGCGCGGTCGCGGCCGAGCGTCCGGTCATCATGCCGCCGCCACCGCCGCCGATGCCGAGACCGCCACCTTCGGACCGCTGCATCAGGACCACGCCGATCAGGGTCAGCGCGAGCAACAGGTGAACAACGAGAATGACGGTTTCCATGGATCGGCCTTCAGTTCCGGAACGGGCCGTATCTAGAGTCTCGCTTCTCGTCACGCAACCCCGGATCCGGGGATCGTGACCCCTGCGGCCGGGTGTGGCTCACTCGTCCACGTCGTCCATGTCGATCTGGCCGGACAGCTTCTTGCGGATGATCGACCAAGACAGGCCGACGCCGAGCACGAGGCTCATCGCGAACAGGCCGAGCCACGTGTTGGCGGAGGGGTTCTGCAGGCTGACCCAGCCCTGGTCGTAGGCGACCCAGACGATTGCGGCGACGAGCGCGAGGATCAGGATCATTCCCGCCAGCCCGATCGATCGCAGGGTTGCCCGGACGTAGATGATGAAGCCGACGAGCAGCAGCAGCCCGAGCAGCACAACGATAGATGTGTTGCTGTCCCAGTTCGCCATCGAGAATCGGACGTAGTTGTACTGGGTCGGGTTGTAGGTGGCGGCCAGCAGAATCAGCGCAAACAGCCAGCGAACGAGAAATCCCATGAACACGTCCTTCTTTCCGGGTGGCTCCAGCTAATCCGCGAGCGCGCGTGCCGTCCACCCGGTTTTCCCGGCGCGGGCGATGGCGACAGATTGCGGTTTCGCCCCCTTCCGGCTTGCCCTATACCGGCGCCGGTTTTTCCGGCGGAGGACAGGGCCAATGGCCAACGTGGTTGTCGTAGGCGCCCAGTGGGGCGACGAGGGCAAGGGCAAGATCGTGGACTGGCTGTCCGAACGGGCGGACGTCATCGCCCGGTTTCAGGGCGGCCACAACGCCGGGCATACGCTCGTCGTGGACGGCGAGGTCTACAAGCTTCACGCGCTGCCCTCCGGCGTGGTGCGCGGTGGCAAGCTGTCGGTGATCGGCAACGGGGTCGTGCTCGACCCATGGCACCTGCTCGGCGAGATCGAGACGATCCGCGCCCAAGGGGTGGAGATCACGCCCGAGACGCTGATGATCGCGGAGAACACCCCGCTGATCCTGCCGTTTCACGGTGAACTCGACCGCGCGCGGGAGAGCCAGAACTCCGTCGCCAAGATCGGCACCACCGGGCGCGGCATCGGCCCGGCCTACGAGGACAAGGTCGGGCGCCGGGTCATCCGGGTCGCCGACCTCGCCGACGATGCCACGCTGGAGCGGCGGGTCGACCGCGCGCTCGTTCACCACAATGCCCTGCGCAACGGGCTGGGGCTCGAGCCTGTGGACCGTGACGCGCTTCTGGCGAAGCTGCGGGAGGTCGCGCCCGGCATCCTCGAATATGCCGCGCCGGTCTGGAAGGTCCTGAACGACCGCCGCAAGGCCGGTCAGCGAATCCTGTTCGAAGGTGCGCAGGGCGCGCTGCTCGACATCGATTTCGGCACCTATCCTTATGTCACCTCCTCGAACGTGATCGCGGGGCAGGCGGCGACCGGCACCGGGATCGGTCCCGGCTCGATCGATTTCGTACTCGGCATCGTGAAGGCCTACACCACTCGCGTCGGCGAGGGGCCGTTCCCCACGGAGCTGTTCGATGACGATGGCCAGCGCCTCGGAGAACGTGGGCACGAGTTCGGCACCACCACGGGGCGCAAGCGCCGCTGCGGCTGGTTCGACGCGTGCCTCGTACGTCAGACCTGCGCGACCTCGGGCGTGTCCGGCATCGCGCTGACCAAGCTCGACGTGCTGGACGGGTTCGACGAGCTGAAGATCTGCACCGGCTACCGGCTGAACGGCGAGCTGCTCGACTACCTGCCGACTGCCTCCGAGCAGCAGGCCCGGGTCGAGCCGGTCTACGAGACGGTCAAGGGCTGGAACGAGTCGACTGCGGGCGCCCGCAGCTGGGCGGACCTGCCGGCCGAGGCGATCAAGTACGTCCGCCGGATCGAGGAGCTGATCCAGTGCCCGGTCGCACTGGTTTCGACCTCGCCCGAGCGGGAAGACACGATCCTCGTCACCGATCCGTTCGCCGACTGATGGCCCTGACGCACAAGCAGAAACGGCGCCGCGCGCTGCTGATCCTGCTGGTCGGGCTGCCGGTCTACATTGTCGTGACGGTCACCATCCTCAACCTGCTCGGCCGTCCGCCGATCTGGGTCGAGTTCCTCGTCTATGCCGTCCTCGGCATCCTCTGGGCGCTGCCCTTCAAGAAGGTGTTCGAGGGTGTCGGCCAGGAACCGCCCGAGGACGAGCGCTGATCGCAAAATGAAAAGGCCGGCCCCCTCGGGACCGGCCTTTTTCGTAGGATGGGTTAGAAACCCATCACCCGGTCAATCGCCGGACGCGGCCCGCACCGGGCGGAAACGGGTCTGGCTCGAGACCTGGAAGCGCCCGTTGCGGACCTTCTCGATCCGACCCTGCCGCAGCAGCGTGCCAAACGCGCGCAGGCCGTCCTCACGGGTAAACTCGTCCGTCATGATCGCCTGCACCTTCTTCATGATGTGCGGACGGGAGACGTCCTCGTGCCCTTCGACGAAGGCTTCGTGGGCGGCCGCCGCTTCGAGCAGGTCGGTCAGGCTCGCCGCGCCGACGTCCGCGGCGAACCGGGCGAAGTCGGCATCCTGTTCGGAGCTCGCCACCGGTCGCGCCGCGGCGCCACCGCTGGTCACGCGGCGCGGGCGAACCGGGGCCTCGGCGGAGTGGTCGGCGCTCGGCCGGTCGGTGCCGGGCACGTCGACGCGTTGCGACGCCACGAGCTTCAGCGGTGCCGGACGCGGCCGGTCGGAGCGGTTCTCGGGCCGCACGGCACGGCGCGGGCGGACCACCTGATCGAGGTCGTCGCGGAAGATGTTCTCCTCGCCCTCGGCCGCACCACCGCTGTTTTCGCCGAGGCGACGGGCCGCCTCGGTCGCGGCGACGGCCGCCTTGAGATGCGCGATGGCCTGCCGGCGACGGTTGCCTTCCGGCTCCTGAAGCTGGGCGTCTGTCTCCGAGAGGATGCGCGACATCGAGGCTTCGTCTGACTCCGGGGAGCCGGTCAGCAGCGAGCCACGACCACGACGGGGCAGATCGTCATCCTCGTCGTGGGCGACGACGTCGTGCTCCTCCTCGGCGGGGCGTTCTTCCGCGACGGTGTCCGGCTCGTCTTCTTCGGCGATCTCGGGCGTCGCATTCTCAAGTACGTAGACGCCGTCATCCTCGTCTTCGTCGTCGTACGCCTGATCGGTCGTTGCCTCGTCGGCGCGGCCGATGCGTTCGACCTCGGCAAGCTCGTCGAGCAGGGCGGCCTCGTCCTCTTCCGAAAGCTGGCTTTCGGTTTGGTCGTCACCCGCGACCAGGCCGTCGAACTCGTCGATGCCGTCGAGGCTGGCGAGATCGTGGAGCGGAGCGGTGTCCTCGGGCGGTTCGACGTCGGCGCCGGGACGGACCTCGTCGTCCACCTGGGCCGCAGCCGGGGTGTCGTCCTCGGCCTCGGCGGCGAGGCTCGCCTCGAAGTCGCTGCGTTTCATGCGCACGACGCGGGCCCGGATCGGCGCCGGTTTCGGCTGTTCGATCTCGTCCGACTCGTCTGTGGCGACCTCGGTCTCGTCTGCGGCTTCCGAAACGTCCACTTCGACCGGCGCGGGCTCTTCGGCGGCGGTGCGGGCGGCTTCGTCTTCGGCCAGCAGATTGCCGAGCACGGAGTCGCCGTCATCGTCGTCTTCTTCTTCAGCGGCGGCCAGATCGTCGTCGGAATCCGAGGCGGTAAGGGCGTCTTCGGGCTCGTCATCCTCGACCGTGTCGACTTCGGTCAGGGCGACGTCGTCTTCGACCTCGTCCTCGAAGGCGGCGATGTCGGCTGCCTCATCTTCGACCTTCTCGTCTGTGGTGCTGGCGGTGGCGTCCTCGGGTTCGTCCTCGATGTCATCGTCGGAGGACTGGCCGACCACGGCACGGATGCGGGCGAGCTTGGCGGCAACGCTTTCAGCTTCACGGCGGACGGGGGCCGGCGTGGGCGTGACCACGGCTTCCGCCTCGGTAACGGCCCCGTCGGCGGCATCTTCTTCGGCTTCGGCGGCGGCCTGTTCGGCAGCGGCTGCCTTGCGCTCTTCCTCGGCACGACGCTCGAGCTCGCGTTTGGCGGCGCGGGCCTTGCGCTGCCAGCGCTTCTCGTCGTCGGTGAGGTCGGCCCAGGCGCGTTGCTTGGGCGCTTCCGGCGCGGGGGGCGGCGCGGCGACTTCGGGTTCGGCCTCTGCGGCGGGCTCTTCCGCCTCGGCGACCTCAGCGGCGGAGTCGTCATCGGCAGCGTCTTCGACCTGTTCTTCGACGGGCTCCGGCTCAGCCTCGGCCTCTTCCGGCGCGTCCGTCTCAAGGTCTGCGACCTCTTCCGGGGTCTCGTCCTCGGAACCTTCGACGTCGGGCGCGGCGGGCGCTTCGGACTGCTGCTCGGCAGCGACGGACTCCTCTTCGGGCTCCGGCGCGGCGGCAGGCTCTTCGGCAGCCTCTTCCGCCGTGGCAGTCTCCTCGGGCGCGTCTTCGGCGGCGCGCGCGGATTTATCCTCGGAGAGGAGGGCGGACAGGTCTGTGACCTTGTCGGCCTCGGTCGCGGCCTCGTCCTGCTCCGCGTCCGACGTGTCGAGCGCGGCGGCAACGGCGCTCTTGTCGTCGTCCTTCGGCGCGGACTTCGGGGGCTGTTGCTGCTGCTGGGACGCAGGTTGCTGTTGCGGGGCCATTGCAGCCGCTGCGGTGCCGAGGGCGGGACGCAGGATATATCCACCGCGCTCCCGCCGCGCCTCGACCCGGCGCTCGACTTCGCGTTCGGCAATTCGTGCAAGCATCTCGGGATCGGGTGTCGGCGGCTCCGCCCCGAAATAACGATCGTCCGCGGCAAGGTCGCGGAAATACTCCGCGATGGCCTTCATCGTGTCGAACGCGTCGTCGAATCCCTCGAGGGTGCACGAGAAGGTGCCGTAGGATACCGTTAGAATCTTGCTCGGTTCCGCCATCTGATACTCACTTTCTCTCTCGCCCACCAAGGCTTGCTTACCATGAATTGGTTCCGAATAAGGAACGGGATAAGGAGTAACGGGGGTTCATTTAGTGACCACTTTGGGGAATGTTGAGCGATATGGACACAATCCGCCTTGATTGATCCCATTGTTCGATCACCCACCCCCGTCACCCTGATCGGCGGGGCGCCCGCCCGCGACAATGAGCTTGAAACGGCCGTTTCGTTTGCGCCGACAGTCGTGGCGGTGGACGGAGGAGGGGACCATGCACTCGCCGCCGGACTGTGGCCCGAAGCGGTGATCGGGGACATGGACAGCCTTACGAAACAGGGGTCTCAGGCCCTGGAGGGGCGAATCCACAGGATCGCGGAACAGTCCACCACGGACTTCGACAAGGCGCTCCGGTCCATCGAGGCACCGCTCGTCATCGCAGTGGGCATGACCGGCGGGCGACTCGACCACGAGCTGGCCGCGATGACGGTGCTCGTCCGTCATCCGCATCGCTATTGCATCGTCCTCGGTGAAGAAAACGTGACCTTCGTCGCGCCGCCTCGACTGACGCTCGACCTGCCGGCGCGGGACGTCTTCTCGCTTTTCCCGATGCGCCGCGTGACCGGTCGGTCCGACGGGCTCCGCTGGCCGCTGGACGGGCTGGTCTTCACGCCGGACGACCTGATCGGCACGTCGAACGAAGTGACGGGGCCGGTGACGCTGGCGATGGACGATCCAGGGATGCTGGTGATCCTCGCGCGCGATGCGCTTGGCGAGGTCGTCAGGACGCTGGCGGCGCTGGCGGAACGGGACGCACCGCGATGGCCCGCTCCCGCGCGATGATGTAGAGGCCGGCGCTTACCAGGATCACGATGCCCAGCCCGGCCAGCCCGTCCGGCAGATCGCCGAAGATCAGCCAGCCGAAGAAGGTGGAGAACGGAATTTCGAGGTACTGCATCGGCGCCAGTGTCGAGGCGGGTGCGAACTTCAGAGACCACGTCATGAAGAAGTGGCTGAAGGTCCCGACCAGGCCGAACGCCGCGAGGAGCCACCAGACGTCGCGTGGCGGCGGGATGATCTCGGCTACCGGGGCGGGGCGCAGCAGCAGGATGGCGACCGCGACGATGGGCAGCGCCATCAGTCCGGAAATGCCCTGCATCGTCACCGCGTCGACCTCGCGGGCGATGGTGCGCGTGGTGAGCATGAAGGCAGCGAAGGCAATCGCCACGATCAGCGGCAGGAAGGCGGGCCAGCCGACCTCGGTGAAGTTCGGCTGGATCACCAGAAGCGTGCCGCCGAACCCGACAAGGCAGGCCGACAGCCGGTGCGGTCCGACCTCCTCGCCGAGGAACATCCAGCCCGACAGCAGGATGAAGAACGGCATCACGAAGGCGATGGCGACCGCGTCGGCGAGGGGCAGATACTGAAGCGCGGCGAACATCGCCGCCAGCCCGACCACATGCGCGACTGTGCGATAGAAGATACCCCGGTAGATTTTCGCACGCAGCCGCAGGGATTTGCCGAGCAGAAGCGCCAGCGGCAATAGCAGGAAGCCTTGCACGGCGAAGCGGAAGAAGATCAGCTCGCCGAGCGGTATCGTCCCGCCCAGCAGTTTCGCCATGCTGTCGCCGAGCGGGGCGAGCACGCAGAAGCAGAGCATCAACAGGATGCCGAGAAGAGGGCGATCGGCCGACATGGGGCGACGCTATGGCAGGTGCGGTGGGAAGGGCAATGGCCCTCAGCTGTCCTCGAGGCTGACCCCGGTCGAGATCAGGGCGTCCCTCAAGGCGCTGGTGCCGACCGGCCCCTGCACGAAGGCCGACAGGCCGTAGAGCGGATCGTCCAGACGTGCGACGACGGGGGCGAGCTCATCGACGATATCGGAGCGGCCGGCGACCTTTGCGGCGATCAGCCGGACCGTGTCGACCCCCGGCCCGGCCTGTGGCGCATAGGCTTCGGCGGCTTCCATCGCCGCCTCGCCGTCACCTTCGACAACGGCGGCGACGAACAGGGGAACGTACATGTAGGGCGCGGGCACAGCGCTGCGCCGGATCGCCGCCTCGGCCTCCGTGCCGGCTTCCTCGAACCGGTCGTTGGCCATGTAGGCGTAGGCCAGCACTGCGGCGGCGGTCGGGTTTCCCGGGTTCAGGGCCCGCGCGCGGGAGAGCGCGGCGATCGCCGCCTCGCTGTTGCCCTGGACGTTCAGCACTGCGCCGAACTGCAGGAATGCCGTGTCGCTGAGCGGGTTGACGGCAACGATGTGCTCGGCGGCGTTGAGCGCCTCTTCCGGCGTGTGGCGCGTCGAGATGGCGGAGGTGTCCATCATCTGGAACTCCGGCACCGAATGGGTGACGAGGGCGGACCAGGCCGCGAGCACGGTCGGATCGGTCGAGTCCTGGGCCAGCGGCTCGATACAGTTCCACGCCACGTCGAATTGCTCGGGCTCGTAGTCGAACAGGAAGCGATCGGTTTCCATCACACAGCGGAACGCGGCCAGGTTGTCGCTGTCGGGCAGGCCGAGGTTCTTCGCCATCGTCTGTTCGGCGGCCTGGCTGAAGTCGCCGCCGGGTCCGCCGAGGCGGCCGCTCGCTTCCTCAGAGATCTCGGCCAGCAGTTCGAAATAGTTTTCACCGGCGGTTCGGGTAAAGCGGCGGTGGACAAGTGCGCCGGCATGATCGGTCCGCGAGAGCCGCAGGACGAGGTCGACCTGCGGTTCGAGCGCGAGGATCTCGCCCGAAAGACGGTAATCCGGCTTGATCTCCATCTCGCCGGACGAAGTCGGAGCAACGACACGGACCCGGTCGAACCGCTGGAGGTCGCTGGCAAGCTGGCTCTGGAAGCCGGCCTCGAAGACGTCGTTCGCCGCGTCGCCGGTCATGTTGCGCAGGCGCTCGACCGACACGACGGGATAGTCCCGGATCACCGGCTCGCTGAACTGCGCGATGAGCCGCGAGAGGGAACTGCCCGAGTAGGCGAAGCCGCCGATCAGCGCGAGCAGCAGCAAGACGGCAGCGGCGAGCAGGGCAGGGTGTCTTCGCCTGGTCTTGGCAGTCGGCTCGGCGGCGGGTGCGGGCTCCGCGGGACTGCCTTCGACAAGGACCACGGTGTAGCCGCCACGAGGCAGTTCGATCCGGTCGCCAGTGCGCTCGGGCTCCTCGGCATAGGCGGCGGCGATCGCATCCCGAAGACGGCGCATCCGGACCCGCACGATCGGATCGGACGCCGGGTCGAAACCGGCGTCCCGGTCCATCAGGTCCTGCGCGATCGCCGTCTCGGTCACCCGTCCGGCGCGGCCCGCTTCGGTTTCGCGGACGAGGTAGTCGAGCAGTTCGCGATTTCGGGCCGATCGTGACAGCGCAGGCGCTGCCGCCAGTCGGGCCGCTTCCGCCGCGAGTCTGCTCTGTCCTGGGTCGTCTGCCGGCATCCGTCACCCGATGTCCCGAAGCAACCGACATTTCGGTTACAGACACTATACCGCCCTTTTTCCTTTTGTCGAAACCGCAGTGCGGGCCCTTGTTACACAGATGTTACAGGCCGTATCGGCTGTAGCGAAACCGGGGGACACTGGGTTCGGGGGCGGGGGTCGTTGATAGGGCGCAGCTGAAAGACGCCAAGGAGTCGTCCATGATGCACAAATCCCCCGAGGGCACGACCGACGCGACGCCCGTATCCACCGTTTCCCGTCTCAGCGCCCGCGAGATCGAAGTCCTGTCCCAGGTCGCAAGAGGACAGTCGAGCGCGGAGATCGCGACGCTGCTCGGCATTTCCGCACATACGGTCGAAACCCACATTCGCCGCATCCTCGAGAAGATGCACGTGGCCAGCCGGACCCAAGCCGCCGTCCGTGCCGCGCAGGCGGGCGTGCTGCCGCTGGTTTGATCCGTCTCCCCACACCGGGGCGCCCCTCGGCGCTCCGACGTCACAGTCGGGCAATGCGGCCGCTTGTCCGACCCGTTGCGCCCGGGCCGGCCTCCACTCACCCGGACCGGGCGCGCGAACGGCTCCCCGCCTGCAAGGGCGGGGCGAATCACTAGGGACTGGCCAAGCCGGGCAGTTGAGGTTAGGCTTCAGGTCAGATCCGGGAATAACCCGGACAGGCAGAGGCAGTCGGCGGTGCTTCCATGACGGAAATGGTCCATGGCACGGTGCCAGTGGCGGCAGGGGATCCGATCCTCCCGCGCTGGTGGCGCACAATAGACAAATGGACGATGTCCTGCATCCTGATCCTGTTCGGGATCGGGATGTTGCTCGGTTTCGCGGCGTCTCCGCCGCTGGCGAGCAAGAACGGACTCGATGCGTTCTACTACGTGAAACGGCAGTTCGGCTTCGGCGCGCTCGCCTTGCTGACGATGTTCATCGTGTCGATGATGTCGCCGCAGCTCGTGCGGCGGATCGCGACGATCGGCTTCGCCGCCGCGCTCGCCGCGGTCATGTTGCTGCCGGTCTTCGGCACCGACTTCGGTAAGGGCGCGGTGCGCTGGTATTCCTTCGGCTTCGCATCCGTACAGCCGTCCGAATTCCTCAAGCCCGGCTTCGTTGTCGTCGCCGCATGGTTCATGGCGGCGAGCCAGGAGCTCGGCGGGCCGCCGGGCAAGAGCTATTCCTTCGTGCTGGCGATCATCATCGTCGCCTTCCTCGCGATGCAGCCGGACTTCGGGCAGGCCTGTCTCGTCCTGTTCTCGTGGGGCGTAATGTATTTCGTCGCCGGCGCGCCGATGGCGCTGCTGCTCGGCCTGGCGGGCATGGCCGTCGCGGGCGGGACGTTCGCCTACCACAATTCCGAACACTTCGCGCGCCGCATCGACGGGTTCCTGTCGCCCGAGGTCGATCCCCGCACGCAGCTCGGCTACGCCACGAACGCCATCCGCGAGGGCGGCTTCTTCGGTACGGGCGTCGGCGAGGGCACGGTGAAATGGTCGCTTCCGGACGCGCATACCGACTTCATCATCGCGGTCGCGGCAGAGGAGTACGGCCTGATCCTCGTCCTCGCGATCATCCTTCTGTATTGCACGGTCGTCGTCCGCTCGCTGATCCGCCTGATGCGGGAGCGCGATCCCTTCATCCGCCTCGCCGGCTGCGGGCTGGCCTGTTCCTTCGGCGTCCAGGCGATGATCAACACCGGCGTCGCGGTGCGGCTGCTGCCCGCCAAGGGCATGACGTTGCCCTTCGTCAGCTACGGTGGCTCCTCCGTCATTGCCAGCGGCATCGCGGTCGGCATGTTGCTGGCCTTCACTAGGACGCGGCCGCAGGGCGATCTCGGCGATATCCTCCTCGGGCGGGGCCGGTAAGGTATGGCCGACCCGCTTCTCATCATGGCGGCCGGTGGCACGGGCGGACATATGTTTCCCGCGCAGGCGCTGGCCGAAGCGATGCTTGAGCGCGGCTGGCGGGTGAAGCTGTCGACCGACGCGAGGGGCGCGCGCTACACCGGCAATTTTCCTGACGCGGTTGAGCAGGAAGTGATCTCCTCCGCCACCTTCGCGCGCGGCGGACCGCTGGCGAAGGTCGGTGTGCCGTTCCGCGTGGCAGGCGGCGTGATGGCGGCCCGGCGGTCGATGAAGCGGGACCGGCCGGCGCTGGTCATCGGCTTCGGCGGCTACCCGACGATCCCGGCGCTCTCGGCGGCGACGCTGATGAAAATCCCGCGCTTGATCCATGAACAGAACGGCGTCCTCGGTCGGGTGAACGAGCTGTTCGCCAAGCGGGTCGACGCGGTCGCCTGCGGGACGTGGCCGACCGAACTGCCCGAGGGTGTCGAAGGCACGCACATCGGCAACCCGGTGCGCGGCGCGGTCTTCGCCCGGCAGGGCGCGCCCTATATCAGCCCCGGCGACTACCCGATGTCGATCCTCGTGATGGGCGGCAGCCAGGGTGCGCGCATCCTCTCCGACATCGTGCCGCCGGCAATCAGCGCGCTGCCCCGCGAGATCCGCCAGCATGTCCGCGTCAGCCACCAGGCCCGCGAAGAGGATGTCGAGCGCGTCGCCGACTATTACTACGGCGAGGGCATAGACGCCGACGTGCAGACCTTCTTTCACGACGTTCCCGACCGGATGAGCGAAGCGCAGCTGGTCATCAGCCGCTCCGGCGCCTCGTCGGTCGCGGACATCGGCGTGATCGGCCGCCCCTCGATCCTCGTGCCTCTGGCGAGCGCGATCCGGGACGAGCAGACCGCCAATGCCCGCCGCCTCGTCGAGGCCGGCGCCGCGATCCTCATGCCCGAGAGTAAGCTCCAGGTGGAGTCGCTGTCCGAGCAGATCGAGCTCGTTCTCGGCAACCCGGCCGGGGCCTCCCAGATGGCGCGTGCGGCGATGGGGCAGGCGATACCGGACGCGACGGAGAGGCTCGTCGCACTGGTCGAAGAGACGGCAGCAAAGTAGAGGAAAACTGGGACATGATGGACGGGAGCCTTAAGATGATGGCGCCAACGAAGCTGCCGCTGGACGTGGGTCCGATCCACTTCGTCGGGATCGGCGGGATCGGCATGTCCGGCATCGCCGAAGTGCTGCTGAACCACGGCTACGCCGTGCAGGGCTCCGATCTGAAGTCGACGCCGATCACGGAACGGCTCAAGTCGCTCGGCGCGGAGATCTTCGAGGGCCAGACCGCCGACAACCTCACTGACGCCGAAGTCGTGGTGATTTCCTCCGCCATCAAGCCCGGCAACGCCGAGCTCGACGAAGCGCGGCGCCGTGGCCTCCCCGTCGTCCGCCGGGCCGAGATGCTGGCCGAACTGATGCGCCTGAAGTCCAACGTCGCGGTCGCCGGAACACACGGCAAGACGACGACCACCACCATGGTCGCCTCGCTGCTGGATCACGGCAACTTCGACCCCACCGTCATCAACGGCGGCATCATCCACGCCTACGGCTCCAACGCCCGCGTGGGCGAGGGGGAATGGATGGTCGTCGAGGCGGACGAGAGCGACGGCACCTTCAACCGTCTGCCCGCGACGATCGCCATCGTGACCAACATCGACCCCGAGCACATGGAGCACTGGGGCACCGAGGAAGCGCTGCACAAGGGCTTCTACGATTTCGTCTCCAACATCCCGTTCTACGGTCTCGCCGTCTGCTGCACCGACCATCCCGAAGTGCAGAAGCTGGTGAGCAAGATCACCGACCGCCGCGTCGTGACCTTCGGTTTCAACGCGCAGGCCGACGTGCGCGCGGTGAATCTGACCTACGCCAAGGGCATCGCGCACTTCGATATTGCGCTGCGGAACGAGGAGCGGGTGATCGAGGGCTGCACCCTGCCCATGCCGGGCGACCACAACGTCAGCAACGCCCTGTCGGCCGTTGCCGTCGCGCGCCACCTCGGCATGAAAATTGATGAAATCCGCGAGGCGCTGGCCGCCTTCGGTGGCGTGAACCGCCGCTTCACGCGGGTGGGCGAGGTCGATGGCGTCACGATCATCGACGACTACGGCCACCACCCGGTCGAGATTGCCGCTGTCCTGAAGGCCGCGCGCCAGGCCTCCGAAGGGCGGGTAATCGCCGTTCACCAACCGCACCGCTACTCGCGCCTGCATTCGTTGTTCGAAGATTTCTGCAACTGCTTCAACGAGGCCGACGTCGTCGCCATCGCCGAGGTCTATTCCGCCGGCGAGGACCCGATCGAGGGCGCGAGCCGTGACGACCTCGTCGCCGGCCTGATCCGCGCCGGCCACCGGCACGCCCGCGCCGTCACCTCCGAGGACGATCTGGAACGCCTGGTACGGGAGCAGGCGCGGGACGGCGACATCGTGGTCTGCCTCGGCGCCGGGACGATTAGCGCCTGGGCGAACAACCTTCCCAAGCGGCTCGCGAAGTGAGCGCCGAGATGAGCTGGGAGTGGATCGTTGGTTGGGTCGCGCTTCTGGTCATCGGGGCGAGCGTATCCCGTATCCTGCGCCGGGCCGTCTGGGCCTTCGCGGTCGTGGCCGGCCTTCTGCTCCTGCTGCACTGGAATGAAGATCCCGGCGAGGCGGCGACCGGGTTCGCTGTGCTCGGCGGCGGGCTCGTCGCGATGCGCCCGATGCGGCGGCTTATGATGGGACTGGTCGGATGAGTGCCATAATGGTGCCAGATCCCGGTTCTATCCCGCCGCGGGTCCGTCATTCCGAACCGGAGCAGCAGCCATGACAGCATCCCTCATCGCCGGCATCGTCTGGGTCGTGGTCGCGACCTTCACCGCGATGCTGCCGATCCGCCGGCAGGGCTGGACGGGCCTGCCGCTCCTGGCCGCCGCGCCGGTCCTGATCGTCTGGCTGTCCATCGACCACGGCTGGTGGCTCGGCGCGTTCGCCGTCTTCGCCTTCCTGTCGATGTTCCGCCGTCCGCTTATTTACCTGATCCGCAAGGCCGCGGGCCTGCCCACTGAGGAGATCCCGCGATGAGCCTGTCCCTGATCCTTGTCTGCAGCTGGGTGATCCTCGCGCACGTCATGGCGATGATCCCGTCGAAGGACAGCCACTGGCGGCGTGCTTTCATCCTGATCGTGCTCGGCATTCCGCTGCTCGGCTTCGTGACCTGGCAGAACGGACCGTGGGTCGGACTGATCTGCCTCGCCGCGGGCATGTCGATCCTGCGCTGGCCGATGTATTTCCTCGCCCGCTGGGTCCGGCGTCAGCTGACCCGCAGCGAGAGCAATCGCGTCTGAGAGGATCGCCACGTTGGGCCAGGTCACGATCATCGTTCTCATCGGCATCGCGATCGGGATCGGGCCGGGGTTCGTGCTGACCCGCAAGGGGCGGACCCTGCCGTGGATCCTGTCGATGGTGATGCTGGCGCTCGTCGCGGCCTGGTTCGTGTTCGAGGGCAGGGCGCAGGACAGCGGCTGGGACGCGATCGGCTACGGTATCATCGCCTTCGTGATGATCGCCCCGGTCGCGGTGGGCATCCTCGTCGGTGGTCTCGCCGGCCTTTACCGCCGGAGAAAAGCGGGGCAGACAACGCCCCATGACACAGCTTCCTGAAGTCCGGGGCCGACTGACCCAAGGCCGCCCGCTCGCCGACCTTACCTGGATGCGGGTCGGAGGGCCGGCGGACTGGCTGTTCCAGCCGGCCGATCTCGACGACCTGTCCGACTTTCTTGCCGCGCTTCCGCCCGAGGTGCCGCATTTTCCGATGGGTGTCGGTTCCAACCTGATCGTGCGCGACGGCGGTGTGCGGGGTGTCGTCATCCGGCTTGGCCGTGGCTTCAATGGCACCGAAATCGAGGGCAACCGCGTCCGGGCGGGGGCCGCCGCGCTCGACGCGCAGGTGGCGAAGCGCGCGGCAGCGGCGGGGCTCGACCTGACGTTCCTGCGCACGATCCCCGGTACGATCGGCGGCGCGGTCACGATGAACGCGGGCTGCTACGGCGTCTACACCAAGGACCACCTGGTCGAAGTGACGGTCGTCCTCCGTTCCGGCGAGGTGAAGGTCCTGCCGGCCGAGGCGCTGTCGCTGGCCTATCGTTCCTCCGCGCTGCCAGACGGTGCCGTGATCGTGGACGCGCTGTTCGAGGCGCCCGAGGGCGACGCCGATGCGCTGACCAGGAAGATGGCGGACCAGGTCGCCCGGCGGGACGAGACGCAGCCGACGAAGGACCGCACCGCGGGCTCCACTTTCCGCAATCCGGCGGGCTTTTCCTCGACCGGACGGGATGACGACACGCACGACCTCAAGGCGTGGAAGCTCATCGACGATGCGGGAATGCGCGGCGCGACGGTGGGCGGCGCCGTGATGAACCTGAAACATTCCAACTTCCTGACCAACGCCGGTGATGCGACCGCGCAAGACCTTGAATCGTTGGGCGAGTCCGTCCGAAAAAGGGTTTACGAAACCTCCGGGCTCACGCTAGAGTGGGAAATCATGAGGGTCGGCGAACCGATCCCGTAACAAAACGAGCAGGTACGCCGCGATCCGAAGGCAACGGGTCAAGGCACTCCGGAAATGCAGAAACTGACGGGTCGCGCGAACGGCCCGCGTGAGGCGGTGTCAGAATGACAGGCGGGGAGTCCGCACTGGTTGCAGTCCTGATGGGCGGTCCTTCGGCCGAACGCGAGGTCTCTCTGTCGACCGGCAAGGAGTGCGCGGCTGCCTTGCGCGACGCAGGCTATTCCGTGGTCGAGATCGACGCCGGTGACGACCTCGTCCAGCGCCTAAGGGCGGAAGCCCCCGACAGGGTGTTCAATGCGCTCCACGGCCGGTGGGGCGAGGACGGCTGCGTGCAGGGCCTGCTCGAATGGCTGCGCATTCCCTACACTCATTCCGGCGTGCTCGCCTCCGCCCTGGCCATGGACAAGGAGCGCGCCAAGGCCGCGTTCCGCAACGAGGGCCTGCCGGTCGTCGAAAGCCTGCTTGCCAGCAAGGCCGAGGTCGGACGCGCACACGTGATGGCTCCGCCCTACGTGGTGAAGCCCTACAACGAAGGCTCCTCCGTGGGGGTCTACCTCGTCACGGACGGCGCGAACGGGCCGCCGCTGATGGACGAGAAGATGCCGGAGACGGTCATGGTCGAGACCTACGTTCCCGGCCGCGACCTGACTTGTTCCGTGCTTGATGGCGAGGCGCTCTGCGTCACCGACATCTATTCGGAAGGCTGGTACGACTATCACGCCAAGTATTCCGAGGGCGGCTCGCGCCACGTCGTGCCTGCCGAGGTACCGGCTGACGTCTACGCGGCCTGCACCGATTACGCTGAGCGGGCGCATCGCGTGCTTGGCTGCCGCGGCCTGTCGCGGACCGACTTCCGCTGGGACGACAGCCGCGGGCTCGACGGGCTTGTCGTGTTGGAGACCAACACGCAGCCGGGCATGACGCCGACGTCGCTCGCGCCCGAACAGGCGGCGCATCGCGGTATCTCCTTCCCTGACCTTTGTGCCCGACTGGTGGAGGACGCGTCATGCGATCGGTGAGACGTCGCGCCGCCGCCGCCTCCGTCGCGAACCGGCGCGAGACCACCCGCCGCGATCCGGCGCCGAGCCGCTGGCGCTACCGGTACAACCGCCTGATGCTGTCGCCCGGCTTCACGCGCTTCCTTCGGACTGGCGTGCCACTCATCCTCGTCAGTGCAATCTCCGCGATCTGGGTCTCGCAGCCCGCCAACCGCGAACTGCTGATGGAAAAGTATGCCGAAGTCCGCGACGACTTCCGCAACCGCCCCGAATTCATGGTTGGCTCACTCGCCGTGAAAGGTGCGGATGCCGACCTCGCCCGCCAGATCGGCGAGGTCGTGCAACTCGAATTCCCGATCTCTTCGTTTGAGCTCGACCTCGAAGGTCTGCGCGAGACGGTTTCGGCGGTGAACGCGGTGGAGAGCGCCCGCCTGCAGGTGCGCTCGGGTGGCATCCTCGAAGTCGAGGTCGTGCAGCGCGAACCGGTCGCGGTGTGGCGTGCGCAGGACGGGCTGAAGCTCGTGGATGACACGGGTGCCTTCATCGCACCGCTGGAGGCGCGCGCCGACCGGCCCGATCTGCCGCTCATCGTGGGCGACGGCGCGCGAGACGCGCTCGACGAGGCCCTCGCGCTTTATGCCGCCGCGCGCCCGCTTGGCGAGGACATGCGCGGACTCGTCCGGATGGGTGAGCGCCGCTGGGACGTCGTTCTGGCAGGGGACCAGCGTGTCCTGCTGCCATCGGACGGCGCCGTACAGGCCCTCGAGCGCGTGATTGCGCTGCACGAGGCCAAAGATCTTTTTGGCCGGGACATCTCGGCCGTCGACATGCGCAATGCCGAACGTCCGACGCTCCGTCTCAACCCGCCCGCGATGGCGGCCCTGAGACGGACGAGCGAGACCGACGGAGACTAGGGGAACGGGACGACGATGAAGGAGCTCTACGAAAGCCAGCGGGCGATGCGCAATGTGCGCAGGGCGGCGATGCAACGCGGGGTGATTGCGATCCTCGACGTCGGCACGAGCAAGATCGCCTGCCTCATCCTGCGGTTCGACGGACCGGAACGGTTCAAGGAGAGCGACGGCGTCGGCTCCATGGCCGGGCAAAGCTCCTTCCGCGTGATCGGCGCCGCGACCACCCGCTCGCGCGGGGTGCGCTTCGGCGAGATCGACGCGATGGCCGAGACGGAGCGCGCGATCCGCACCGCTGTGCAGGCCGCGCAGAAGATGGCGCAGGTCCGGGTCGACCACGTGATTGCCTGCATGTCCGGCGCGCGGCCCCGGTCCTACGGGCTCGACGGGTCCATCGATCTGCAGGGGCAGATGGTGGAAGAGGCCGACATCGGTCGCGTGCTCGCCAACTGCGACGTGCCCGACTACGGCCACGGCCGGCACGTGATCCACGCCCAGCCGGTGAACTTCGCGCTCGACCATCGCTCCGGCCTCGCCGATCCGCGCGGCCAGATCGGCAACAAGCTGACCTGCGACATGCACCTGCTGACGGTCGAGGACATGGCCGTGCAGCACCTGATCCACGCGGTGAACCGCTGCGACCTCGACATCGCGGGGCTGGCGAGTTCGGCCTATGTCTCCGGCGTCTCGTCTCTGGTCGAGGATGAGCAGGAGCTGGGCGCGGCCTGCATCGACATGGGCGGCGGCTCCACCGGCATTTCGATCTTCATGCGCAAGCACATGATCTACGCCGACAGCGTGCGTCTTGGCGGCGATCACGTGACCAGCGACATCTCGATGGGGCTACAGGTCTCGATGTCGGTCGCGGAACGCATCAAGACCTTCTACGGCGGCCTCGTCGCCACCGGCATGGACGACCGCGAACAGATCGAGATCGGCGGCGACACCGGTGACTGGGAACTCGACCGCCGCAAGGTGAGCCGGGCGGAGCTGATCGGCATCATGCGCCCCCGCGTCGAGGAGATCCTCGAGGAAGTACGCGCCCGCCTCGACGCCGCCGGCTTCGAGCATCTGCCGAGCCAGCAGATCGTGCTGACCGGCGGAGCGAGCCAGATCCCAGGCCTCGACGGGCTGGCCTCCAAGATTCTCGGCCAGCAGGTGCGGCTCGGCCGTCCGCTGCGCGTCCAGGGGCTGCCGCAGGCGGCGACCGGCGCGGCCTTCGCGTCGGCGGTTGGTCTGTCGCTCTTCGCGGCCCATCCCCAGGACGAATGGTGGGATTTCGAGATCCCCGCCGAACGCTACCCGGCCCGCAGCTTCAAGCGCGCGGTGAAGTGGTTCAAGGACAACTGGTAAGGGCAGGGGAACGGCCTGCACAGGCCGTTCGCCGCTCCGCCGCGGCCATCATTTCGAAATGCCTTGCCGCCCGGAATCCCCGGCGGTAGGACTATATCCACAGAGTCGCCCACAGCAGAGGCGGCCAGATACGGCAGACCGAGCAGTCGCCATGACCAGAATCGCCGACCGGGACCGACGCAGCGCGCGCTGCGGCGCGCATTCCTGACGACGCCATATATCGTAGCCGGCAGTCTTCAGCCCGCTACAGATCGGAGAACCGGCATGATGTCGCCGGCTCCGAGGTCGTTTCGCGCATATTTTGTGGATTTATTGCGGTTTTGGCGTGACGAGCCGAGTCACGATCGTTAGGATTGTGCAATAGAGGTAAAAACGGCCTGGCGGGACGGGTCGGCAAAAGAACAGGCGGACTGACATGACATTGAATCTCTCCATGCCGGGGCACGAAGAGCTCAAGCCGCGCATCACCGTTTTCGGCGTTGGTGGCGCGGGCGGCAACGCGGTCAACAACATGATCGAGAAGCAGCTGGACGGGGTGGAGTTCGTCGTCGCGAACACCGACGCCCAGGCTCTTCAGCAGTCGATGGCGCCCGCCAAGATCCAGATGGGCGTGAAAGTGACCGAAGGGCTCGGCGCAGGCGCCCGGGCCACCGTCGGTGCTGCGGCCGCCGAGGAAAGCATCGAACAGATCGTCGATCACCTCGCCGGGGCGCACATGTGCTTCATCACCGCTGGCATGGGCGGCGGCACCGGCACCGGTGCGGCCCCGATCATCGCGCAGGCCGCGCGTGAGCTTGGCGTGCTGACCGTCGGCGTCGTCACCAAGCCGTTCCAGTTCGAAGGCGGCAAGCGGATGAAGCAGGCCGAGGACGGCGTCGAAGCCCTCCAGAAGGTCGTCGATACGCTCATCATCATCCCGAACCAGAACCTCTTCCGCCTCGCCAACGAAAACACGACCTTCACCGAAGCCTTCGCGCTCGCCGACGATGTGCTCTACCAGGGTGTGAAGGGCGTGACCGACCTCATGGTTCGTCCGGGTCTCATCAACCTCGACTTCGCCGACGTCCGCGCCGTGATGGACGAAATGGGCAAGGCCATGATGGGCACGGGCGAGGCCGAAGGCGAACATCGCGCCATCCAGGCCGCCGAGAAGGCCATAGCGAACCCGCTGCTCGACGAGATCAGCCTGAACGGCGCCAAGGGCGTGCTCATCAACATCACGGGTGGCTACGACCTCACCCTGTTCGAGCTCGACGAGGCGGCCAACCAGATCCGCGAGAAGGTGGACCCGGAAGCCAACATCATCGTCGGCTCCACGCTGGACACCGACATGGAAGGCAAGATGCGCGTCTCCGTCGTCGCCACCGGCATCGACGCGGTCGAGCGTGCCAACGAAACGCCGGTGCCGCGCCGTGCGATGTCGTCGGTGACGCCGCGCAACGCGCCCGAGCCCAAAGCCGCGCCCGAGCCCGCACCGGTTCCGCGTCAGGCCCCGGCCGCTGCCGCCCCGACCCCGCGCCCGGCCGAACCAGCCCCGCGCCAGCAGCCCGAGCCGAGCCTCTTCGATGACGAGGAAACCGCCTCCGAGCAGGCCGAAGACATCTTCGAGGACGATTACGCCGACGACGAACTGCCGCCCCCGGCCTACCGGCCCCGGCCCGAGCCGTCGCTCGATGCCGACAGCGACAACTTCATCGCACCGCGCGCACCGTCCGCCGGTCAGCCGTCGTCCGAGGCCGTCGATCGCCTGCGCGCCGCCGTTGCCAAGGCTCCGGCCGAGCGGAGCAGCGGTCATGTCGCTGGCGAACGCCGCGAGCGTGACGAGGACGAAGATCGCCCCCGCTTCGGGATCAATTCGCTGATCAACCGGATGACCGGCCACGCCGCCGAGCAGCCGAACCAGCGCCCGCAGCCGCAGGTTCGCACCCTGCATCAGGATCACTCCGAGCCGGAGCCCGATCCCGAGCAGGAACGGATCGAGATCCCGGCCTTCCTGCGCCGCCAGGCGAACTGACCTACCGCCGCCCCGTTTCAGGCGCGGGGCGGGCGGACGACCTCCAGGGGTCGAAAGGGGCCGGCTTCCCCCAGAGCCGGCCCCATTTTCATGCCCGCGTTGCGAATCCGGAAGGCCGCCCGGTCGATCCGGAAAATGCATGAAAAGCAGGCGCTTGCAGGCGACATAGCCGGCCGGTGAGTCCCGATTGCCGCACTGCGGCAGCGATGTTTCAGACGGTTGCAAAGAGTGAGTTGAGGGATTGGCACCCCACCACTACGTCGGGTGTTAACGAAACACTGACCCGTCCGAAAACGAACGCCTGAACGGAAACTGACCCTTGCAACGCACGCTCGAACAACCTGTCTGGTTCAAAGGCACCGGCCTGCACACGGGCCGGCCTGTTCGCATGGGCCTGTTCCCGGCGCCGGTCAATCACGGCATCGTCTTCGTACGCGGCGATCTCGGCGCGGCCCGAATCCCGGCGCGTTGGGACCTTGTCCAGCAATCCCCGCTGATGACCCGCATCGTGTCGGAAGAGGGCGCTGACGTCTCCACGGTCGAACACGTGATGGCAGCGCTCGCCGGATGTGGAATCACCAACGCCCGCATCGCGCTCGACGGACCCGAAGCGCCGATCGTCGACGGATCCGCCGCGCCGTTCGTGAAAGGCATCCTCGATGCCGGGATCACGACGCAGGGCGCAGCGCAATCGGCGATCAAGGTACTTCGTCCGGTCGAGGTCCGCGTCGGCGACGCCTACGCGCGCCTTTCGCCTGCGACGTCCCTGCAGATCGAGTTCGAGATCGAGTTCACCGACGGCGCGATCGGCCACCAGCACAAAGTGCTGAACATGGCCAACGGCGCCTTCGTCCGTGAGCTGTGCGACAGCCGGACCTTCTGCCGCAATCGTGATGTCGAGGCGATGCGCGCCAATGGCCTCGCGCTCGGCGGCACCATGGAGAATGCCGTCGTCTTCGAAGGCGACCTCGTCCTGTCCCCCGGCGGCCTGCGCCACCGGGACGAGCCGGTGCGGCACAAGATGCTCGACGCGCTCGGCGACCTCGCACTCGCCGGGGCGCCGCTGCTTGGCCGTTATACGGGCATCCGGGCGGGTCACTCGGTGACCAACGCGCTTCTGCGCAAGCTGTTTGCGGATCCGACGAACTATGCCCACGTGGCTTGCGACAGCTCCATGGCGGCACGGCTGCCGGGCTCCGGCCTCGATCGCGCCGATCTGCACGCTGTCGCGTGACCGTGACCATTCCGGTCAAAAGTCCGTTTTGCCCCGTTTTCTTCTGTGCTAGGGAACTGATACCCTGCAGCTGCCAACAGGCAGGGACCTAGAGAAGAGCAGGACGAGGACGGGGGATGGCAGGCCGAATTCAAGTGGCATCGCGCCGGATCCGGACGATGGTCCTGCTGGCGGCCATCACCGGGGTGACCGCATGCGGGGGCTTCAACGCCCGCAATCCGGGACCTCTGGATGGGTACAGCGCGCAGGAAATCTTTCAGCGGGGCGAGTTCGAACTGAACCGCAACCGGGCCGACGACGCGGCCTATTACTTCGGTGAGATCGAGCGGCTCTATCCCTATTCGCAATATGCGAAGCGGGCGCTCATCATGCAGGCCGCGGCCTATCACCAGGACCGCGACTACCCGAACGCGCGCGCTGCCGCGCAGCGATTCATCGACTTCTTCCCGGCGGACGAAGATGCCGCCTATGCCAGCTATCTGCTGGCGCTGTCCTACTACGACCAGATCGACGAGATCGGCCGCGATCAGGGCCTGACCTTCCAGGCGCTGCAATCGCTGCGCACCGTGATCGAGGTCTATCCCGACAGCGAATACGCGCGATCCGCGATCCTGAAATTCGACCTCGCCTTCGACCACCTCGCCGCGAAGGAGATGGAGGTCGGGCGCTACTACCTGAAGCGCAACCACTTCGCCGCCGCCACGAACCGCTTCCGGGTCGTGGTCGAGGACTTCCAGACCACCAGCCACACGCCCGAGGCGCTGCATCGTCTGGTGGAGGCCTACCTGTCGCTCGGCCTTACGGACGAGGCGCAGACGGCCGGCGCTATCCTCGGTCACAACTACCAGTCGACCGTCTGGTATCAGGAAAGCTACGCGCTGCTGACGGGTGAGGGGCTGGAGATGCGGGCGACCGGCGACAATTGGCTGGCCTCCATCTACCGACAGATGGTGCGGGGCGAATGGCTTTGAGGTAAGGCGGGGCAGACACTCCGCTCTACATCACAGAACATGCTGCGCACCCTCGACATCAAGGACATGCTGATCATCGACCGGCTGGAGCTCGAGTTCCAGTCCGGCCTCAACGTGTTGACGGGTGAGACCGGGGCCGGCAAGTCGATCCTGCTCGACGCGCTCGGCTTCGTGCTGGGTTGGCGGGGCAGGGCGGAACTGGTCCGCGCCGGGGCCGACCAGGGTGAAGTGACGGCGGTCTTCGACCTGCCTGCCGGACACCCCTGCGTGCCGGTGCTCGACGAGGCCGGGATCGACACCGACGATGGTGAGCTGATCCTGCGCCGCGTCAACAGCAAGGATGGCCGCAAGACCGCATGGGTCAACGGCACCCGCGCCACGGGCGAGCTGCTGCGCAACCTGTCCGACCGGCTGGTCGAGCTGCACGGCCAGCACGACGACCGGGGCCTGCTGAACCCGCGTGGCCACCGCGCGCTGCTCGATGAGTTTGCCGGCAGCGACCTCGCCTCCGTACGGCAGGCCTGGACCGGATGGCGCAAGGCCCGCACCGCGCTGGCGGAGGCGAAGGACTCGCTGGGCGCGCTCAAGGACGAGGAAGAGTTCCTGCGCCACGCCGTCGGTGAGCTCGATCTGCTGGACCCGAAGCCGGGCGAGGAGGAGGAGCTCGACTCCCGCCGCCGCCTGATGCAGTCGGCCGAACGCATTCGCACCGACATCGCCCGCGCGCATCAGGCGCTGACCGGCGATGGCGCTGAGGGGATGATCTCGGACGCGGCGCGCTGGCTCGACGGGGCTGCCGAGGGGGCCGAGGGTCGCCTCGATGCGCCGCTCGAGGCGCTGGCCCGCGCGATGGACGCGCTCGGCGAGGCCGAGCAGGGGGTCGCGGATTGTCTCGAAGCGCTCGATTTCGACCCTCACGCGCTGGAAGCGGTCGAAGAGCGGCTCTTCGCGCTGCGCGGCCTTGCGCGGAAACATGACGTTCTGCCGGATGAGCTCGGCACCTTCGCGGAAGGCCTTCGCGCGCGGCTGGAGCGGCTCGACGCCTCCGACTCCGACCTCGCGCAGCTGGAAGTCGACGAACGCAAGGCGGCTGAGGCCTACGATGCTGCCGCCGGCAAGTTGTCGGAGACGCGCCGCAAGGCCGGCGTGAAGCTCGAGAAGGCCATGACTGGCGAGCTGACGCCGCTCAAGATGGAGCGTGCCGTCTTCCGGGTCGACCTTGCCGATGCCGACCCGGGCCCGGAGGGACGCGACGCGGTCACGTTCCTCGTGGCGACCAACCCGGGCGCGCGGGCGGGCGCGTTGAACAAGATCGCCTCGGGCGGTGAGCTGTCACGCTTCCTTCTCGCGCTCAAGGTCTGCCTGACGCGAGACAGCGCCGGGCTGACCATGATCTTCGACGAGATCGACCGCGGAGTTGGTGGCGCGACCGCCGCCGCCGTCGGTCGTCGCCTCGCCCAGCTGGCCGAGGGTGGGCAGGTCCTTGTCGTCACCCACTCTCCCCAAGTTGCCGCGCTCGGCGGCCACCACTGGCGCGTCGAGAAACGGCAGGGCAAGGACGAGACGACCTCAACCGTTGTGCCGCTCGACCGGGACGAGCGGGTGGACGAGATCGCCCGCATGTTGTCTGGCGATACGCTGACCGACGCGGCCCGCGACGCCGCCCGTGCCCTTATCGCAGGGTAAGTCTACCCGCGGGGTGTTGCCGAAACCTTAAAACGGTCATCCTCGATAGTCCGCTGGTGCAAGGTGCGTCTCTGCCCCCGGCACGATGTCTGTGTTCTGCGCGGCAACCGCCTGCCAGCCATCGGCGGTCCGTTTGGCGACGAACGCCAGGATCGTGCGCCGCGTCCCGGCAGGTCCACCGTCCGGCGCGGTCTGGCCGGTGAGGATCAGCCGCGCCTGTACGACCGCGTGATCCTTGCCCAGCATTCGCACTTTGACGCGGCCGACCTGCAAGCGACTGTCGGCGAAGATCGTTCTCAGCCCGTAGGCGTGAGCCTTCTCGATCGCGGCGCGATCCTCCCACCAGATGCCGACCACGTTCACGAAGTCCGCATCCTCTGCGAACAGCGCGGCAAGTGCAGACGCGTCCCGCGCCGCCCATGCCGTCGCAAAGGCGACCGGCAAGTCCCCGGGGGAGGCAGGCAGGCTCATCCCGTTGCCGGTACGACCTTGCCGGGATTGAGGATGCCGTTCGGATCGAGCGCCCGCTTGATCGTCGACATCATGTCCCAGGCGGGGCCGTGCTCCGTCGCCATGTATTTCTGCTTGCCGATGCCGACGCCATGTTCGCCGGTCGCCGTGCCGCCCATCTCGAGCGCCCGCTCGACCATGGCCGAGGAGACCTTTTCGGCCGCGATCCGCTCTTCCTCGGACCCGTCGAGCAAGAGGATCGCGTGGTAGTTGCCGTCGCCCACGTGACCGAGGATCGGGGCCTGAAGGCCGGCGGCCTCGATGTCGGCCTGCGTCGCGGCGACGGCTTCGGCCAGTCGCGAGACCGGCACGCAGACATCCGTAACGATCGCCCGCGAGCCGGGGCGCGAGGCGAGGATCGCCCAGTAGGCATGGTGGCGCATCTCCCAAAGCCGCGTCCGGTCTTCGGTCTTCGTCGACCAGTCGAAGCCGGAACAGCCGTGCTCGGTCACGATCTCGCCGAACCGTTCGGCCTGCTCGGCGACGGCGGCAGGCGTGCCGTGGAATTCGACGAACAGGTGCGGTGTCTCCGGGAAGTCGGCCTTCGAATATCCGTTAACCGCCGCCACCGTCGCGGCGTCGAGGAACTCGATCCGGGCCATTGGGATGCCGGTAAGGATCACTTCGGTCACCGCATCGACTGCCGAGCCGATATCGCCGAAGGCGCAGACCCCGGCGGAGACGGCCTCCGGCTGGCCCTGCAGGCGCAGCGTCACCTCGGTGATGAGGCCGAGCGTCCCTTCCGAACCAACGAACAGCGAGGTCAGGTCATAGCCCGACGAGGATTTCGGCGCCGCGGAGCCCGTGCGGATCACCTCGCCCGATGCCGTCACGACTTCCAGCGCGGCGACGTTGTCGCGCATCGTTCCGTAGCGCACAGCCGTGGTCCCCGAAGCCCGCGTCGCGACCATCCCCCCGATCGAGGCATTCGCCCCCGGGTCGACCGGAAAGAACAGCCCCGTTGCGCGCAGCTCCGTGTTCAGCGCCTCGCGGGTGATGCCGGGCTGGACGCGGGCGACCATGTCCTCTGCCCGGACCTCCAGCACCGAAGCCATGCGTGAGAAATCGACCGCCACCCCGCCAGTCGTCGCGAGCGCTCCGCCTTCGAGCGACGTACCCGCGCCCCAGCCGATCACGGGGCAACCGTGCTGGTTGCAAATCTTCAGGATGCCCGCGACCTCGGCGGTGTCCTGTGGATAGGCCACGGCATCGGGCGGGGTGAGGGGGTAATGGCTTTCGGAAGCGCCGTGCGCCTCCAGATCGGCCTTGGAGCGGCTCAGGCGATCCCCTAGGAGAGTAGAGAGAGCGTCGAGCGCGGCGGGGATGTCGATGGTCATGGGGTCTCCTTCGTCGGCCACTCGATACCGCAGAGCGCGGGTGACGGAAAGCGGACGAATGACGCGCGAATGAAGGACAAACGGCCCTCCATCCTCGGCCAGGCGGCCAGCGACGTCCGGACGGTCTGCGTGGACGCCTGGACTGTCACGCGGGAACGCGGGCCGAGCCGGGCGCAGTTCTGGTTCATCGGCCTGCTCGTCGGGATCGGCGCGGGGTTCGCCGCGCTGCTCTTCCGCTTCGGGATCGAATGGCTGCAGGCCACCCTGTACGGCACTGACGACATCACGCACCTGCACAGCTTCGCCGCCGGTCTGAACTGGTACTGGATCGTCGTGATCCCCGTGATCGGCGGCTGTATCGTCGGCCTGATCCTGCAGCGGTGGGGCGGGGACGGGCGCGTCCGCTCGGTCGCCGATGTGATCGCGGGCTCCGCGCTGCAGGACGGGCGGGTGGAGGTGAAGCCGGGTCTCGCCTCTGCCGCGGCGTCCTTCATCACGTTGTCGACCGGCGGCTCGACCGGGCGGGAGGGGCCGGTCGTCCACCTCGCCTCAGTCATCTCGACGTGGATCGCCCAGGCAATCCGCGCCGATGGCATCACCGGGCGCGACCTGCTCGGCTGCGCCGTGGCCGGGGCCGTGTCCGCAAGCTTCAACGCACCGATCGCCGGCGCGCTCTTCGCGCTGGAAGTGGTGCTGCGCCACTTCGCGGTCCACGCCTTCGCGCCGATCGTGATCGCAAGCGCCGCCGGCACCGTCATCAACCGGCTGGCCTATGGCGGCGTGACGGAATTCACGTTGCCGGACCAGACCGTCCTCGGCTTCTACGTGGAGCTCCCGGCGTTCCTGCTCCTCGGCCTGCTCTGCGGGATCGTGGCGGTGATCCTGATGCGCGCGATCTTCATCGCCGAGGACATTGGCACCGCGGTCCAGATCCGCACGGGCTTTCCGAACTGGGCGCGGCCCGCGCTTGCCGGGCTGCTGCTCGGCATCATCGCGACGCGCTTTCCCCACATCATCGGCGTCGGCTACGAGACGACGTCGCTCGCCCTGACCGGAGAGCTCGTCTTCCTCGAGGCCGTGCTCTTCGTGATCGTGAAGGTCATCGCCGTGGCGATCACCATGGGTGGGCGCATGGGCGGTGGGGTCTTCTCTCCCTCCCTCATGGTCGGGGCACTGACCGGGCTGGCCTTCGGGCTGGTGTCGACCGGGATCTTCCCGGATGTCTCGGGCGAGCGGACGCTCTATGCGCTGGCCGGCATGGGCGCCGTCGCGGCCGCCGTTCTGGGCGCGCCGATCTCGACCACGCTGATCGTGTTCGAGCTGACCGGCGACTGGCAGACCGGGCTCGCCGTGATGGTCTCCGTCTCCATCTCGACGGCGGTGGCGAGTCGGCTGGTGTCGCGGTCCTTCTTCCTCACCCAGCTGGAGCGCCGGGGCGTCCGGGTGGCGGCCGGACCGCAATCCTATCTGTTGTCGACCTTCCGCGTCTCCAGCGTGATGCGGGCCAAGGACGCCCCCCGCGCCGCGCCGGAGGAGGCCTGCCGCGAGATGATAGAGGACGGGACTTACCTCACCGACACCTCCACGCTGGAACAGGCGATGCCGCTGTTCGAGCAGGGCAATCCTCTGTTCATCCCGGTTGTGCACATCAAGGCCGCCGACGAGCCGCCCGAGCTCTGGGGCGCGCTGTTCCAGGTCGACGCACTCCGCGCCTTCAACCGCGCGCTCGCCGCGAAAGCGGCAGAGGAGCATTCCTGAAAGCCGCGCGATGCTTGTGCCGACTCGGAAGCTTTGCTCTGATCCGGGCTGACATTTGAGTCCGGAGATTTGATGAATGAATACTAGCCTCGCCAGCGCGCTTGCGCTGGCCCTGTCCGCGTCGCCCGCTGTTGCCGACATCGACACCGGATCGCTTCGTGCGCATTTCGACAGTATCCCGGCGGCGCTTGCCCTCGCCCCCGGCGCCTTGACGGAATACGGGAACCGGGACGGGGCGACGCTTGCTGTCCTCGCCCGGCGTGAAAACCTGCTGGCGCCCCTCGGCGACACCTGGTGGCCGGCCGCGCGCATGTTGCCGTTGCCATATTGGGACTTCCTGATCGCCGGCGCGGACCAATGGAGTCCGACGAGCGGCTTCGCGTTCGAGGATATTGTCGCAATCTCGCACGTCGCCAACGCGCCGATGACGCTCAGCCTGATCGACCTCGACCCCGGCGTGTCGGACGCGGTCGGCCCGGCGTTGCTGAGCTATGGCTACGATGAAGAGATGCGGGACGGCCAGCCGGTCTACTGGCGGTTCGACGACTTCCAGATCTCCATCACCGAGCGTAATCCTGGACATCCCTTCGATTTCGGTCTCGGCATGTCCTCACGGGTCGCGGTGACCGGGGACCGCCTGCTGCATGCGCGCGGGTGGGACGCCATGGATCTGCTGCTGTCCCCGGACACGCCGACACTCGCCAGCGATCCCCGCGCGGCGGCCACGCTGGATGCGCTCGAAGATCCAGCCCTCCCGGCCGGCACGCTCGTCAGGGCGGAACTGTACGCGCAAGGGATCACCGTGCCCGGCGCCATCGAAGGGGACACGCCGTTCCTGCTGGCCGAAGCCACCGACGGCCGCATCGACAGGGCGCTGATGCTGATCCCGTTCGAGGACGCCGCAGTAGCCGCCGACGTGGCCGACCGATTGCCCGCCGGATGGGAGACAATGACCGAAACACGGCCCGAGCTGAGTTATGCGGACTTTGCCAGGTCGGCGCTCGGCGTCGCGGTCGTGGGCGATGCCCCGGCGGTGCTCGCCCTGTCGCTGGAGGGACCGAGCGTCGATGCCGAACGGAGGGGCTTTGACGCCGCCTTCGGCTTCAGCATGCTTCAGCAGCTCGTCATCCTGCAGGATCTCGGCTTCCTCGCCCCGTGAGGCGGGCTCAGACCTGCTCGACCGCCGCCTTGTCCGGATAGAAGGCGATATAGCCTGCGATCTCGCCCACCTCGTCGATCGGCGACTCGTAGGACCATGCGGCGTCTGCGATCGTGCCGCTCTTCACCACGATCGAATAGTAGGTCGCGTCGCCCTTCCAAGGGCAGGTCGAGGTCGAGTCCGTCTTGTCGAGGAACGCCATCGCGATGTCGTCGCGGGGGAAGTAGATGACAGGGGCGTAGTCGCCCTCGGCCAGTTCGAGGGCGCGTTCGCTTTCGCCGAGCACGGCACCGCCGGCGCGCACGACCCACGTGCCTTCGGCAGGAGTGATCTTGATATGGTCGGCCATGTGAGCTCCGTCATGAAAGAAGGCGGGGCCACGGCGGCCCCGGAAAACAGGATGTGCGACGTGACATGACAGTGTCACGACAGGCCGGGCGCCACGTTACAGCGGCGCGCAGGCCGCCCGAAGCCAGTCGAGCGCCGCGCCGTCGAGCCGGGGCGTCAGATGCTCGAGCGTATCGGCATGATAGCCGTTGATCCAGTCCCTCTCGGCGGCAGACAACATGGCCACATCGATCAGCCTGCGGTCGATGGGCACGAAGGTCAGCGTCTCGAAGTCGTGCATCGCCCGGTCGTCCCCGCCGGGCATCGCAGCCGCCTCGCGCACGACGAGCAGGTTCTCGATCCGGATGCCGAAGGCTCCCTCGCGGTAGTAGCCGGGTTCGTTGGAGACGATCATCCCCGGTTCCAGCGCCACCGAGGAGCGGCGGGAAATGCCCTGCGGCCCCTCGTGAACGCCAAGGTAGGCCCCCACGCCATGCCCGGTCCCGTGGTCGTAATCCATCCCCGCGGTCCAGAGCGGGTAGCGCGCGAGCGCGTCGAGGTGCTGCCCGCCGACACCTTTCGGGAAACGTACACGCGAGACGGCGATCATCCCCTGCAGCACGCGAGTGAAGCAGGTGCGGTGCTCCTCGGTCGGCTGCCCGACGATCACGGTGCGGGTGATGTCCGTCGTGCCGTCCTCGTACTGCCCGCCGCTGTCGACGAGCAGCAGCTCACCCGGCTTCACGGCGCGGTCGGTCTGCTCGTTCACGCGGTAATGGACGATGGCGCCGTTCGGCCCGGCACCGGCGATCGTCT
The DNA here is from genome assembly GCF_016134045.1 of Pelagovum pacificum. Lineage (NCBI taxonomy): Bacteria > Pseudomonadati > Pseudomonadota > Alphaproteobacteria > Rhodobacterales > Paracoccaceae > Pelagovum > Pelagovum pacificum. The sequence continues at coordinate 2,778,836 of NZ_CP065915.1, read as the reverse complement.
CGAAGCTGACGTCGCGCAGCGCGTTGGTGTCGCGCCGAAATCCCTCGAGCGCGGAGACCACGGCGATCTCTGTCAGCCCGCCCTTCGGCGCCTCTTCGTCGATCCAGGCGAGGAACCGGACCATCGCCGCGCCGTCCCGCAGGTGGGCGGCGCGCATGCCCTCGATCTCGGCCGCGTTCTTGCGCGCTTTCGGGAAGCGGCAGGGATCGTCGCCCTCGGCGATCTTGACGCCCGAGCTTTCGAGCGCGTCGGCCAGAAGCTGCGGCGCGCTGCGCGGGTCGAGCAGGACCGGACCGTCGAGCTCGGCAAGCGCGGCCTGCAACCCCTCGCGTGGCAGGACCGCGACGTCGGGGCCGAGGTGATCCGTCACGCCGTCCGCCTGTCCCGGTCCACAGAACAGCTCGACCGAACCGTCATCGCGCAGGATGGCGAAGGTCAGCGGCACCGGAGTCCGGTCGATGTCCTTGCCGCGGATGTTCAGCAGCCACGCGATCGAATCCGGCAGGGTCAGCAGGGCGGCCCGGTGGCCATCCTCGCGAAGTCCCTCGGCCAGCCGGGCGCGTTTGGAGGCGGCGGTCTCACCCGCGACGGACTCGTCATGGGCCACGATGGGCTGGTCCGGCGGAGCAGGGCGGTCCTCCCACACCCGGTCGACGAGGTTGTCGACGGCGCGTAGCTCGATCTGCGCGGCATCGAGCGCCTTCCGCAGCGTCTTCACCTCGTCCACCGTGTGCAGCCAGGGGTCGAAGCCGACGACGGCACCACGAGAGAGGTGGTCGGTCAGCCAGCCCGACAGCGACATCTCGGGCCAGTCGACCGGCGTGAAGACCGGATCCGCCTGCGCGCGGACCTGCAATCTGTAGCGGCCATCGACGAACAGGCCCGCCTTGTCCGACAGGACCGCGGCGAACCCGGCGGAGCCGGTGAAGCCGGTGAGCCACGCCAGCCGCTCATCGCAAGGGGCGACATTCTCGCCCTGGTGCGCATCGGCGCGGGGAACGATGAAGGCGTCGACGCCGGCGGTCTTCATCACCTCGCGCAGCGCGGAAAGGCGGGGCGGGCCCTGCTCGGGAGAACTCGTCACTTCGAAAGTCTGGAACATACCGTCACTCCTCTGCCGCCCCGTCGCCCGGGACCATTCACCACTTTCGTCAATCGTTCATCGGATATTCAGGAATATCCGATATCGAATTTTCGGCGAAAATTCGGGGGGCGCCTCAGGCGACGTTCTTCATGCCAAGCACACGGGCCCGCTTGCGTGGGTCCTTGTCGAACAGCGACGCGAGCTGTTCGGTCATCGCACCGGCCAGCTGCTCGACGTCCGTGATCGTCACCGCCCGCTGGTAATAGCGGGTCACGTCGTGGCCGATGCCGATCGCGATCAGCTCGACCAGCTTGCGCCGTTCGACCATCGCGATGACGTCGCGCAGGTGCTTCTCGAGGTAGTTCGCCGGGTTTACGCTCAACGTGCTGTCGTCGACCGGCGCACCGTCGGAAATCACCATCAGGATGCGGCGCTGCTCGGGACGGCCAGCCATTCGCCGGTGCGCCCACTCGAGCGCCTCGCCGTCGATGTTCTCCTTCAGCAGGCCTTCCTTCATCATCAGCCCGAGGTTCTCGCGCGTGCGCCGCCAGGGCGCGTCGGCGGACTTATAAATGATGTGGCGCAGGTCGTTCAGACGGCCCGGGTTCGCCGGGCGACCGGCGGCGAGCCAGTCCTCCCGCGCCTTGCCGCCCTTCCAGGCCCGCGTCGTAAAGCCGAGAATTTCTACCTTCACGTCGCAGCGCTCCAGCGTGCGGGCGAGAACGTCGGCGCAGATGGCGGCGATGGAGATCGGCCGCCCCCGCATCGAGCCGGAATTGTCGAGCAGCAGCGTCACGATCGTGTCGCGGAATTCCATGTCCTTCTCGACCTTGAAGGACAGCGGTGTGGTCGGGTTGGCGACCACGCGGGCCAGCCGGCCGGCATCGAGGATGCCTTCCTCGCGGTCGAACTCCCAGCTTCGGTTCTGCTGGGCCTGCAGGCGGCGCTGCAGCTTGTTCGCCAGTCGCCCGACCGCGCCTTTCAGCGGCTCGAGCTGCTGGTCGAGATAGGCGCGCAGGCGCTCCAGCTCGGCGGGTTCTGCCAGCTCCTCGGCCCCGATCTCCTCGTCGGCGTTGGTGGAGAAGACCTCGTAGTTCGGGTCGGCCTCCGACACCGGTGGCGGGGCAGGGGGCTCGAGCGGCGCGTCGCCCTCGGGCATTTCGGTCTCTTCGGCGAACTCGGCATCGGCGAGCTCGTCGAGGTTAACCTGCGCCTGGCTGGCGTCCTGCTGTTCCTCCTGGCTCGACTCGGGCGAGCCGTCCATGTCCTCGTTCTCGTCGCCGTCGTCCTCGTCACCGGATTCGTCGGGCTGCTCCTCGGCATCGTCGTCGGCCTCGGCGCTGTCGTCACCCTCGTCCTCGTCGGGCTGGTCGGGATCGTCGCCGAGCTGGTCGGCATAGCCGAGCTCCGCGATCAGCTGCCGCGCCAGCCGGGCGAATTGCTGCTGATCCTCAAGCGCATCCCCGACCCGGTCGAGCGAGCCGCAATTCTCCTCGATGAAACCACGCCACAGCTCCATGACGTTGGCGGCGGCGGGCGGCAGGTCGCGCCCCGTGGCAAGGTTGCGCACCATGTAGCCGGCGGCGACGGCGAGCGGCGCCTCGGCGGCCTCGCGGATCTGGCCGTAGCCCTTGCGGTGCGCCTCGTTGGCGATCTTGGCGTCGATGTTGCCCGCGGTGCCGGGCATGTGCCTGGCGCCGACCGCCTCGACCCGCGCGCTTTCCATCGCGTCATAGAGATCGCGCGCCATTTGCCCTTCGGGCATGTAGCGGTTGGAAATCGCGGCGTCGTGGTAGCGGTGGCGCAGCGCGTAGGCATCCGCCGTACCGCGGGCGAGCAGCACCTCTTCCTGCGTCATCCGCCGGCTGATCTGCGGCAGGCGCACGGAATCGTTGGTGGCGCCCGGCGGGTCGACCGAGAAGGTGACCGCCAGCTCTGAATCGTCGGCAAGCACCTTGGTCGCCTCGGAGAGCGCCTTCTTGAACGGATCAGCGGGGTTGTCTGTCGGACCGGCCATGGCAGAGAGATCTACCGGATCGCCCCGTTTGGCAAGGGGGCCTCATGTCTGCCGCTCGTCATAAGCCTCCCGTGCGGCAGTGATCGTGTCGGCATTCTCCATCGTCCAGTTCGCCATCGCCTGAACCGGCCTCAGGAAGCCGCAGCCGAGCTCGGTCAGCGCGTAGGTCACGGCCGGCGGCACCGACGGGGTCACTGTCCGGGTGATGAAGCCGTCCCGCTCCAGCCCTTTGAGCGTGCTCGACAGCATCTTCTGACTGATCGGCGCGACTCGCCGACGCAGTTCGTTGAAGCGGATCGGCCCGTCCCCCAGTTCCCGGATGACAAGGATGGTCCACTTGTCCGCAGTGCGGGCAAGCAGGTCCGAGATGACCGCGCAATTGCTGTGCTCAACCGCACGGATGTCGCGAAATTCCTTATTATCGTCCATGGGTTACTTTCCGGTTACCTGATGTGCCGAACGTGCCCTCTTGGAGTCGGTCGCGCCGGTCTCCACTCTGAAGCAGGTATCGAACAGACACCAGTTTACCGGAGAAACCTATGACCAGCAAACCCCGCATCGCGATCGTGATCGGCTCCACCCGGGCCACGCGCTTCGCGGACAAACCCGCCGCCTGGCTTCTCGAGCAGGCGCAGGCCCGCACGGATATCGAGGTCGAACTTGTCGACCTGCGCGATTTCGACCTTCCGCTCTTCGATGAGCCTGCGTCCGATCTATGGATGCCGAGCGAAAGCCCCGAGGCGCTGAAGTGGCAGGAAAAGATCGCCACCTTCGACGGCTTCGTCTTCATGGTGGCCGAGTACAACCACTCCATCACCGGCGCGCTGAAGAACGCGCTCGATCAGGCCTACACGCAGTGGGTTCGCAAGCCCTTCTCGGCGATGGGCTACGGTGGCGTCGGCGCGGCCCGCGCGGTCGAGCACCTGCGCGGCATCGGTGTCGAACTCCAGATGGCGCCGATCCGCCCGGCCGTCCACCTCGGTGGCGGCGAGCTGATGAAGGTCCACCCGCTCGGCGCCGACGGCCCGATGTCGGACGTGCACGAGGTGCTTGCCCCGTCCGCCGCCGCGATGTTCGACGACCTCGTCTGGTGGGCGAACGTCCTGAAGGAAGGCCGGGCCGAGTCGCAGAGCGCCGCTGCCTGAGCCATTGACCGCCGCCGCGCCGGGCCCTATCGCTCGGCGCGCGCGGATGGCCGGATGACCGCGGGGCCTCGGCCTCGAGGAAAGTCCGGACTCCACCAGGAACGGTGCCGGGTAACGCCCGGCGGGGGCAACCCCAGGGACAGCGCCACAGAGAACAGACCGCCCTGCTTGCAGGGTAAGGGTGAAACGGTGGGGTAAGAGCCCACCGGGGGCCGGGTAACCGGGCCCGCATGGCAAGCCCCACCGGGAGCAATGCCGAATAGGGACCTCGCGCCGCTTGCGGCAGGGACACCTGGTCCCGAGAGGTCCGGGTTGGCAGCTGGAGGCGTGTCGGCAACGGCGCGTCCAGAGGAATGGTCATCCAGGGACTTCGGTCCCGGACAGAATCCGGCTTACAGGCCATCCGCGCGATCACGGCCCAAGACATCTTATGAGGCCGTCCGCGCACTTCTTGAGGCGCGAAACGGCGTCCGAACGCCCTTCAAAATTGAATAGCCAGCTTTTCCCACCTCAACAGACCGGGAATCCGGTTGACAGGAACGCCGGGACGAGTAGAAGGCGGGCTTCAACGGATTTCACGTGGGCGGCTTGCGCCCGCGATCAGGAGCGACCCATGGCGAAGCCTACCACCATCAAGATCCGCCTGAACTCCACCGCGGGGACCGGGCACTTCTACGTCACCAAGAAGAACGCGCGCACCATGACTGAAAAGATGGCGGTCAAGAAATACGACCCCGTTGCGCGCAAGCACGTCGAATACAAGGAAGGCAAGATCAAGTAAGATCGCCTTCCCGACGAGGGACAATGGGGCTGTGCCGCGAGGCATGGCCCCTTTCTTTTGTTGCCGGACCGCTCCTGCCATCGGTGCAAACCGCCCGCCAGCCGTCTGCGCTGTCGCGACTATCCGCGTCGATGTCCTAGGCGTAGATTTCCGACATGACCGAAACGCGCCATGACATCCGCGTCCGACGCGCCAGCCCCGCCGACCTTGCGGAGCTCGACGCACTCTTCGGGCGCACCTATCCGGCGCTGCTGAAGGAGGATTATCCGCCGTCGGTGCTGGTCACAGCGATTCCCGTGATGGCCCGCGCCCAGCCCTCGCTGCTGTCGAGTCCGACTTATTTCATCGCAGAGCGTCAGGGCAGCATCGTCGGCGCTGGCGGCTGGTCCGCCCGGTCCGGCCAGGTGTCGCGCGTCCGCCACGTGGTCGCCGACCACCGGCTCGCCCGGCAGGGCATCGGTCGCGCGATATTCGGCACGATCTTCGCCACCGCCCGCGCCGCCGGCCACCACCGGATGAACTGCGAGGCGACCCGGACGGCGGTGCCATTCTACCGCGCGTTGGGATTCGGCGAGGAGGCGGAGGCGACCATCCAGCTCGCCCCCGGCATCGACTTTCCGATCATCCGAATGGCCCGCGACCTCTAGCCTTTCATGAAGGCGTCGAACGCCGCGGCATGGTCTGGGTGCCAGCGCGACAGGGCAGGGCGATTCTCGACGATGTCTCCGGCGTGCCAGAGCATCCGCTTTTCGTCCGTCGGCCGGTCGACGTCGTTGTCGGGGCAAAGAAGGTAGAAATCGCCTCGATCCATCCCCTCGATCATGTAGTCCGCCACCTGGTCGGCCGTCCAGGCTCCGGCCGGCTTCTCCGCGCCTGGATCGGCGGCGGTGAGACCGGTGAAGGTCCAGCCCGGAATCAGCAGATGCGCCGTCACGCGCCCGCCCGTGTCCGTCACGAGGTCATGCGACAGGGATTCGGTGAAGGCCCGCAGCGCCGCCTTGCTCACGTTGTAGGCCGTGTCGCCCGGCGGCAGGGTGATGCCCTGCTTGGAGCCGGTGCAGATCACCGCCGCCGGCCCGACCGAGGCGATCATGTCGGGCAGGTTCACCTGCACCGCATGGACCGAGCCCCAGATATTCGTGCCGAGCGTCCGCTGCCACGCGGCCTCGGAGCCGAGGATCTGGCCCTCTCCGCCGATTCCTGCGTTCGACATCAGGATCGACGTCGCGCCCAGCCCGTCTGCCGCGGCCTTCGCCGCCTCGTGCGTCGCACGTTCGCTGACGTCGCCGCCGACCGCGACGGCTTCTATGCCGTCGTTGCGCAATTCGGCCACGGCCTGCTCCAGCCGTTCGCCGGCGAGGTCGACCAGCACGATCTTCATGCCGGCGCCGCCAAGCCGCTTTGCCGCGGCCAGCCCGATGCCACTCGCCCCGCCGGTGATGATCGCGACCTTGCCCGCTTCGATTGCCGGATGTGTCATGCCGTCCTCCCTCATGTCATGTCGTGCAGCAACCTAGCGCGCCGCCGCCGGGGGCAAGCGCGGATCGTCTGCTGGTCTGGGGAAAGGTGGTACCGCCTTCCCGGTTCGAACGGGAGACCTCTTGATCCACAATCAAGCGCTCTAACCTACTGAGCTAAGGCGGCACTGGCGGGGGAATTAGCGGCCACGTGCCGTGAATGCAAGGCCTTCAAAGGTCGATTTCCCAGCTTTGCTCGATCAGATCGACCCCGAAGGAGGTAACAGGATGGCTGTCGACGAGCCGCCAGCCGAACTTGGCGTAGAGCGCGCAGGCGGCCCGGTGGCTCTCGTGAGTCCAGAGCTCCATCCGCCGGTAGCCCGCATCTCCGGCGAAGGACATACACTGGTCGAGCAGCATGTGGCCGAGCCCCTGTCCCCGTGCCTCCGGCACGATCAGGAACAGCCGCAGCTTGGCCGAGCCGGGGGAGCCCGAGACGCAGAAGATGGAGCCGATCGGCGCGCCGTCCTGCATCGCGATCCAGCCGGCCTCGCGCTCCGGGTCGGCATGGGCGGAGAAGTCGGCGAGGAGTCCGGCGACGAGCGGGCCGAAGGTGCCGTCGAACCCCTCGTCACGGGCGTAGAGGTCGGCGTGCCGCTCCACCAGCCACGCGGCATCGTCTGGGGTATAGGGGCGCAGGATGATCTCTGACATGGCCCATCCTTGACCCGCACCCCTTGTCAATCAAGCTCGGCGGCGCGATATGCCCCCGATAGGCAAAGGACGGCGAACATGGGTATCGACACCGAACGCGACATCGAGGCCAACCTGCAGATCGGTCCGACCGACAAGGGCATGGTACGCATCTACGTGGAAGGCGGCGGGGCCGAGATCCCGATGGACTTCGACCCCGAAGAGGCCGAGGACATCGCCGAAGAGATCATGGCCGCCGCCAAGTCCGCGCGCCAGCTCACAAAGAAAAAGAAGTGATCCCGGGGTCCCGGGCGGCGTGCGCGCGTAGCGCCGCGTGCCGGGCGAACTTCGCGACCATCACCTTTCGCCGGGGCGCGGCGAGCTTCGTTTCCGGCGACATCCGCACGATCTCCGCGTCGTAGGCATCCGCGATGATGAGGCCGGTTTCCTCGGGCAGCAGCTCGACCGGGAAATCCTCGTCGACGGCCCAGAAGAACCGGTCGCAGTAGGGCAGGTAGTTCTGCCATTTGTGATCTGACTGGAAGTCGGCGCGGGACGATTTGCACTCGACCACCCAGACCTCCTGCTTGCGGCCGAGCGCCATCACATCGACCCGGAGGCCACGCTCCGGCGTCAGTTCCTCCACCGAGACGAAATCATGCGTCAGCAGGTGCCGGCACACCCCTCGGGCGAGGAGCTGGCCGGGTTTGAAGATCGTGGGGTCGAAATCGTCAGGCATGGTGAGAGTATGAACAAAAGGGAAACATCCGTAAAGACCCGCGAGGGGCGGAGCATTGTCCGCCTGCAAGCGGCTCCGGTTCTACAATTTTGCCACGTCACCCTTGCGGGAAGCCGGGGTGGGAACTAGCTCTGGCCTCGGCGGGCTTCTGCTCTGTACGTGAACGGGATAATTCCAGTGGCCTTAAGCAACTCCGAGGGAGCTGGCTCTGTCCGGGCCCTGGTCCGGTTATCTGGCGCCCACCTGTATATACAGGTCCTCGGGAATTCTTACCCCCACGGCTGCAGCGGTTCCCGCCACCTTTGACCCTCAGGCGATCCGCGACAGGGCGAGGAAGGCAAACCCCGACGTCAGGAAGTTGACGCCGAGCAGCAGCCCGATCGCCCACAGCGCCGTCCCCGGAAGCCCGGCGATCAGGAAGATCGCCAGGAGCGCCGAGGCGATGCCCGACACCAGCATCCAGACCCAGCCCTGCGTCGGCCGCGCCCGCATGGCCATCGCGATCTCGATCCCGCCCTGAAACGCGAAGAGCACGCCGAGGAGCAACGTCAGCCCGATCAGCCCGGTGAGCGGGAAGAAGGCGAGGTAGACGCCCGCCGCGATCTGCAGCACGCCGACGAGGCCCGACAGGATCGCTTCGCGCCAGCTGCGCGACTGGAACGCGTGCCAAAGCGTGACGGCCCCGACGATCAGCAGGAACCACCCGACCATGATCTTGGCCGTGATCGACGCGACGAGCGGAAAGATGACCGCGAGCGCCCCGGCAACGATCAGCGCGATGCCGAGCCAGCGAAACCGGCCCTTGTGCTCGCGCACATGCGCCATCAGGTCGTCGGAATAGGGGGTCTGATCGGGCATGTCTGGAACTCCGTTTTTAACGCTCAACGACAGGACGGGGGCTGCGGGTCCGTGCCTCTACGGTGACGGGAACCGGGGTTGCGCTGAACGCCCGGTGTCCCGGCCCGCCGGAGCCGTCCGGACGCTCGGCCACGGCCATCACGGCGATTCCGAACTGCACGCCGCTGAAGACGATCCCGTTGAAAATCCACAGCATGAGCACCGCCAGCATCCCCGCAGGGTCGCGCGCGACGAGCTGGCCAAGCCGGCCAACGTCGAAGCCGAGCAGCAACGCCACGAAGACCGCGGCCGCGGCAAAGCCGATGGCCACGCTGCGCAGGTAGAGACGGCAAAGTCGGGACCGGGCGATCATCGGCAGGTTTCCCATTCTCCGGGGTGTTGCCTCAAAGGATAGGGGCGGTGAGCGGGAGCGTCCAGTGCCGGGCCTAGAAGGCCTCCGGCTTCGCTTCCCGCGCCATGTGGTCGAGGACGGCGTTCACGAAGGACGGCTCCTTGCCTTCGGGGAAGAAGGCGCGGGCGATGTCCACGAACTCGACGATGACGACGCGCGGCGGCGTGTCCGGGCCGATCAGCTCGGCCCCGGCGACGCGGAACAGGGCGCGCAGGGTCGGGTCGATCCGGGCGATGGGCCATTTCGCCACGAGCGCGCGGTCGGTCATCTGGTCGATCTTCGCCTGGTTGTCGACGGCGCCCTCGCAGAGCTTGCGGAACGTGTCGGAGTCGCCCTCCTGCATCTCGCCTTCTTCGAAGACTTCGCCGAAGCGGTGATCCTCGAACTCGTGCATGACCTTGTCGACGGAGGTCTGCGCGGCTTCCATCTGGAACAACGCCTGCACCGCGTAGAACCGCGCTGCGGAGCGCATCTTGCGCCGCTGGTTGCCGGATATCTGAGGCATATCGCTCATGCCTGGTCCTCACCGCCGGCCATCAGGCCATCCCGGCTGAAACCGACCCCGCGCGAGGGCTTGCCCCAGCGACGGGCGAGCGCGACGAGGTGGAGCGCGGCGGCGGCGGCCCCGCCACCCTTGTTCTGGCCGGCGGCCTCGGCCCGGACGGCGGCCTGCTCGTACGTTTCGACCGTCAGGATGCCGTTGCCGATGCAGTGACCCGCGAGGCCGAGCATCGTGATCCCGCGCGAGCTGTCGTTGCAGACCGTCTCGTAATGCGTCGTCTCGCCCCGGATCACGCAGCCGAGCGCGACGTACCCGTCGAAGTCGGACATTCGTCCAGCGATGCCGATGGCGGTCGGCACTTCGAGTGCACCGGGCACCTCGATCAGCTCCCACGTCGCGCCGGCGGCCTCGATCTCGGCCTTGGCGCCCGCGACCAGCTGGTCGGCGATGTCTTCATAGTAGGGGGCGACGACGAACAGGATCTTCACCGGCGCATCGAAGGTCGGGCGATCGAGTAACTTGTGGCTGGCTCCGGCCATCAGGCGGTCTCCGTGATGCGGCGGGTGCCGACGATCTCGAGCCCGTAGGCGTCGAGCCCGACGACCCGGGGAAGGGGGGAATCCGTCAGCAGGGTGATCTTGGACAGGCCGAGCGACGACAGGATCTGCGCACCGAGACCATACTGGCGGAGCGTCTGCGGCGACGGATCGTCCTGCAGGCGCAGTTTCATCGAGGTGTCGCGGATCAGCACGACCGCGCCCCGGCCCTCGCGGGCGACGACTTCCATCGCGCGCCCGAACTCGGTCGAGGTGCCGGCCGGCCCGAGGCCCAGCACGTCCTGCAGCGGGTCGAGCGCATGCATCCGCACGAGCACAGGCTCATCCGTTTCGAGATCGCCCTGGCTCAGAACGATGTGCTCGTCGCCGTGGGCGGTGTCGGTGAAGATCCGCATCTTCCAGTCGCCGCCGAACTCGCTCTCGACCGTGCGCTCGGTGCGCAGGCGGACAAGGTTGTCATTGCGGCGGCGGTAGGCGATCAGGTCGGAGATCGTGCCGATCTTCAACCCGTGCAGCTGCGCGAAGGACACGAGGTCGGGCAGACGGGCCATTGACCCGTCCTCCTTCATGATCTCGCAGATCACGCCGGCGGCGTTCAGCCCGGCAAGCCGCGAGATGTCGACCGCGGCCTCGGTATGGCCGGCGCGGACCAGCACGCCGCCGTCGCGGGCGCGCAGCGGGAAGACGTGGCCCGGCGTCGCGATCTCGGCGGCGCCCTTGGTCGGGTCGATGGCGACCGCGATGGTGCGCGCGCGGTCGTGCGCGGAGATACCGGTGGTCACGCCCTCGCGGGCCTCGATCGAGATGGTGAAGGCAGTCTCGTGGCGCGAGGAGTTGTTCGTCGACATCAGCGAGAGGCCGAGCTGGTCGATCCGCTCGCCCGGCATCGACAGGCAGATAAGCCCGCGGCCGTGGGTCGCCATGAAATTGATCGCGTCCGGCGTCGCCATCTGGGCCGGGATGACGAGGTCGCCCTCGTTCTCGCGGTCCTCGTGGTCGACGAGGATGAACATCCGGCCGTTGCGCGCGTCCTCGATGATTTCCTCGATCGAGGAGATCGCATCGGACCAGTCACGCTCAACGGGGCCTGAAGAATCGTAAGTCATGCGCGCTCGCCGTCAGTTTCCGGGGCGCAGATAAGTCATGGCGCGCGGGAAGGGAAGGGTAGCCATCCCGAGGGCCGGGCGCAGGAGCTGTGCGCGGTGAGGTCGAACCCCGCCGCGGCGTCAGCGGCCCGTTGCCGCGGTCACGGTCCGGACAGCACTTCGACCGTCCGAATTTAACGCCATCGAAACCCATCCTACTTGCGAATTCTCGGCGAAAATTCGGGGTCAGCAGCAGTGCAGGCGTGTTTGCTGCGAACGGGATCGTCGGGCCGTCAGTCGGGCTAGGCCCCGGCGATGTCGACAGGCGGGGCAAGCGACACCAGCCATAAGGTGGACACAGCTTCCCGCATTCATCATGGCCGCAGTGCAAGACGATCACGTCACACTCTTCACGTCACCAATGGTCACCACTTGGTAACCTGGTCCCCGGTCAGTGCCGCCTTGTCGCTCGACGCCCGGGCAGTTACCTCCGGAAACCAGACCGAAAGGAGCCCGCCACGTGACCGAGACGACCGCCCGCCGCATTCCGGACCTCGCCGACCTCGACGAGGCCGGCCGCCCGAAGGCGCCCCCCGTGCCGGGCGCCACGGACCACGACCGGCGCCGCGGTCTGCACCTTGCCGCGATCCACCGGGGTCACCTGATGGAGATGCATCGCCTCGCCCAGATCCTCGACCAGGTTGCCGCAGGCGTTCCCGGCGCGGCGGATCAACTGGCCGATGCCGTCCCGGCGATGGAAATGGTGCGCAACATGCAGGCCGTCGGCACGCTCTGCGGTCGCGAATGCCAGATGCTGACTTTCCACCACGACATCGAGGAGGCGCAGATGTTTCCGGGCCTCGACTCCGTCGGCAACGCGGGCCTGAGCGCCGTCGTCGCGAAGCTGAAGGCAGAGCATCTGGTCGTGCACGAGCTGATCGACCTGCTCGCCGCCGACGCCGAGACGCTGCGCCGCGATCCGTCCGCCGAAGCGCTGAAGCGGGCGCGCGAGAGTTTCGAGGCGCTTGGCCGTGTGGTGCGCTCGCACTTCGGCTACGAGGAGACGGAGCTTCAGGAAGCGCTGGGCCACTATTTCGGCGACGCCATCTGAGGCGGTTCAGCCGAAGTAGCTTTCTCCCGTCAGGAATCCTGCGGTTCGGGCGGTCTCCGCCCAGCTCCGCTCGATCGCCGTCTCGCCCACGATCAGCACACCGTCCGCCGGCACCGCGCGGGCGCGCAGCGCGTCCAGCAGGATGGCCCGGGTGCCTGACCAGCTCTCGGTAAAAAGCGGCGCGGGATGGGCCGCGTCGAGCCCCGGAAGCGCCGCGACGAGATCGGCATCGAGGCCCGCCTGCACCAGTGCCGTCCGGTCGACCTTCGACAGCTGGTCGAGCCGCGTGGCGCGATCCGCAGGCATCTCGCGGTCCTGCTTCAACAGGCCGAGCGCATTGGTCGAGAACAGGAACCCGATCACATCGCGCCCGGTGGAGGCCCGCACCGAGGCGTAGGTCCGGTAGGGCAGGCCGAGCGCCTTGGCCCGCGCGACCCGCAGGCGCAGCACCTCGATCGGCAGGGTCGGCAGCAGGTCGGCCCGCGCCTTCTTCCAGGCATGACGGCGCCATGCGACGCCCGGCTCCATCGAGGGGCCGTTGTTGTGGCCGAGCCCGGCGGTCACGGCCAGTCCTGCAGGCGGGCGACGTAGCGGGCCAGCGTGTCGATCTCGAGGTTGACCACATCGCCCGCGACGACCTCGCCCCATGTCGTGACCTCGCGGGTGTGCGGGATCAGGTTCACGCCGAAGCGGCGGCCGTCGACTTCGTTTACCGTCAGCGACGTGCCGTTCAGCGCGATCGAGCCCTTCGGCGCGATGAAACGGGCCAGAGCCTCGGGCGCTTCGAACAGGATCCGTGCGCTGTCGCCCTCGTCGGTGATCGACAGGACTTCGGCCACCCCGTCGACATGGCCCGACACGATGTGCCCGCCCAGCTCGTCGCCGACCTTCAGCGCGCGTTCGAGGTTCAGCCGCTTGCCGACGGACCAGCGGTTGCGGCCGATGCTCGTCTTGTCGACCGTCTCGGCGGAGATATCGACGTCGAACCAGTTGCGCGGCTCGGTGCCCCGCGCGACGACGGTCAGGCAGACCCCGTCGCAGGCGATCGAAGCGCCGATGTCGATATCCTCGACAAGGTAGGTCGTGCCGATCCGCGCGCGCAGATCGCCGCGCTGCTCGACCTGCAGAACTGCTCCGACGTCCGTGACGATACCCGTGAACATGAGCGCCTCCTGTTTCCTCTGGCTAGCCCGCCGCGCCGAATGCGGCAAGTGGGCACGCAAGTTGCCGTGTTCAATCCCAATTTCTGCCGCCATGCCGCTGTAGCCCTATGCAGCGCGAAGGAGAACGGCTAACCCATGTCGATGCCCGAACATCGCAGATTCCTGTTCCTGCAAGGGCCGCACGGGCCCTTTTTTCACCGGCTTGGCAAGATGCTCGGCCGCGCGGGGGCAGAGACGTGGCGCGTCGGGTTCAACGCCGGCGACCGGGCCTTCTGGTTCTCTCCGAAAAGCTACATCCCCTACCGTGGCACGCCCGAGGACTGGCCCGAGGCCTTCCGCGCCATCGTCGCGGAGAAGGACATCACCGATATCGTGCTCTACGGCGACACCCGACCTGTCCATGCGCAGGCGGTGGAGGCCGCGCACGACCTCGGCCTCACCGTGCACGTCTTCGAAGAGGGCTACATGCGGCCCTACTGGGTCACCTATGAGCGCGGCGGCTCCAACGGCCATTCCCGCCTGATGGACGTGTCGATTCCCGAGATGAAGCGTGCACTGGAGATGAGCGATCTCGACGTGCCCGAGCCGCCCGCACACTGGGGTGACATGCGCCACCATGTCTTCTACGGGGCGCTCTATCATTGGTTCATCGTCTTCCGGAACCGCGACTATCGCAACTTCCGCCGCCACCGGGAGCTGCCGGTCACGACGGAGGGCTTCCTCTACACGCGCCGGCTCGTGCTGATGCCCTTCATCGCGCTCGACCGGATGCTGGCGACGCAGCGGATCAAGTACGGCGGCTTTCCCTATCATCTCGTGCTGATGCAACTCGAGCATGACGCGAGCTTCCAGATGCACTCGCCCTTCACCCGGATGGAGGAGTTCGTCCGCGTCGTGGTCGAAGGCTTCGCCAAGGGCGCGCCCCGGCATCATCACCTCGTCATCAAGGCCCACCCGCTGGAGAACGGCCGCGTGCCGCTTCGGCGAATCCTGCGGGCGATGGCCAAGGAATACGGGCTCGAGGGCCGTATCCATTACGTGCGCGGCGGCAAGCTCGCCCGGCTGCTCGACCACGCCCGCACTGCCGTCACGGTGAACTCGACCGCAGGTCAGCAGGTCCTCTGGCGGGGCATCCCGCTCAAGGTGTTCGGCGCGGCGGTCTACAACAAGCCGGAGTTCGTCTCGACCCAGCCGCTCGGCGAGTTCTTCGCCCAGCCCGCGCGACCCGACAACCGTGCCTACAAGGACTACCGCCGCTTCCTGCTGGAGACCTCGCAGATCCCTGGTGGCTTCTATTCGGCCCGTGGCCGGCGACAGCTGATGCGGCAGGTCGTCGACATGATGCTCGACGACGAGGATCCCTATGACGCGCTGAAGTCGGGCAAGGCCGCCCCGCGCCAGCCGCTTCGCATCGTGACCTGACCGTTAGGGAGGCGCTACCTCCCCGGACCACACCGGAATATTCGGCGCCCGAAGAAGCCTCAGGCGGTCTCCACGTGCCGACCGATCTCCTCGACGATCCGGGGCAGGATGCGGTCGGGCAATTCGTGGCCGACCC
This sequence comes from Pelagovum pacificum, assembly GCF_016134045.1. Classification (NCBI taxonomy): domain Bacteria; kingdom Pseudomonadati; phylum Pseudomonadota; class Alphaproteobacteria; order Rhodobacterales; family Paracoccaceae; genus Pelagovum; species Pelagovum pacificum. Next base: position 2,763,695 of record NZ_CP065915.1, on the reverse strand, counting down.
CGTCGAACAGGACGAGCCGCGAACCGGGGATGGTCTCGGAGAGCGCTTCGCCATTGGCGACCGGCAGAACCGGATCGAGGGTGCCGTGCAGCAACAGCGTCGGGCAGGTCAGGCGAGCCGCGCCGCCCGTCCAGTCGCGGGTCTGCTGCATCACCGCATGATTGAAGGCCGCCGCGATGTCGGGCGAGCGCGCGAGCACGGCCTCGATACGGGCACGCGCCGCGGCCTCGTCGAAGAGTGTCCCCGCGCTCGACCGTTCGATGCCGAGCAGGACGGTGGCCACTTGAGTGCGATCGGACCAGTCCAGTGTCTGCAGACCGGCGAACTGGTCGAGGAACGCCGCGCTCATCGACGGAAGCGGGTCCCCCTCCCAGCCAAGCGGTTCGCTGGCGATCAGCACGAGCGACGCCACGCGCTCCGGCGCGTCGAGCGCCACGATCTGCGACAGGTATCCGCCCAGAGACATGCCCACCAGAGTGGCCCGTGCGACCCCGAACCCGTCCAGCACGTCGACGATGTCTGTCGCGAGGTCGTCGACCCGGTAGTCGGGCGCGCCGGCGGGGCAGAGCGTCGACAGCCCCGTGTCGCGGTGATCGTATCGGATCACGAAATGCCCCGCCGCGGCGAGCTCCTCGCACAGCGCCTCGGGCCAGGTCAGCAGGGACGCGGTGGCGCCCATGACCAGCAGAACCGCCGGATCATCGGGATCGCCGAAGCTCTCTGCGGCGAGGCGGGCGCCCGTGGTCTCGATCCAGCGAAAAGTGGCGGGCATGACATTCCGTCCATTTATAACCTACGGGTAAGTTATAAACGGGAAGGCGAGCCGTCAATCCTCGGCCACCAGACAATCGAACACCGGGCGCAAACGATCGATCGTGTAGCGATCCAGCCGTCCCGCGCGGTTGGCGACCCACTGCATCGTCGCGCCGGCGATCACCGCATGAAGCAGAATCGCCGTCTGCGCCGCGTCCGGGCCGGTCAGGCGCGCGGCAATGGCGTCCTGCACGATCCTGTAGCGTTCGTCCGCCAGCGCGCGCAGGGCGGGGTCCCGCGCCTCCAGCGCCGCGATTGCCACCCGCAGAGAGAAGCCGTCGCCGTCACCCATGCTCGTCACGATGGTTTCAAGGAACCGCCAGAGCCCGTCGCGCCCCGGCTCGACCGGCAGGCTGCCGATATAGGCGCGCGTCGCTGCGACTTCCCGCTCCGCCATGCGCAGGACCAACCGGTCCCGGTCGCCGAAGCGCTGGATCAGCGCGGCGCGGGACAGGCCGACCTGCCGCGCGACATCGGCGAGCGTGAAGCTCGACAAACCGCCGTCCGCCAGAAGGGCATTTGCGGCGTCGAGCACGCTGTCGTCACTGACGGACTTGGGGCGGGGCAGGGCGGCCTCCCGGAGCAATCGGACCTTGCCCGTCATAGCGGCGACCGGCCCGGCCGGGAAGCCGCGCGGATCATCTAGCGGCTGCGGGCCGCGCGCGACCCAACACCTCGCGGTCAGCGGCGCAAGCGCAACAGGGGTGATTCGATGTCGATACCGGGCTCTAGGCAACTGAATCCAAAGGCGCTACGGTGCAAAAAAAAAGACCGAGGCAGACAATAATCAGGTCCGGAGGACCGAGCAGTGATCATGGACAGCCTGCGCCTTGCGAAAGGCGCGACCCTCCTTGCCGCACTGGCCCTCGTGGCCTCGTGCGGTCTCCCCCGTTCCGGCCCCACACGGGGCGAGATCTTCGACGGCTCCGTCATGCGCGAGGGGGACTCCTTCATCCTCGTCGTCGATGACCGGGTGAACTACATCGCCAGCGTCGCTCCGGCGCTCGGCTTCGGATCGGGCTTCCTTAACGCCGGCGTCGTCGGCTCCGACACGATCAACCCGGGCGACGTGCTCGGCCTGACGGTGTGGGAGAACGTTTCCGACGGTCTTCTCGTGCCGACCGGCCAGAACGCAACGATCCTCGACGAGGTGCAGGTCGATGGTGCGGGATACATCTTCGTCCCCTACGCGGGCCGCATCCTCGCCGCCGGCAACACGCCCGAGCGCATCCGCCAGATCATCACCGAGCGGCTCGGCGACCAGACCCCCGACCCGCAGGTGCAGGTCCGCCGCCTTGCCGGGGACGGCTCGACCGTGTCCGTAGTCGGCTCCGTCGGCGCGCAGGGCGTCTACCCGATCGAGCGGCCCACCCGCACGCTGAGCCAGATGCTCGCGCAGGCCGGCGGCGTCGCCGTCGAGCCCGAGATCGCCCGCGTCACCGTCACGCGCGGGGCCCACACCGGCTCAGTCTGGTTCCAGGATCTCTACGACAGCCCCGGCGCCGACATCGCGCTGCGCAACGGCGACCGGGTCATCGTGGAGGCCGACACCCGCTCCTTCACCGCGCTCGGTGCGACCGGCGCGCAAAGCCGCGTGCCCTTCGCCAGCCAGAAGATCAGCGCGATCGAGGCCATCGCACAGGTCGGCGGCCTGAACCCGTCGCAGGCGGACCCCACCGGCGTCTTCGTGTTCCGCAACGAACCCGAGGAAATCACCGAGCAGCTGATCGGTCAGGACGTCACCGGCACGCAGCGCGTGGTCTACGTGCTCGACCTCACCCGGCCCAACGGCCTGTTCTTCGCCCGCGACTTCGCGATCCGCGATCAGGACACGGTCTACGTGACCGAGGCGCCCTTCGTACAGTTCAACAAGGTGATCGCGGCCGTGACCGGCTCGCTCGGCAACGTCGGCACCGTCGCCAACGCGGCGAGCACCGTCGCCGGCGAGTGAAATCGTGGAGGCCGCGTCGGACAGCGTGCCGACGCGGCTCTACGTCTATAACGGCGGGTTCCTGACACAGGGCAGGGTCCGCCGCATCCTCCAGCTTTCGGGATACGACATCCGGCTCGGCGCACCGGGCGAAGGCGACATGGTCGGCGTCTGGGGCCTGTCCCCGACCGCCCCGCGCGGAGAGGCCGTGGCCGCCCGCCGGAATGCCCCGATCCTGCGGGTGGAGGACGCCTTCCTGCGCTCCGTACTGCCCGGCCGCGCGGGCGGGGGGCCGGGCCTCGGCCTCCACCTCGACCGGTCCGGAGTGCATTTCGACCCCTCCACGATCTCCGACCTCGAACGGCTGTGCGCCGAGGCGCCGCTCGACGACACCGCGCTGCTCGACCGGGCGCGGGGCGCGATGGCGGACCTCAGGCGCCTGCACCTGTCCAAGTACAATGCCTTCGACCCCGACACCCCGGTGCCAGAGCCCGGCTATGTCCTCGTCATCGACCAGACGAAGGACGACGCCAGCGTGCGGGCCTCCCATGCCGGGCGGAACAACTTCCTCGAGATGCTCTTCCTCGCGCGGGAGGAGAACCCCGGCGCCCGCATCGTCGTGAAATCTCACCCCGAGACGACCGGCGGCCATCGCCCCGGCCATCTCGGGCCGGAGGACCTGTCCCCGGGTGAGACGCTCCTGACCGATCCGGTCTCTCCCTGGCCGCTGCTGGAGGGGGCCGTCGCGGTCTATGTCCTGTCCAGCCAGCTCGGCTTCGAAGCGATCCTTGCCGGCCATCGCCCGTCCGTTTTCGGACAGCCGTTCTACATCGGCTGGGGCCTCACCGACGACCGAAACCCGCTCGACCGGCGGCAACGCCGCCTGACCCGCGCGCAACTCTTCGCCGCCGCGATGATGCTCTACCCTCGCTGGTACGATCCGTTCCGCGACCGATTGTGCGAGATCGAGGACGTGATCGCGATCCTCTCCGCCGAGGCGCGGGCGTGGCGCGACGACCATCGCGGCTGGGTCGCGACCGGTATGCGGCTCTGGAAGCGCAAGCCGCTGCAGGACTTCTTCGGACAGACGTCCGGCATCCGCTTCGTCGCCAACCCGGCCCGAGCGATCGCGAAGGCGATGTCGGACGACAGTCGCCTGATGGTCTGGGCCGGCCGCACCGACGCTGCCTTGGAAGAAGCCGGCGCCGTTCGCGTCGAGGACGGCTTCCTCCGGTCCCGCGGCCTCGGCGCCGACCTGATCCCGCCACTGTCGCTCGTGCTCGACGACCTCGGCATCTACTACGACCCGACACGCGAGAGCCGGCTCGAACGACTGGTGGAGGATAGTGGTGCCCTGTCCGATACCGCGCGTCACCGGGCGGAGCGGCTCATCCGCCGCCTTACCGCCGATGGTCTGTCGAAATACAACCTAGGCGGCGCTGCGCTGCCGTCGGGACTTCCCGCCGGCAAGCGCATCCTCGTTCCCGGACAGGTGGAGGACGACGCCTCGATCCGCCTCGGCACGCGGGAGATCATGACGAACCGCGCCTTGCTGGAAGCGACGCGGGCGGAGAACCCCGCCGCCGTGATCCTCTACAAGCCGCACCCCGACGTGGAAGCCGGCCTGCGCGACGGTGCGGTCGAGGATGCCGAGAGCTTCGCCGACGCCGTGCTGAACCGGACGGACGCAATGGCCGCTCTCGCAGCCGTCGACGCGGTCTGGACCATGACCTCGACCATGGGGTTCGAGGCGCTGCTGCGTGGGAAACAGGTGACCTGTTTCGGACAGCCGTTCTACAGCGGCTGGGGCCTCACCGACGACCGCTGCCCGGTGCCGCGCCGGACCGCGCGGCCTGACCTCGTCACGCTCGCCCACGCGGTGCTGATCGACTACCCGCGCTACGTCGACCCGGTCACCCGTCGGCCCTGTCCCCCGGAAGTCGCGGTGGACCGGCTCGCGACCGGGACGATCCCGAAGCCCGGTCCCGCCAACCGCCTGCTCGCCAAGACGCAGGGGGCCCTTGCCGGTCACGCGTGGCTCTGGCGGCGCAAGTAGCGGGAAATGTTACTCGATCTCGATCGTCTGGCGCAAAGCGCCGGTCGCGCGGTCGTAAACGAGGATGTGATCGTCACTGGTCACGACGGCGAACCAATCTACACCTTGAGTGAACGCGTAGGGGTCAACATCGCTTGGAAGCTCGATCCGGTCCGGCAAGGGCAGGGGATCGGCGTTCAGACGGATGACAAGGGCCCCGATGAGCACTAGAAACCCGCAGATCATGACGATCGTCAGTCCAGAAACCAGCCGCTTGAGCCATTTCAGTTCAGGCGGCCAGCCAGAGTCCTCGGGAGTTTCCGACATGCCGCCCTCCGTTGTCACGTTCCGGATCACCGCAGATCCGCCGCCGCGCCTTGATAAGGCGCTGGCCCGGGATGTGCCAGAGGAGGCGGCGCTGTCCCGCTCCCGCCTCGCCCGCCTCGTGCCCGACGGTGCGGTGCGGATCAACGGTGTGGTGGTGACGGATGTCCGGGCCCGCCTTGGTGAGGGCGACGCGGTCGAGATCGCGCTCGACATTCCCGAGGACACCGACATGGGGGCGGAGCCGATCGCGCTCGACGTCGTCTACGAGGATGCCGAACTGATCGTGGTGAACAAGCCCGCCGGCATGGTTGTCCACCCCGCGCCGGGCTCCCCCGACGGCACGCTGGTCAACGCGCTGCTGCACCATTGCGGCGACAGCCTGTCCGGCGTCGGCGGCGCGCGGCGGCCGGGCATCGTGCACCGGATCGACAAGGACACCTCCGGCCTGCTCGTCGCGGCCAAGACCGACCGCGCGCACCACGGCCTCGCCGCCCAGTTCGAGGCGCACGACGTCGAACGCCATTACCACGCGCTCTGCTTCGGCACGCCCGATGCCGGCGACCCGCGCCTGCGCGGCATCCGCGGCACCAGTTTCGAGCCGGGCAACGTGTTGAAGATCCAGACCCGCCTCGCGCGGCACAAGACCGACCGGCAGCGGCAGGCGGTCTTCTGGCACAACGGCCGCCACGCCGTGACCCGCGTCCGCGCGATCGAGTCGTTCGGCACGCCGCCCGTGCTGTCCCTGCTCGAATGCTGGCTGGAGACCGGGCGCACCCACCAGATCCGTGTCCACATGGCCCACGCCGGCCACGGCCTCATCGGTGATCCCGTTTACGGAGGTAAACGCAAACTGCCCAAGGGCGCCCTGAGCGAGGCCGCGATGATGGCTGTCGGCACCTTCCCCCGACAGGCGCTCCACGCCGCGACCCTGGGCTTCCAGCACCCGGTGACGGGCGAACACATGCGTTTCGCAGCCGAAATGCCGCAGGACATGCAGGAACTCTGCACAACTCTGCGAGCCACCGTGCCGCTGGGAGACTAGCGAACTTTTGTCCCGTCGGCGCTTAGTGTTTGGGCGTACCGCCGTTCATCCTGCTCGTCGGCGACAAAGTCTGCACTATCGTGGTCAGCTCTCTTCCTTAGGCTGTTAAAGGATGTATGGTGGTCCGGATTTCGATCTAAAGTTTTCAGTGTCCTCTTCATGTTGGGAGTTCCTTTGTCGGCTCGGGCGGATTCACCAGACTTCAATAGCAGGCTCTCTCGCGTTCTGACGAAGGTCCGGGGTGCCAAATTCAGTCGGATCAATGACCTTTCGCGGCGGACTGCCAACCGGCGGGAGCTTGCAGCGCTTGCGGAGATCGGCCGAACATCCGGCGAAGCCGCGCTTTCGGAAAAGTGTCTGGTGGGGACCTTTCACAAGGTCGGCACGGTCCTGATGTCGACCGTACTCAGCGACTTTTCGTCGGCGGCAGGTCTCGGGATGTGGCGAGATGGCGCAAGTGAGCCCGCGGAGCAGTGGCACATCTGTCGCCACAACCATAGCGACTTCGAAAGTCTCGGCCTCGACCCGGCGAAGCATCCGACCGTCGTGATCCTGCGCGATCCGCGGGACGTCATCATCTCGGCGATGAAGTACCACAAGAAATCGAGTGAGGCCTGGTTGCACCGGAAAGAGTCGATCTACGACGATCTCGACGGCATGACTTACCAAGAGAAGATCAACTCTCTGCCGGATGATCGGACACGGCTTATTTGGGAGTTCAAACATTCTGGTGGCCGGGTCACCTCCAAGATGTTGGCGTGCGTGGATTCTCCGGCGCACGCCAATACACTGTTCGTCAAACTGGAAGACCTGATGGCGGATCGGACGCTAAGCCCGTTCGACCGCATCTTCAGGCACCTAGGAGTTCGTCCGGCGTGGATGCCGCTTGCACTTACCGCAGCTTATAAGCGGTCGCTCTTCAATCCGGATGCGCATGTCTCGAAAGCTCACGTCACATCGGGGCGAACAGAGGTATGGCGCAAGACCTACGACGATGAGTTGACCGCCGCGTTCAAGGAGGCGTTTCCAAACGCCGTGGAACGGCTCGGCTACAGCTGGTGAACCGAAATGCCGCAGGACATGCAGGAACTCTGCACAACTCTGCGAGGTTAAGCCCGTAAGATAGGGGCACTTGTGCGTGAATGCACTGAAACGCCTCTTTATCCTTGCGCTAGGTGCGTTCATCTTTCGTTAGGAAAACTGAACTACTGAGTCTTGAATCCGGCCGTTCCCGCGACCACATTCATGTTAAGCCCATATACATGGGGAAGGGGACAGACATGTCGACATATGCAAATCTTCCGGCTCCCTCGCCGGAACAGGGCCTGAACCGTTACCTTCAGGAAATCCGGAAGTTCCCGATGCTGGAACCGGAAGAGGAATACATGCTGGCCAAGCGCTGGGTGGACCATGAGGACACCGAGGCGGCCCACAAGATGGTGACGAGCCACCTGCGCCTCGCGGCGAAGATCGCGATGGGCTATCGCGGCTACGGCCTCCCCCAGGCCGAGGTCATCTCGGAAGCGAACGTCGGCCTCATGCAGGCCGTGAAACGCTTTGATCCCGAGAAGGGCTTCCGCCTCGCCACCTATGCCATGTGGTGGATCCGCGCCTCGATCCAGGAATACATCCTGCGGTCATGGTCGCTCGTAAAGCTTGGCACGACGTCGGCGCAGAAGAAACTTTTCTTCAACCTGCGCAAGGCCAAGGCCCGCATCGGCGCGCTGGAAGATGGCGACCTGCGGCCCGAGAACGTGCAGCGCATCGCGACCGACCTCGGCGTGACCGAGGACGAGGTGGTCTCGATGAACCGCCGCCTGTCCGGTGGCGATGCCTCCCTGAACGCCATGATCGGCAGCGAAGGCGACAGCGCGACGCAGTGGCAGGACTGGCTCGAAGACGACAGTGCCAACACCGCCTCCGACTACGAAGAGCAGGATGAGCTGACCGCCCGTCGTGAACTTCTGGCCGAGGCGATGGATGTTCTGAACGACCGCGAGAAGGACATCCTCGTGCAGCGCCGTCTGCAGGACGAGGTCGTGACGCTCGAGGAGCTGTCGGGCCAGTACGACGTCAGCCGCGAACGGATCCGCCAGATCGAGGTGCGCGCGTTCGAGAAGCTGCAGAAACGGATGCAGGAGCTCGCCAAGGAAAAGGGCATGCTCGCCGCCGTCTGAGCGACACGTGCCCGATAGACGACACGTATCGGAAAACGGACAGGGCCTGCCAATCGGCGGGCCCTTTCGCTGTCCGGGCTACCGGCTCGCCGGGGTCTTGAAGGTGCCGAGCGACGCGATGTCGTAGCCACCGGGATAGCCGACCCGCCGTTTCCGCGTCACGAGCCGCGGCTTGCGCCGCGCGGGGAGCACGCGCAGGGCCTGCGCGCGCAGGCGCAGCCCACCCTTCACCAGCCCTACGATCCAGCGGGGCGGACGGGGAAAACCCATCGCCTCCCGCAATGGATCGTCCATCAATGCGTAAATGAACGGGTGTCCGATACGGGCCAGCCGTCGGGGCAGGTAGAAGGACATCAGCAGGTCCCGGGTCGCGCACCCGATCTCGGCGTTGCTGTCGGCATAGCGGAAGTGTTCCGCCTCGTAGGCGCGGTTGAACGTGTCGAACGCGTCGAGGCTCTCCGGCATATCGCGGATGCCCATGCGCGCCCCAAGGTCACGGTAGTAGATCAGCCCGGCGCGCTTCTCGCGCTCCGTCAGGGGACGTTTGCCGTATCTCTGGAGCCAGCGCACCGGCTCCAGCACGAAGGTGCTGAGGACGTAGACCATGTCCGCGTTGGCGATACGGTAGCGGCCGTGCATGTCGTTCATCCGGTCGACGGCGGCCCGGCCCCTGTCGGAGCCGAGGCCGTTCTCCGCAACCTCGGCCAGCAGAAGCTCGGTGTCGTCGTAGCGCTTCAGCGGTCGGCGGGAGAATTCGCCGGTGCGCGACAGCAGTCCGGAAATGGACGGCACCGCGTAGGTCCGGAACAGCGCGAATTGCAGCGCCTTTTCCGTGTCCCACGCGAACTCGCAGGTGGCGAGGAGGTAGCCGATACGCTCGAAGTCGACCTCGGGGTCGAGAGTTTCGATCTCCCGCGCCCAGGCCGACCGGCGCATCAGGCGACCCAGCCGTCCGGATCGAACATGCGTCCGTTGTCGGACACCGTCGCTTCGCCGAGCATGCGCACGGTCATCGCGGCGATCTCCTCCGGCTTGCGGGTGTTGCCCGCCTTGAGCGCCTCACCCACGCCGGGGATCCAGAACTGACCGCCGGGCGTGTCGCGCTGGTACTCGGTCATCTCCGTCATCACGAGCCCCGGGTTGGCCAGCAGGACTCGGATGTCGGAGCGGCCGAGATGTTCGAGCTCCTTCGCCATCAGCTCGGTCATCTGCACGACCGCCGCCTTGCTGGATGCATAGGCCGTCCCGCCGATCGGGCGGCCGCCGTTCATGTTGATGATCGTGCCGGTGCCGGCCTCCATCATCATCGGCAGGACGGTGCGGCAGGACATCAGGATGCCCTTCACGTTGACCGTCATGTCCATCCACCAGTCGTCGACGTCACATTCGTGCACACCGGCGAGGGAGTGGAAGCGACCCGCATTGTTGAACAGGATGTCGATCCGGCCTTCTTCCTCGCGGATCGCGGTGAAGGTCTTCTCGACCGACGCCTGATCGGTCAGGTCGACGCTGCGCACCTTGCAGGTGTCGCCGATCGCCTCTTTCAGTTTGCCCTCGTCGCGGGCCACGCCCCAGACCGTCGCGCCTGCGTCGGCGAGAGCCTTCGCGATGGCAGCGCCGATGCCGCCGCTCGCGCCCGTGACCACGGCGATTTGTCCGTCGAGTTGTGCCATAAGTTGATCCTCCACTTGCCTGCGAACCCTAGGGGGCGCGTCGGCAGGGTCAACTCCGGATGGGGGCTTTCAATCCGGGTCCCGCTGTCGTTTGCTGCGCGCGATCAGAGGAGGTGGTGATGACCAAGCATATCCGTTGGGGCGTTCTGGGTGCGTCGAACTTCGCCAAGGGCCAGATGGCCCGCGCCATTCATGCGGCCGAGGGGGCGGAGCTCTATGCGCTCGCCACGTCGAGCCCGGAGAAGGCCGAGGGGTTCAAGGCCTTCGCGCCGACGCTGAAGGTGCATGACAGCTACGAGGCGCTGCTCGCCGACCCGGACGTCGATGTCGTCTACATCCCGCTGCCGAACCACCTGCACGTCGAATGGGCGCTGAAGGCGCTCGACGCAGGCAAGCACGTGCTTGTCGAGAAGCCGCTTGCCATGGCGGCGGACGACTTCGCCCCGGTGATCGCGAAGCGGGACGAGACGGGGCTGGTAGCCGCCGAAGCCTACATGATCGTCCATCACCCGCAGTTCATCCGCGCCCGGCAGCTCGTTGCGGACGGCACGATCGGCGATCTCGTACATGTCGACTGTGCCTTCACCTTCGACAACCGGTCGGACACCGACAACATCCGCAACCGGCCGGAGACGGGCGGCGGCGCTCTGGGCGACATCGGGGTCTATGCTTTCGGGTCGGTGCGGTTCGTCTCCGGCCAGGAGCCGGAGGCGGTCGAGGCCTCGACCATCCGGCGCGAGAACGACGTCGATGTTTTCGTGCAGACGCAGGTGCGCTTTCCGGGGTTCGGCTATTCCGGGATGGTCTCGATGCGGGCCTTTCCGCGCCAGCAGATCACCTTTCACGGCGAAAAGGGCGTCATCACGCTGTCCTGTCCGTTCAACGCCGGCGGTTTCGATCAGGCGGAGCTGCATCTCGAGACGGACACCGGCAGCCGCACGACCGAACGCTTTCCCGGCGTGAACCAGTATATCATCCAGGTCGAGAACTTCGGCCGCGCAGTGCGGGGCGAGGCGGACTATCCCTGTCCGTTGGAATTCTCGCGCGGAACGCAGCAGATGATCGACATGGTGATCGCGGCGGCGGACTGATCGGGACCCTGCGGGTGCCGGTCGGCGTTCAGCTGACATGAGCACCGCATCCCCCATCACCCCGCCCGCCCAGATCACCATCTTCGGCGCTTCCGGCCGCACCGGTCGCGCCCTCGTGCAGCAGGCGCTGGAGCGTGGCTACAAGGTCGTCGCCTCCGACGTGGGCGGCGACCCTTACGCGCCCGATGCCGCGACGCAGATCGAGGCCGACGTGCTGGGCGGCGATCTCGCCCCGGCGCTACGCGGCTCGAAAGCCGTGATCTCGGCGCTTGGCGTCGGCAACGACATCGGCACGCTTGCTGATCCACCGCCGCTCTACACAAAGGGGACGGCGCGGATCGCCGACGCGATGAAGGCGGAGGGGATCGAGCGCATCGTCGTCATGTCGGCGACCTTCGTCGCCAATTCCGAACGGGGGCCGCTGCTGTTCCGGCTCGGCACCGCGCCGGCGCTGACCAACGTGCTCGACCAGATGGAGCAGATGGAGGCGGACCTCGCCCAAAGCCGGCTCGACTGGACTGCCGTGCGCCCCGGCTGGCTGATGGAAGGCCCCCGCACCGACGATTCCGTCGTCACCGAGGACGAGATCGCCGAGGGCCTGATCCGGGCCCGGCACGAGGATGTCGCCGCGCTGATGCTCGATTGCGTCGAGACCGGTCAGTGGTCGCGCGCGACTCCGGCCATCGCCCGCTCCGAGAGCGAGGTGAACGAAAGCAACGAGGCGGTCATGAAGTCGCTTCTCGCCTGAGCCCCGCCGCCTGCACCTTGCGCCGGACACCCCGAATGGTCGACAAGGAACCGGCGCAGGTCAGGCAGGAGAGGGGCCATGAACGACGAGGACAAGGTGATGGGCCGGATCCACGGCGAGCAGGAAGAGCCCGCCGGGAAGGAACATCTCCTGATGCGGCTGGTGCATGTTGTGCTGATCGCCGTGATGATCTCGATCGCGAACACGGTTCTCAGCGTCGCGACAGTCATCCAGTTCGTCATCATGATCTTCAACAAGGACGAGCCGAACGAGCGGCTTGCCGATTTCGGCACCGACCTCGGCATCTGGATCGCCAAGGCTGCCCGCTACCAGACAGCCGCCAGCGACGTGAAGCCCTGGCCCTGGACCGACCTCGACTGAGACTGCTCCCGACCGATCCCGGTCAGTCGAGCGACAGCCGCATGACGTGCTGCGGGCCCGATGGGCCGCCTTCGTACTGGTCGCCCGTGTCCTCCCACCCGGCGGAGAGGTAGATTTGGTAGGCCCGGTGGTTCTTCAAGTTCACCGTCAGCCACACGACGGACCGGCCCGGGTAATGCTGACGCAGGTAGTCGGGCAGGGCGGCCATCACCGCCTTGGCGTAACCACGCCCCTGATAGCGGTGGTCGATCAGGAAAAAGCGGAAGCCGAGATCTTCGGGGCCTCCAAAGCCAAGCCGCTCGCGGTAGGCCGTGTCGATCTTGAAGAAGCCGATGACGGCATCCTCCGCCTCGACCGCGTGATAATCGACGTCCTCGGGATCGCCGACCGTGATGTCGGTCATCCGTCCGGCAAAGGGCATCTGCACCTCGGGCAGTTCGAGGTGATGGACGGAGGCGACCTCCGTCCGCGGCAGCGGCCGGAGGCTCACGCCGCTCACGATTCCATCGCCTCGAGCTCGTCGATGAACCCTTCGATCATCGAAAGGCCCTTGTTCCAGAAGGCCGGGTCAGACGCGTCCAGGCCGAACGGCGCCAGAAGCTCCTTGTGGTGCATCGACCCGCCCGCCTTGAGCATCGCGAAGTACTTGTCGTTGAAGCTCTCGCCGCTCTCTTCGTAGACGGCGTAGAGCGCGTTCACGAGGCCGTCGCCGAAGGCATAGGCGTAGACGTAGAAGGGCGAGTGGACGAAGTGCGGGATGTAGGCCCAGAAGGTCTCATAACCCGGTGCGAAGTCGAAGACGGGGCCGAGGCTTTCGGCCTGCACCGACATCCAGAGCGCGTTGATGTCGTCGGGCGTCAGCTCTCCGCCGCGACGGGCGTCATGCAACTTGCACTCGAAATCGTAGAAGGCGATCTGGCGGACCACCGTGTTGATCATGTCCTCGACCTTGCCGGCCAGCAGGACCTTCTTCTCCGCCTCGTCCGGGGCACCGGCGAGCAACTTGCGGAAGGTCAGCATCTCGCCGAACACCGACGCCGTCTCGGCCAGGGTCAGCGGTGTGGAGGACAGCAGCTCCCCCTGTCCGGCGGCGAGGACCTGGTGCACGCCGTGGCCGAGCTCGTGCGCCAGCGTCATCACGTCCCGCGGCTTGCCGAGGTAGTTCAGCAGCACGTAGGGGTGCGCGTCCGTCACCGTCGGGTGGGCGAAGGCGCCGGGCGACTTGCCGGGCTTCACCGGCGCGTCGATCCAGCCCTTTTCGAAGAACGGCTGCGCGATGTCGGCCATGCGCGGATCGAACGATCCGTAGGCGTCCATCACGATGCCCTTCGCCTCGTCCCAGTCGACGATGCGGTCGCTTTCCATCGGCAGCGGCGCGTTGCGATCCCAGACCTGCATCCTGTCGAGACCAAGCCACTTCGCCTTCAGCCCGTAGTAGCGGTGCGACAGGCGGGGGTAGGCGTCGACCACGGCGTCGCGCAGGGCCTGCACGACTTCCGGCTCGACATGGTTGGCGAGGTGCCGGCCGGTCTGCGGTGTCGGCATCCCGCGCCAGCGGTCCTCGATCTCCTTCTCCTTGGCGAGCGTGTTGTGGACGCGCGCGAAGGTACGAATGTTCTGGCCGAAGACGTCGGTAAGCGCATGGAACGCCGCCTCGCGCTTGGCGCGGTCCTGCTCGGTCAGGTAGTTGAGCGTCCCCTCGATGCCGTTTTCTTCACCGTCGACCGTGAAGGTCAGCCCGGCGATCGTCTCATCGAACAACTTGTTCCACGCGGTACCACCGACGGTGGACTGGTCGTGCAGGAATTTCTCGAGCTCGTCGGACAGCTGGTAGGGCCGCATCGCGCGCATCCGGTCGAAGATCGGCTTGTAGCGGGCGAGTTCGTCGCTCTCGTTCAGCAGGCCCTCGACGTGGTCGTCGGAGAGGCGGTTGAACTCCAGCCCCCAGAAGACCAGCGGCGTGGTGTAGGAGGTCATCCGGTCCTGCGCGTCCGTCAGGAACTTGCCCCGGTCGGAGTCGGTGGTGACCTGGTAGTACCGCAGGCCCGCGTAGGACATGATGCGCCCGCCGACGACGTCGATCTTCTCGTACCGGCGGACGGCCTCGAGCATGTCGGCGGCATCGAGCGTCTCGAGCTTGCCTTCGTAGTCGCGGGCGAAATCGGCGCAGGCGGCCTCCAGCCAGTCCATGTCGCGCTTGAAGTCGGCGGAGTCGGGGCTCTCGTAGAGGTCTGTCAGGTCCCACTCGGGCAGATCGCCGAGGTTGCGGGCACCGGAGCTGTCAACGTCGAACAGGGGGCTTTTCATTGTCGTCGCTCCTTCAGAACGGGTGTGGCTGGCCATCCCATGTCATGAAACAGCCGGTCGTTTCCAGATCGAGCGCGTCGAACCGTGCGACGAGGCCTTGCGCGGCCTCCTCCGGTTGCAGCGCGCCCTTGTGGCTGGTCATGTCGGTGCTGACCCAGCCGGGGTGATAGGCGCCAACGGCGATGCCGTCGGGTTTCAAGGACTTGGAAAGGTTCAGGGCGAGGTTCGCCGACGCCGCCTTGGATGCCCGGTAGATCAGCGCGTCACCGCCGGCCTTGGTGGAGGCGCCCATCTGGCTCGAGATGATGGCGACCTTGCCCTTCGCGGCGCGCAGCTGCGGCAGCAGCGTCTGAACGGTCAGGAACGCACCGGTGACGTTGGTGGCGAAGACGTCGGCCCACTTGGCCGCGTCGTAACCGGTGTCGATCTCGTCGTGACGGTCCGGGAAGATCCCGGCGTTGCAGACCAGCAGGTCGAGACTGTCGCCGACCTCGCCGGGCAAGCCAGCGAAGGCCGCCGGGTCGGTCACATCGAGCCGGATCAGGCCGTCGCCGCTGCGCGACGTGCCAAGCGCGGTGTCCCCTCGCTCGCGGTAGGCCAAGAGGAGGGCGGCTCCGATCCCGCGGCTCGCGCCTGTGACCAGCACGCGCATCAGTTCGACTGGCGCTTCGGCCGGAAGGGAAGCGGCATGACGGGGACCCCATCCTCCAGCAGCTTCTTCGCCTCGGCGAGGTTCGCTTCACCGTGGATAGACCGGTGCGGTTTCTCGCCGTCGTGCATGGCGCGGGCTTCTGTCACGAAGTCCTTGCCGACGTAGCTCGAGCTTTCCTCGACCTTGCGGCGCAGGTCCGCCATTGCCTGTTCAGCAAGAGAAGCGGGGCGCGAGAGCGGCTTCTCACCGCCTTCGCTGACGGAGGGGGCCATCAGGTCCTTCTGCACCTCGGCCGAGCCGCAGACGGCGCAGGAGACATGCCCCGCGTCCTTCAACCGGTCGAAGGCGCTGGCAGACTGGAACCAGCTTTCGAAGCGGTGGTCATCCGAGCATTTCAGGGCGTAGCGGATCATGCGGGCGGGACTTGCAGACGTCAGGTTTCGAGTAGGACATACTTAGCCGCCACCCCGCCGTTTGCAATGGTTTCGCGCCCTTACTCGGCAGCGTGACGTCCCATGGCCGCCCCTTCGCGGAAGGCACGCGCGAGCGCCTCGCCGGTCGGGCGCGCGGGCACCACAGGCGTCGACTCCACGGGCGCTTCGGTTGGGTCAGGGCGCCGGACGACCATCTCCTGCGGCTTGCCCAGCCGGAACAACATGCGCGAGGGCGGGCGGTCGAAGGTCCGGCCCTCGGCCAGCGCGGTCGCGGGATCGTCCAGCAGCGGCCGGGCCTGCACCGGCGCGGTGACCGGCAGCGGCTCCGGCGTCGGATCGGGCGCGAGAGCGAGCGTGGGCTCCGCTTCGGAGGCGATCAGCGTCGGTTGCGGTGCCGCGGGCTCTGTGGCCGGTGATGTCTCAGACTCGACCAGCCGGGCAGGGGCCGGGCGACGCATGGCGGCGCGCGTCGCCAGCGCGGTACTGATGGCCGGTTCGCTGGTCATCTCCTCGATCTCCGCCGAGGCGTTCCAATAGTCGCGCAGGCTGGTGATCGTGCCGGACGACTCTGCGACCTGCACGGGTGCGGTCATCGTGTAGCCGTCGGTGCCGGTGCCCCTGACCTCGGCGGCTACCGCGAGGCGGCGGAAAACGAGGAAGGTCTGAAACTGCGTCTCGCGCGACGTGAGACCGGTGCGCTCATCGAAAGGCAGCGTGTCGGAGCGCTGGAATTCCCAGCCGTCGGCCCCGTATTCGTTCATCAGCAGTTCAAGAGCGTTCGCGTTGCGGGCCTCGCTTGTCCTCAGCCCCTTGGCACGAGTGCCACGCTTCGGCGCGGCCACAACCTTGTATTCGTAATGTGTCATCCCCAACCCCCCAGTCGGCAACGAAATATTATCAATCGCCGGCGAGTCGCGGAAGCGTGACGCCACAATTGGGACACCTTCCCGCCACAATCCTCACAAAGAGCCGGGAAATGTCCCGGATTCCAGTAGCCTGCGGCGCGCAAAGCCTTGAAAACAAGGGGTCGGCATCTGCTGAATTTATCAGCAGAGGGGCTGGGCGGAGCTTTCCTTGGGTAAATCGGATGGAATCGCGGGCCGGAAACCGATTGTTTCCGGCCGTCACCCGGCCTTCAGAGGCCGAGTTTCGCGCTCACTAGTTCATTGACGGCCTTCGGATTCGCCTTGCCGCCAGTGGCCTTCATCACCTGACCGACGAACCAGCCGGCCAGCTTCGGATTGGCTTTCGCCTTCTCGACCTGGTCGGGGTTGTTGGCGATGACCTCGTCCACCGCGGCCTCGATCGCGCCGGTGTCGGTGACTTGTTTCAGACCCTCTTCCTCGACGATCTGGTTCGGGCTCTTGCCGGTCTCGATATGCTTTTCCAGAACGTCCTTGGCGATCTTGGTGGAGATCGCGTCGGACGCGACGAGCGCGAGGATCTCGGCGTTCGCTTCCGGCTTCACCAGCTCGGCGGGCGCGACCTCGGCCTTGTTGGCGCGGCCCAGGACCTCGTTGATGACCCAGTTCGCGGCCTTCTTGCCATCGCCGCCGCCGACGCTTGCCTCGAAATAGTTGGCGAGGTCGATCTCGGCGGTCAGCACGGAGGCGTCATATTCGGTCATGCCGTACTGCGTGACGAACCGCGCGCGCTTCTCGTCGGGAAGCTCGGGCATGTCGGCGCCGATCTCGTCCACCCATCCCTGCTCGATCTCGAGCGGCAGAAGGTCGGGGCATGGGAAGTAGCGATAGTCGTGCGCCTCTTCCTTGGACCGCATCGAGCGCGTCTCGTTCTTGTCGGGATCGTAGAGGCGGGTTTCCTGCTCCACCTTGCCGCCGTCCTCGAGGATGGCGATCTGGCGGCGCGCCTCGAAGTCGATGGCGGCCTGGATGAAGCGCATGGAGTTCATGTTCTTGATCTCGCAGCGCGTGCCGAGGTGCGAGAAATCCTGGCTCTCCTGGTATTTCTCGTAATCGCCCGGCCGGCAGACGGAGACGTTGACGTCCGCCCGCAGGTTGCCGTTCTGCATGTTGCCGTCGCAGGTGCCGAGGTAGCGCAGGATCTGGCGCAGCTTGCCGACGTAGGCAGCGGCTTCCTCGGGCCCACGGATGTCGGGGCGGGAGACGATCTCCATCAGCGCCACACCGGTGCGGTTGAGATCCACGAAGGACATGTTCGGGTCCATGTCGTGGATCGACTTGCCGGCGTCCTGCTCGAGGTGGATGCGCTCGATCCGCACCAGCCGGGCGACTCCGGGCTCCATGTCCACCAGCACTTCGCCCTCGCCCACGATCGGGTGGTAGAGCTGGCTGATCTGGTAGCCCTGCGGCAGGTCCGGGTAGAAGTAGTTCTTGCGGTCGAAGGCGCTCATCAGGTTGATCTGCGCCTTGAGGCCGAGACCGGTCTTCACCGCCAGGGCGACGCAGCCCTCGTTGATGACCGGCAGCATACCGGGCATCCCGGCATCCACGAAGGCGACGTTGGAGTTCGGCTCTGCCCCGAACCGGGTCGAGGCGCCGGAGAACAGCTTGGCCTTCGAGGCGACCTGCGCATGAACCTCCAGTCCGATGACCAGCTCCCAGTCGCCGGTGGCGCCCTGGATCACCTTGGGCTTCGGGGGTTCATAGGTGAGGTCGAGCATCGTCGGACTCCGTTCGCGAAAGCTTCAGCGCGCGTTCTAGGCCGAGGGCGCGCGCGGGGCAAGCGGAGTGGCGCGTCAGGCCTGTTCGGGCGGCGGCTTCAACGGCTCGAACCGGAGGCCGTGCTTGTCGAGGATCAGCCGGTTCCCGGCGTCGAGCTGTTCTGCGAACAGATCGGCCAGCGCGGCTTCGGCATCGCCGGGCTCCCCCCAGGCATCGGCGCGGAGGCCCCCGAGTCGGAGGTCGATGAACTCTCGCAATGCCTCGCGCATCTCTTCGCGGCGCCGGGGCGCGGGCGAGTCGGCTGGCGTCTCCGGCCCCGGCAGCCGCGGCTTTGACACCGCGTAGAGCATCCCGGCGAAGTTGTTGGCCGTGTCCGGATCGTTCAGGTCGTAGTCGAGCAGGTCGTGCAGCCCGTCGACGAAACGGTCGACGTCGAGCCCGGCAATCGCCTCGTCGTCGCGCAGCAGGGCGATCACGTGGAACGCCGTGTAGGCGCCCCCGCCAAGCAGTTCCTTCGTGTTTCGCGCGCTGCAGGCCGCTTCGCCGTGCAGATGTTCGTAACTGCCGCCCCAGCGGGGCAGCAGGTGGAAGCCGTGCGTCAGGTACGGTGTGACGTTCGCCGGATCGAGGTCGGTCCAGGTCTCGAACGCCCGATGCAGCGCCGACGCCGGGTCTTCGGCATCGAGCGCCAGGAAATAGAAAGCCTCGGCCAGGAGCGGCGAATTGTGGGTGTGTGGGTCGAATTCGGCCAAAATCTGCGCCGCACGGTCGTAGTGCAGGCGCATCGCCTCCCACCGCTCGTCGGGGATCTCGGCGTCTGCGGAGCCGGACCGGTGATACCAGGCGGCGTCGATATGGGCGCGGGCGGCCAGCGCCGCGAGGATGTGGTTTGATCGGTCGCGGACATGCGCGCCCTCGAGCTCGTCCAGGGTCGGGTCCGCGATACCGGCGACCGGCGCGAGCGTCAGGTCGTCGGGCGGTGCGATATCGTCGGCCAGCGCCATTCGCGCAGCGGTCGCGCAGCTGTCGTACAGGCGCAGCAGGCCGGGTGCGTCGCTGCGGATATCCTCGAAGTCCTGCAGCATGTCGGCAAGGTCGCTCCACGCGGCGGATCGGGCGAGGGCGGCCGCCTCCGTCTCGATCTCGGCCACTTCGCGGCGTGTCGCGGGCAGGTCGATGAAGGTGAGTTCCAACCGCTCCAGCCGCCGCCGTCTCACGCGGTTGCTGTTCATCGTCCAGATCGGTGTCGCCTTCAGCCGATCGACGAGCCCCGACTTGTCGAGCGCATCCCCGGCGATCCGCGCGGAATGACGGCCCGCCGAACGCAGGAGGGCCGTCCCCGTCTTGAGGATATGGCCGGGATTCGGGGTCGTTTTGTCCTGGCGCATGAGCGTGTCACGACTTCGTTGCGTTCAGGTGATGCATGGACACAAAATCTGGCATCAATCGGTCCGTATCTTGGCGTTCCCATCTTGACGGCGGCAAAGATTCGCCGATCTGGACTCGTTCGACTCGATTCATGGAGCCCGAGAGGGCAAACGCTCTGTGCCGGGCGAGGGGCCCCGGTGCTGCCTATGGACGAATTCATGCGTTTGCCGCTGCTTGCTCTCGCGCTTTCCGCGCTGACCGCCTGTGCCACCGTGCAACCAACTCCCGAACCCGAACCCTACGTTCCCGCCATGCGTTGGGACCACCGGCCCGAAGCGGCCACGTGGACCGCCGCATCCTTCGCGGCGATGGATCGTCACGAAACGTCGCTGGCGGACATGATGCCCGGCGACATCGAGGGCTGGTGCCCGGGATACGCCACGGCCTCCCGCGATGAGCGGGCGGCGTTCTGGACAGGCCTGCTGTCGGCCCTCGCCGAGCATGAGAGCACGTGGAACCCCGACGCTGTCGGTGGTGGCGGCCGCTGGTACGGCCTCGTGCAGATCGACCCAACCACGGCGCGCGGCTACGGCTGCCAGGCGACCAGCGGGTCGGCGTTGCGCGATGGCGCGGCCAACCTGTCCTGCGCGGTGCGCATCGCGACCCGCCAGGTCGCCCGCTACGGCACCGTCAGCCGCGGCATGCGGGACTGGGGCCCGTTCCACTCGTCCAGCAAGCGTGCCGAGATGCGCGACTGGGTGAGCCAGCAAGCCTATTGCGCACCGTCGCAAGGTTCTGAAATTCAATGATTATCCGGGCCTGAGCGCCCGATGAAGACAAGGATTGCCGGCGGGGCGGGGCGCCGGCATCGAAAAGGAGAGACATGGAAATGCGTTCCCTGCTAGCCGGGATCATCGCCGCGAGCCTTCCGCTCCAGGCCATGGCCGACATCGATTCGTCCGTCACAGAGACACTGGCCGCCGACCCGCTGAGCGAGGTCATCGGCGCGTCCTATCCCGCCGGTGTCCGCCCGCTGTCGCGTCCCGCGACCGAGCGCGCCGAGGAAGAGCCGCGCCAGATCGTATATAACGGCGTATCCGTCACCTTCGGTGAGCCGCCGGTCCTGCCGCCTGTCCGCTCCACCTACCAGCCCGCCGCGAAGTGGGACGAGACGGAGGAAGGCGAACTCTGGACCCGTACCGCGATGGCCGCGATCGAGGCCCACGGCGACGGGCTCGAGGACATCATCCCGAGCGACATCGAAGCCTGGTGCCCCGGCTACGCCAACAAGTCCGACGAGGAGCGTCGTGCCTTCTGGGTCGGCATGATGTCCGCGCTCGCCTACTACGAAAGCCGCTACGTGCCCCACGTCGTCGGCGGTGGTGGCCAGTGGTTCGGCCTCCTCCAGATCTACCCGACGACCGCACGTCACTACGATTGCTACGCCAGCACCGGCGAGGCCCTGAAAGACCCGGTCGACAACCTGTCCTGCGCAGTGCGCATCATGGCCTACACCGTGGAGCGCGATAACGCGATCGCCGGCGGTCGCCGTGGCGTTGCCGCCGACTGGGGCCCCATGACCCACGGCTGGGTCATCGACGAGATGACGGCCTGGACGCGGGAGCAGGATTACTGCACCTCCAACGCTGCCGTGATGGTCAGCCTGCGTCCCGAGATGCGGCCCGAGCAGGTCAGTGTTCCGACCTTCTCGACCATGAGCGCTCCCGCCTACTACGAGTGAGGCGGACATCTGTCCGGTGCCGGACAGGGTCCCATGAAACAAGAACGCCCGTTTCCGGAGATATGACCGGAAACGGGCGTTTGTCGTTCAGTCTGTCCGGACCGGGACGCCGGTCCGTTTTAGGACGGCTGTCCGCTACCGGACGGGTGCCTAGAACCGGACGAGAGGCCGGCGCGTCGCCCGCACGAGGCTGACCGTCGGCGCGTCTTCCCCGCCAAGCGCCAGCGTCGCCTTGCGCAGCATCTCGATCCCGTCTTCGGAATTCGCCGGCAGCGCCTTGGGCGAAATCGGCTCGCCCACCGTGATCCGGTAGGGCTGCCGCGCCTTGTTCAGCGTCTCGTGGAACAGAGTGATGTCCCGCAGCGTCGGGTGCAGCAGGTCGAACATGTAGAACAGGATCGAGTTGCGTGCCCGGATATGGACCGGAATCACCGGCAGCTCGAACTTGCGCGCCAGCATCGCCGCCGAGGCCATCCAGGGCCGCTCGTGCAGGCGCAATCCGCGCCGCTTGGCCAGCCGGCCGGACGGGAAGATCACACCGAGCCGGCCTTCGCTTACCGCCTGGCGGGTGAAGGCCATCGTCTCACGGGTCTTGCCGTGGCTGCGCTTCTCCTGCCGCCACTCGACGGGCGCGATGAAATTCTCCATCTGCGGGAGCACGCGAAGGATGTCGCGGTTGGCATAGAAGTAGGCGTCGTCGCGGACTTTTTTCAGCATATGCTGCATCATGATCCCGTCGGCGATGCCCGTGGGATGGTTCGCGACGATCAGCGCCGGTCCGTGACGAGGAATGTTGGTGAGGCCGTGACCCTCGAAATCCTGCGCGAGCATCTGTCCGAGATCGTACATAAGTTCGACACTCGACATGTCGCGATAGCGATGGGCGATCGAGATCGTCTTGTCGTAGGACAGGGCACGGTTCAGAAGTTGACGCGCGACCCGCACACCGGGTCTGTCGCTAAACAGCCAGGGCGCGCGCTCGGCGATCAGCGGGTCAATTCGCTCTTTCATGGTCACCAGACACCACGTTCTTGTAACGGTCCGATGACCGCGCCGCGCGGGCGCAGTCATCAGACATCAACCAAGCAGGTGGCATGATGGTTCCGCAAAAGCAAGGCTGTGGACGTCACATGACGTCTCAGGCGGCGTTACGCCGGTGAAGCCCTTCTTCCACTTCCTCTAT
Source organism: Pelagovum pacificum (assembly GCF_016134045.1). Taxonomy (NCBI): domain Bacteria; kingdom Pseudomonadati; phylum Pseudomonadota; class Alphaproteobacteria; order Rhodobacterales; family Paracoccaceae; genus Pelagovum; species Pelagovum pacificum. The sequence continues at coordinate 2,741,148 of NZ_CP065915.1, read as the reverse complement.
GATCTTGTTGACGAAAGCCGTCAGATCGCCGGGGTTGCGGCTGGTCACGATACCCTTGTCGCAGGCAACTTCCTTGTCCACGACATTGGCGCCGGCGTTCTTGAGATCAGTCCGAATCGACGGGTAGGACGTCACTTCGCGATCGCGCACGACGTCGGCTTCCACCAGCATCCACGGACCGTGACAGATCGCGGCCACTACCTTGCCTGACGTGGTGAAGTCTTTCACCAGCTTGACCGCCGTCGCGTTGGTACGGAGGATGTCGGGGTTGATCTGCCCGCCGGGCAGAACGACTGCGTCGTAGTCGTCGACCTTGACGTTTTCGAGGTCGGCGTCGACGGGATGCGTGTCGCTCCAGTCTTTTTCGTCCCAGCTCTTGATGGCTTCGCCGCCGGGGGAGGCGACGTGGACGGTGGCACCCGCGTCGCGGAGGCTGTCACGCGGCGTGACGAGCTCGCTGCGCTCGAAGCCGTTGGTGGCGAGGATCAGGATCTTTGCGTCGGTGATACCGGGCATTGGATGTCTCCTTCATTGTTCGATCCGCCAACGGTGGGGGCGGCCCAGGGTTCCTGTTCCGGTACGTCAGCGCACGATCACAACACGGCGATGCTCAAATCGGGTTGACGGCATTCGGGCTCTATCATAATCAGCCACGACGCGCCGCTGGCGTGGCGTGCCCGGGTAGCTCAGGGGTAGAGCAGTGGATTGAAAATCCTCGTGTCGGTGGTTCGATTCCGCCCCCGGGCACCATCTTTACCAGATTATTTTTGGTTCAGGCGTGTGCTTCGGTTTCACGCACGACGACGCCTTTCGTAAGGTTTGCCAAGGGGTGCGACGGTCTCGGTGAAAGGGCCTAAGTGCATCGAGCGGGTCGACGAATCCGGGCGCGTGCGAAAACGCCTCATTTATCACCCCCAGAAGACCCACGAAGGCAGCTCGTCCCCAAATGTGTTGGGATTGGAGCCGACGAGCGGTCCGACAGTGAGGTATGAGGGTTTCATCCCCCACGTGTGCGCGGGCCGCGTTAGAAAACGATCAATCCTAAAGAAACCAGCATCAGCGGGATCGCGACAAGCGAACATGCGATCCATGCTGCACGCGTCCGCCGCAAGCTGAATGAACGCCTTCGCCACCTCGTGCGGGTCCTTGGTGCTGACCGTCTCGCCCGAGCGCGGATCGTGGCGCGCACCGCCTTCGAAGTTGGACCGCCCGGCCTTAGCAGATCGCAGGGATGCCGAACGGGGTGAAGGAGGCCGCGTCGGCGAACCGGCCCTTGTAGGTCACTTCCGGCATTTCGCCGCGGATGCGCTCATGCGGCCAAGTCATCTGAGCGGCTTTACAACTCATCTTGCAAGCGCAGCAAGCGTCTTGGGCAAACTTTAGGCAACCGTATCTATTTTGTATTTTATTTGTGGACAGACAGTAGACATCCAATATTCGCAAAACTAGCGTTCTCGGTGCGAGGACTCCCGCGCGAGTAGAGGGGAGGCCAACAGGAGAGAAACAAAATGTTCAAATACAAAGCTTTAACAGTTCTTGCCGGCGTTACTGCGGCGACGCCCGCATTCGCAGAAGAAGTCGACATCTGGGTGAGGACCTCGACCGCGCCGATCCTCGAGGCGATGGCCGAGAGCTACAACGCGTCCCATGAAGATCAGATCTCGATCGTTCCGGTCGTGGCTGAGCAAATGGTCCCGAAGCTTGGTGCAGCCCTTGCCGGCGGCGCGGCGCCGTCCGCCGTTGCAATGGACCTGATCTACATGCCCACCTTCGCCGCCGCGGGCATGCTGGAGGATATGACCGACTTCATCGACAGCCTCCCGTATTCCGACGCGCTGTCCCCCTCCCACGTGCGGCTGGCGACCTATGAAGGCAAGAAATACGGCGTACCGCTGACCCCGGACGCATCGGTCATCGTGTACAACACCGACCTGCTGGACGCTGCCGGCGTCGATCCGTCGGCCTTGGAATCGCTGGAAAGCCTCGCAGAGGCGGCGGTCTCGATCAGCGAACTGGACGACGAAACCTACGGCTTCATGTTCGTCGGCAATTCCGGCTCCTGGATGGCTTACGACTTCCTGCCTCACATCTGGGCGGGTGGCGACGACATCCTGAGCGAGGACGGCCGCAGCCAGACAGTCGATACCCCGTCCATGCGCGCCACGCTTCAGCTCTACAACGACATGTGGGAGGCGGGTGCCATTCACCCCACGACCCGGTCCGGAAACGGCAACTCCGCTGTCGAGGCGTTCGCCTCGGGCCAGGTCGGCATCCTGATGTCGGGCTCTTACATCGTGAACCTGATGACGGCGAACTATCCGGACGTGAATTTCGGTATTGCGCCGATCCCCGGACCGACCGGGGGCACCGCGACCTTCGCAGGTGGTGACGATGTCGTCATGATCGAGGGAATCTCGGACGAGAAGCGCGCGCTGGTCGAAGATTTCATCGAATATTACATGCAGCCGGAACAGCAGGTGACGATCACCGAACTGGCCGGAATGCCATCGCGGACCGACCTCGCAGAAGAGGCCTACGCCGATTTCGATGAGCGCAACCTGATTGCCTACGACATGCTGCAATCGGGCTTCACGCCCTACACCTACGCCAACGATGCGCTCTTCATCTCGCTGACCGGGCCGTGGCTCGAACTGCTCGAGACCGCGATCTTTGATGGTGACGTCGACGGCGCGATCGAGATGGCTGAAGGCCGGTTCGAGCAGATCCTCGAGCGGACCAACCCCTGACCCGACGCTGATGACGACCGACGCAGGCGGCCCCGGTTGCCTGCGTCTCTCCAGCGACTGCCCACTGTCAGAGTGCCGAGTGCGAACGGTACCCGAGGAAACGAGACATGACGGACCTGCCAGAGCACCGGCCCTCCGCCGAGGATGAGCCGATCAGCCGCGAGCCATACCAGTGGCTCGGTCTGACGCTCATTACGCCCAGCCTGCTCTTCATTAGCCTGCTGTTCCTGCTGCCGCTTGGCATGACCGTCTGGATGAGCCTTCACAGCTGGCCGCTGCTTGGAACGCCCCGCTTCATCGGGGGCGAGAACTTTGTCGAGCTGTTCGGTGACGGCCGTTTCTGGCGCTCGATCCGCTTCACCGTGCTCTATACTGTACTGGTGACTTCGGCGCTGTTTCTCGTCGCCTTCCCGCTGGCCCTTCTGGTCGACAAGCCACTCCGCATCGCCGGGCTATTCCGGACGATCTACTTCATGCCCGTCGTCATTGGCTTCGGCGCAGCGGCAACGCTCTGGACGTGGCTACTCAACCCCGACAACGGCGTCTTCGCCGAGTTGCTGCTTCGCGCGGGCATCGTGGACTCCGCACCTCGGCCGACCGAGAGCTTCTGGCCGGCGCTGCTGGTCGTGATCCTGATGGTCGTCTGGAAGCAGGCGGGGTTCACCATGGTGATACTGCTGACCGGCCTGCAATCCGTTTCCGACGACGTGATCGAGGCGGCGAAGATCGACGGGGCAGGGCCGATCTCCCGGTTTTTCCGGGTGACACTGCCGCTGATGCGCAACGCAATCATCCTTGCCCTGGTGTTGAATGTGACCTGGTCGATGCTGGCCTTCGACCAGTTCTTCGTGATCACTCAGGGTGGGCCGCGCAACTCGACGGTGACGGCGGTATTCTCGATCTATCTGGAGAGCTTCTCGTCCTACAGGCTCGGCTACGGGTCTGCGATGTCGATGGTGTTGCTGATAATCCTGGTGGCGATCAGCGCGACGCAGATGGCGATCCTCAACTTCCGCAACACGCAGGAATGACGCCATGACTGACGCAACCCTCAACGACGATGCAGGCGAGTTGAACCCGGTGCCGGCGACGGACTACCTGTGGCGGGCTATCTACATCATAGCCGGCTTCTTCATCGCGGCCATCTTCCTGATGCCGATCGTCTGGTCGATCTCGAACTCCTTCAAGCTTCCGGCCGAGACGCTGTCCAACCCCGCCCGGCTGATCCCGGAGAACTTCTCCCTCCAGAACTACCGGAACCTCGATACGGTGGGGGACGGGGTGCTCAGCTTCGTTGGCAACTCGCTCTACCTTGCGGTCGGGACGGTGGTCGTGACGCTGCTGATTTCGGTGCCGGCGGGCTATGGCTTCTCCAAGTTCCGCTTCCCGGGGCAGAATGTCCTCTTCATCGCGATCCTGGCGACGATGATGATCCCGTTCCAGTCGATCCTGACGCCGCTCTTCCTGATCCTCGTGAAGCTGAGGCTGGCCAACACGCTCAACGGTCTGGTGCTGGTCTACGTAACTTTTCAGTTGCCCTTCTCGATCTTCATGATGCGCAACGCCTTCGACGCGGTGCCGAAGGCCCTGATCGAAAGCGCCAGAATCGACGGTGCCAGCCAGTGGTCGCTGATGCGGCGGATCACACTGCCGCTGGCGCTGCCGGGCGTGGCAACCGTTGCGATGTTCGCGTTCCTCAATTCTTGGAACGAGTTTCTCGCAGCGCTGATCTTCCTTAGCCAGGAAGAGAAATTCTCACTGCCAGTCATGCTGGTAAACGTCACAACGGGCATCCGAGGTCTGATCGATTGGGGCGCACTGCAGGCCGGCATCACGCTGACCATGGTGCCCTGCATCCTGCTCTTCCTCGCCCTTCAACGCTACTATGTGCGCGGCCTTGTCGCCGGCGCCGTCAAATAGGTGAACCAGATGAATAATCATGTCAGGCCCCAGCGGGCCGACTCCCGTCACGTGCCGGTCGACCACGCCAAGGTCAGCTTTGAGAGTGGCTTCTGGAAGAGCTGGCACGACACGGTACGCGACGTGACCGTGCCCACGCAGTACAAGCGGCTGGACGAAGAGAAATTCCTCGAAGTGCTGGACTTCAAGTCGCCGCCCGGTCCGCTGGCCCGGCCGATCCAGCCGTCCGGCCTGTCGATGCAGCACTTCTTCGACAGCGATTTCGGCAAGTGGATCGAAGCGGCGTCCTACATGCTGAAGTACCGCCGCGACCCGGACATCGAAGAAAAGATCGACGGTATCGTCGCTCGTCTCGAAGAGGGGCAACTGCCCGACGGCTATCTGAATTCGTGGTTCATCCGGCGCGAGCCCGAGAACCGTTGGACGAACCTGCGCGACCTGCACGAGATGTACTCGATGGGGCACTTGCTGGAAGGCGCGATCGCCTACTTCGAGGCCACTGGCAAGCGCCGTTTCCTGGAGGTGATGATCCGCTGCGTCGAGCATATCATCGACACCTTCGGCACCGAGGAAGGCAAGCTGCGCGGCTATGACGCCCACGAAGAGATCGAGATCGCCCTGATCAAGCTCTATCGGCTGACGGGGGAAGAGAAGTACCTCAAGCAGGCCTCCTACTTCGTCGATGAGCGCGGGCAAACACCCTCATATTACGACGCAGAGGCGCGGGCGCGGGGCGAGGAACCAGACGACTATATCTTTGAGACTTACGCCTACAGCCAGGCCCACAAGCCGGTACGAGAACAGGAAGAGGTCGAAGGCCACGCCGTTCGTGCCACCTATCTCTTTGCCGCGATGACCGACCTTGCGCACGAGACTGCCGACGACAGCCTCCGCGACGCACTCGAAAAGCTCTTCGATCACCTGACGTCCAAGTTGCTGTATGTGACAGGTGGCATCGGTTCTTCGAAGGACAACGAGGGCTTCACCCGGGAATTCGATCTCCCGAACGAGACGGCCTATGCAGAGACCTGTGCCTCTGTCGCGCTGGGTTTCTGGACCTATCGCATGGCCCAGACGCGGCTGGATGCGCGCTATACCGACATCCTCGAGTTGGTTGCCTACAATGGCGCGCTGTCGGGTATCGCCCGCGACGGCGAACATTACTTCTACGAGAACCCGTTGGAGAGCCACGGCCAGCACCGCCGCTGGAAATGGCACTATTGCCCGTGCTGCCCCACGAACATCGCGCGCTTCATCGCCTCGATCGGCTCCTACCACTACAGCACGACCGAGACCGAAATCGCGGTGCATCTGTATTCGGAGAATGCGGCAACGGTTACTGTCGGCGCGCGCGACGTGCAGTTGCGCCAGACGACCAACTATCCGTGGGACGCGGAGATCACGCTTCAAGTCGATCCCGAAGAGCCTGTCGAGTTTGGCCTTTGTCTGCGCATTCCCGGCTGGTGCCGCACCCCGAGCGTGACGGTCAACGGGGAAGAGGTCGCGCTCGGCCCTGTGACGACGAACGGCTACGCGCGCATCGCCCGCACCTGGTCGCCGGGCGACACCGTTAAACTGCAACTTCCGATGCCGGTCGAACGTCTCTACGCCCATCCCGATGCGACGGAGAATGCCGGCCGGGTCGCGCTGAAGCGAGGTCCCGTCGTCTACTGCGTGGAAGAGGTCGACAACGGCATCGCCCCTCAGCGGCTCGTGCTTTCCTCCGAAGACGCAATCGAAGCCGACTTCCGGTCTGATCTTCTGGGCGGCGCCACGGTGCTACATGGACCGGCCCGGTCAATCGACAGCGGAGGCTGGGACGGCCAGCTCTATTCCCGCACGCCCCCACGTGAGGTGCCTGCGACTTTCACGGCGGTGCCCTACCACTTGTGGGCCAACCGCGAGGCCGGCGGCATGCTGGTCTGGATGATGGAGCGCTGAAGCCATGGCGACACTTCAGTTGGAGAACCTGATCAAGATGTACGGCTCGACTCGGGTCGTGCATGGCATCAACCTGGAGATCGAGGACAAGGAGTTCGTTGTTTTCGTTGGGCCATCGGGCTGTGGCAAGTCCACGACGCTGCGGATGGTGGCGGGGCTTGAGCATATCTCCGGCGGCCGCATCCGGATTGACGACAAGGTGGTCAATCGGGTCGCTCCGGGCCGCCGCGACATCGCCATGGTGTTCCAGAACTACGCGCTTTACCCGCATATGTCCGTGGGAGAAAATCTTGCATTCTGTTTGCAGCAGCGTGGGACCCCGAAGGGCGAGGTCTCTGAGAAAGTCTCTCAAGCAGCTGAAACCCTGCGCATCACCAACTTGCTAGACCGCCGCCCCAGCCAGCTGTCGGGGGGACAGCGACAGCGGGTGGCCATGGGCCGTGCCATCGTGCGCGAGCCCAAGGTGTTCCTTTTCGATGAGCCGCTGTCGAACCTCGATGCCAAGCTGCGCGTCCAGATGCGCTCGGAAATCAAACGCCTCCAGCGGATCCTGCCCACGACGACAGTATATGTGACTCACGATCAGACCGAGGCGATGACCATGGCTGACCGTGTCGTCGTGATGAATGGGGGGCATATCGAACAGGTGGGACGGCCTCTCGATCTCTACGAGCGCCCGCAAACGACGTTTGTCGCGGGCTTCATCGGTTCGCCACCGATGAACCTGTTGCCGGGGCGGCTCAGTGGCTCAGGCGACCGGGTCGGAATTGAACTGGAGACGGGGCAGACGCTGCCCCTTTCTGGTGCGGTTAAGGCGGGGCTTGCCGCTGCGCCGACGGCCGAGGTGGTGCTGGGCATTCGGCCCGAAGCCATCTCGCTTTCTCCGAACGGCGATCACTCAGTGCCGCTCTCGGTCGTGCTCGACGAGGTCGAGCCGCTCGGCATCGAGACCCTCGCGTATGGTAGCTTGGGCGAGACACTGCTCTGTGCGCGGCTCGGAGCCGACCAGTTTCCTGCCAGCGGTAGCGAGGCGACACTTCATCTGGATATGAACCGCGCCATGCTTTTCGACGCCAAGAGCACTCGAGCGCTGGGATGAGGGCCGGCTCAATCTGGAGAGGAAAAGCAGCATGAGCATCCGTCGTGGTCCCACCCGCCGTGGCCCGGGCGTCGCGCTGACCGAAGTCGAGATTGATCTGCCGCGCGACTGGTCGGACCCCGAGGGCGAAACGATTCAGGTATTCTTGCGCGAAGCCTGCGATCCGGAGCGGGTCTCCGAAGATCTGCCGCTGCTGCTGTTTCTGCAGGGGGGGCCAGGGGGCAAGGCTCCGCGGCCCGGTATTGGCGACCCGCCCTGGTTATACGAGGCGATGAAACACTATCGCGTGCTGCTTCTCGATCAGCGGGGCACCGGGCGCTCCAGTCCTGTGACGGGTGCTCGAATGGGCGCCATGTCAGGCCCTGAGGGAGCGGACTACCTCGCCAGCTTCTCGACCGACTCGATCGTACGCGACTGTGAGCAGATCCGGAAAGACATCTACGGTGGTCGGCGATGGTCGACGCTTGGACAGAGTTACGGTGGATTCCTGACCCTGCATTACCTGTCTGTCGCGCCGGACGCGCTGACGGAGTGCTTCGTCACCGGAGGACTTGCCGGGATCGAGGCCACGGCGGACGATGTCTATCGCCGAACCTATCCGCGTGTCCTGGCCAAGAACGAGCGGTTCAGCCGCCGCTATCCTGACGCCGTCGAGCGGGCAGGGCGGATTGCAGACTTGATTGCCACGCATGAACCGCAGCTGCCCGACGGCGACCGGCTATCTGTACGGCGTTTTCAGTTGCTTGGGTTGGATTTCGGCATGGCGCCGGGCTTCGAGAATGTCATGTGGGCGATGGATGAGGCCTTCGATTCCTTCGCGCCGACCGGGCTTTCGGAAACATTTCTGTCGCAGGTCATGGCGTTGACCTCCTTCTCGGGAAATCCGCTGTTCGTGACGCTGCAGGAAAGTATCTATGCCCAGAACGGCGCCATCACGGGCT